>NZ_JBWKOZ010000014.1:0-201523 GCF_059416325.1 Variovorax sp. GW821-FHT09D05 | reverse complement strand
AGTTGCCGCCAATGTCGCGGTTGGCGACGGCATTGCCGAGAGTGTCGTAGGTGGTCTCGGTGTAGAGCGTCTGGACGGTGTCATGGCGACCATCCAGGCCTTCGACGGAGAAACCGTCGCTCGCGGCGTTGTAGACGCCCACGGGCGGATAGGTCACCTTGACCTGGCGTCCGACCTGGTCGTATCCATAGACCGTGGTGCGCTGTTCGGGGCGCCCGACGCCCTCGGTGCGGCGGCTCAGATTGCCAAAACTGTCGTAGGCCAGCTCCGTGACGACGTTGCCGATGCCGCTGGAGCCGGCATCCACCTGCAACCGCCCGTCCGCGCCGGGCACGACGGCCGTGAGCGCCACCTGCGGAGATTCCTCGCGCACCATGCGCCCGCGCTGGTCGTAGGCATAGGTCCAGACAGCACCCTTGGCGTTGGTGTAGCTGGTCTTGTTGCCCAGCACATCGAAGCCCCACGATTCGGTGAAGCCCATGGCGTCGACGCTGGAGACGACACGGCCCCCCGCGTCGTACTGGAAGGTCTTGCCTCGGTCGCCGGGTGCTTCGACAACAGCATCCGCGATGGCAGCGGCAGTATTGGCGGTAGCTGACGGGATGGACAGCGCGTATTGAACGGTCTGGCGCACTTGTCCGAGGCCGTCATAGTCGGTCCTGGTCACGAAGCCCATGGCATCGAGGCCATAGACCGCGCGCCCCGCCGCATCGAAGACCTGGCGCGAGACCCGGTCGTTGTTGGCATCGGCGGCCGTGCGCGCGCGGATATCGCCTGCACTGGCGACAGTACTCAGCCCGGTGGTATCGATCGCCTTCGCATAGCGGCGGCTCTGGACGGTCTGACCCAGACCGTCATAGGTCGACTCGGTCGTGCCACCCAGGGCATCGACAGAGAAGACCTGGCGGTTGGCCTGGTCGTAGGCGAAGCGCTGGACGCGGTCGGCACCGGCATTGGCCGAGACGGCGGCCTGCAAGGCGGCCTCGGTATAAGTCGTGGCAGTACCCGGAGCTGTGACCGGGTTGGCGTAGCCCACCTGCCATGTCACATTGCCGAACGCGTCGTAGACGGTCCGCGTCACGCCGCCCAGCGCGTCGACCGCGAAAGTGCGCCGGCCCGCGCCGTCATGTGCGAACACGGTGATGCGATCGGTGCCACTGGCCACCGCGCTGGAAGGCAACGCGCTGGCTGCAACGGGTGTGGCGTACTGCACCTGGCGCACTAGGCGCCCCGTACCGTCGTACGTCGAGCCCGTGACTGCCCCCGTGCCGTCAGCCTGCCATGTCAGGCGGCCAGCCGCGTCGTAAACATTGCGGATACGCACGTCATGCGCATCGTCGGCCTTGCCCGCAAGGGCCGAGGCCAGCGAGGCTGCGCTCGCCGCATCGCCCGGGTTGACCGTGTTCGCGTAGCTGCGCTGATCGACCACCTGGCCGTTGCCGTCATATTGCAGGTGCGTCACTGCACCGAGCGCATCGACGCGCCAGGTCTGGCGGTTGGACGCGTCGTAGAAATAGGTGGTGGTCCGGTCGGACGGGCTGGATGCCACGTCGGCCGGATCGCCGCCTTCGGCCACCGGACTGGCGTACTGAATCCGGCGCGTGACGTTGCCGTTGGCGTCGTACTCGGTCTTGCTGACGGCGCCGATGCCGTCCACGCTCCAGGTCAGCCGGCCGGCTGCGTCGTAGACATTGCGCACACGCTGGTCGTGCGCGAGGTCCGCCACCGGCGAGGGGGCCGTACGGCCATCCCAGGCAGCCAGGGCGGCCGCCGTGAGGGGCGTCGCGTAGCTTTGCCGGGTGAGCACGTTGCCGGCGGCGTCGTAGGTGCGCTGCGTGACGTTGCCCAGCGCATCGACGCTCCAGGTGCCGCGGTTGATCGTGTCGTAGACAGTGCGGATGCGCTGATCGCGGGTTGCGTCGGCCACAACCGCAGGCGCGGATGTGCCATTCCAACTATTGAAGGCTGCCCCGGTCAGTGCTGTCGCGTAGGCGCGCGATTCGGTAACGTTGCCGTTGGCGTCGTAGAAGTTCTGGACCACGCTACCGGCGCCGTCGACCTTCCAGACGGCCCGATTGAGCGCATCGTAGACGGTGCGCACGCGCTCGTCGCGTGCAGCATCGGCGGTGACAGGCGGATCGCCGGCGATGTTCCAGCCTGCCAGGTTGATGCGGTTGGCATAGGCCCGTGTCTCGACGACGTTGTTGGTCTCGTCGTAGGTGTATTGGACGACGGCACCAGTGCCATCCACACTGAAGCGCAGGCGGCCGTCGCGGTCGTAGCGGCGGCTCTCGACCACATCGGAGCCGGTACTGACCACCACCTTGGCCTGGATCTGCGCAACGGTTGGGGCACTGCCCAGGCCGGTCGTGTCGATGGGCACCGCATAGGAAGTGCGACGGGTCACCTGCCCTTCAGCGTCGTACTCCTGCCTGGAGAGATTACCGAGCGCGTCCAGCGTGAAGACCAGGCGATTGTTGGCGTCGTAGGCATACCGCGTGGCGTTGCCGTTGGCGTCGATCGCGCGGGTGACGTTGTTGGCCGCGTCGTACTCGTAGCTGCGCGTGAGGTTCAGACCCGAGGGATCGACCTGTTCCTTGATGCGCCGGCCGGCGCCATCGTAGGTGTAGGCGGTGACATTGCCGTTCGGGTCCGTTACCGTCAGCACCTTGCCCGTAGTGTCGTGGGTGTAGCTGGTCGTGAGGTGCAGACCCGTGGGGTCGACCACCTGACGCACGGTCTGACCGGCAAGGTCGAACTCGATGCTTGTGACCACACCACGTGGATCGGTGACGCTGACAGCCTGACCCTTAGCGTCGTAGGCGTAGGCGGTGGTGAGGTGCAGGCCCGTGGGGTCGAGCGTGCGGGTCAGCAGCCGATTGGCCGCGTCGTAGGTGTAGTTGGTGATGACACCATTGGCATCGGTGCTGGTGAGCTTGAGACCCGTCTTGTCGTAGGTGGCGCCTGTGGTGACGGTCGTGTTGGCGTCCAGCGCAGCCGATGTCTGCAACAGGTTGCCGCTCTTGTCGTAGCGGTAAGTTGTGACGTTGCCGCGCCCGTCGGTGATGCTCTGGGTTTGTCCCAGACGATTGTGCACCGTGGTCACAACCACACCTTCAGGGGTCGTGACGGTGGTGCTGCGGCCCGTCGGGTAGTAGCTGTAGTAGGTCCGTTGGCCGAAGGCGTCGCTTGTCCCGATCACGCGGCCGAAGCCGTCGTATCCGATCTCGTGCTGACCGTTGAGCGCATCGGTGGTAGTAACTACTCGGCCCAACCGGTCGTAGGCAGTCTGGCTCCGATTGTTGTTGCCATCGAAACTTTCAACGACGCGTCCAAAGGCGTCATAGGTTTTGCGCTGCGTGATGGCGAGAGAGGCAGCGTCGCTCACGCGCTTCATTGCCAGACCGCGGCGGTCGTAGGCGGTGGTGTCGGTGACGACGTAGCCGCTTTTCAGTGCATAGCTGCTGGCGATGGCTTCGCGGAAAGCGTTGTAGGAATAGCTGGTGGTGCTACCCAAGGCGTCCGTGGTGCTGGCTTCGGTACCGGTGGCGGTGTAGGTATGCAGGACGTGCGTGTCCTTGGCGGCGTCGGCCACCGCGGCGAGCTGGCTGGCCAAGACTGCGGTGTTCAAGCCGCCGGGCGTGGAGGCTCCGAGGGTGCCGGCATCGACACGGGTGCCGTAGACGAGCTGTTCGTCGAGTTGGCCAAGCGCGTTGTACTTGCTCTCAGTGACTTCACCCAGGGCATTGACGGTGTAGCGCAGGCGGCCGATGGGGTCGTAGAAGAAAAGTGTTCGGTGGCCGTTGGCGTCGGTGGTGCTGGTGCGACGGCCCGCCGCGTCGTAGGCATGAGTCGTGCCGTTGGCAGTCCACAGGGCGAACGCATCATTCAAGGCCACGACGTCACTGCCGCGGCCATCGAGCTCCCCGATAAGGCGGCCCTGGATGTCGTAACGCGCGCGGCTGACGCGCTCGTCGGCGGTGCCCGCCGCAGTGGTGGTTTGCACGAGCCGGCCGACGCTGTCGTAGACGAACTGGGTGAGCGTGAGTTCGTGGTTCCTTCGGCTGACCAGTTGACCGGCATCGTTCCAGGTCTGCGTGGTGATCTGGTCCAGCGCATAGCTGGACGGCCGGATGCTTGCCAAGGTGGAGCTGCTGCCCACTGCACCTGCCTTGAAGGCATAGCGGATCACCTGGGTGACGTTGCCGCGGGTGTCATAGGTGGTTTCAGTGAGATAGCCTTCGCCATCGACCTGTCCGACGATGCGTCCTTGGGCATCGTAGAAGTTGTAGCTGTTGATGTCTGCACCGTTGGTGCCGGGACGCAGGCCGCTGAGGTTGTAGCTGGCGCGCGCGATGGCAATGGCCGTGATCCGCGCGGACAGGCTGGTGAAGTTCGCCGATCGGTTGGCGTAACGAATGCTTTGGGTCAGCTTGCCCGCAGCGTTGTACTTGTATTCGGTGAGGTAGCCCTCGGCGTCCAGGGTGCCCTGCAGGCGCCCGTCGCGGTTGTACAGCTCGGTGACAGTGCGGTCCTGCTGGATGTCCAGCGAGGCATAGACTGTGCTCATCGGCTCGCCCTGAACCGCTTGGGTGAAGCTGACCTCGCCGTCGGCAAAGCTCGCATTGCCAGTGTAGGCAGCGACGACGGTATGGGAGCCAGGAGGAATGAGCACACCGGAAAGCGTTGCCACGCCATTGAGCACGTTTGCCGCCCCGAGGAGACGTGTGCCTATGTAGAAGGCGACCAGTCCGCCCGATCCCGCGCCGTTGACGCTCACCGACAGCGTCCCGTCGCTAGCGATCGAAGCAGGCGTCAGATTGGTCAACGTCGCCGGGGCTTTTGTGATCGTCACGTTGGCGACCACATTCGAGCTCGCGTTGTTGGCATCGCCGGAATACACCGCCTGGACAGCATGTGAGCCTGCATCCAGGTCGCTCACCTTTAACGTTGCTCGGCCGTTGATCAACGCCACCGAGCCCAGCAGCCTCGCGCCATCATAGAAACTGACGGTGCCACCCTCCGGTCTTCCTTGCCCCGCGACCGTCGCCACGAGATCGACAGGCGATCCACTCACTTGGGAGCCCGGGGAGGCAACAAGCGCGACGGAACTCGCAACCGGCTGCGCAACGATCACCTGAGAGAGGCTGCTGGAAGTGGATGTCTTGTAATTCGTATCGCCGGCATAGCTGGCGGTGATGTTCAGCGTCCCAGCGGGAAGATTGCTCACCGTCAAACTTGCCACGCCGTTGACGACGGTTCCGGTCCCAATGGCGACGCCATCACGGTAAAACGTCACCGTCCCGCCGGCGGGCGGCCCCTCGAAAGTGAATCCGAGACTGGCGTAGTAGGTTGCCTGAGTCGAGCTTGGGGCGATACGGGCAGTGATCGTCAGAGGCGCACCGACTGCCGCCTGCGGCCTGCTTGTGTCGAGTTTGACCTCCGTCGCGGCGAGAGAAATCACCGCTGTCTTAATGCGCGTCCGCGTAACAATGCCATCTGCCCCGCCCGAGTGCATCACACTCAGGGAGTGATTGCCAACGGAAAGCCGCTGAATCAGCGCCGTGAATTTTCCATTGACAGCTTGACTCGACACATCCCCCGCAAGGAAGCTGCCTATCAGTTGTCCATTGTCAAAGACGCTGTAGATGCCGGTACTGAAGGGAGTGCTGCCAACCCCAAATATGAGCTGCTGTTGCGCTGGATAGCCGACCTCGCCAGTCCCCCCGTCCGTGATCTGCATGACAGTTGTATTAACTGAAGGCGCGACGCCTCCAGTTCCAACTGGCACGCTCAAACTCTGGGCAGTAACGCTGGACAGATAGTTGGTGTCCCCCGAATAGACGGCACGGACAGCAGCGTTCGACGGAAGGTAGTAGGTTTTCACCTCCGCTCGCCCATTCACCACATAGGCCGTGCCAAGATGGGTTGTCCCGCTGAAGAACGCCACCATCCCCCCGGAAGCACCTCCTGAAATCTGCGCACCGAAGACGATGGGGTTTCCGGTTTCAGCTGGCCTCACGGGCGGATCCAGCGTGATCGTGGTGGCGGCCTTGGCGACCGGCTGCTGGGCAGTTGCAGCACTGAATGCGTTCGTGCCATCACCCTGGTAAACGGCGCGCAAATTCGCCATGCCTAGCGGTAGCTGGGTTGTCGTCCAGCTGGCTTGTCCATTGACAATCGCAGCGGTCCCCAGCAACTGCCCCCCGCTATAGAAGTCGACTGTGCCCGTCGCCAATGGCGTCCCCAGTGCCGATGCAACTGTCGCAGTCAAGGTAATCGGCGACCCATAGGCGACGGATGACTGAGAAGTCGTCAGCAAGGTCGTCGTGGGAGTCGCTTGCGTGGAGGCCCAGATTCCCTGGGTAGTGCCCGAGGAAGTCCCGTTGTAGTTCGCATCACCTGAATAGGTGGCCGTGACATTGCTCTCGCCAAGCGGCAGGTTGCTCACCGTCAAAGTGGCCACGCCATCCAGTACAGTCCCGGTCCCGATGAAGGCTCCGTTGCGATAGAACGTGACCGTGCCGGTCAAAGGCGGACTGCCGAAGTCCCATGTTCCTGCTCTCGTGAGCTTTGCAGAAAGTGTGACGGGTACGTCAAGAACGCTCACGGCAATCGACGATCTGAGGCTGAGGATCGTGGCGGCTGGCTGAACGTTGAGTTGCAGCGTGCCGGAGGCCGAACTACCGCCTGCATCGGCGGCATATATCACCGTCAAGGAGTGTGTCCCAGGGGACAGGAGCGGCAACGTAAGAGTATTGCTGCTGCCTGCTCGACCAGCTGCAATCAGGGTTTGTCCTTCAAAGATGCTGAAGGTCCCGGTGGGCGACGGTACGCCGGACACACTGGCGCTGATCTGAACTCGGTCCGTGGTGGCACCGGGAGATGTCAGGAGAACCATGCCGGGTTGAACGGCAGGGGGATTGACGCCCGGCATCCATCCAGGAGTGGAGGTTCCCGTAACCGTGTCGACTCCACTCCACCATTTCGGTGTGCCGTCTGCTGTTCTGATTACCAGGTTGCCATCGTCCTGCAGGTAGAGTCGCTGAGCCCCTTGATTCCAGGTGCCAGAGTTCCAGACCGGAACATCCACGTTGACGTTCTTGTAGACCACGAGATTCCCGTCGGGCTGGAAGAACGCGCGCGTGGCACCTGAACCACCGGTCTGGGTATGCCAGACCGCCTGCATGCTCTCCTTGCGGTCGTAGACAACGAGGTTGCCATCGCGCTGGAAGATAAGCTGGTAGCGGCCGCTCGGAGAAAAGATCGATTGATCCGCAGTCAACGTCTCACCAAGCTCAAGCGAAGACGCAAACTGTGAGACTTGAAGCGTCGGCCCCTGCGTGATCACGCTGGCCTGATTTATCGTATCTCCAGAGTAGGCGGCGCTCAGCACCATGTTCGTACCAACGGGCAACAGCGCCGTCGTCAGCACGGCTTGTCCATTGATCACGGAGGCCGTGCCCAGCAGTGCGCCTCCTGCAAAGAACGTCACCAGGCCACTCGGTGCAGCCCCTGTGACGCTCGCGGTCAGAGTCAAGGGGTTGCCTTGCCTCGTCGCTGTTGCAGAAGTGGCAAGCACCACGGTGGTTGGCGAAGGAAGGGCCTGCCCGGAAGCATTGACCGTGCTACTGCCCTCATTCGTCGCATCGCCACCATATACGGCCCTGAAAGGCGCATCGGCAAGCCCCGGCGTGTAACCACTGAACTGCAGTACCGCGATGCCATTGACAACTGTCGCCGTTCCAAGCGCGACCGTTCCGCTATAGAAAGTCACCGTGCCTGTAAGCGATACCGAGGCTTCGCCCTGAGACTTGACGTTGGCAGCCAGCGTAATTCCGGAGCCATTCGCGACCGTGCTTTCCAGCTTCGTGATCGTAGGAGCCAGCTTCACGGTCAGCGCTCGTGACGCTGCAGTGGGTGCATGCGCCGCATCACCAGCGTACTCGGCCCGGATGCCCCAGACGCCTACAGGCAGGCTCGATAGAGTCAGTGCCGCCAGCCCATTCACGGCCGTGGCTGTCCCGATGAGCGTCGTACCGCTGTAGAACTTGACTTCGCCTGTGGCGGCCGCCAACCCAGGCGGCAAGGTCGTGGTCAACGCCGCCGAGATCGTGACTGCATCACCATAGGTCGGCATGTACGGCGAGAACTCCAGCATGACATCTGTAGTCGCCCCCGTGATCGTCTTCTGCACGATCGGCGAAATGCTCGCGGGTCTTTGCACATCCCCTGAATACGCAGCCCGAATGCTGTTCACGCCTATCGGCAACTCGTTCGTGACCAGTGTGGCTACACCGTTCACGACCATCGCACTGCCGATGACCGTTTCCCCTGCGAAGAAAGTCACCATGCCACCGGGATTCGAGCCCTCGATTGCGGCCGTCAACGTTGCTTGTGAGCCAAACGGAGCCGATGCTGCTCCGACCCCGAGCGAGATCCCCCCCACGGTCGCCGGATTCACGAGCAACTCGATGTTCGCTCCGCTGCCGAGTTGGCTCACGTCGATCGGATTGGCCAACTGCGTCACGCTCAGGATACGCGAGGCTCCGTCATAGGTCGTCCGCGTCGCGTACCCCAATGCATCCACCTGCCACGCAAGCCGGTTGGCCGTGTCGTAGAAGCGCCAGACCTTCTGGTCGTGAGAAGTGCCAGCGGGGCGCAGGGCCGCCAAGCTGGTCGTCGTGTTGCTCGGCGTCCATGCCGTGGTCGGCTTACCCGAGCCGTCGACCAACTGGGCCAACTGCACCGCACCGAGCTTCGTTGCATAGGCAATCGTCTCGCGCAACTGCCCGTTGGCGTTGTAGACGTACTCGATCACCGCACCCGTGGCATCGATGTCCGCGATCTTGCGGCCCGCCTCGTCGTACAGCATCCACTTGCGCACGCCTGTCGGGTCCTGCGTCATCAGCAGATTGCCATCCTTGTCGTAGGCGTAGCTGGTGGTGCCTAGCACCCCGGTACCGGCGCTTTGCTGGGTCACGCTGACGAGGCGTCCGGCCTTGTCGTAGGCCGACACGGTGACCAATCCGCTGGCAATGGCCACGCTGGTCTTGCCGTTGGCGTCGTCGTAGCTGGTGATCGTGGTATTGGCCGTCGCGCCGCCATCGAGTGATGGTGCGCTGACGCTGAGCACGCGGCCCAGGCCGTCATAGGTATAGGTAGTGACGGCACCGGTTCCATCGGGTGCCATTGCCGGCTCGATCTTCTGCAGCAGCAGCCCACGCGGGTCGTAGATGTACTGGGTGGTCGCACCGGTCTCGGCTACTCCCAGGCCGTCCGCAGCGGTGGCCCCATAGGTCGTGCTGCGGCTCAACTGGCCCCGGGCGTCATAGACCAGTTCAGTGAGCTCGGTGCGAGTCAGGTCCTGGACGGACACCCAGCCGATCAGATTGAGCTCCGTCGGCGCCTCGGTGAGGGCCAGAGCTGTCGTGTCATAGGTCGCGCCGGTATAAGTGATGACACTCGTGCGCTGGCCGTAAGCGTCGTAGCGGTATTCGGTGACGTTGCCCTGCGGGGTGACCGCAAAGCGCATTCGGTTGATATTGCCGGGCGCATAGACATAGCGCGTGACTTCGGGCAGCGCCGCGTCCTTGTTGAACACACCGCGATCCGCCACGGCCGCGTCAGCGTAGATCGCATCGGTCAGCAGCTGGTTGGCACTGTCGTAGGTGCGCACGCGGGTATCACCGGCCGAATCGATTTCCCTCGTCAGGTTGCCGTGGTCGTCGTACTGCAGCGTGACCTTGTGGCCTTCGCCATCGGTGACGAGGGTGACATTGCCCTGCGAGTCGTACAGGTAGCTGATCTGGCTCAGGCCGCTGGCGTTGGCGTAGGTAACGCCGTTGCGCACCTGGGTCAACTGGCCCTGGGCGTCGTAAAGGTAGACCGACTGGGCGCCTAGGGGATCGGTAACGGTCGTGGTGTTGCTGACGATGTCGTAACTGAAGCGGGTGATCGCGCCAAGAGCGTCCGTGACCGTTTCGACCTTGAAGATGCCACCGGCTTGCACGTAGGTAAAGCTCAGCTTCGTGCCGTCGCTCTGGGTGACGCTGGCCACGCGTTTGCTCGCGCCGTCGTAGGTGTAGGTGGTGACGTAGATGTTGTTGTCCGACACCATGTTATCGTCGGGCGAGAGGTCGACGATGACTTGCGACAGACGGTTGCTGGCGTCGTACGCGTAGCGGACAGTGGTGGTGGCGACGCCGCCTGAGACGGTACGGATCTGGGTGAGATTGACCCCGCTGTAGTCGTAGTATTGAGCGTCGCCGTTTGCCTGGGTAACCGAACGCACAGTGTCATTGGCGTTGTACGCGTAAACGACATAGTTGCCATCGGTGTCCATCGTGTAGAGCAAACGACCCACACCACTGGCTTGATAGCGCTCGCTGCGGCCCGTATCACCGTCGATCCAAACGAATTCTGAAGAGCCGCTGTAATAGTCGATGGTGTCGAAGGCACCGGAGCCAGCGGTACTGATGTAGCGCCCTTGGGCGACATCCCATGCATACACAGCCTGGGCACCGTCGCGGTCGGTGCGCGTCAGGGTACTGCCCGCAGCCCCCACGGCGCCGGAAGTCAGGACGACCTTCTGGCCGAAGGCGCCCACACTCCAGTTGTCGCCGTTGTCGTCGCCGAACGAGCCCTGGCTGTTGTAGGTACGCACGGCCTGCACGTTGAGCCCACGCCCCATGAGCACATCGTCTCGATCCTGCAGCACAAGGTTGCCGTTGGCGATGTTGACGAACGACTGCTCACCGCTGCGCCCTTGCCCCGCCGTGCCCAACTGAGCTCGCTGTCCCAGGGTAGCCAACGAGCTCAGGCTCAGGCCCAGACTATTGCCACTGACGATTGCAACCATTTACAGCCTCGACGATTCCGGAGAACCGCCAAGTGGCAACCGCGTCAGGAGGCCACCTCCCCGAGGCCGGGCCCACCCAACGCGGGCGAACCACCGGTTCAGGGCAACTCATCCAGCTGGGGCGTGATTTGTTTAGGACGAGCAGTAAAGGCCCTGCATCTCACTCAGGTTTTAAGCATTTGGGAATTGCGATGGATAACTTGACTGTGACCTGATCAGGGCGACGTCGCCGAATGCCCTTGGCGCCGGTCTTTGCCCCATGCACCGCGCCTTCATGAGTCGACCTACCACCACGCAAACCGTGGCGCCACTACTGGGGCGCTGGAGGAGGTGCGGGCGGCGTTGGCAACATTCCCGCTGCCTCAGCCCTATCGAATACCGGGTGAGCCTTGGACTTGCGGCATAAAACCAGTCCAAGTTTTTATCCGCACCCCCCTAGGGTCAGAGATCGGCGGAATTCAACACCCCTTTCGCAGGCAGCTTTAAACCCACGTCGAATCTTCGAGGCCGGATGAACCGAGCGAGTGGCCCGCTCAGCGGGGAAAACCCTCCTGATTCAGGCCTGTAGCAAGGCTGCGCATGCGACTCCAAGCCAAAACGATCTCGATATCATCTGAGGAGTCGAGATGGGCGCGGCTGTGCTGGTACGAATTCGTGTACAGCACTGTGCGCTTCTGCTCCAAAGCAGCCTCACGTAACGCCCGCCATGGCGGCAAGCAGAGGGCTTCCCGTCGCGGCACCGAGGCGGCCATCGAAAGTCCCTTGGGATCGAAGTCGAAGAAGGCGGAGGTGGGGCGTCGGTCTTGCGCGATCAGCTTGGCGGCCGCATCGGTGCCGAACAGGCGCGGCCCGCCGCGATACACAGCCAAACACGGGCGTTCCTTCACATGCTCGGACAACCAGGTGTACTCGTGCAGCTGCAGCAATGGCTCCAGGTGTCCGCGCCGAAGTAGAACTGAGCCACCGCTGATCTCGATTGCGCTGGCACTAACACTAGATGTCATTCGGGCCGTTGAGCGCGCCAGCGGGCGACAGGTCGCACGCGAGTTTGGGCCACGCAGGGTTGGTGATGTGCCTGCTTGCTGGGCGGACCCTTCCTTGGCGATAGCCACTCTGGGATGGCGCGCGAGCAGGAATCTGGAAGTCATCTGTAGAGACAGTTGGCGCTGGCAAGTCACAGGCGGTCATCGGTCCGAATCGTCGAAATGTATAGCCGCATACCGACCAGCGGTCGAACTTCACTATGCGGACAAGTCCGTCGCTAGTCGCAGCCCCGACGAGCCTTAGCATCTACTTCTCCCGCAACAGGCGTCTCCTATGCAACGAAACCCCTACATCCCTCCGGAGAGCTCTTTCGTCGCCTCATCCGGGAAAGAGAAGCTCAGTCCACGCCCCATCTCAGCATGGCTTCTATTGATCCTCCTGGCACTGACCGGAACGGCGCTCGCGGTCGGAATAGTGCGGTTCATTTTTCTGCTTGCACCGTACATCCGCCAGATTCCGAGTCAATGGAGCATCCTGCTGGGTGTTGGATTGCGCCTCGCGATACTGGGAGTGATCGTCATCGTGCTGGTAGGCATCTTCAAGCGAAAGCGATGGGGACGTTGGTTGGGCCTGCTGGCGCTGGCGCTTCTCGCGGTCACGGGCATCTTTGCATCCGACACGACGGCTTACGACAATGAGGCACAGCGATCCGGTGGCCTGTTTGTCCAGTTCATCGTCATGCCGGTGTTGCTGGTGTGGTGGGCCTATGCATTCGGGTTCTCCGCGAAAGCCCGGCGGTATTGGGCGGCCTGACCCCAAAGCCTAGAGAGCCGGAGGGTCGCACCAGCAATCCAGGGCGGAAGCGGCCTCCATGCCCCAGCAAGGCTGGCACAGCGGGCAGATAGAGCCTCGCCTGCTACAATCCCTCGGCCACTCAAGGATCTTGGGTACTGCCTAGCCAGGCAAGCTGAATCTCATGCCAGCGCGTCGAAGTCACTACGACGAGAAAAACAACAATGGCTTCATGCAAAAGAATTTGCCGTAGCGTGGACCGCGTAAGAGTTCACGACCATGTTCCCAAAGCCGCCCTCGAGGCGGCTTTTTCATGGGCCATGCTGCTCTGTGCGCGAACTCGTTGTTCCTCGCGTCCGATGCGGCGGACTTTCACCATGCTTTGCGACGTTCCTGCTTTGGGAAATGGCCTACCCCACGCAGCAATAGATGGGCTTTCTCCAACTGGCCGAGCGATTTCTAGATCTCCGTGGTCAGCAGCAGCCCATGACATTCAGACGACTCTACGGTGTTTCGCCTGTGGCGGGGCATGGATAGAGTTCGCGCATGTGCAGACGGAATGCCTTGTCCATCGGCATCGAGCGCTGCTCGGGCGGCAGGCGCAGTAGAAAGGGAACCAGCGTATCGGTGGTCATCTTCAGGCCACCGACGGGGCAACTGTCGAGCGTCGTGCCCGCACTCTTGGCCTTCTCGTAATCCACCCGATAGGATTCCCCGATGTGAGTCAGTCCGCGAAGGGCCGAGACGTATGCCGGGTCTTGTTCCGCACGCACAGGCCCGATCTTGCTCAGTACCTCCATGCCGCGCAGGAAATCCGCCACGGTCAGCGTCGGGCTCTTGTCCGGCGTGATGGCCTGCGGCAGGTCGCGTGAAACAGCAAGGACTGGCGTGGTGGCGAGAACGGTGCCGAGAAGTGCCGATCCAAGAAAGGGCTGCATCAGGGCCTGCCTCATGATTACGAGCCTTGCCAAAACCACCACCGTCGTGCGCAGGTCGAGTAGGCGTAGACCCAGGGTGTCGTAGTGATCTTTCTCATCAACTTCTGGTGCTGCCAGGAGGAACAGCGATCCGAGGCGACTCTGGGTATGAGTGTGATCACCCTCAGATCAAGAAGACGGACAGGTACTCGAACACATGGTCCAGCGGCAGGTGATCCGTGAGTTGATCGAAGTCGTCGAAGCCATCAGGCAGTGGCAGGCCAATGCCTTCGATTCCGTCCACCACCACTGCACCTCCCCATGCTACCTGAGTAGTAGAGTTCTTCAAGACCTCACTGACCGTCATTCCAGCCCAAAGCTTGCCCTCATAGCGGCCTTCGAACCCGGAATTGCACATCACCGAGTAGATCGTTCGCCTCTCGTCGTAGCCGATAGTGACAAGCCCATCGTCGATGGACACGATGCCATCGGAGACTTCCAGCACATGGTGGCTCCGAAGTCCCTCGATCACCGCATCAACTGGGCTTTGCAGTGCAATGCCGCCGAGCGATTTGCCAGGGACGATGTCTTTTGTCAGTTTCATGCTTTGGATTCAGATAGGTGTGTTCATCAGGATGCCGTCGACATAGACGGGGCTGTCGACGATCTTGTTGTAGTTGGTAAAGCCTCCATGGCCGATGCGGCCTTGCACCTGCCCATCTCTGTAGACCTTCCAATAATCCGACTTGTGGATCGCGTTGGGGCCGCCCGGGTGATAGTCGAGGACATCCTTGCTGCCGGCCTTTGTGACCCTGGTGTAGCGAGTATGCGGCGTTGCCGTGGGACTGGTCTGGTGGACGCTCGGCGTGTATCCCTTCTGCCGAAGGAAGGCATCCACTTCGCCTGGTTTCTTTCCGGTCAGGGTCTTTACCCAACGGCTGGTGATGCGGTTCCTGCGATTGAATGCCTTGCCGCACACCCATCCCCACGGGTCTATCCATTCGACGGGGTTCGGCGCGTACTGATAGAGATTGAGTCCGCCTGCCAGCCCGATCGGATCGCTTGTCGTAAACCTCCCCACATCCGGATCGAAGAACCGGAACGTGTTGTAGTGCAGCCCCGTCTCGCGATCAAGGTACTGCCCCTGGAAGCGCAGGTTCTGCGGCGCAAGCTGCGCCGGGTGGTATTCCTCCTGCACAGTGTTGCCCCACACCCGGTAGCGCGTCTGCCACAGCAACTGGCCATCGGCGCCGGTCATCTCTTCCGGTGCGCCGTTGGCGTCAGTGTGGAAGTGCAGCACCTCCTGGTGTGCGCCGAGGCCGTCCACGCGCGCCAAGGGTTCGTAGCTGTCCTCGGCGGTATAGAGGTACAGGCTGTGCTGGCTTGCGCTGTGCTCGCCTGCTAGGCGCATGCCATCCCAGAGGAATTCGGTCGTGCCGAGAACGTGGCCGTCGGCCCGTACGTGCGTCTTGGCCGTGCGTCGCCCGATCGGGTCGTACTCGAAGCGCACGATGCTCTCGCCCTGGCGGTCCCGGATGTCGACCGCTACCAGCCGGTGTTCGCTGTCATAACGGAAGCGCTGCACCGTGTGGTGGCCGATGCGCTTGCACAGCAGGCGACCGAAGCGGTCCCATTCGTAGCGCTTGTCCTGGTAGACGCGCAGGCGGTTGTTGCGCACGTAGCCGGAGCTGCCAGTGCCGGGCGTCGATCCGTCGCCGTCGAGCAGGTTCGCGGCCTGGTCGTAGCGGAAGGTCTCGGCGGGCACGCCGGGGTTGGCCTGGTGGTACTGGGCCTGCAGGATGCGGCCGGTGGCGTCGTAGCGCAGCGACTGGCGGCGTTCCGGCGGCAGGCTGCCGCCAGCACCGACGCCGCGCCCCTGCACGTCGACGAGACCGCCGTGCCCGCCATGGCGCCTGCGGGCGCGCACGATCAGGTTGTCGGCGAAGTCGTATCCGTAGGTCTTGTCGAGCAGGCCGCTCGCAGGGGCCTGGCCGCCAGGGTCGCCGGCCAGCCGCTGGCGGCGGTGGGCGAGGCGGCCAGCGCGGTCGTAGCCGGTGGCGGTGGCGATGCGGCCCTGGCTGCGCAGCACCTCGCGGTGCAGCCCGTCGCGCTCGAAGTCGCTGATGACCTTGCCGTCGATGTTGACCTGATGCAGATGGCCTGAGCCGTAGTACAGCCGATTGATGCTGCGTCCATCGGGCAGGCGTGTGCTCAGCAGATTGCCGAGTTCGTCGTAGGAATGGCGAAGCGCGCCGCCGGCACTACTTTCATCGGTGAGCCGGCCCAGGGCATCGTAGGCGAAGCCGAGGCATTGGCGGACGCCTTGCGCGCTGGTCTGCTCGATGGCCAGCAACTGGTCGGCGGCGTCCCAGCGGTAGCTGATGGAGGTATCGCCGGTGTTCCTGGCGAGCAGGCGGCCGACGGCGTCGCGCTCGAGGCGATGGACGATGGGTTCTTCGTCGCCGGGCTCGACAAGCGCTTCGTTGGCTGCGCCTCCCGCGGCCCGTGAGTCGTCGTGCGCGTCAGTCGCATCAGGCGGGGCCGGTATCCACGCAACTTCGGTGACCTGGCTCAGCGCGTCGTAGCGGTAGCGACGTTCGCTGCCGTCGATGTCAGTCTGTGCGCGCAACCGGTCGCCTTCGTCCCAATCGAAGCGATAGGCTTGGCCGTTCTCGTTGTGCAAGGCGATGAGCCGGCCATAGGCGTCATGGTCGAAGCGCACGCGCCGACCCATCGGGTCCAGGCGCTCGCATACCTCGCCGCCGGCGTCCCGCCGATAGGCGGTGACGTGGCCGGCAGGGTTGGTGAAGGCGTGCAGCAGGCCGGCGCGGTCGCGCTCGTAGCGCTCGATACGGCCGTCGGGTAGCAACACCTGCCGCAGCCGGCCTCTTGCATCGTGCTGGTAGTGGGTGGTCTCGCCGATGGCGTCGGTCACCGACTGCAGGTGGCCCATCGCGTCCCAGGCGAAGCGGGTGCGCTGGCCGGAACAGTCGATGTGCTCCCGCAGCAGGCCGCGCTCGTCCCAGCGCAGATGCTTGTGCTTGCCGGTGGCGTCGGTGATTCGCACCACCTCGCCGCGGGTGCCGTGGGCATACACGGTGCGCTGGCCCAGCGGATCGATCTCGGCCACGAGGTTGCCGTGCTCGTCGTAGACGTAGCGCCAGGCGCGGCCGGCGGCGTCCACCTCAGTCAGCGGCAGCGAGGCGAACTCGAGCCAGGTGCTGGATTCGGTGCGGCCCAGCGGATCGGTCTCGCCGGTGAGGTTGCCCGAGGCGTCGTAGCTGCAGCGCCATTGGCCGCCCTTGGGGTCGACCGCGCCGAGCACCTGTCCGTCGTCGTTCCACTCGAAGCGCCAGGTGTGGCCGAGCGCATCGGTATGCCGGACGATCTGGTAGGCAGCGTCCCATTCGCGCTCCACGCGGCGGCCCAGGCCGTCGATGGCCACGGTGAGGCCGGCGGCGAGGTCGTACTCGAAGCGGTATTCGTCGCCCAGGTCGCTCCAGTAGCGCGTCACACGCCATTCTGCGCCGCGCGGGCCCGCGAATTCGGTCCACTCGTAGTGCGAGCGCAGGCCGGTGGGCAGCTCGTGCATCGTCATGCGGCGGCCGGCGTCGTAGGCGAAGCGGCGCACCACCTTGCCGGTGGCGTCGACGACCTGCGCGAGATCACCCGCAGCGTCGTAGTCGTATCGTGCCAGCACCACGCGCTGGCCGCCGTCTTGCGGCACGGTCTCGATGCGCTCCACGCGCCGCGGATGCGTCGCCGAGTGGAAGAGCGCGATGCGAGACGGGCCTTCCTGTTCCTCGACGCCGCACAAGCGGCCCTGCTCGTCGTAGCGCAGCTGAAGGATGTTCTCGTTGCGATCGCCCACCAGCACCAGTCGCAGGCGCGCGTCGTCGTGCGGGTCCTGCTCGAACAGGCGGTGGATGCCGTCCATGCTTTCGACCACCATGCGCCCGTCCTCGGCGCGACGGAAGGCAAGCCCTTCGCCGGCGTTGAAGAAGGCATCGGGCGCCGAGACTTGGCCCATGCCGAGGCGCCGGCCTTGCTCGTCGATGTAGACGAACTGTTCGCCGCCGTCGGGATGCGCGTCGCGCACGATCTCGACCTCGAAGGGCACGCTCCAGCCGACCCCGAACAGGCCGCCGGTACGCGCGTCGCGGCTGTTGTAGAAGCGCTGCCACTCGATGGGCAGCATGCCGGGCAGGCTGAAGTCGAGTTCGTCTTCCTCGCCCAGCACCTTCGCGCCCGTGGGCGCATGCACTGGCCGAGGCGAACCGAAGGCTGCATTCATGGCCTGGCCCGCGATCACCGAGGCCCCCATGCCGATCGCCATGCACGGCAGCTGCCGCAGCAGGTTGCGCGGATTGCCGCGCAGCAGCATCAATGCGGTGATCGCCAGCGCGATGCCGGGTGTCTTGCCGCTGCGGATCTCGCGCACCACCACCGGCGGCCCGCCGATGCGCACGTTGTGCGACACGCGCCGGCCGGCCGCGTTGTCGCTGACCGTGGCTTCGCAGGTGCTGCGGTCCTTGCTGCGCACCGCGGGCTGGCTGTTGATGTAGACCTTGCTCGAACCCTCCGCCAGGTACTGCTCCTCCATCGGCGGGTGCTTCTCGCAGTCGATCTTGTCGTCCTCGCAGGGCACGGCGCGCGGGTCGGGCGATGCGACCGTGGGCTTCCACATCTGAGAGAAGAAGTTGCCCACCTTGTCGAGGAAGCTCGGCTCCGGTGCGGGCGAAGGCTCCACGCTGGCGCCAGGGTCGATCATGCCGGCGGCACGCGCAGCCGGTTTGGCGTTGGTGCGGGTGTCAGGCGAGCCGGTGCGTATCCACGCCTGCTCGGAGGGTGGGAAGAGCGCGTTGCCTATCTCGTCGCAGACGGCCGTGATCTTGTCACCGGCACCGTACGAAAGCGCTGCGCCGACCACTGCGCCAAGCACCACAGCGCCCACGCCGCAGGTCAGGCCGGTGACGGCGCATGCGAGCGCGCCGGCGGCGGCATAGGCCGTGAATTCCAGGGCGCCTGAAACCAGGTCGGCCCAGAAGCTGGTGTGCAGCAGCGGATCGCCTTCGCGCGCCGCCCAGAGTGCGTCACTCATGGCCTCAGGCTTTCGAAGCGGCCGGGGCGGTGAATGCGAGGCTCGCCTTGATCGCCTTCCAGTGCTCGAGGTCGGCATCGCCCAGCGGCTCGGCCTTCACGTAGCTCAGCGCGAGCATGACCGGCGCGCCGGGCAACTGGCAGGCGAGCTGGTACTGGAACACCTTCTCGGGTCCGCGGACGAACTGGTTGCGGATCTCGATGCCTGGAATGTCGGACTCGGCGCCCACGGTCACGGCCTGCCGGTCGTGGAAGTGGAAGTTCTTCACCTGCTGCGACAGGCGCTTCATCTGCTGGTCGAAGTTCTGCTCGAGCGTTTGGCCTTCGAGCGCGCCGCGCGTCACGACGAGCGTGGCCGAGAGGGCCGGAAACTTGAGGATGTTGACCGACATGTCCTGGTGGCCGGAGTCGGGCAGCGCGAGGCGGAAGTCCTGCGTGAGGTAGTCCATGGCTCAGGCCTCCGGCGGAAATTGGGCATCGACCTTGCCGCGGATCGTGCCCTCCTGGCCTTCGCCGCCGGGTGAGGTGCCGGGCCCGCCGCCGGGCATGTTCAGGTCGAGGATCTGCGCCAGCGTGTTGATCTGGCCGCTCTCGGTGGCCGTGATGTTGAACGACTTGCAGGTGAGATTGACCTGGCCGCTCGCGTTGAGCTCGATCACGCTCTGGCCGCACACCAGCCGGATCTGCGTGCCCGCTTCCATCGTGTAGGTGGTTGTCGCGGAGTCCGACTTGCTCGCGCCCACCAGCACGGTGTCGCTGCCGCGCACGGTGCGGGTGCGGGAGCCGCCGATGGTGATGCTCTCGGCCATGTCCACCGTTTCGGTACGGCTCTTGTGGATGGTGCTGGTTTCGTTGCCGTCGATGGTCTTGGTGCGGTCATTGCCGACCCACTTCGTCTCGTCGTTCTCGACCTCGGTGAGCTGGTCCTTCTGCGCATGCAGCCACAGCTCTTCCGCCCCGGCCTTGTCCTCGAAGCGGATCGCGTTGGCCATGTCGGGCGTGCCGCCCTGCGAAGAGCGCGTGAGCGTGCCGCTCTGGGTCTTGTTGGCCGGCAGGTCCCACGGCGGCATCTGCAGTGCGTTGTAGACACAACCCGTGACGATCGGATAGTCCGGATCGCCATTGAGGAAGTCGACAATCACCTCCTGGCCGACGCGCGGGATGTGCATCGCGCCATAGTTGCTTCCAGCCCAGGTTTGCGATACACGGATCCAGCACGAAGAGTTCTCATCCCTCTGGCCGTAGCGGTCCCAGTGAAACTGCACCTTGATGCGCCCGTACTGATCGGTGTAGATCTCCTCGCCGGAAGGTCCGACGACCACTGCGGTCTGTGGGCCCGTGGTACGCGGCTTGGGCGTACTGCGCACGGCACGATACAAGGCGCTTTCGGGTAGCACTTGAAATGTCTGGCGATAGCGCGTGCTGCTGGTGCCTTCGCTGTAAGCCGCGTGCGTCGCGCCATCCTTACGTAATGCGTTCTCCTCGAAGTCACAACTGACGGCTTCGATCAAGTAGCGCTTGTTCTCACCGTCATTGGGGTGCTTCGCGAGATCGAACAAGTAGCCAGAGGCCAGATGGCGCAAGTTGCCTTGGCCATCGACGAGTTCGCGCCGCGCACCTTGCTGCTCCATGCGCACGCGCGCATAGTTTTCACCGTCTCCAGATTCCGTGTAGCCACCAGGCCAGTCATAGATTTCGTAGCTATCCTGGCTGTGGCCTGCGGGCTGGCGATGCAGGCTGTCGATTTTGGCGTTGGGCTTCTTGAAGTCGTAGTCATCGCTCGCATAGTGCCCCGACGCGACGTCTTCACTGTGGCTCCAGGTATCGATGAAGTCTTGCTCAAGAACCTGGGCCGCGAGGACGCCCGCATGGTATGGGACCTTGGTGGGACCAGCGGGCAGGGAAACGTGCGAGGTCATGCCATCACACAGCACCATCTTGTGGCTGCCCTGCGCATGCTCGAAGTAGTAGTAGAGCCCCTCCTGCTCCATCAGGCGGCTGACGAAATTGAAATCGGTTTCCGCATACTGCACGCAGTAGTCCCAACTGCGGTAGCCGCCGCTGAACTTGTCTTCAAAAGCGAAGCCGTAGGGCGCGAGCACCTCGTGCAGGATCTCAGGCACGGTCTTGAACTGGAATATCTTGAAATCGGAGCGCCGCGTCGCGTACCACAGCCACGGCCTCAGCACGGCCTCGTAGACATGCTTGTCACCATCATCTTTGCCGACGTAGGTGAACTGCGCCACCTGCCCGCTCAGAAAGCGCTGACCGGCACCACCTAGTTCGGTCGCGAGGTTCACTTCGACGCTCATGTCCTCGCCGAGCATGCTCTTGGCAGTGATGCCAGGCGTGTCAGCGATCAGCCGGACTCGGTATTCGAAAAGACTGGAGATACGCTCCTGCCCCATCATCGAGCGGAACACGAGGCGCTCGCCCTGCGAATGGTGGGCGATGAAACTACGGGACATTCTCTTGGGCTCCCCTCGCCAGTTCCTTCGAACTGCAAACCAAGTGGGCGGCCGCTCGGTCTGGAATCCAGTGCCGATGGCCGGCACGTGAATCAGGCTTCCTTGTTTTCCTTGATGTTCCAGCCCAGGACCGTCTCGGCGCCCTTGCCGCCCTTGTCGGTCTGTTCCCAGTACTGTTGCTTGACCTTCGCGGCCTGGAACGAGTACTGCACAAACACGGCGTCAGAACCCTGCTCGGCCGTGTACTGCACCGACGTGACCAGTACTTCCTCGAGAGTGACGCGCGTGTACTCGATCTGCGAGCCGCCGGCCTTGCACACCGACACTTCCACCTTGCTCAGGTGCTTGCCGCTCGCGCAGTTCTTCAGCACGGAAGGCGCTGCCTTGTCGATGCGCGCCAGAACCTGCAGGTCGTTGAAGCTGGCCTTGCCAACCCCGCCGCCACCACCGCTGACCATGTTGCCGGGCTGCGTCGCGCCCCAGGCAAACGACTTGATGTCCGTCCATTCCTTGTGGTTCGAGTCCTTCGACTCACCGTTCGCGCCTTCGACGCGCATGAACATGTCTACTGCCATGATGATTGACTCACTGTGTGTCCGAGAAAAAGAAAGGATGCGGCGATGACCGCAACATCGGAGTGAGCAGGTGTGATCGACAAATCTCGATTCTGAGATCGAATACTTGTCGCTTCCTCCCTACCTTCTTGTAATTGGAAGCACTCTAAAGGCAGGGAAGAAAAGCGGAAAGCGAGCAAACTTACTAACCATCGCTCAACTTTTCCTAGTAATAACCCTCTTGTTTTAGAAATGAGAGAGGGGTCTGGGGAACTACCGCTTCCAAACTCCTTTGGCTGCTCTTCCGTCACATCTACGCGACACAACTGTGTGATGTGAAGTGTGAAGTCCAAGGATCCATAAGCAGGGCCAGATGTCGCATTGGCGCCCAGCTAATCCTGTTAATAAAACAAAAGCGGCACTGTTGGCGTCGATCCCACCCGCCTGAGTCGCTAGGGTCAAGGGCAGCAGGTCGTTCAAGGAACTGTGCAGCCTTGGCGGCTTCAGCGATGCGACCTTCTCTACAAGTGGCGTGCCGAGTTCGACGGCATGCAGGCCAGCGAAGCCCCGCGGCTGCGGGAGATCGAGAGCGAGAACGCCAAGCTCAAGAAGCGCTGAAGGTGGGCTTCGGGTAAAGCGCTAACCCCGCAGGCCAGACGCGAGGCTGCTGCCAGGATGGTTAGGAACTGTCCGACAGCGAGCGCCGCATTTGTAGCTATGCGGGGGTGCCCACAGCCAGCTGCCGGCGCTTAACCTGTTGATGGCCCTAATCACGATTCCTCAACTAATTTGAGAACCTACAAGGCGCGCGTTTTCTTTGGCGTGGGACCAGCGTCCGTCGCCGACTCTTCATCGCGCAGCCGCCGCCACAGCGTGGCGCGGCTGATGCCGAGCACGGCGCAGGCCTTGGCCTGGTCGCCCTGCACCGATTGAAGCACCTCGCGCACGCGACGCAGTTCGGCAGCGCGTCGTGCGCCCTTCAGCAGGCGTTCGCGCACGGGCGCCGGGCGAGCTTGGGTGCATTCGGGAAATACCTCCAGCAGGCGGGCTCGGTCCAGGTTGCCGGCGGGCGCCAGGTAGCTGTGACAAGCCAGCAGGCGCTCGATCAGGTTTTCCAGCTCGCGCACGTTGCCAGGCCAACCGTAGCCCGCGGCCAGTTCCAGCAAAGCGGCGAGCCAGGCCGATGCCTGCGCTGCCGGTACGCCAGCCCTGCCGGCGCGGCGGGCCATCAGTTCGGCCGCCAGGAGCGCGATGTCGGCTTCGCGATCGCGAAGAGGAGGCATCTCGATGCGCAGCACCGCGAGCCGGTAGTACAGGTCGCGCCGGAAGAGGCCGCGCTCCACCTGGGATGCGAGGTCGGCATGTGTGGCCGCGATCACACGCAGGTCTACCGGTACGGCAGCGGTCGCCCCGAGGCGAAGCACCTCCCGCTCCTGCAGCACGCGCAGCAGCCGGGTCTGCAGCGCCACGGGCATGTCGCCGATCTCGTCGAGAAACAGAGTGCCCGTGTGGGCGGCTTCAACCAGGCCTGTCTTGCCGCCGCGCCGCGCGCCAGTGAAGGCGCCTTCCTCGTAGCCGAACAGCTCACTCTCCAGCAGGCTCTCTCCCAGGGCGGCGCAGTTCACGGCCAGGAACGGCTGCGTCGCTCTCCGGCTGGCGGTATGAATGCCCTGCGCCACGAGCTCCTTGCCGGTGCCGCTCTCCCCGACGATGAGGACCGTAGCCTCGCTCGACGCGCATTGCGCGGCAAGCTCGCGCACGCGCTGCGCCAGGGGGCTGTTGCCTGTGAATGCCTCAAGCCGGTATCGCGTGGGTGCGCCCCGTTGCCGCTGGTTGGCGCGCAGGTGGCGGTCCGCGCGCTGGATCACTGCCGGGTCGCGGCACACGAGCAGCGCGCCGGTGACCTCGCCTCCTTCCATGACCGGCGCGCGCCGGACCACCAGCGTACGCATGCCGATCTGCAGCACCTCCTCGGCCGGGGCCTCGCGCAGGCGCAGCGTGGCGCCGAGGTCCAGCACGGGCTCCACTTCGCCCAGCACGCGGCCCGCCAGTTCCTGGACGGAGGCTCCCAGCAGTTCCGCCATGACCGGGTTCAGCGCCTCGATGCGCTGCTGCAAGTCCACCGCGACCACGCCGTCCTGCAGCTGACCGAGGACGGTGTTCAGCCGTTCGTGGCGCGCCCGCTCGGCAAGGCTGTGGCGTGCAAGATGGATGGCGTCCTGAAGCGCCTGGCGCACGGCATCGTCCGAATACATCAGCACGCTGGCGATGCCGGCTTGCTCGGCCAGGTCGGCGACCAGGCCGGGCGCGACCACTGCCTGGACGCCAGCCGCGCGCAGCGCCTCCACGCAGGCGGGGGCATCGTCGGCGCCCCGATAGCTGAACTGGGCAATGCCCATGCCGAACAGCGCGTCGAGCTGCGCCAGATGCTCCGAGGGACCGTCGAACGACACGAGCCCCACCCGGGGCGAGAGGGCGCGCGCGGCCGCCAGCGCACGCATCAGGTCGAAGCCGCGTACCTCCACCATGGCCACCGGGATGTCCAGATGCTGGCGCAGCCATTCGCCGCTGGCACCTGCCGCCACCACCGCATCGACCGGTGCGCGCGCATGCAGTTCGCGCACCGCTTCGACGGCCTCGTCGAAGGCAAGACCTACCAGTTCGATTTGCGCCTGCGCCGCCACCTCGGGTACCAGTCGCACCAGCACGCGGCCCAGTCGGTGGCGAGCTACGGCCACGATGCGAGGCCGGCGAGGCGCGGCGGACGAATGGGCAGGTGGCAGGACGAGTGCGTTCATTCGACGGATTTTATGATTTCAAAAGTGAAATGAATTTGAAACATCGCGCGTGGACTGACTGCCGAGGAAAGTCATAAATTCCTTTTGGATCAATGACTTAAATCCAACCACTTGCGAATCCGGTCTATGGCATAGCGCTTGCGCACCCTGGATAAGACCCCCGTGGTCTTGCTTTCCCAAATAACCAGGAGCCAACCGTGAACTTCCGTCGCCTTTCTGCAGTGGCATGCGCAACCGCCGCCGCCCTGGCTTGCACGCTATCTCTGAGCGTCCAAGCACAGACATGGCCCACCAAGCCGATCCGGCTCGTCGTGCCTTTCTCGGCAGGCGGTGCCAACGACCTGATGGCGCGCGCCGCGGCCGAAGGAGCATCGAAGCAGCTCGGCCAGCCGGTGATCATCGACAACAAGCCCGGTGCGGGCGCCATCCTCGGCGCCGACGTGGTCGCCAAGAGCGCGCCCGACGGCTACACCTTCCTGGTGAGCGCGGCCGGCGTGGTGTCGAACAGCATGATCAAGAAGAACATGCCCTACAAAGACGAGGCACTGGTGCCGGTGGCCATGATCGCGCTGGCGCCCTCGGTGGTGGTGGTGCCGGCCAACGCGCCCTACAAGGATCTGAAGGAGTTCGTCGCCGCGTCGAAGAAGGCCGGCAACGGCTTCCACTGGGCCACGGCGGGCACCGGCAGCACGCCGCATTTCGTCGAAGGCATTCTCGAGACGAAGTACGGCAGCAAGCTCGACGTGGTGCCCTACAAGAGCGGCTCGGAGTCGATCACCGCGGTGCTCGGCAACCAGGTCGAAGCGACGTCGGAGGCCAGCATCGTGGTGCTGCCGTACATCAAGAGCGGCAAGCTCAAGGCACTGGCAGGCACGTGGACGCAGCGCATCTCGGCCTACCCCGAGCTGCCGACGGCGGCTGAAGAGGGCTTCCCCGAGATCCGCATCGCGCACTGGGCCGGCGTGCACGCGCCGCGCGGCACGCCCGACGCCATCCTCGACAAGATGGCCGCTGCGATCGACGCAGCCATGAAGTCGCCGGAGACGGCCAAGCGCCTGAAGGACATGGGCATCGAGCCCATCGGCGGCACGCGTGCGAGCTTCACCAAGTTCGTCGACGAAGAGCGCGCAAGGCTCGGTGGCGTCGTGAAGGCCACCGGCATGAAGGAAGACTGAGAACCCCATGAGCACGACCAACGAATCTCCGAAGAAAACCCTGCGCCGGCTGGCCGAGGCACGCCGCGGCGTGCTGGTACCGGGCGCGTTCAACGCGATGTCGGCACGCGTGATCGAAGACCTCGGCTTCGAGGCGATCTACATCACCGGTGCGGGCGTCACCAACATGTACCTTGGCCTGCCCGACCAGGCCTTCATGGGCCTGCACGAGATCGCCGAGCACACGGCGCGCATCCGCGACGCGGTGAACCTGCCGCTGCTGGTCGACGCCGACACCGGCTTCGGCAATGCGCTGAACGTGCGCCACACGGTGCGCGTGCTCGAGCGGGCGGGGGCAGACTGCATCCAGCTCGAAGACCAGGTCAGCCCCAAGCGCTGCGGCCACTTCTCGGGCAAGGCGGTGATCGACACCGACGAGATGCTCGGCAAGATCAAGGCAGCTGTCGACGCCCGGCAGGACAGCGACCTGCTCGTCATGGCCCGCACCGATGCGGCCGCCGTGCACGGCTTCGAGGCCGCCATCGAGCGCGCGCAGAAGTTCAGCGAGGCCGGTGCCGACATCCTGTTCGTCGAAGCCGTGACGCTGGCCGACGAAGTGCGTGCGATGCCGCAACGCTTGAACAAGCCGCAGCTCATGAACATGGTGATCGGCGGCAAGACGCCGACCTTCGGTGCGCAGGAGCTGGGCGCGCTGGGCTACGGCTTCGTGCTGTACGCCAACGCCGCCTTGCAGGGCGCGGTGGCCGGCATGCAGAGAGCGCTCACCGCCCTGCGCGACGACAAACGCCTGGAGGAAGATCCCGCGCTGGTAGCCCCTTTCGCCGAGCGCCAGCGCCTCGTCGGCAAACCCCAATGGGACGCGCTCGAGCGTCTCTACATCTAGGCCCAGGCAGTGCCATGAACAGGCTTTCAACCGCAGAGATCCAGCGATCGGCGCTGCTGGTCATGGACTACCAGCCCGGCATCCTCGGCTTCCTTCCCGATCCGGCAACGCTGTTCACGAAGATCATGCCGGTACAGCAGTTGATGCGCTCGCGAGGCGCGAAGGTGGGCTTCGTGCGCGTGGCTTTCGATGCGTCCGACCTCGAGCGCTTTCCCGGGCACAGTGCCATGGGCGCGCGCGTCAAGGCGGCGGGCGCCCATATGCATCTCGACTCCCCATCGACCGCCGTCCATCCGGATTTAGGCGCCGCGCCGGGCGACATCATTGTTCGCAAGACGCGGGTGGGCGCCTTCTCGACGACCGACCTCCATGCCCAACTGCAGCGCGCGGGCATCGAAACCCTGGTGCTCGCCGGCGTACACACCAGTGGCGTGGTGCTTTCCACGGTTCGCGAGGCGCACGACCTCGACTATCGGCTCATCGTCCTGTCGGACGCGTGCGCCGATCCGGATGCCAAGGTGAACGAGTTCCTGTTGCGCGAGATCTTTACGAAACAGGCGACCGTGGTCACTACGGCGGAGTTTTGCGAAGCGATCTCGCCTTAGCTTCGGGCGCCGCGGACACGTCCTGCCGGGCGCTTGTCATTGGAGGTGCAGAGTCGAGACCTGCGAGCCTTCGGTGCAGGGGCCGTCTGAATATTCGGCCGTGCCGGAAGGCGTGACGCACTTGGTCACCGCAGAGCGGGCAGGCGCTGCCGCTACTGACAACACATCGGAAGGGGAGGATGGCGAGGCCGGCAAGGCGGATGCCCGAACGGGCAGGGCAGCCGAAGTCGCCGGTAGTGCATCGCTTGAGCGAGCGTTTGCCAGCGGCGACTGAGCGACCGCAGGGACCACGGCCGCCTGGACAGGCGCTCGCGCCGCGCGCTCCCTCAGCAAGTCCGTCAGTGCCACGTAGAAGAGGAACACCGCCAGCAACGCCAACGCCAGGCACGGCGCCCAATAGCGTTGCGACCCGAGGCCGGTTTCCGGCCGCCCGCTCAGTGCCGCGGCCATGCCGGGCCCCCGCTCTGCAACGTCCCCGCCCGCCGGGCGTCCACTTTCTTGAACTCTTCGATCGTCGATTCGAGGGTCATGGCTGAAGCTCCGTGTGTCCGTTCAGCAGTTCATATCGCGCGCCGCGATGCACCGCTGTAGGCGCGCACCCCTGCACGTTTGCGGATTCAGACGCCAAAACGCCGCATGACGCGGCGAAAAAGCACGGATCAGGGTTTCCGTGAGGTCTGTTAGTAAAAGTAGCCCACACGCGCGTCACACGGCCGTCATCAGCTATGAAAACAATAGCATTCAGTTCCAATCCGAAGATCGTTCCTCGTAAACGCTATATCTAGCCCGACTCTTGCTAAGCAAAATCCTCGACGGATTTCACGTCACGCAAGATCGAGGACCACACAGCAATGAACCCTACGCGTCTCCGCCGGCCCCTGGCCGCGCTGGTATTGGGCGGTACAGCAGCATTCCTCGGGGCCGTGACTTCGGCCCATGCGTTCTCGAACCCGCCCATCCAGGTGGCGCAGGGCATCGAATACATGTGCGGTGGCGCCGCCAGGGATGAAGCCGCATTCATGGAAATGGTGTCGCCGCGCTGGGCCGCGACCATCGAGTTCGGCGTGAGCGACGGCAAGGGCGCGCAGGTGGCTGGCTTTCCGGCCAAGGCCCTGATCGAGGTGCGCCAGAAATACACGGGCCAGGTCGTGATGGACGTGCAGTCGCAAGGCCCCTACATGCTGGCGCGCCTCAATCCGGGCGCCTATGACGTGAACGTGACGCTCGGCGGTCTCACGCTGACGCAGTCGCTGGTGGTGATTGCCGGCATGCCGGCGCGCACGTCGTTCGTCTGGCCGTCGAATTTCGACATGGCTTCGGTGACGCCGGCGCTGCCGCAGACGCAGGCTCTCGCGCAAACTTCCGCCGCCCGCTGAGCGGTCGGCCGCTCCGCTACCCGGCCTGGCGGGCCGGTCAGCCTTTCCTAAGCCACGCGCCGCACAGTGGCACCGTGGCTTCTCGCCACGACGACCAGGAAAGGATCCAGACCATGACCCCCCGTTTTCCATCATCGCGCACGATGCGGCCGCTGGCGGCCGCGGTGTTCTGCGGCGCCGTTCTGCTCGGCGCGCTTTCGTCGGCCCAGGCGGCGGTGAACCCGCCGATCTACATGGCGCACGGCGTCGAGTACATGAGCGGCGGCATCGGCAGCGACGAGGCCCAGTTGATGGAGACGGTGTCGCCGCGCTGGCCCGCCACCTTCGAGTTCGCTGTCAAGGACAGCAAGGGCGCCGACTTCGCGGCCAATGTGCACGTGACGGTGCGCGACAGCAGCGGTGTCGCATTGCTCGACAACGTGGTGTCGGGCGGCCCGTTCATGGTGGCGCGGCTGGACCCGGGCAACTACGAGGTCGAGGCGCGGATCGGCAGCCAGGTGCTGAAGCAGCCGCTGCACGTTCTGCAGGGCGCGCCGACCAAGGCGACCTTCGTCTGGCCGGCGGGCACCGACATGGCTTCGGCCAGCACGCGCACGGTGCAGTAGCGCGGCGAAAGTGGGCGCCGGCACCGCATCCGGCCGGCACCCGCTTTGTTAACTCCACCAGGCCATAACGCCTGCTATCCGGGCGCCTTGCGCTATAGAAAAAATAGCGATTGCGGCGCCTCCCGGTATCTTGAATGCGCGGCATGCGCCTTGCAGGTGGTGTATCCCGGGCAGTGCCCGAACCCATTGCCCCGATGCCGATCCGTCCCCTGAGCGCTCTGACCGCGCTGTTGCATGTCTATATAGCGCTGCGCCTGCTGCCCGCGCTGGCCATGCTCACGCCCGCATGGCCGTTGGCGCTGCTCGCGCTGGTGGTGTCGGCGGTGACGATTCCGCTGCCTTTCGCATCGCGCCGCATCGGGCGCGATGTCTCCACGGGCGAGGTACTCAAGTGGGTCGGCCTGATCAGCATGGGCTGGTTCTCGTCGATGTTCGTGCTGACGCTGGTGCGCGATGCGGGCCTGCTGCTGACCTGGCTGGCGAGCGCGCTGGGCGGCGTGCAGGTGCAATGGAACGCCCTGCGGCCATGGAGCGCGCTGGCGGTGCTGGCGATGGCCACGGCCACGTCGGTAATCGGTTTTCTCAATGCGCGCCGAACGGCCAGCGTGAAGCGGGTGGACGTGCCCATCCAGGGCCTGCCGCAGGCGCTCGAAGGCTTCACCATCGCGCAGCTCAGCGACATCCACGTGGGGCCGACGATCCGCAGCGCCTACATCCAACGCATCGTCGATGCGGTGAACCGCCTCGGCGCCGACGCCATCGCGATCACCGGCGACCTGGTCGACGGCACGGTGCCGGAACTGCGCGAGCACATCGCGCCGCTGGCCGGGCTGCGCGCGCGCCACGGCACCTTTGTGGTCACGGGCAACCACGAGTACTACGCGGGCGCGCATGCCTGGATCGACGAGCTGCGCCGGCTGGGCCTGAAGGTGCTGCTCAATGAACACGTGGTGCTGCAGACGCGCAACGTGCGCGGCGCGCAGACCGACGAAGAGCTGTTCGAAAGCGCGCTGGTGCTGGCCGGCGTGACCGACTTCACCGCCGGGCACTTCGATGCTGCGCATGCCAGCGATCCGCACCTGGCGCTGCATGACGCACCGCCGCTGGTGCACACGCGCGTGCTGCTCGCGCACCAGCCGCGCAGCGCGGTGCTGGCTGCAGCTGCCGGCTACCAGCTGCAGCTGTCGGGCCACACGCACGGCGGCCAGTTCTTTCCGTGGAACCTGTTCGTGCCGATGCAGCAGCCCTTTACGGCGGGCCTGCACCGACTGCACGACATGTGGGTGTACGTGAGCCGGGGCACCGGCTATTGGGGCCCGCCGAAGCGCTTTGGCGCGCCTTCTGAAATCACCCTGCTGACGCTGGTGCCGGCGAAGGCCTGAGCGGCCTGGCCCGCTCGATCAGGATTCCAGCTCGGCCAGCCGGCGGGCGTTGGAGGTGGCTGCTGCGTGAATCGGCTTGAGGCCTTCGCGCGCTATGCGTACCGCAATGCCTGGGAACTGGCTCGCTGCGTTGACCGTGCCGGCTGCCGACTGCACGAATGCGTCGCCATGCGCTGCCGCCTGGGCCGGCGTGACGCTGCCCGCCAGCGAGAAGAAAGCCGTCGTGCTCTGAACCCATTGCTGCAGCACGCGGTTGGCGAGCGAGAAATGGCTGCGGTGCCACTGCTTCACCATCGCAATGCCCGATTCGCTCGCGGCCGCGAGCTTCTCGTCGCCCATGAGCTGGAATTCCGCGAGGTCGGCCGCACTGGGCGCGAGCCCGGCCTTGGCGATGCGTTCGGTCCGGATGCGGATCACCGAGCCGGAGGACAGCAGCATCTCGTTGGTCTTGAGCGCCAGGTCGAGCCACTGCATGAGCGGATTGGCCAGACGGGCGGCGGATGTAAGAGACGACATGTGGGGCAGTGCGATTTCGCTTGGAGGAGGTCGGACCACTATAGGCTTCGCAGGCTGCAGATGTTGCAGTGCAGCAAACCTGACTCCGCATTTTTGTTGATCAAGTCCCGCTTTCCGATGTGGAAATTACGTGCTGATCGAATATCGAACGCGGCGGAAACCAATGATGCCGACTTATTCCCACTTCATGCATTCAGAAGTCACATCGTGAGATGCACCGGCTGCGCTACGCCTGTCACTTCTAGCGCCCTGGCCTCGCCGGCACGCGCAGCCGCCTGGCCCTCGCTTCGGTGACCAGATAGCCCAGCGTGGCCACCACCAGCGGCAGCAGGTAATACAGGCCGCGATAGGCCAGCAGCGCGCCGAGCAGCTTCGCTTGTGGCACCTCGTGCGCGAGCAGCGCCACGAACACCGCCTCGAGCACGCCGAGCCCCGCCGGCACATGGGTAATGACGCCTGCCACCGCCGCCACCAGCAGCACTGCGAGCACCTGCGCGTAGCCGACCTGCCCCTGCAGCAGGAACCAGATCACGCCGCCCATCAGCGACCAGTTGGTGCACGACATGGCCAGTTGCAGCAGCGCCATCGGCAGCCCCGGCACCTTGAACGCATGGCCGCGCACGCGCCAGGTGCGTCCCTGTGCCGTGGCGCACAGCACCAGGTAGGCCAGTGCCGCCATCAGCAGCACCGCGCCGAGGATGCGCAGGCCCTCGCCGTCGATCTTCCAGTTGGGCGGCAGCGTCATCGGCCAGAAGCAGAAGGCCGTGCCGGCCACCACGAGGTAGCCGAGCCAGTTGGTCAGCATGCTGAAGCCGAGCACGCGCGTGATGGTGTCGTTCGCAAGCCCCAGGCGCGAATACAGCCGGTAGCGGAACGCCACGCCACCCACCAGCGAACCGAGGTTGAGGTTGAAGGCGTAGCTGATGAAGGTCACGCCCATCACCGTGCCGGTGCCGAGCCGGTGCCGCGTCAGGTGCCGGCCCAGCAGGTCGTACGTGCTGTAGAGCGCAAAGCTGCAGGCCGCCAGCGCACCGGCTGCGAGCAGGAAGATGAGAGGCAGCGCGCGAATGGCGTCGAGCACCTCTTCCCAATCGATGGTGCGCGCCTGCCGCACGAGCAGCCAGGCGATCAGCGCGAAGAAGCCCCACATCGCCGCGCGGCGGGCCCAGGGCCACCAGCTGTGGCGGGAGAGTGCCATCGTGCTCATTGCGATACGACCTTTCCGCTCAGGCGGTTTCCGTCTGCGTAGCACCGCCGGCCGGATTGCTGCGCCCGGTGTCGCGCCGGCTCGCAAGGTCGGTGGCCTCGGCCGGCGTCAGGCGCGGCACGTGGCGCGGCAGGCGGCCCAGCAGGGCCGGATACCAGCGCAGGATGTGGAAGACGAAGAAGCTGCGCACCAGCCGCCAGCCGCTCCATTCGCTGGCGAGGTCGGCCGCCTCCACCTGCTTGCAGCTGTGCTGCATCAGCTGGTCCATGCGCTCCCACAGCACCTTGTTGAAGGCTTCGTCGCGCACGATCACGTTGGCTTCCAGGTTGAGCGACAGGCTCAGCGGGTCGAGGTTGCTCGAGCCCACGGTGCTCCACTTGTCGTCCATGAGCGCGACCTTGCCGTGCAGCGGGCGGTCGCAGTATTCGTAGATGCGCACGCCGGCGTGCAGCAGGTGGTGGTACAGCATGCTCGCGGCGGTCTTCACGATCGGCATGTCGGGCTCGCCCTGCAGGATGAGCCGCACGTCCACGCCGCGCCGCGCCGCGCGCCGCAGCTCCTTGATGAAGCGGTAGCCCGGAAAGAAATACGCATTGGCGATCACGATGCGCTCGCGCGCCGTCCGGATCGCGGCGCGATAGTGGCGCTCGATGTCGTTGGTGTGGCGCCGGTTGTCGCGTGTGACGAACATGGCTTCGGCCTCGCCGGCGTGCACTTGCCCGGCGCGCGGCGCCTGCTTCAGCCTGCGGCGGAACCAACCCGCGCCCTTGCCGCCGAGCGCGATGGCGCGCAGCACGAACTGATGGATCTCCGCCACGATCGGCCCCGCGAGTTCGACCGCATAGTCCTGCTTGGCCTTGGGGCCGAAGTCGAGCAGGTGGTCCGCCGAATAGTTGATGCCGCCGACGAAGGCGCGCGCGCCGTCGATCACCACGATCTTGCGGTGCATGCGGCGAAACACGTTGAGCCGCTGGCCCATGAAGCGCTGCCCCGGGTCGAACACACGCACCTTCACGCCGGCCGATGTCAGGCCTTCGATGAACTCCCGCGAGAGATCGGGTGAGCCGAAGCCGTCGATCAGCACATCGATCTTCACGCCGCGCTGCGCCGCTTCGCGCATGGCGGCATGCAGCTGCATGCCCACCTTGTCCTCGAACAGGATGAAGGTCTCGATGATCACCTCGCGCTGCGCCTGCCGGATGGCGTCGAACACGCGCGGGAAGAACTCCTCGCCGTTCTCCAGCAGCTCGATGCGGTTGCCGCCGATCCAGCGGTTGTTGTTGTTGCTCATGTCTTGCCCGCTCACAGGTCGATGTCCGCCACCAGCGGGGCGTGGTCCGACAGGTGCGACCACGGCCGGCGCGGCAGCACCACGGGCGCGTGCACGCCGGCATTGCGCACGTAGATGCGGTCCAGCTGCAGCACCGGGAAACGCGCCGGAAAGGTCCTGGCCGCGCGGCCGTGGGCGTGCACGAACACCTCGCGCAACGCGGCGCCTTTTTCCAGGATGTCGTGCGCGCGGCCGCGCCAGTCGTTGAAGTCGCCCGCCACGATCAACGGCGCATCGGACGGCACCTCGTCGCGCACGATGTGGCACAGCAGTTCCAGTTGCTGCTCCCGGTGCGCCTCGGCCAGCCCGAGGTGCGCGCAGATCACATGCACGTCGACGACGCGGCCCGGCAGCCGCAGCACGCAGTGCAGCAGGCCGCGCTTCTCTGGGCCGCTCACCGACACGTCGTGATTGCGGAAATGCACGATCGGAAATTTCGAGAGCACCGCGTTGCCGTGGTGGCCTTTCGGGTACACCGCGTTGCGCCCGTAGGCGAACTGCGGCCACATGGTGTCGGCCAGAAATTCGTAGTGCGGCGCCTCCGGCCAGTTGTTCACCCTGCGCGAATGGCGCGAGTGGGTGCCCAGCACCTCCTGCAGGAACACGACGTCGGCCCCCACGGTGCGCACGGCATCGCGCAACTCGGGCAGGATGAATTTGCGATTGAGCGCGGTGAAGCCCTTGTGGGTATTCACCGTCATGACCTTGAGCGAGGTCGGCAAGACCGGCGTGGCCGCCGCGGCGTCGGGAATGGGCGAAGAAGACATCGTTGTGCGGGTTGTACGTGGCCCCGCGCGCGCTGACTGTAGGAACGCGCCACCTTCTTCGGACCCATTCGCCCCTTTCGCTGCGTGGCGGCGGGCTCCCCATGGCGGCCGGCTCCTACAGGCAGGCCTGCCGCACCCCCACACGACGGGGATTTCACCGCTCCTACGGTGAATTCAGGGCTCGAGAAAAGCAGCCCGCGTTTTCATCCACCGATACCGATACAAGCCACAAGGAGCAAGCCATGAAGCAAGTCACTTTTCGCGCCACGGTTCTCGCCGCGCTGCTGGGCACGGCAGGCATCGCCCTGGCCCAGACCACGTCCATTCCCGCCCAGCCCGATCCATCGGCGGGCGGCGAAGCCAGCACCATGACGCCGGCCGGCGTCGCCAACCCGCCGCAGCGCCCCGACAACTCGATGCCCGCATCGCGCGAAGCGGTGAGGGCCGAGGCCCGCGCTCAGAACCGCAGCAACGCCACCACGATGGTGCCCAAGGGCGAGGCAACGACCATGATCAACCACCAGCCGAACGCCATGCCGCAGCCGACCGGCGAGATGTCGCGCGCTGAAGTCAGCCAGACGGGGCGCAAGGTCAAGCCGCAGTTCGGCCAGAAGGGCGAGCGCCCGAACGTGGTGACCAACCCGACGGACAAGGCCGGCACCGGCACGCCGGATTAGTCGGCAAGGCCGCCCGTCAATGAAAAAGCCCGCAGCGCGAAAGCGTTGCGGGCTTTTTCTTCGACAGCGCCGTCACCGGCGCGTCGCGGGTGGGGGTCAGCTCTTGGCGGGCGCCGGCGCACCGCGGTGGCCGTCATGACCGCGATGGCCATCGTGGCCACGGGGGCCGCCGAAGTGCGCGGTCTCGGCGTCGAAGGTCTTCTGCTGCTCGGGCGTCAGCGCGGCATAGAAGGTCTTCGTGGCGTCGGCACGCTTGGCAAACATCGCGCTGCGCTCGGCCTGGCGGGTCTGCATGCGTTCCAGGCGCTCCGGCGTGGTCAGCTTGGCGAACTCGGCGCGGTCCAGGTGCGGGCGCGGGCCGGCGGGCGGCTGCGTCGCGGTGGTGAAGGAGCTCCATGCGCCTTCCTGTGCCGAAGTGAGCTTGAGCTTTTCCTTCAGGGCGGCAAGACGCTTGGCGCGGTGCTCCTGCATGCGCTCCATGCGCTTGGCGGGGTCCATGCGCTTGTGCTGCGCCTTGGGCGCGGCGGCGCTGTCGGCCTGGGCCACCGCGGCGGCGGGTGCGGAGGGAGCAGCGGCCGGCGCTTGAGCAAAGGCGCCCGAAGAGGCGAGGGCGGCCGAACCCAGCAGGCTGGCCCAGACGATGCGTTGGCGAAGAGAAATCATGAGAGTTGCTTCCTTTCGAAGAAGCCCGCCACCGATGGGCAGCAGGTGAGACGAAGTGTGGAAGAGCTCTGTGTCGCGCCAGTTAGCCCTGCGTGAGCTTGCGTAAAGAATGATGAACCGCGACCGTGGGCACAACGCATGGCGTGACTTATTGCCTCGATTGGCCGGCCACAGTCGCTTCGGGGGTGAACAGGCTCAGCCCAGCTTGCCGTTCTGGAAATCGTGCACGGCTTGCTTGACCTGCTCCTGCGTGTTCATCACGAAGGGCCCGTATTGCACGATGGGTTCGTGCAGCGGCTTGCCGGCGATGAGCAGCGCGCGCGCCGGGCTGTGGTTGGTTGCGCCGGCGCGCAGCACCACGCCGTCGCTGCCCGCGTCGTTGGCCAGGATCGCCATGCGCCGCGTCGGAATTTCGCTGCCCGCGATCCACAGCGATTCGCGGAACACGTAGACCAGCGCGTTGTGATCGTCCGGCAGCGGCTGTGCGAACTCGGCGCCCGGCGGCAGCGTGATGTCGAGGTACAGCGGCTCGGTGTGCTCGCGCCGCACCGCACCCTCGATGCCGTGGCTTGCGCCAGCAATCACGCGCACGTGGGCGCCGCCGGTGGTGGTGAACTCGGGAATCTCTTCGCTCTGGACGTCGCGATACCAGGGCTCGCGCATCTTGTCTTTGGCAGGCAGGTTGAGCCACAGCTGAAAGCCCTCCATCAGGCCTTCTTCCTGCTCGGGCAGCTCGCTGTGCACGAGGCCGCGGCCGGCGGTCATCCACTGCACGCCGCCGTTCTCGAGCAGCCCTTCGTGGCCTTCGCTGTCGCGGTGGCGCATGCGGCCCGCAATCATGTACGTGACGGTCTCGAAGCCGCGGTGCGGATGGTTGGGAAAGCCACCGATGTAGTCGCCCGGGTTGTCGCTGCCGAAGGCATCGAGCATCAGGTACGGGTCTAGCCGCTTCTGCAGGGGCTGCTGCAGCACGCGGGTGAGTTTCACGCCGTCGCCGTCGCTGGTGGAAACACCGGCCACGATGTGGTCGATGCCGCGCGGCGTGGCGACGGGATCGGTGGGGTGGTTGGCGTGGTGGTTGGCATTCATCATGCGTCCATGGTGGCACTAACGCGCCCGCCGCGCCACCCGCCCCGTCAAGGCCACTGCTGGCGCTGCCAGTAGTTGTACTTCCAATGCGTCTCGAAGCCGGCCCGGCGGTAGAGCGATAGCGCCGGGTGGTTGTGTGCGTCGACCTGCAGGAAGACCCGCTCGAAGCCGCGCGCCGATGCGGCCTGCGCCAGCCCGGCGAGCACGCGCCCCGCAAGGCCGCGCCCGCGTTGCGCCTGGTCGGTGCGCATGCCGTGCACGCTGGCCCAGCCGTGGCCGAACGCCATTGCGCCGGCCGCCAGTGTGCGGCCGCCTTCGCGCACGCTGGCATAGAGCGTGCCCTTGGCCCGCGAAAGCATCCGCACGCGATGGGCGCCGTCCACCGGATCGAAGCCCTCGCCGAGGAACAGCGCCGACCACGCGTCGTCGGGCGCGCGGTCGACATCGGCCAATGCGTCGCCCGGCGCGACCACCTGCCGCATGCGCTGCACCGACCCGATCTGCACGCAGGTGGGGCTGTCGCCGATGTAGTGCCGCCGCTCCAGCTCGGCGCGCAGCCCGTCGAAGCAGGGCGCGTCGGCCAGCCGCAGCGCGGGCACGACCTGGCGGCTGTCGTAGCGGTCTTCGATGCGGTCGAGCGTTGAGTGATCGACCGCACTGCGGTGCAGCGGCACGGCCGATCTGGCGCGCTTCACGGTGCCGCCGGCAAAGGGCAGCAGCCAGCCGTCGAGCTCCTCGGTCAGGTCGGGCGACACGGCCGCGATGGTGGCGCGCTCGATGGCTTCGATGTCGGTGACGTTCAGTGTCATGGTGTTCATGGCGTGGCCTCCGGCGCCGTGAACTTCGCCGCGGCCACGCCCTTGAGCAGCGCTTCGCGCTGGTTCCGGCTGATCCCGCGGATGCCCTCGGCAACCCACTTGATGCGGTCGGCGTCGATGTGGCCGTCGCGCCGCCATTGCTCGAGCACGGCCTGCGGCTTGTGCAGCATGGCGGCGAGCCACACGGCCTGCGCCGGTTCGAGCGTGCGTGCGCTGCGCTTGAAGTAGCGGCGCGCCGCGGCCTCGGCGCCGCAGATGTTGCCGCCCCAGGGCGCGTTGTCCAGGTACAGCTGCAGGATGCGGGCCTTGCCCAGCGTCTGCTCCATCTCGACCGCGTAGAGCAGCTCGCGCAGCTTGCGCTCGGCCGTGCGGTCGCTGCCCGTCACCAGCAGCTTGGCCAGCTGCTGCGTGAGCGTGCTGCCGCCGCGCCGGATCTGGCCGGGCTTCTGGTTGTTGTCGATCGACGCGAGGATCTCGGTCAGGTCGTAGCCGCTGTGGGTGAAGAAGCGCTGGTCTTCTGCGGCGATGACGGCGCGCGCCAGCCAGCTGTCGTTGGCGAGCTTGGCCGAGGGGCCGCAACTGGTGCGCGCGTTGAGCATGGCCTCGGTGCCCAGCCCCTCGACGGTGAACTGGCTGATGACGGGTTGCACGGCGAAGGTGGCCTCGGGCAGCACGAGCTGGCCGCGCAGCGCCAGCGTGCCGCCGATGCGTGCGCGCTGCAGTTCGGGCAGGGTAGGCACCAGCACCGCGTACCAGCGTGCGATAGGTGCGTCCTGCACGCTTGCGTTCAGGTGAATGTTCTTCGGCGCGAGCCTGCCGTCCCAGTTGCCTTGCAGCCGGGTGGTGTCTGTGCCTTGGGGCGTGGCCTCGAAGGTGCCGTTGAGCGTGTTGCCGTCGCGCTTCACGGTGGCGACCAGGCGCTCGACCCGGATCGGCTGGGTGCCGAGCGCCGGCACCTCTGCACTGCAAGGCGCGCACTGCATCTCGAGCAGCTCGCCGGCCGGCTTCCAGGCGAAGCGCACGGTGCCGAAGCTGGTGTCGAGCGAGCGCCCGTCGAGGTAGGGCGCGAACCACGAGGAGGTGGCCACGCGCACTGCGGTCGGAATGCCGATCTCGAAATTCAGCGGGCCCGTCTTCACCGTGGTGCTCCACTCACCCGCAGCCGGCGCGAGCGCCAGCTTGACTATCAAAAAGATAGCTACACACGCTGTAATGACCAAGGCCAGCAGGCCATAGAGCACGAATCGCAGGATCTTCTTCAAGGCACGTTCTCGGATCGTCAGATCGGTTTTGCCACCGTGACAGCTTGCCACGGCCCATGGGATTGGCCGCTGGCCGCTGCCCAGTACCAGCTTGAAGTGTCTGTGAAAGCAGTGCCCCGGGCATCGACGATGCGCTCGCAAACGCGGATTTTTTGCGCGCCGTGCCGTTGCGCAACAAAACAGCGCCACATGCGCTCCTGCGCATCGCGTTCCAGGCGCGCCTGTTCGATGCGGTAGCCCAGCGCGCGGTAGCAGTCCGTCGCCGGGTGCAGCATGCGCGTGGGCTGCGCCACCTCGCGCATCACCAGGGTCTGCGTGCCGTCGGTCATGCGGCCGATGGCGCCGGGGAAGCGATCGGCAAAGCGCTGCTCCACGTCGCTCAGGGCCAGCGGGCGCAACGGAACGCCATCCCACTCGCTAGGCCATTCGTGCGACATCACGGCAGCAACCGGTTCGGCTGGTGCGCGCATGGCCGCGGTTGCCGACCACAGCACGCACAGCACCATCGCCAGCGCAAAGGCTGTCTTGTGGCCGATGCGGTTGATGAAATGGTTTGCAAACCAACGTTCAAAGAACGGTGTCGACATGGCGGCTTCCTTGGGTGGTGATCAGGCCTGGAATGGGGTGTTCGGCAGCTTGGGGTTCGGACTGCGCCGGCACCATGAGGCGGGCGATGGCGCCGCACACCACGGCCAGCACCAGCAGGCCCAGCGCGTTGTGTGCCCACGGCGCAAGCGGATGGCCAGCGCCTTCGAAGGCGATCAGCACGCTGTTGCGCACGATGTTCCCGGCCAGCACGAAGAGGCCGACCATCGGCAGGCGTCGCATGAAGGCGCGGTCGCTGCGGCGTGCCCACAGCGCGACGGCGCAGGCCGTGAAGTAGCCGAGCCACACCATCTGCACGCCCGAGCAGGGCGCATCGACGATCACAAGGCGGCCATCGATCATCAGGCTCGTGCCCTCGCGCGCCACGTCGAAGCCCGGCGCCAGCAGCCAGCGGCTGACTTCGGCCGTCAGCACCCGCAGCGGATAGCCGGCGTAGAACTGCAGCGACGACAGCAGCGGCAGCGCGAGCACCGCAAGGCCGGCCACCGGAAACGCCGCCACGCGGCGCGGCAGAAAAGCCAGCAGCCCGCAAGCCAGCGCCAGCACGGCCACCAGCCCGGCCGCGAGCGGCGGCAGCGCGGGCATGAAGCCGAGCCCCGTGCGCAGCAGCGTCGCGAGCACGGTGCCAGCGCCGGCCAGCGCGAGCCAGCCCAGCCGCGGCGAGGCGCGCAGTTCATGCCGGCGGCTCCAGGTCAGCGCCGCGAGGGCAACCAGCGCCAGAAGGCCCATCGGATCGTCGGAGCCGTCGCGCATGCGCTGCACCATCCAGACCCAGGTCGGCATCAGCGCGAGAAACTGCAGCCCGAGCCAGCCGGCAGCCGGCGTGCGGTCGATGTGGATGCCCCAGTCCACGATGCGCGGGTGGCGGTGGGCGAGCGTTGCCAAAGACATTTTTCTTCTCTCTCTTTTGCTTTTGTTCAGGCAGTGAAACGACGCGCGTCGCTGCGGCGCGCACGGCGGCGCAGCATCGCGAGCATCGACAGCACCACGGCGATGGCGCCCAGCGATTCGGGTTCGGGCGTGCTCGGCACTTCGGCGCCCAGCGCGAGATTGCTCACGCCCTGCGGCATCGGCAGCGGCTGGTTCACGCCCACGCTGTCTTGCGGCGCCACGTTGCGCACCACCTTGTCGACGGCGATGAAGCTCGTGTACTGCGTGAGCAGGCTGTACTTCAGGCCGAGCTCGGTGATGCGTTCCTTGAAGGCCGTGCCGCCTTCCAGCGTTTCCTGGTCGCTCAGGCTCTGGATGCGGTGGCGGGCCCACAGCGTGCGCAGCGCGGCGGTGTCCTGGCGGGTGCGGTCGTCGATGCGAACTTCCTGGCGGTACGGGCCGCTGGCGCTCTGGCCTTCGATGATCACGCGGCCCTTGGCTTCGCCACGCCATTTGCCGAACACGATCACCGGGCGCTCGCCGAGGACGTCGGGCAGGGCCTGCGGTTCCACCTCGTACACATCGAGCCCGCCGAAAGTGGCCTTCACGCTGGTGAGCACCGGCGACTCGACCATGCGGCGAAAGCGCGCGGCCTGCTCAGGCGCCTGCACCGGGTCGGTAATGATGAAGGGCTCGCCCATGCCGGCGCGTGCAATGCCTTCCATCAGGCTGCGGTTGACCGACGAACCAATACCGAAGGCGAACACATTGGCCTTCGAGAGGTTGTTGCGCACCAGTTCGAAGGCTTCGCGCTCGACCGTCACGTAGCCGTCGGTCACCACCACGACACTGCGCGATACGTTCTCTTCCTTGGGCTCGGCGTATGCGCGCTTGAGCGCGGGAATGAGTTCGGTGCTGCCGCTGCCGCTGTAGTTCTGGATGGTGGCGAGCGCCTGTTCGATGTTGGCGCGCGTGGCCGGCACCGACTTGGGCGAGAGCATCTTGTTGCTGCCCGAGAACAGCAGCACGTTGAAGGTGTCGCTGGGGCGCAGCCCGCCGATCAGGCGTTCGAGCACCGTCTTCGCGGTGTCGAGCGGAAAGCCGTGCATCGAGCCCGAGATGTCCACCACGAAGATGTAGTCGCGCGGCGAGATGGCGCTGGCGGCCACGGCCTTGGGCGGCTCGACCATCGCGAGGAAGAAGTTCTCCGCGCTCTCGCCTTGGCCCTTGTAGAGCATCAGGCCCGATTCGATTTTTTCGCCCGCCAGGCGGTAGTCGAGCACGAAGTCGCGGTTGTCAGCGGGGCGACCGTCGGCCTTGAGCGTGATGTCGGCGTGCTGGTCTTCGTCGCTCTTCTTCACGTCGATGGTGTGCGTGGCCGAGCGGATTTCCTTGATGCCCATCGGCGTGTCGATACTGGCCTTGAGCTTGAAGCTCGTGCTCGGCGCCACGCCAGCGGGCAGCGTGGGCTGCGCGACCCACTTGGCCTGCGCGTTCTCCGATTGCGGCGAGTTGTAGCGCGGCCCGACCACGGTCGGAAACACGAACTGGTAATTGCCCGACTGCGGCACCAGCAGTTCGGTGTAGCGCAGCTCCACCTTCACGTCGTCACCGGGCAGGATGTTGGCGACGTTCATCTGGAACACATTGGGCAGGTGCTGCTCGAGCAGCGCGGCAGTCTTGCCTTCCTTCTTGGCTGTGTCGTATTCGATCTGCGCCTGCTGCTTCTCGCGGATCTGCGCGGTGATGAGCCGGTCGGCCAGGCGCACGTTGAGGCCGCTCACGGCAGCCTTGGTCGAGCCGGGGAAAACGTACTTCGCTTCGATGGCGCGCCGGCCTTCGTTGCGGTAGGTCTGCGTGACCGTCACGTCGGCGATCACGCCCGAGATCTTCACCGAGACCTCGGTGCCCTTCAACGGCAGGCGGTCGACCGAGGGGTCGTCGCTCTTCACGAAGAAATACGGGCTTTCGGTCTTCAGGCGCGGGCCGGCTGGCGCTTCCTGCGCATGCGCCGGGCGCACGCCCATGGCAATGAAGCCCGCAGTCGCCAGGCTCACGGTGGCGAGCCAGAGCCAGCGGCCGGGACGTGGGGTGGTGATGTGGGCATCCATGGCGGGGGTCCTTGTCCGTGCGAACTTGCACAGCCGCAACTGTCGGCACCACGCGAGAAGGCAGTTGGAAGGCTTCTTGAAGTCGAAAACACCCGAGCCCGGCTCTGTGAAGTCTGTGTGAAGCGAAGCGGCGCGCACGCTTCACACGGCCTTCGGATCGCGCGGCGAGCATCGCGGCTTCGCTACAGACGAGGAGAGAAAAAATGCTTCAGTTGTTGAAGGCCCTTCAGAGCTCGGTGCTGGCCAAGGTCGCCGGCCTGTTCTTCCTGCTGTTGCTCCTGTGCATTCCGCTGGGGGAGATCGACTCGATCAACCGCGCCCGCGGCGAGAGCCAGCGCGAAGCAGCCGACGAGCTCGCTGCCACCTATGCAGGCCGCCAGACGATGGTCGGGCCGCTGCTGCTGGTGCCGTATGTGGAGCGCTGGATGGAGCCGCTGCGCGACGCACAGGGAAAAGTGATCGGCCAGGAGCCGCGCAGCAAGGAAATGGCCCATGTGGTGTTCCCTGACAAGCTGCACATCGAAGGCACGATGGCGCCGCAGGAGCGTTACCGCGGCATCTTCAAGATTCCGTTCTACACGCTCAACGCCGCGCTCACTGGTGGCTTCACGGCCTTCGACCCGAAGGCTGTGCCGCACAGCGAGTCCGATTCGAGCATCGAATTCAAGGCTCCCTTCATTGCTTTCAACGTGAGCGACCTTCGTGGCCTCGACGGCTCGCCCGCGATGACGGTGGGCAGCGAGACACTGCGCTTCAAGCAACGCGTGCCGGGCCTGGCCGACGGTGCATGGTTTGCAGACGGCATCCACGCGCCGCTCACCGGTGCAGCGCTCAGTGCATGGCAAGCCAGCACACCGATCGCGTTTGAAATGAAGCTCGGCCTGGTCGGGCAGGACACGCTCTCCATCGCGCCCATCGCCGAGGAAACGACCGCGCACCTGACCTCGCCCTGGGCACACCCCAGCTTCGGCGGTCGCTTTCTCGCGGCCGAGCGCAGCGTGACGCCGCAGGGCTTCGACGCGCACTGGCGTGTGTCGTCGCTCGTGACTTCGGCGCGCGAGCAGGTACGCGCGGGTCTCTCGGGTCGCGGCAACGCCGCTGAAGCCGCCACCACCCAGGCACGCCAGAACATAGGTCCGCTGCAGACCTTCGACGTGTCTCTCGCGCAGCCCATCAACGTGTATTCGATGAGCACGCGCGCCGGCAAATACGGGGCGCTGTTCATCGGGCTCGTGCTGATGGCCGCCTTCATGTTCGAGCTGTTCCGCAAGTTGCGCCTGCATCCGATCCAGTACGGCCTGGTCGGCTTGTCGATCGCGCTGTTCTTCTTGCTGCTGCTCGCGCTGTCGGAGAAGTTCGCGTTCTGGATGGCGTATGCGGGTGCCGCCACGGCGAGCGTCGCGCTGCTGGCCGTGTACTTCAGCGCGGTGCTGGGAGGCTGGCGGCGCGGCCTGTCCTTCGGCGCCTTCGTGGCGCTGCTCTATGGCGCGCTCTACGGCCTGCTGGCTTCCGAAAGCAACGCGCTGCTGCTCGGTGCGCTGCTGATCTTCGGCATGCTGGCCACGCTGATGCTCGTCACGCGCAAGGTCGACTGGTATGCGCTCTCGCGGCGCGTGGAACCGGCACCGGAAGCGCAGGCGGCATGAGACTGCTGCGGGTCATCGCGAGTGCATCGGGCTGGCTGGCCCTGGCCACACTGTGGTTCTGGGCCTGGCACCTGAAGGACCCGCATCTGCGCTTCATGCGCGCGTGGGAACTGCCTCTGCTGTTGGCGATGCTGGTGGCCGGCATCGCAATCGCCTGGCGGTTTGCACGGGGCAACTTGCGCCCGGTCGCTCTGGGCCTGGCATTCGCGGCCTTGCTGACTGCCCTGTGCAACGAGGCAGCCTCGCACCAGCACCGGGCCGAAGTGAATGAATCGGAGGGCCCGCTCGCACAGGCGTTGGGCGCGCATTTCGTCGTCGGGTACGACGATGCGAAAAACCTGCGAGAGCTGGCCAGGAAGGGGCTGATCGGCGGAATCTTCGTAACCGGCCGCAATGTAAAGGGCCGAACGGCCGCTGAACTGCGCGATGAAATCGAGGGCCTGCAGGCATTGCGCCGCGAAGCCGGCCTGCCACCGCTGATCGTCGCAACCGACCAGGAAGGCGGCTCGGTTTCGCGTCTCTCGCCACTGGTCGAACGCCAGCCTGCACTCGCCTCGCTACTCGACGCCGATGTGCCCGACAACGAGCTCACACAACGCGCCCATGCCTACGGCGCGCAACAGGGCAAGGCGCTCGCGGCTCTTGGCATCACGCTCAATTTCAGCCCGGTGGTCGACCTGCGCCCCGGCCGCGCACCGGGCCGCTGGGACTTCCACACCCGCATCGACGAACGCGCGATCTCGGCCGACCCCGCCATCACTGCGCAGGTGGCGCTCGCTTACGAGCTGGGCCTTGAATCCGCAGGCGTTCGCGGCACGCTCAAGCACTTTCCCGGCCTGGGCGGCGTGGCCGAGGACACCCATCATTTCGCCGCCGAACTGCGCACGCCTGTCGCCCAACTCGCGGCGCACGACTGGAAGCCGTTTCAAGACGTGTCGAAACATTCGGATGCCGCGATCATGCTCGGCCATGTCATCCTTGTAGAGTTCGACGCCGAATATCCGGTCTCTTTCTCGCGCAAAATCGTGCAGCGGGTGATTCGAGGCGAATGGGGCTACCAGGGCCTGCTCGTCACCGACGATCTCACGATGGGCGCAGCCTATAACCGCGGTCTTTGCGATGCCACCGTTCGCGCCCTCGGCGCAGGCGTGGACCTGTTGCTGATCGCCTTCGACCACGACAAGTATTTCGATGCCATGCATTGCGCGCTGCAGGCTGCGCGGCAAGGCACGCTCGACCTCCCGATGCAGGAACGCAGCAGCGCGCGGCGGCTCCAATCCTTTCGCTAGCCAGTAAGCAGCCAACTCTTATGTTCAAACGCTCAAGCTCCAAACCTTCCGACGACGGCACTGCGGCGTCCAACGAACCCCGCGCGCCATGGAAGCGCATTGCCGGCTGGGGCGCCATCGCGGTCGGCTCCGGCGCGCTCGTGGTGCTGGTTGCCGCCATCGTCGCGGTGGTCGCCATCTATCCGAAGCTGCCCGATGTGTCGGAGCTCTCCGACTACCGGCCCAAGCTGCCGCTGCGCGTGTACTCGACCGAAGGCCAGCTGATCGGCGAGTTCGGTGAAGAGCGCCGCAACCTCACGCCCTTCGCCAACATTCCGAAGGTCATGAAAGACGCGGTACTGGCTGTGGAAGACGCGCGCTTCTACGACCACGGCGGTGTGGACTACAAGGGCTTCCTGCGCGCAGCGGTGGCCAGCCTGAAGGGCGGCCGCAAGCAGGGCGCGTCGACCATCACGATGCAGGTTGCGCGCAATGTATACCTGAGCTCGGAGCGGACGATGAGCCGCAAGACCTACGAGATCCTGCTGGCGCTGCGGCTCGAACGGCAGCTCACCAAGGACCAGATCCTCGAGATCTACCTGAACCAGATCTACCTCGGCAATCGCGCCTACGGCTTTGCGGCCGCGGCCGAAACCTATTTCGGCAAGCCGCTGCAGAACGTCACCATCGCCGAAGCCGCAATGCTGGCCGGCCTGCCGAAGGCGCCCGGTGCCAACAACCCCGTGGCCAACCCGCGCCGCGCGCGGGCGCGCCAGCTCTACGTGATCGACCGCATGCAGGAAACCGGCTTCATCACCGCCGACCAGGCTGCAGAAGCCAAGAAGGAAGAACTGCACCTGCGCGACGCCGCCGATCCGAACCGCCTGCATGCCGAGTACGTGGCCGAGACGGTGCGTCAGATGATGTACGCGCAGTACGGCGACAGCATCTACACCAGCGGCATGAAGGTCTATACCTCGCTCGTGGCGGCCGACCAGGCAGCTGCCTACAGGTCGCTGCGCAAGGGCATCATGGACTACGAGCGCCGCCAGCCCTACCGCGGCCCCGAGAGGTTCGTCGACCTGCCGACCGAGCAGAAGGAAATCGACGAAGCCGTGGACGATGCACTGGCCGAACACCCCGACAACGGCGATGTGGTCGCGGCCGTGGTGCTCGACGCGAACGCGAAGGAAATCAGCGCCGTGCGCGCGAACGGCGAAACCATCCAGATCACGGGCGATGGCCTGAAGCCCGCGCAGTCGGGCCTCGCTGCGAAGGCACCACCGAACATCAAGATCCGCCGCGGCGCGGTCATCCGCGTGGCGAAGACGCCGAAGAACACCTGGGAGATCACGCAGCTGCCCGAGGTCGAAGGCGCCTTCATCGGCATGGATCCGCGCAGCGGTGCCATCAAGGCACTGGTCGGCGGTTTCGATTTCGGCAAGAACAAGTTCAATCACGTGACACAGGCCTGGCGCCAGCCGGGTTCGAGCTTCAAGCCCTTCATCTACTCGGCCGCGCTCGAAAAAGGCTTCACGCCCGCAACCGTGGTGAACGACGCGCCGCTGTACTTCGACGCCAGCGCCAACGGCGGCCAGCCGTGGGAGCCGAAGAACTTCGAAGGCACCTACGAAGGCCCGATGCCGCTGCGCACCGCGCTGATGAAGTCGAAGAACCTCGTCACGCTGCGCGTGCTGGAGTCGATCGGCGCGCCCTATGCGCAAGATTGGATCACCAAGTTCGGCTTCGACAAGGACAAGCATCCTGCCAACCTGCCGATGGGCCTGGGCGCCGGCTCGGTCACGCCGATGCAGATGGCGGTGGGCTATTCGGTGTTCGCCAATGGCGGCTACCGCGTCAATCCGTACCTGGTCACGCGCGTCACCGACATGAGGGACAAGGTCATCATGGAAACCGAGCCGCCTGTGCTCGACGAAGCGCGCCGCGCGATTCCGCAGCGCAACGCCTTCGTCATGGATTCGCTGCTGCAGAGCGTGGTGAAGAACGGCACCGGCTTCAAGGCGCACCAGGCCCTGAAGCGCGACGACCTCTACGGTAAGACCGGCACCACCAACGACTCATTCGACACCTGGTTCGCGGGCTTCCAGCCGACCATGGTCGGCATCGCGTGGATCGGCTACGACACACCGCGCCAGCTCGGCGTGCGCGGTGAAACCGGCGGCAGCCTGAGCCTGCCGATCTGGATCGGCTACATGCAGACCGCGCTGCAGGGCGTGCCGGTGACGCAGCCCGCGGAACCGCCTGGCGTGGTGAACGTCGACGGCGAGTGGTACTTCGACGACTTCACGCCGGGCCACAACGTAGCGAGCCTGGGCCTGGAAAGCGAAGCGCCGCCACCGCCGGCCGAAGAACTCACGGGTGCGCCCATCGGAGCGCCGCCAGTACCGGAAGAACGCAACAGGATCCTCGATTTCTTCCGGTAAGTCGCAAAGCTGAAAAGAGAAGGCGGGTCGCGGTGCCTACACTCGGTGCTGCTTCCCGCCTTCTCTTTTTCTTCTCCACGCATCCATGGAAATTCTTACTCTGGTGGCACTCTTTGCCGCTGGCTTCTACATCCTCAAGTCCAGGGAACAGCGCATGCGCATCGCGCTGCTGGCCAGCCACCTTGGCCGCTACCAGATCGAAAGGCTCATGGAGAGCCTCACCTCCGGCTACATGCGCTGCCTCGGCGAAGACGACGCCGAGCGCCGCCAGCAGATCTGGCACCTGCTCGACGCCACCGAGGAAAAGCTCTCCGCCCAGTTCGACAGCTTCGCCGCCGAGTTCTCGCGCATGCCCGAACCCGCCACGCGCGTGAGCAAGCTGCCGGTGGCCATTCCGCTGTTCACACAATTCTTTCCGGGTTCGACCTTCGATGTGCGCCAGGCCCTGCTCATCCACGCACGCGGCGTTGCCGGCGTGATGCGCAACGAAGCCGGACGCACGCCTAAATCGAAAGCCTTCACCATGTCGGCCGAGCTGTTCCTGATGCAGCACACCTGCCACTGGTATTGCCGCTCGAAGACGGTGGCGTCGGCTCGCATGATCGGGCAGCACCAGACGCAGTACCTGCAGGCGCTCGGGGCTGTGAGTCCGGAAACTCGCAGCGCCTATTGCGCGCTGATCGGCCGCCCTCAGTGATGTGACAACAACGGCAGCGTGAGCGTCGCCACGGCGCCACCGCGCGACGCGTTGCCCAGATCGATCCGGCCGCGGTGCAATGCCGCGATCTCCTTCACGAACGCCAGCCCCAGCCCCGTGCTCTTCTTCTGGCTGTGCGGCCTGGCGAGCGAATAGAACTTCTCGAAGACTTTTTCCTGCGCGTATTCCGGAATGCCCGGGCCGTGGTCGCGCACGCTCACGCGGGCCAGCTTCGACGTCGTTTCCAGCGTGAGCAGAACTTCGCTGTCGCGCGGTGAGAAATCGATGGCGTTGTCGAGCAGGTTGCTGATGGCGCGGCGCAGGAGGAAGGGGTCGCCTTCGGCGCGGGCATCGTCTCGGATGTTCACGAGCAGCTTGATGTTGCGCTTGGCTGCCGCGGGTTGTGCGCTGGCGGCGATGTCCTCGATCAGCGAAGCCAGCGCCACCGGTTCTGTGCGGTCCAGCGTGCGCCGCGTCTCGAGCGCGGTGAGCTCCATCATGCGGTCGACGATTTCCTGGATGCGTTGCGTCTCGCGTTCGATGTTCTTCAGGAATCGTTCGCGCTCGGCATGCGGCATCGACGGCTCCTGCAGCAGCTCGGCCGCGCCGCGGATGGCCGAGAGCGGGCTTTTCACTTCGTGCGTGAAGGTCTGCACGTAGTCGGCCACGTAGTTGCGGCCGGTGAGGGCATCGCGCATTTCGCTGAAACCGGTGCGTACGCCGTCGACTGCGCGCCGCGCCATGCGCACGAGGCTCAGGCTGCGCTGCGCGCGCACCCAAGCCCAGTAGTCGCGGATCAGGCCGAAGGGCCGCACCAGCCAGATCGAGACGATGAGCGTGAGCAGCAGCAACGCGAGTGCCGAGCCGACGCCCACCCAGATGGTTCGCACGCGGGCGTCTTCCACGAACTGGCCGAAGCTCTGCACCGGCTTGCCCACGCTGACCATGCCGACGATCTCGTTGTTCCAGCGGATCGGTGCGCCCACGTACATGACCGAAGTGCGCGGGTCGCCGTCGACATCGCGCGAGGTGCGCGCGCCGTAAAGACCGGCGAGCGTGCGGCTCACGTCGGCCCACTGCGAATAGTCGGCACCGAGATGCCTGCCGAGCGAATCGAACATCACACGGCCGTTGCGGTCGGTGACGTACACGCGCAGTTCGACACGGCTTTTGTGCAGGTTGTAGATCTGGGCGGAGAACTCGCGCGCGTAGACCGTTCGGAACAGAGGCTCGAGCCGCGCCGTGTTGATGGCACCGGCGATCACGTCCTGCTCGACCAGGCTGGCCACGAGCTGCGAGGTTTCGACCAGCGATTCCTCGGCCGACTCGCGGTAGCGCGGGTCGATGTCGGAAACGACGCGGTACAGCAGGAAGGCGATGCCCGCCGTGTAGATCAGCAGGATGCCGATGAAGATCCGCGTGCGCCGGGTCACGACGCCTTGGCGGGCAGTTCTTCGTTCAGTGCGTAGCCGGTGCCGCGCAGCGTGCGGATCGGCTCCACTTCCGGCGCGATTGTCTTGAGCTTGGCGCGCAGGGTCTTGATGTGCGCGTCGACCGTCCGGTCGAAGCTGTCGCTGGAATCGTCCCAGACAAGTTCGAGCAGTTCGTCGCGCGTGAAGACGCGGCCGGGCCGTTGCACCAGCAGTCTGAGCAACCCGTATTCGTAACGGGAGAGTTCCAGCAGGCGTCCGTAATAACGAATCTGCATGCGCTCGTTGTCGAGCGAAAAGGGCAGTGCGGGTGCCTGTGAGCTCGCTGGAGGCGTCTGGGCCTGGATTTGATGGGGTATCCCATGGTTTGGAGCCGCGCCCGCTGTGGAGGCTCCTGCGCCGTTTCTGGCGCTGCGCCGCAGGATGGTCCGCACGCGGGCGACGAGTTCGCGCGGCGAAAACGGCTTGGCGATGTAGTCGTCCGCGCCCAGTTCGAGGCCCACCACGCGGTCTATTTCGTCGCTGCGGGCCGTCAGGAACACCATGGGCACCTCCGGGCCGCCCATGGACTGGTTGAGCGCCTGGAGGCGCTTGAAGAGCTCGAAACCATTGAGATCGGGCAATCCGATGTCCAGGATGGCCAGCGCCGGGGGTTCCTGCGCGAACTGGGCGATGGCTTCTTCGGCCGTGGCGCACCAGACCGGAATGAATCCGTCGCTCTTGAGGACGTACTGCAGCGTGTCGGCGATGCCTGATTCGTCTTCGGCAATCAGGATCCGGGGTTTGAAGCTCATCCACGAATGTTACCGAGGGGAGTGGACCGGGAGGACTGGTTTTGTTCAAAGGCGCTGTTGACCGGCGCGGCCGTTTGCGGCTTTTTTTTCGCGCGCAGCTTTCCCTTTCCCTGTCTTCTTATTCTTCTTATTCAAATTAGTAGTAGTAGATAAGGGTTGCCCTCTTCTGTGGACATGCCGCTTTTTTCGTTATGTGACAAGCACTTGTCATGGCTCTGTCACTGTGCGCAGCTGCGCTTCCGGTTTGTACCCGCCACATGAACAACATTGGGTAACCGATCCGGCCTGTGGATAAGCCATGGCTTGTTCAAAAACTGTCCCCAGAGTTGTGCTTTGACTCCTTCCAGAAAATCTGCGAAAGGCGGTTTTTCCCCGGAGAAATTCATTGCTGAAAATTTGGGCGATCTGTAGATTTCCCTTTTAAATCAAAGACTTGCAACGCCGCTACACAGAAGTACCAACGTTATCCACAGAGTTACTCAAGGTTTGTGGGGAGAAGCTCGCCGGAACCTTCCGGCCCCTTTGACGACCGAACCTGATCCTTCATATTGCGAAATGTTGAACATGACACCTTCAGAAACAAAGTCGATAGTTACCCTGAGCCTTCTGGCTGCCTTTGTCGATGGTGAGAAGCACGAGCGTGAACGGGCCGAGATCAAGCGGATTGCCGAGGGCCTGTCGCAGGCCGACGGCCTGAACCTGCCGACGCTGTACCAGGACGTGCTGATGAAGCGCGTGTCGTTGGCCTCGGTGGCCGGAGAGCTGAAAAGCAGCGAAGCCAGGCAGCTCGCCTACGAGATGGCGGTGTGCGTGTGCGACGCGGACGGCACGCAGTCGGAGGCGGAGCGCATGTTCCTGGCCGATGTGCGCACGTCGCTGGGGCTGGATGCTTCGGCGGCCGCGTTTTCGCAGCAGGCCGAAGACATTGCGGCGGTGCCTGTTGCTGCTGCTGCCGGCACCGCGGTTGCGGTGCCATCGACGCCGAATACGCCCGACACCGCCGAGCTCGACAAGTCGATCCTCAACGCCGCCATCCTCAACGGCGCGCTGGAGCTGCTGCCCGAGACGCTTTCGACCATGGCGATCATTCCGCTGCAGATGAAGCTGGTCTACCGCATCGGCCAGTCGTACGGCTATCAGCTCGACAGCGGCCACATCAAGGATTTCCTGGCCACGGTCGGCGTGGGCTTGACTTCGCAGTACCTGGAGCAGGCCGGGCGCAAGCTGCTCGGCGGCCTCCTTGGCAAGGTTGGCGGTGGATTGCTTCGCGGGCTGGGCAACCAGGCCGTGAGCTCGGGGATGAGCTTTGCTTCGACCTACGCACTGGGCCATGTGGCCAAGCGCTACTACGCCGGCGGCCGCACGCTCTCTACGCAGATGCTGAAGGACGCGTTCTCGGGCGTGGTGAAGGAAGGGCAGAGCCTGCAGACGCAGTACCTGCCGGCCATCCAGGAAAAGGCCCGCACGCTGGATGCAGGCAAGGTGCTGTCGCTGGTGCGGGGCGCCTGATCTAGACCTTGCTCAGGTCGTCGAGGATGGGGCAGTCCGGCCTTGCGTCGCCGTGGCAGCAATGAACCAGGTGGGCCAGCGTGTTGCGCATGGATTGCATGTCGGCAATGCGCTGCTCCAGTTCACCAAGATGCTTTTCGGCGATGCGCTTCACGCTCGAGCTTGCGCGCCGACGGTTGTTCCACAGCCCGACCAGCTCCGCGATTTCTTCCATCGAGAAACCCAGGTCGCGCGAGCGCTTGATGAAGCGCAGCGTGTGGATGTCGGCCTCCCCATATTGGCGGTAGCCGCTCTCGGTGCGCGCCACCGCCGGCAGCAGGCCCAGCCCTTCGTAGTGACGGACCATGCGGGCCGACACGCCGGAGCGCTGCGCCGCTTCGCCGATGGCGACGTGGCCCGTCGTCATTGAACCGCGTAGCCCGCGTTCTCGATCGCGGCCACGATGTCCTTGCGCGGCTGTTCGCTCAATACGTCGACATGGCCCGTTTCCAGATCGACCGTGACCTGCGCTTCGGGGTCCACCGTTTGCACCGCGTTCTGTACTGCGCTCACGCAGTGGCCGCAACTCATGCCCGTGACCTGGAATTTCTGGCTCATCGTGGTAGCTCCTTGGAAGTGATTGACTGAGGGTGCAAGTTTGAACCCTCTCACGATGTCAATGTCCAGCGCAGGGGCACTGAATTTTTTCGCTTGACCTTGCCATGGTGTGAGGCTTTAGCCTTGGCGCATGGAAAAAGTTCTGCAGCAGCAAATCCCCGGCACCACCACGCTCGACCTCTCGGTCGGCGGCATGACTTGCGCCTCGTGCGTGATGCGTGTCGAGCGTGCTCTGAAAAACGTGCCGGGCGTGCAGGACGTGAGCGTGAATCTCGCGACCGAATCGGCCCGCGTGGTGACAGGCGGCAACGAAGACATGGACGTCCTGCTGCGCCGAGCCGTACGGGCCGCAGGCTACGAGCCGCGCGCGGCGAGCACGGCGGCCGAAGAAGCCGCGCTGTCGCCGTGGCACGGTTTCGGCCCGGTCGCTGTCGGCCTGGCACTTTCGATTCCCTTGCTGGCACCGATGCTAGGCGATCCTTTCGGGCAAGACTGGATGCTGCCGCCATGGTTGCAACTGCTGCTCGCAACGCCGGTGCAGTTCTGGTTGGGTGCGCGTTTCTATCGCGCGGGCTGGCATGCGGCAAAAGCGCGCACCGGAAACATGGACCTGCTGGTGGCGCTCGGCACCAGCGCGGCCTTTGGCTTGTCGCTCTGGCTCTGGTGGCGCGCGGCCACCGGCGAGCATGCGGGCCACGGTGCGATGCCGCACCTGTACTTCGAGGCTTCGGCGGTGGTGATCACGCTGGTGCTGCTCGGCAAGTGGCTGGAGGCGCGCGCCAAGCGCCAGGCCACGTCGGCGATCCGTGCGTTGCAGCAGTTGCGGCCCGAAGTGGCGCACCTGGTGGGCCCGCGTGGCAAGGAAAGCGATGTGCCGCTGGCCGAAGTGATGGTGGGCGACCGCCTCGCGGTGCGGCCTGGCGAACGCGTGCCGGCCGACGCACGCGTGATCGAAGGGCAATCCGAAGTCGATGAATCGATGCTCACCGGCGAGCCGCTGCCCGTGGCCAAAGGGCCGGGCGATGCATTGACCGGCGGCGCGGTGAACGGCGATGGTCGCATGGTCATCGAAGTGAGCGCGATCGGCGCCGAGAGCGTGCTCGCGCGGATCATCCGGCTGGTCGAAGACGCACAAGCGGCGAAGGCGCCGATCCAGCGGCTGGTGGACAAGGTTGCGGCCGTATTCGTGCCGGTGGTGCTGTTGATCGCGTTTGTCACGCTGGCCAGTTGGCTGGTTGCGGGCGCGGGAATCGAGACTGCGTTGATCCATGCCGTGGCGGTGCTCGTCATTGCCTGCCCATGTGCGCTGGGCCTTGCAACGCCCGTCGCGGTGATGGCGGGTACGGGCGTGGCGGCGCGTCACGGCATCCTGATCAAGGACGCGCGTGCGCTGGAAGTCGCGCACCGCGTCGACACCGTTGCATTCGACAAGACCGGCACGCTGACGATCGGCCGGCCGGTGCTCACTGCGCTGGTGCCTGTGTCAGGCACCGATGCCAGTGAAGATCAATTGCTGGCGACGGCCGCCAGCCTGCAGAGCGGCAGCGAGCATCCGCTGGCCAAGGCGGTGCTGGCCGCTGCGGCGCAGCGCAACGTGCAGGCGCCTGCGCTGGGTGTGATGCAGGCGTGGCCGGGTCGCGGTGTGCGTGGTGAGGTCGACGGCGTGCACTGGGCCATCGCCAGCCTGCGTTGGTGTCGTGAACTCGACGCGATGCCCGACGCTGCGGAAGTCGATCGTCTGCAGTCTCAAGGCGCCACGGTGTCCGCGCTGTTGCGCTTCGATGAGGCCGGTGCCGCGCACGTGCATGCATTGTTCGCCTTCGCCGACGAGCCCAAGCCGCAAGCTGCAGAAGCCATCCGCACGCTGCGTGCACGCGGCCTGCGCGTGGTGATGATTTCGGGCGACAACCTGCGTGCGGCTCAAGCCATGGCGGCGCGGCTGGGCATTGCGGCCGAAGACGTGCGCGCCGATGTGCTGCCGGCCGACAAGGCGGCGCAGGTTTCAGCATTGAGGAAGAACGGGCACGTCGTGGCGATGGTCGGCGACGGCGCGAACGATGCGCCCGCGCTGGCCGCGGCTGACGTGGGCATCGCGATGGCGCCTTCGGGTGGCGGCACCGACGTGGCGATGGAAGCGGCCGGCATCACGCTGATGCGTGGCGATCTCGCGCTGGTGGCACAGGCCTTCGAGCTCTCTGCACGCACGGTCGCGAAGATCCGGCAGAACCTGTTCTGGGCCTTTGCCTACAACGTGGCCGGCATTCCGCTCGCGGCTTTCGGCTTGCTGAGCCCGGTGGTGGCTGGTGCAGCCATGGCGCTGTCGAGCGTGAGTGTGATGGCCAACGCGCTGCTGCTGCGGCGCTGGAAGCCCTGACGATGCCTTTTCAGTCGAACAGCAGCGCCATCACGTACTCGTCGACGTAGTTATCTTCGCCGGCCCGCTTGTAGTACTTGCGCAGCGTACCTTCGCGCTCGAAGCCCAGCTTCTCGTAGAAGCGCAGCGCGGGCGCGTTGTCGCTTTCGGCGAAGAGCTCGATGCGCTTGACGCCGGCAGTCTTCAGTGCATCGATGGCCTCGCCAACCATGGCGAGCGCAACGCCCTGGCCATGGAATGCGGGATCGACAGCGAGCGTACCGAGGCCGGCTACATGCTGAATGCGACCCGGATAGCGCGTGGCGCGGTAGAAGCCCGCGATGCGTCCTTCGCGTTCATAGACATAGAAGCACAGGGTGTCGAGCAGTGCCTGGTAGATGGCGCGAAAGTCTTCGATCGGCATCGGGTCGTAGCCGAGGAAGCGCACGACCTTCTCGTGCATGTAGAGGGCAAAAACGGCGTCGATGTCTTCGGGTGTGGCCAGCCTGCGCATGATGATGGAATGCTCCCGGTGCGATGAGAGCGCCGAGCATACATAGCGAGGCCGTCAGGCGAGCAGTACCGCCGAAACTCCCAGCAAGGCCAGCTGTGCGCACCAGGCCCATCGCAGCCGCAGTTGCGAGTCGAGCACGGCGCCAATGGACCAGAAGCCACCAACGGCCAGCGCAAGCAGTCCCAGTCCCGTCTGGAACGCGAGGTCGTCGGCGCGCCACAGAAAGGCCAGCGTCACGCCGACCCAGCACGCGAAGTGAATCGAGGCCGAAGCCACCTGCGGGCGCGTCAGCGCCGGATCGTGAATGTGCATCGCTTCTTCCAGCGAAAAGGGTGCATCGGGAAACCGTTGTGCCACGTCGGCCGGCCGCCAGCCCGGCGGCTTGAACCACACGGCAATCTTGTCCTGCCAGCGCCGCGTGTGCCAGGCGTCTCGCAGCAGTGGCGCATACGGGCCGAGGATCGCGCGCATCGGGTCGAAGCTCGCAAGCGTCTTGCGCGTGCCGTAGACGCAGCGCTCTTTCTCTTCGGCGAAGGTGCCGAACATGCGGTCCCACACCACGAGCATGCCGCCGTAGTTGCGGTCCACGTAGCCGTCGTTCACCGCGTGATGCACGCGATGGTTCGACGGTGACGAGAACACGCGGTCGAACCAGCCGAGCTTGCCGATGTGCTCGGTGTGGATCCAGAACTGGTAGACCAGAACGATCAGCCCCGCAAGGCCGAACTGCTCGGGCGGCACCCCCACCACCGCCATCGGCAGGTAGAAGGCCCAGCCCAGAAAGGCCACGGTGCTTTCCTGCCGCAGCGCAGTGGAAAAATTGAAGTGCTGGCTCTGGTGGTGCACCGAGTGCGCAGCCCAGAACACGGCCGATTCATGGCCTGCGCGATGCAGCCAGTAGTCGAAGAAGTCGAACAGCAGCACGGCGACGATCCAGCCCACAACGCTGTCCCAGAAGCTGGGCCGCGTCCAGATCGCGACCAGCGGATAGACCATCGCGTAGAGACCGATCTGGAACAGCTGCGTGCACACCGACAGTGCCTGGCTCAGCAGCCCCTGGCTCAGGCTGCCGAGCGTGTCGCTGAAGCGGTAGGTGTTGCGCCGCTTGAGCCAACCCCATGCGAACTCGCACGCCATGAGCAGCGCGAACACGGGCACGACGAAAACAACCAGCCGGTGCACCGCGTTCGTTTTTCAGGAAGGGTTCAGCGAATCTTCAGCGTCAGGACGCGCGGCCGGCCACGATGACCGCGTTGGTGCCGCCAAAGGCGAAGGAATTGGACAGCACATAGTGGATGCCCTTGGCCTCGCGCGCCTCGCCTTGCACGAAGTCGAGATCGAATGCGGCGTCGGGCGTCTGCAGGTTGGCGATGGGCGGCAGCGTCTCGCGCGCCAGTGCGCGCAGCGCTGCAACGAGCTCTATCGCGCCACCACCGCCGAGCACGTGGCCGTGGATGGCCTTGGTCGCGCTGACCGGTGTGTGGTTGCCGAACACCTCGCGGATAGATGCGGCTTCGGCCGCATCGCCTGCGGAAGTGGCCGTGCCGTGTGCGTTGATATGGCCGACGTCGGAGGCTTCGATGCCTGCATCGCGCAGTGCGGCGCGCATCGCGCGCACCTGGCCCGGGGCGTCGGGGTTGGTGATGTGTGTGCCGTCGCAGTTGGTGGCGTAGCCCGCAAGCACGAAGGGCGCGGCTTCGGCGCCGCGTGCGGCTGCATGCGCTTCGGATTCGAGGACCAGCGCGGCCGCGCCTTCGCCAATGGCAAAGCCCGCGCGGTCACCCGAGAACGGGCGGCAGGCCGAAGAGGGCGCATCGGCCGGCGGCGGAGCCATCACGCGCATCGCGTGCCAGCTGGCCATCACGCCTGGCGTGAGCATGGCGTCGTGGCCGCCGACGATGGCAACGTCGATCCAGCCGCCGCGAATGGCGCGCATCGCCTCGCCGATGGCCACGGCCGAGGAGGCGCAAGCACAGGCGTAGGCAATGGCCGAACCGCGCGCGCCGAAGTGCAGCGCGAGCTCTGCCACGGCGGCGTTGGGCATCACGGTGAGCACTGTCGTCGGGCGCATGCGGCGCTGTTCGCCGTAGAGCGCGCTGGTGGTGTTGTCGAAGGTGCCGGCGCCCGCGAGGCCGCTGCCCCAGAAGATGCCGAGGCGGTCGCGGTCGATGGTGTCGAGGTCGAGCTTCGCTTCGCCAGCCGCGTCCTGCGCGGCGGCCAGCGCCATGGCGGTGCCGCGGTCCAGCGGGAGGCGCGAGGTGCTGCGCACGCCGTTCGAATCGAAGTCGCAGGCGGCAACGGCGAGCAGCATCGGGTCCATGCCCTTGATCTCCAGCGTCTGCGCGCGCACGGCCGAGCGGCCCGCGAACAGCGCCTCGTCGAAGGCCTCGACGGTGCGACCGATGGGCGTGACGAAACCGATGCCGCTCACGCGCACCGGCGCGGAGGCGGCGCGTGCGGCCGAAGCGGCGAGCGCGGCGTGGGCTGCACCGCTGCTCATGCGGTGGCTTCGGCGGGCTGGGCGGCGGCTGCGCTGCCGGCACTTTCCGTGTCGATCACTTCGCACAGGCGCTGCAGCGTGATGCCGGCTTCGCGCGGGTCGAGGCGGTCTTCGGGAATGCGCAGGTGGAAGGCGTCTTCGACGGCGAAGACGAACTCCATCAGCGCGAGCGAGTCGAGGCCGAGGTCGGACAGCGCGGTGTCCGGCGAGATGGCCGAGCGCTCGACGCGGAAGTCGGTTTCCAGGATCGCGGCGATGCTGTTGAAGGTGGGCGAAGAAGCGTTGGAAGAAGACATGGAAATGCTTTCCTTTCGGGCGTGATCGAACGTTGTCGAAGGTGTCAGGCGTACAGCGGATGCTCGGGCATCGTGCCATGCGCCACGGCATCGACGAACGACACTGTTTCGCGCACAACCTGTTGACGATCGTTGTCGATTGTGATCATGTGGTAGCTGTTGGCGACCACCACGGTGCGGAAGGCGCGGCAGCGCAGGCCGCGCGCGAGGATGTCTAGGTTGGCCACGCTGGCCACTTCGTCCTGCTGGGCGTGCAGTGCGAGCACGTTGTCGCATCGCACGCTGTTGAGGTTGCGGCGCACGTGGCGGATGAGCCGGTCGTGCTCGCGCAGATGGCCCACGCCGATGACGGAACTGCCGGCGCGCGAGACCTTGCGGTGGCGCAGCTCGCGCTCGATCCAGGCGCGCACGCGTTCGTTCTTCACGCCGTAGGGCGGGCGTTCGCGGTATTGCCAGAGCCGCCCGAGCGGCGTGTAGAAGGCCAGCGGCAGCAGGAACTGCGTGCGTGGAATGGCCCAGCCGTCGAAGCGCAGCGTGGTCGACATGAGCACCAGCGCATCGACTTCGCTGCCGCAGCGGATGGCCGCGCCGAGCGCGAGCGAGGAGCCGGCGGAAATGCCGACCAGCATCACGCGGTCGTGCTGCGCGCGCAGTGCCTTCACCTGCGCCTGGATCGCGTCGAGCCAGCGTTCGTACGGCGCCGCGCGCTGCAGCGGCGCATTGGCGTCGAACGAGTAACCCTCGATCGACAGCGGGTGCACCGAGTAGCCGCGGCTGCGCAGGGCGGACTGCACGGTCAGCAACTCGTCAGGCGTGCTGCATAAACCATGCAGCAAGACCACGGCGGTGCGTTGCACCTCCGGAGGCACCAGGCTCAAAAGATCGGAGGGTTCACGCGCGCTCATCGTGTGGCGTCGGCCATGAAAATGGCCCGTATTTCATCTTGCTGTCGTATGCTCATGTTGCGTTTATCGCTTGGAGCGACTGACCGGCCGCTGACCCGTCGTTCGCAAGGCAGATCACCCCCAACCACTCAATAACCATGCGAATTCTGCTTGTCGAAGATGACGCCGTTCTGCGCGATGTGATGGTGCGCAGCCTCGCGGATGCCGGCCATCGTGTCGACGTGTCGACCAACGTCGAAGATGCCGATCACCTGTGGCGCGTGCAGCCCTTCGATGCCGTGCTGCTCGACCTCAACCTGCCGGCCACCGCGAGCCCGACCAGCGGCCTCGCAAGTGGCCTCACCGCGCTGCGGCAGGCACGTGCGCGCGGCGACCGCACTCCTGTGCTGGTGCTCACCGCGCGCGGTCGCACCGAGGAGCGCATCGCCGGCCTCGATGCCGGCGCCGACGACTATCTCGGCAAGCCCTTCGACCTGGCCGAGGTCGAAGCCCGCCTGCGTGCGCTGGTACGCCGCGCCAAGGGCACCGAAGACATCGTGCTGCTGGGCCAGCTGAAGCTTGACCGCAAGGCACGCCGCTTCTCGACCGCGAGCGGTCCGCTCGACCTGCCGGCGCGCGAGTTCGAGGTGCTGTGGGAACTCATGAGTCCGCCGGGCCGCACTGTGAGCAAGCGTGCGCTGTCCGACAAGCTGTCGAGCTTCGACGAATCGCTCGGCGACAACGCGCTCGAGGCCTTCATCTCCCGCCTGCGCAAGAAGCTGCAGGGCACGGGCGCGAGCATCCGCACGCTGCGCGGCATCGGCTACCTGCTCGAAGCCGAGGTGTGATCCGCGCGTGACCGAGCCGCAGCAACAGCCGACTGAAACGCAACCCGCGGCCATCGTGCGTGCGCCGTCGCTCACGCGGCGCGTGCTGCGCAACGTGCTGGTGCCGCTGGCGCTCACGTGGATGGTCGGTGCTGTCATCGCGCTGGTCATCGCCAACTACTTTTCCGAGCAGGCCTTCGACCGCGGCATGCTCGACGATGCCTATGCGCTGTCGGCCAACGTGCAGGCGGGTGAGCGCGGCATCGAACTGCTGCTGACGCCGCGCGAAGTGGCCACCGTGCTCTTCGACCAGGTCGACAAGGTGTACTTCGCGGTGCAGAGGCTCGACGGCTCGCTGATCTCGGGGCAATCGGGCCTGCAGGCGCCGCTGCCGGTGGACGGCTCGCGCTACCGCTTTTCCGACATCCGCTACGAAGGAGGCACGCTGCGCGCGGTGGTGCTCGAGCATGACGCCGAGCCCGACATCAGCATGCCCTACCGCGTGATCATTGCGCAGACCACGCTGAGCCGGACCGCACTGGTGCGGCAGCTGCTGGGCTATGCGCTGGCGCCGCAGATCGTGCTGCTGATCCTGCTTGCAGTCTGGCTCTGGTACGGCATTCGCAGCGATCTGCGCCCGCTCGCCGACCTGCAGCGCGCGCTCGACAGGCGTGACGTGCGCGACCTGTCGCCGGTGGCGGTGGCACAGACTTCGCGCGAGCTTCAGCGCCTGGGCAATGCGGTCAACTCGCTGTTCGAGCGTCTCGGCAACAGCGTGCAGGCGCAGCGCGAGTTCGTGGGCAACGTGGCGCACGAGCTGCGCACGCCATTGGCCGGCATCCGCGCGCTGGCCGAGTACGGGCTCGCGCAGCAGGACACCAACGTGTGGCGCGAGCAGCTCGAGCGTGTGTCGGAACGGCAGGCGCGCGCCAGCCACCTGATCGACCAGCTGCTGGCGCTGGCGCTGGCCGAGGAAGCGCGCACCGAGCTCAAGCGCGTGCCGGTGCGGCTCGACGTGCTGGCCGAGCAGACGGTACTGCGGCACCTCGCGCGTGCCGATGCACGCGGCGTCGACCTCGGCGCGCGCGGCCTCGACGACGGCGTGGTCGTGCATGCCAACGAGGCGCTGGTGGAAGGCATCCTCGACAACCTGATCGACAACGCACTGCGTTATGGCGGGCGCACCATCACCGTCGAGCTCGCGGGCCGCACGCTGAGCGTGATCGACGACGGGCCTGGCATTCCGCTCGAAGCCCAACGTGCCCTGATGCAGCGCTGGGCGCAAGGGCCCGCGGGCGAGAAGCTCGGGCAGGGCTCGGGGCTGGGGTTGTCGATCGTGTCGCGCTATGCGGAGTTGCTGGGGGCTGAGCTGCGGCTTGAAGCGGCCGAGCCCACCGGCCTGCGCGTGAGCGTGGCGTTCGGCGAGGCAATCTAGAGCGTTTGGAGCGGTGTGCCCTGGTGGAACGCCATGCGCCAGCGGCCGGCGCGGCGTTGCCACAGCGAGCTGCGCAGCGAGTCCGCGGCGGGTCGCTGCGCAATGGCTTCGCGGTGCGCGCGATAGGTAACCAGCGCCACATCGGGTGCCATGCGCAGCACGCGAAAGTCCGACATCGTCCGCTGCGAAAACGCCTCGTCGCGCAGCGCTTCGATGATGGCGGCCCGCGTCCACACCGTGCCCGAGACGCCCAGTTCATGGAAGTCGTCGTCGAGCAGTTCTTCGAGTCGTGCGGCGTTTGCGCGCACCTCGCGAAGATGCAATGCGCCTTCGAGTTTCAGCAGCAGCGCGTCGAGATCGGCGGTCGGTGCGGCTTCGTAGAGTTCGAGCGGAAGGCCGTCGGGATCGGCGAAGAAGGTGAAGCGCCGGCCCGTGAATTCATCGGTGCGCAGTGGCTCGACCGCAATGCCCCGTGCTGCGAGTTCGTCGGCCGCGGCCTGCACGTCGGGCACCTCGAAAGACAGGTGCCGCAGCCCCTGCGCCTCGGGCCGCGTGAGGCGCGCAGGCGCATCGGGGAAAGAGAAGAGTTCGATCTGCGAGCCGTCTGGCAGTGCCAGGTCGAGCTTGTACGAGTCGCGCGCGGCGCGGTAGTTTTCGGCGATCACGCGCAGGCCGAGCACATCGGTGTAGAAGCGCTTCGACACTGCGTAGTCGGCGCAGATGATCGCGACGTGATGGATGCGGGCCAGCTGCATGGCGGTCACTTCAATGGCTTGCGCAGGAAAACACGAGTGCGCTCCGCGAAGGCGAGGCGCTTGTATTCGACATAGCCGATGCGTTCGTAGAGAGCTCGGTTCTCGGTCATCTTCTCGTTGGTGAAGAGGTAGATCGAGTCGTGGCCTTGCCGCAGTGCTTCCTGTTCGGCGAGTTCGAGCAGTGCGCGGCCCGCGCCGGTGCCCTGGTGTTGCGGCAGCACCGCGATCACGTCAATCAGGAAGCCTTCGTCGGTAGTGTCGAGCACCAGCGCGGCGATGGTCTCGCCATGCTGCGTGGCGACCCAGACCTGTGCATTGGCGATGGCCGCGCTGTAGTCCCTGGTCATCGGAATCGGCGTGAGGCCCAGGCGCGGAATGTAGTGGCTGAAGGCTTCGACGGCGCAGTTGGCGACGGATGTTGCATCGCTCTCGGTGGCATGCCTGATGGTCCACGTCGTCATGCGTCGAATTCCACTTCGCCTTCGATCTCGACCGGTATGTTGAACGGCAGCTCGGCCATGCCCACCGCACTGCGCGAATGCGCGCCGATGTCGGGTCCGAAGAGCTCGAGGATGAGGTCCGAGAAGCCGTTGATCACTGCTGGCTGTTTGTCGAAGCCGGGCGCCGAAGCGACCATGCCGAACACGCGTGTCCAGGCCGTGATGCGGTCGAGATCGCCGAGCGCGCGCTGCAGGCTGCCGAGCATCGCGAGTCCCGTGAGACGTGCGGCGGTGTAGCCCTGCTCGACGCTCAGTTCGCGGCCCAACTTGCCAAGCGGCGCGGCGATGGTGCCATCGGCATTGAGCGGGCCGTGACCCGAGACCAATGCGCGGCGGCCGACGATGCGGATGAATTGAAAGGGCAGCACGACGCCGGGTGGCGGCGTCACTGTCGGTGGAAGAACGAGGCCGAGCGCGGCCAGTCGTTGCTCGATGCGGGCCATGGCATTTCTCTCCTGGGGCGGACACAAAGCGTCCGCCGCATCTTGCCATGGCCTTTTCCGGATTACGCCAGTGCGGGGTAGTCCGTGTAGCCCTTCGCACCGCCACCGTACATGGTGGCCTTGTCGAGCTCGTTGAGCGGTGCGTTCTCGCGCAGGCGGCGCACGAGGTCGGGGTTCGAGATGAAGGGCTTGCCGAAGGCCACGAGGTCGTCGCCTTCCTTCAGCGCTTCTTCGGCCAGCGGGCGGTCGTAGCCGTTGTTGACCATCCATGCACCCTTGCCGCCGGCTTCGCGGTAAGCGGCCTTCAGCGCTTCGTAGTCGAAGGGCCGGTCTTCGATTTCGCGCGGGCCACCGGTGGCGCCTTCGATGATGTGGATGTAGGCGAGGTTGAGCGTGGCGAGTTGCTTCACCACGTAGGTGAACAGCGGCTGCGGGTTGCTGTCGTGCACGTCGTTGGCCGGCGTCACGGGCGACAGGCGGATGCCGGTCTTGCCGCCGCCGACGGCGTCGACCACGGCACGCGCGGATTCGAGCAGCAGGCGGGCGCGGTTCTCGATGCTGCCGCCGTAGTCGTCGGTGCGCTTGTTGCTGCCGTCCTTGAGGAACTGGTCGAGCAGGTAGCCGTTGGCGCCGTGCAGTTCCACGCCGTCGAAGCCGGCGGTCTCGACCGCGCTGCGGGCGGCCACCGCGTAGGCGTGCACGATGCCGGGCAGTTCGCCGGCGTCGAGCGCGCGCGGCTCGGAGGTCTCGACGAAGGTGGGCACGCCTTCCTTGATGAGCACGGTCTTGGTCTTGGCGGTGATGGCCGAGGGGGCGACGGGCTTGCCGCCACCGGGTTGCAGTTCGGTGTGCGAGACGCGGCCCACGTGCCACAGCTGCACGACGATCTTGCCGCCCTTGGCGTGCACGGCGTCGGTCACGCGCTTCCAGGCGTCGAGCTGCTCGGTGCCGTAGAGGCCGGGCACGTCGGCATAGCCCTGGCCCTGGTGGCTGATGGCGGTGGCCTCGGTGATGAGCAGGCCGGCACTGGCGCGCTGGGCGTAGTAGGTGGCGGCGATGTCGGGTGGGATCGCGTTCGGCGAGCGGTTGCGCGTGAGCGGCGCCATCACGATGCGGTTGGCGAGCTTCAGGTCGCCGGCCTGGACGGGGTCGAAAAGGGTGGACATCGTGCGATCGAAAGCAAAGTTGAAAGAGGCGCAAGGCTAAGCCCCCGGCCTCAACCCTGCTGTCGCACGGTTGTCCCGATTGGTGCTAGGCAAGCAACGCCAGCAGCGCGGGGCTTGCGCGCAGGGGCACGGCCAGCAGGATCTGGCCCATGCCCTTGCCGAGCGGGTCGTTGCGCAGCGAGGCCATGCCGCCGCCGCCCAGCGCCTGCTCGCAGACGAAGTTGAAGGCGCCGATGCCCGGCACCTCGTAGCGCGTGACACGGCCCTTGACCAGGTGCGCGAGCCATTCGGCCACGCGCGCTTCGGTGAGCTGTTCGCGCAGCAGCGGCAGCAGGGCAGGGTGGCGCGCGATGACGCCGATGTTCGATGTGTCGCCCTTGTCGCCGCTGCGAGCCCAGGCGAGGCGTATGAGAGGTACCTCGATGGCGTCAGGGGCCAGGGGTGCTTCATGCGTTTCTGGGGCTCTGACAGGCGATGGGATGGGGGCTGACGCGGAAACCTCGCTGCGCGGAACATCGACGCGTTTCCCATCGATGGTCACCGTGGCTTCCACCCGCGACTTGTCGAGCAGGAACGCGTATTGCCGGATCGAAGGCGACACCGAGGCGCGCCTGCCGCCCGCACCCGTGGTGCCTGGCGCCCACGACGTGCCCGCCGGTGCGACCTCGCGTGCGAACAGCTCCAGCGCTTCCTTGCGCGGATGCGTCACCGCGAGCCGCAGCACTGCTTCGCGCGTCTGCAATGCCTGCGCATGCGGGCCGTAGCACGACTCCGCGCCCAGCACTTCGAGGTGCGTGCCGCTGTACGGCCCGAAGCCGTATTGCGAGAACAGCGTGCCCGTGCGCGCGAGGATGGCTTCGCCCGTGCGCTTCGCCTTGGCCACCGCATCGAAGCCCACGATGGTGAGTTGCGCCGCCGTCTTGAAGCCGTCGACATACGTGGCGCTGACCTTGTAGCTCGCGGTCGGCGCATGGCCGCGCGCGCCGTGCACACGCACGCGGTGCTCGCCGGCCTGCTCGATGCGCACCTGCGTGAAGTCGGCCACCACGTCGGGCAGCAGGTAGGCCGCGGGGTCTCCGATCTCGTAGAGCATCTGCTCGCCCACCACCGCGGGCGTGAGCTTGCCGCCGGTACCCTCCGGCTTGGTGACGACGAAGCTGCCGTCGGCGCTGCACTCGACGATGGGGTAGCCGATGTTCGGCCAGTCGGGCACGGTGTCCCAGTCGGTGTGCAGGCCGCCGGTGGCCTGGCAGCCGCATTCGATGATGTGGCCCGCGAGGCTGCCGGCCGCGAGCAGATCGAAGTCGTCCGGCTGCCACTTGAATTCGTGCATGAGCACGCCGAGCGTGACGGCGGAGTCGACACAGCGGCCGGTGATGACGATCTGCGCACCCGCATCGAGCGCAGCCTGTATCGGCCGTGCGCCGAGATACGCGTTGGCGGTGAGCACGCGTTCGGGCAGCGCGGCGCCGCTCTGCAATTCGCGCAAGGGTGGTTGTGCCTGGCGCAGTTGCGGCAGCAGCGGGGACACGTCGTCGCCGCTCACCACGGCGATCTTCAATGCGATGCCCTGCTCGGCGGCCAGCGCGGCGAGTGCGTCGGCACAGCCTTGCGGGTTGACGCCGCCTGCGTTGCTCACCACGCGGATGCCTTGTTTCACGACGTCCTTCAGCACTGCCTTCATCGCGACGGAGACGAAGTCGGTTGCGTAGCCCAGCTCGGGCTTCTTGAGCCGTGCGCCCGCGAGGATCGACATGGTGAGTTCGGCGAGGTAGTCGAACACGAGGTAGTCGATCTGCCCGCTGCCCACGAGCTGCGGCGCACCCACGCTGCTGTCGCCCCAGAAGCCCGATGCGCCACCGATGCGGACGATGCGTTCGTTGTTGTTGCTGCTGTTCATCGGCCACTCCATTGCGGCTTGCGCTTCTCGCGGAAGGCGAGTTGTCCTTCGGCGGCGTCTTCGGTGAGTGCGAACAGGCCGATCTGGCTTTCGGTGAAGGCCATCGATTCCTCGAAGGCCATCGCCTCGATCTTCTTCATTGTGTAGAGGCCGCGGCGGATGGCGGCGGGCGACTTGTCGAGCATGCGGCCGAGCAGCCAGTCGACGCTTTCGTCGACGTCGTCGCTCACGCGGTTGACGAGATTCAGTTCGAGCGCCTGCGCGGCGATGATGGGCTCACCGGTGATGCACATCTCGGCCAGCACGCGGCGCGGCAGCAGGCCGCCGAGCACGCTGAGCACCTGTGCGGGAAAGAGGCCGACCTTCACCTCGGGCAGGCCGAACACGGCCTGGCTGCTGGCCACGGCCATGTCGCACATCGCCATGATCCCCATGCCGCCGGCCATGCATGCGCCGTTGACGCGCGCGATCAGCGGCACGGTCGATTGCCGGGCCTGGCGGAACAGATTGGCAAAGCCCTGGTAAGGCGCGGCGTAGTCGAACTTGAAGGAGGTGCCGCTCTGCAGGTCGGCGCCGGCGCAGAAGGCGCGCGTGCCGGCGCCGGTGATGACCACGGCGCGCACGGCGGCGTCGTTGTTGGCGCGGGCCAGTGCGTCGCTCAGGCCGGCGAGTACGGCACTGTTGATGGCGTTGCGGCGCTCTTCGCGGTCGATGGTGAGCCACATGACGGGTCCGCGCATCTCTTCGCGCAGTTCGACGGGGGGCGGGGTTTCGGGCATGGCGCGGGTTCCTTCTTCGGTCGTCTGAAGTTCTGCCCGTAGCGTGACCCGAAAAAAAAGCCGCATCGTGCGGCTTGTGGCTGAAGCAGTCCGGGTTTTCCCCTAGAGGGAATCCGGCCGCTTCAATGCTTCTGCACGCTTTCGCGTGCTTCGGCTTACTTCAGCAGGCCTTCGGCCTTCATTGCATCCTGCACCGCGGGGCGGGCGCCAACGCGTGCGTGCCAGGCCTGGACGTTGGGGAAGCCGGAGATGTCCACGCCCGTGGGCTTGGTCCAGTTGGTGACGGTGAACAGGTAGCCGTCGGCCACGCTGAAGTGGTCGCCCATCAGGTATTGTTTGTTGGCCAGTTCGCCGTCGAGCCATTGGAAGCGCGACTTGAGCTTGTCCTTGAAGATGGTCTTGGCTTCTTCGGGCATGTTCGGGTTGAACAGCGGGCTGAAGCCCTTGTGCACTTCGGTGCCGATGAAGGTCAGCCACTCCTGCAGGCGGTAGCGCTGCAGGGTGCCGGCTGCGGGCGCGAGGTTTTTGATGGGTGCGAGGTCGGCGATGTACTGCAGGATGGCCGGGCCTTCGCGCAGGCGGGTGCCATCGTCGAGCTCGAGCATCGGCACGTAGCCCAGCGGGTTGATGCCGTAGTAGTCGGTGCCGTCCTGCAGCTTGTGGCTCTTGGTGCTGGCCAGCACGGGTTCGACGGCGATGCCTGCTTCGTGCAGCGCGATGTGGGGCGAGAGCGAACAGGCACCGGGCGAGTAATACAGCTTCATTCGAAAAACTCCAATGGATGACGAGGTTGATTGATTGTTGTGGGAGATCGCAGCGGATGCTAGCGGGTTTGGCTGCCTCGCGTTTTTGTCCTACGGCCGCACGCGCGAGGCGACTATCGGGCGCGAGCGGGCCGCTTTCTAAGCTGCGTCGCACGGTGGGCAAGGCCTGCTGCAAGGAGTACCCGATGTTGAAGTACGCGATCATTTTTGCGGTCATCTCCCTCGTGGCCGGCCTGCTCGGCTTCGGTGGCGTGGCGGCCGGGGCTGCCGGCATTGCCAAGCTGCTGTTCGGCCTGTTCCTGGTGCTGGCTGTGCTGTTCGTCGTGCTGGCCGCGCTTGGCGTGGGTGCGGTGAAAAAGGCGCTCGACTGATGCACATCTCCCACGTCGATGCGCAGCTCGACTACGAGGTCGTCGCGCCGGCCCACATGCTGCTCAACATCGAAGCGGCGCGCTCGGGTGCGCAGGCCGTCGTCAGCGAGGAGCTGACGATCGAGCCACCGACCGAGATGCAGGTGTTCTGCGACGAGGGGAGCGGCAACCGCTTCATCCGTTTCGACGCGAAGCCCGGGCCGCTGAAGATTCGCTACAGGGCCAGCGTGCAGCGCGCGCATGTGGTGGTGCCGACCGACCTGCGAGAGGTGCCGGTCAGCGAAGTGCCCGACGAGGTGCTGCACTACATGATGCCGACGCGCTACTGCGAGTCAGACCTGATGTCGCGCTGCGCGCAGCAGCTCTTCGGCGACCTGCCGCCGGGCATCGGCCGCGTGCAGGCCATCGTCGACTGGATTCACGAGAGCATCGCCTACGAGCCGGGCAGCAGCGACTCGACAACGACGGCGCGGGAGGTGTTCGTGGAACGCGCGGGCGTATGCCGCGACTTCGCGCACCTGGGCATCACCTTCTGCCGCGCGCTCAACATTCCGGCGCGGCTGGTGGTGGGCTATGTGTGGTTCGACGAGCCGCCGCAGGATTTCCACGCCGTGTTCGAAGCCTGGCTCGGCGGGCAGTGGGTGCTGTTCGATCCGACGCGCATGGCGCCAGTCGACCGGGTGGTGCGCGTGGGCACGGGGCGCGACGCGAAGGACGTGGCCTTCTGCACGATCTTCGGCAACGTGCGCATGACGGACAAGAAGCTCGTCGTTCGCGAGCTGCAGGATGAAAGCCTTGAACCGTCGAAGGCGCCGCCGCCGACTGGCGCGCTGGTCGGCATCGAGAAGCCTGTGCCGGTGGTGCAGGTGGCCGAAGCGACGGGCTGACGCGGATAGTTTGCTATGAAATATATAGCAAACTATCGAGGCTACGTGGGCATTGGCGGGTAATTTGGCATGGCCCTCTAGCTTGTCCACACAAAGGGCGCAGATCGGCCTGGACGATTAAAATCAGTGCCCCTTTTGCGCCGCGCACGCGTCAGTTGTGCGCTCCCCATTTCAAATGCTGTACCCCGAAGAATTCGACGTGATCGTCGTCGGCGGTGGCCATGCCGGCACCGAAGCCGCGCTCGCCTCCGCGCGCATGGGCGCCAAGACGCTGCTGCTCTCCCACAACATCGAAACGTTGGGGCAGATGAGCTGCAACCCGTCGATCGGCGGTATCGGCAAGGGCCATCTGGTGAAGGAGGTCGATGCGCTCGGCGGCGCGATGGCGATTGCCACGGACGAGGCCGGCATCCAGTTCCGGATTCTCAATTCGAGCAAGGGCCCGGCGGTGCGCGCCACCCGCGCGCAGGCGGATCGGGTTCTGTACAAGGCGGCCATCCGCCATCGGCTGGAGAACCAGCCGAACCTGAGCCTGTTCCAGCAAGCCGTCGACGACCTGATGGTGGAGGGCGATCGCGTGGTCGGTGCCGTCACGCAGGTGGGCATCGCATTCCGTGCCCGTACCGTGGTGCTGACGGCGGGTACTTTTCTCGATGGCCGCATCCATGTCGGCCTCGACAACTACCAGGCTGGACGCGCGGGTGATCCGCCGGCGATCAGCCTGTCGGCGCGGCTCAAGGAACTGAAGCTGCCGCAAGGCCGGCTCAAGACCGGGACGCCGCCACGGCTCGACGGCCGCAGCATCGATTTTTCGAAGTGCACCGAGCAGCCCGGCGACGGCATGCCCGGTGGGGCAGGGCCGATGCCGGTGTTCAGCTTCATGGGCCGCGCGGACATGCATCCGCAGCAAATGCCCTGCTGGATCACCCACACCAATGCGCGCACGCACGAGATCATCCGCTCCGGCTTCGACCGCAGCCCGATGTTCACCGGCAAGATCGACGGCGTGGGTCCGCGCTACTGCCCGAGCGTGGAAGACAAGATCAACCGCTTTGCTGACAAGGAAAGCCATCAGATCTTTCTCGAGCCTGAAGGCCTGACGACCAACGAGTACTACCCGAACGGGATCTCGACGAGCCTGCCGTTCGACATCCAGTACCAGCTGGTGCGCTCGATGCCCGGGCTGGAGAACGCGCACATCCTGCGGCCGGGCTACGCCATCGAGTACGACTACTTCGATCCGCGCGAGCTCAAGAGCAGCTTCGAGACCCGCTCGGTCAAGGGCCTGTTCTTTGCCGGGCAGATCAACGGCACAACGGGCTACGAAGAAGCCGCTGCCCAAGGCTTGTTCGCCGGCATCAATGCTGCGCTGCAATGCCGTGGCGAAGATGCCTGGCTGCCGCGCCGCGACGAAGCCTACTTGGGCGTGCTGGTCGACGACCTGATCACCAAGGGTGTGACCGAGCCGTACCGCATGTTCACGAGCCGCGCGGAGTTCCGCTTGCAGCTGCGCGAGGACAACGCCGACATGCGTCTGACCGAAGCAGGGCGGAAGCTTGGCCTGGTAGACGACGCGCGCTGGGACGCTTTCAGCCGCAAGCGCGACGCTGTTTCACGTGAAACAGAGCGGCTCAAGTCGATCTGGGTGAACCCGCGCAACCTGCCGGCCGCCGAGTCGGAGCGGGTACTGGGCAAGGCCATCGACCACGAATACAACCTGGCCGACCTGCTGCGCCGGCCCGACGTGAACTACGAAACGCTGATGTCGCTGGACGGCGGCAAGTACGGTGCCCAGACGGCGCTGAGCGAAACCGAGATCGAGCAGATCGAGATCTCGGCCAAGTACTCTGGCTACATCGAGCGTCAGCACGACGAAGTGGAGCGGGCCGCGCACTTCGAGAACCTGAAGCTGCCGGCTGATTTCGACTACGGCCAGGTCAAGGCGCTAAGCTTCGAGGTGCGGCAAAAGCTGGACAAGCACCGGCCGGAAACACTGGGCCTGGCCTCGCGCATCTCCGGTGTGACGCCTGCCGCCATCTCCCTGCTGATGATTCATTTGCGCAAGGGCGGCCACAAGGCCTTCGCCCGCGATACCGCCACCACGGAAGCAGCCACCGAGCCGCAGTCCGCGGAATGACGGCGCCGATCGATACGCTGCGCGCCGGCGCAGCCGCCATGGGCGTGGCACTGTCCGATCTCCAGGGCGAGCAGCTGCTGGCCTACGGCACGCTGATGCTCAAGTGGAACAAGGTCTACAACCTGACGGCGCTGCGCGATCCGGCAAGCGTACTGACGCACCACTTGCTCGACAGTCTGGCGGCAGTCGCGCCGCTGCAGCGCGAGTGGGCAGGGAAGGGCAAGCTGCTGGACGTGGGTTCTGGCGGTGGCTTGCCGGGTGTGGTGATCGCCATCATGCGGCCTGATCTTGAGGTGAGCTGCCTCGATGCGGTCGCCAAGAAGGCGGCTTTCGTCCAGCAAGTGGCAGCCGAACTGGAGCTCCCGAACCTTCGGGGACTGCACGCCCGGGTCGAATCGCTGACCGGCAGCTACGAAGTCATCAGCTCGCGCGCCTTCGCATCACTGCCGGATTTCTTCAACGGCTCGATGAATCTGCTCGCACCCGGTGGTGTCTGGCTCGCCATGAAGGGCAAAGTGCCGACCGACGAACTCGCCGCTTTGCCGAAGGGCGTGGCAGTGTTTCACGTGGAACAACTGACGGTTCCTGGCCTGGATGCCGAGCGTTGCATCGTCTGGGCACGCAAAGAAGCTGCCGAAATCGGCGCCTGAATCCGCAAAAGAAGCGGCGACACCGGTAAAAGCCGGTGTCCGAACGATCCTCGCGGTGGTGTGCTCGCTTAGACTCGATGCCTCCCTCCGGTCCCTTTTCCGACTCGCTTTTTCGAGGCAAATCCCATGTTCGGCATCGCTGACTACGGCGCATTCGTCGCCGCCATCGTCCTGTTCCTTCTGATTCCCGGTCCGGGCAATCTGGCGCTGATCACCTCGACGAGCAAAGGCGGCATCCGTGGAGGACTGGCCGCAACAGCCGGCCTGATCATTGGTGACCAGTGCCTGATGTGGGCCGCAGTGGCTGGTGTGTCGGCCGTGCTGGCCGCGTACCCGACAGCTTTCAAGGCAGTGCAGTGGCTGGGCGCCGCCTACCTGGCGTGGCTGGGCCTCAAGATGTTGCTGGCCAAGCCCGGCTCGGCGCCCATCCTCGACATCAAGCCCAGCCATTTCCTGCGCCAGGCCTTCACCATCACCCTGCTGAATCCCAAGGCGATCGTGTTCTACATGGCCTTCTTCCCGCTGTTCGTCGACCCGGCCCGCCATCAGGGCCTGGTCACTTTCGGCGCGATGGCCGTGACGATTGCGGCGCTGACCTTCCTGTACGGTCTGACCTCGACGCTGCTCACGCACTTCCTGGCCGAGCGCATCCGTGCGAATCCCCGCATTTCCGCCACGCTCGAGAAGCTTGCCGGCACCTTTTTGATCGCCTTCGGCGTCAAGCTCGCAATCTCGCGCTGATCGATCCTCCGGTACTGACATGGCCAAGATTTTCTGCATTGCCAACCAAAAGGGCGGCGTCGGCAAGACCACCACCACCGTCAACCTCGCGGCCGGCCTGGCCAAGGTCGGCCAGCGCGTGCTGATGATCGACCTCGACCCGCAGGGCAATGCCACCATGGGCTCGGGCATCGACAAGCGGCAGCTGGAGCTGACGGTGTACGACGTGCTGCTCGAATCGGCCTCGGTGGCCGAAGCCCGGGTCAAGGCCGACAAGCTGGTGGAGGGCGGTTGCGGCTACGACGTGCTGGGCGCCAACCGCGAACTGGCGGGTGCCGAAGTCGAAATGGTTGCGCTCGACCGTCGCGAAAAGCGCCTGCGCACCGCGCTGGCCGCGGTCGGCGCCGAGTACGACTTCGTGCTGATCGACTGCCCACCGAGCCTGAGCCTGCTGACCCTCAACGGCCTGTGCGCCGCCCACGGCGTGATCGTGCCGATGCAGTGCGAGTACTTCGCGCTCGAAGGGCTGACCGACCTGGTCAACACCATCAAGCAGGTACACGCCAACCTCAACAAGAACCTGCAGATCATCGGCCTGCTGCGCGTGATGTTCGATCCGCGCATCACGCTGCAGCAGCAGGTGAGCGAGCAGCTCAAGTCCCACTTCGGCGACAAGGTGTTCGACACGGTGATCCCGCGCAATGTGCGGCTGGCCGAGGCGCCCAGCTACGGACTGCCGGGTGTGGTGTTCGACCCGGCCGCCCGCGGCAGCCAGGCTTTCATCGCCTTCGCCCAGGAGCTGGTCGACAAGATGCCGCCCGCGAGCGCCTTTGCTTCGGGTGCGGTGGCGCCGCCGATTGCGCCGGTCACGCGCATCGCCCCGGACCTGCCCATTCCCGATGACGTGATGGCACCCGCGCCCGCATCCGACTCCACCAGTGAAAACAATGCCTGACGCTTGCCGCTGCTCGGCAAGGTGCTATCAAGTTCGTAGCAAATGACAACTCCGCGCATCCTGCTGCTGCCCGGTTGGCAGAACAGCGGCCCCGGCCATTGGCAAACCCGCTGGGAGTCGGTGTACGGCGACCACCGCGTCGAGCAGCACGAGTGGATGCGCCCGTTGCGCGGCGACTGGTCCGCGCGGCTCGAAGAAGAAGTGCTGGCCTCGCCCGGCCCTGTGGCTTTTGCGGCGCACAGCCTCGGCTGCATCCTCGTTGCTGCGTGGGCCGCGCATTCGCGTAACACGCACAAAGTGCGCGGCGCGCTGCTGGTCGCGCCCGGCGACGTCGAGAGCGACAACCTGCGCCAGCTGATTCCAGGCTGGGCGCCGATCTTGCGCAAGCCGCTGCCGTTCCCGGCGGTGCTGATCGCTGCCAACGACGACCCGTACTGCGAAGCCTCGCGCTCGCAGCAGCTTGCCAAAGACTGGGGCGCACGCTTCATCGATGCCGGCCCGGGCGGCCACCTGAATGCCGAATCCGGCCTGGGCGATTGGCCCGAGGGCCGGAAACTCCTGAACGAAATCTCGAAAGAAAAGAACTGATGGCGACCAAGAAACCCAAGGGCCTGGGCCGCGGCCTCGAAGCGCTGCTCGGCCCGACGGCCGCGCCTTCCGCCGACAACGGCAATGGCGGCAATTCGGGCTCGGAAGAGGGCGGCGCACAGAGGAATCCGACGACGCTGATGCTCGACCAGATGGTGGCCGGCGTCTACCAGCCGCGCACACGCATGGACGAAGGCGCGCTCTACGAGCTGGCCGAGAGCATCAAGGCGCAGGGCATCATGCAGCCGATCCTGGTGCGCCGGCTCGACGCCGAATCGGCAGCCGCCAAGAACGCCGAGTACGAAATCATCGCGGGCGAACGCCGCTTTCGCGCCGCCAGGCTCGCGGGCCTCGACAGCGTGCCGGTGCTGGTGCGCGACGTGCCCAACGAAGCCGCCGCGGCGATGTCGCTCATCGAGAACATCCAGCGTGAAGACCTCAACCCGCTGGAAGAGGCCCAAGGCCTGCAACGCCTGGTGAACGAGTTTGGGCTCACTCACGAGCAGGCCGCACAGGCCGTGGGCCGTTCGCGCAGCGCGGCGAGCAACCTGCTGCGCCTGTTGAACCTGGCCGAGCCCGCACAGCAGATGCTGATGGCCGGCGACATCGACATGGGCCATGCCCGCGCGCTGCTGTCGCTGGACCGTGGCACGCAGATCACGGCGGCCAACCAGATTGCGGCCAAGAAGATGTCGGTGCGCGAAGCCGAGGCGCTGGTAAAGAAGCTCGCGGCCGAGTTCACGCTCACGCCCTCGCGCCGCGGCAACGACGGCGAAAAGTCGCGCGACCTGCAGCGAGTGGAAGAAGAACTGGCCGACCTGCTCACCGCCGAGGTCGAGGTGCGCATCAAGAAGCGCAGCAAGCGCGGCGGCCGCATCGAGGAAAGCGGCGAGCTCGCCATCCACTTCGGCTCCATCGAAGCACTCAACGGATTGATCGAGCGCATCCGCCGAACGGCCTAGTGTTGTGAACTCGGGGGCTGGCGTTCGTTTGATTGATTCCTGCAATCCTTTGCGCGTATCCTCGACCGCTGGTTTTTTCAATCCCAGATCTCTGAACAAACAGAGGGAGTCCACCATGCAGCTCACCAAGTTCCCGCTCGCGGCCATTGCCGTCGGCGCAGTTCTCCTCACCGGTTGCGCCACGACCGACATGCAAATGGGCAGCCAGTCGGCCAAGACCATGGCTACCGGCAGCGCCGCAGGCGGCGCCACCGACAACGCGAGCAGCCAGCTCGAGCGCTGCGAATCGCCGCTCGGCACGGTCTCGCTGATCGAGAACCAGAGCGCTGGCTGGTACACCATCCTCACCGGCGAATACAAGCTGCCGCCCACGGCCAACCTGCTGCGCCTGCTGGTGCAGCAATCGAACTGCTTCATCGTGGTCGAACGTGGCGCGGCCGGCATGAACGCCATGACGCGCGAACGCGCGCTGCAGCAGTCGGGTGAAATGCGCGGTGGCAGCAACTTCGGTCGCGGCCAGATGGTGGCGTCCGACTACGGCCTGTCGCCCGAAATCGTCTTCAGCAACAGCGATGCCGGCGGCGTCGGCGGCGCGCTCGGCGGCCTGGTGGGTGGCGGCCGTGGCCGAGCCCTCGCGGCCCTCGGCGGCAGCATGCAGACCAAGGAAGCCAGCGCGCTGCTGACCCTCATCGACAACCGTTCGGGCGTGCAGGTTGCGGCCGCAGAAGGCAGCGCCTCCAAGACCGACTTCGGCGCTTTCGGTGCGCTGGCCGGTCGCAGCGGTGGCGGCGGCGTGGGTGGTTACACCAACACGGCGCAGGGCAAGGTGATTGCCGCGGCCTTCATGGACGCCTTCAACCAGATGGTTCGTTCGCTGCGCAACTACAAGGCGCAGACGGTGCGTGGCCAGGGCCTTGGTGGTGGCGGGCGTCTGGGCGTGGATGGCGGCGCTGCGCCGTCGCAGACCTATGTGCCCGCGGAGAAGGCACCGGCACGCCGCCGCAGCAACAGCACCAACTGATAGCGCGGCAGCTGCCGCAAGCAAATCAAAGAAGCCCGGCGCTCTTGCGAGCCGCCGGGCTTTTTCATTGAACGCCTGAGCGAACGGGTCAGAGGCTGAAGATCTTGCCCGGGTTCATGATGTTCTTCGGGTCGAGCGCGCGCTTGATCGTGCGCATCATGTCGATCGCACCCACGCCCGCTTCGGTGACCAGGAAGTCCATCTTGTGCAGCCCCACGCCATGCTCGCCGGTGCAGGTGCCTTCGAGCGCCAGCGCGCGGCTCACCAGCGCGTGGTTCAGCTCTTCGGCCTTCACGCGCTCTTCGGGAATGTTCGGGTCGAGCAGATAGCCGAAGTGGAAATTGCCGTCGCCCACATGGCCGACGAGGAAGTACGGAATGCCGCTCGCATCGGCCTCGGCCACCGAGTCGAGCAGGCAATCGGCCAGGCGCGAGATCGGCACGCAGGTGTCGGTCGAGATCACGCGGCAGCCGGGGCGCGACTGCACCGCGGCAAAGTAGCTGTTGTGCCGCGCGGTCCACAGGCGCGTGCGCTCTTCGGGTGTGCTGGCCCATTCGAATGCATTGCCGCCATGGCCGCTCGCGAGCTCCTGAACCGTCTCGGCCTGTTCCTTCACGCCGGCGGGCGAGCCGTGGAATTCCATCAGCAGCATCGGCTCTTCGCGCAGGTTCAGCTTGGCGTATGCGTTCACCATGCGCACCGTGTTCACGTCGATCAGTTCCACGCGCGCGATCGGCACGCCGAGCTGGATGGTCTCGATGGTCGTGCGCACCGCGGCCTCGATGCTCGGAAACGAGCAGATCGCCGCCGACACCGCCTCGGGCAGCGGGTAGATGCGCAGCGTGATCTCGGTGACCACGCCCAGCGTGCCTTCGCTGCCCACCATGAGGCGCGTGAGGTCATAGCCGGCCGAAGATTTCTTCGCGCGGGTACCGGTGCGGATGACCTCGCCGGCAGCAGTGACCACTTCGAGCGCCAGTACGTTCTCGCGCATCGTGCCGTAGCGCACCGCGTTCGTGCCGCTGGCGCGCGTGGCCGTCATGCCGCCGATGGAAGCGTCGGCGCCCGGGTCGATGGGGAAGAACAGGCCCGTGCTCTTGATCTCTTCGTTGAGCTGCTTGCGCGTGACGCCGGGCTGCACCGTTACCGTGAGGTCGTCGGCGTTGATCGACAGCACCTTGCTCATGCGCGACACGTCGATGCTGATGCCGCCCTGCACCGCCAGCAGGTGGCCTTCGAGCGAGGAGCCCACACCGAAGGGAATGACGGGCACGCTGTGCTCGCTCGCGAGCTTCACCGCGTCGGCCACGTCCTGCGTGCTCTCTGCGAACACCACGGCGGAGGGGGGTGGTGCGTCGAAGGAAGACTCGTCGCGCCCGTGCTGCGTGCGCACTGCCATGGCCGTGGAGCAGTTGGCGCCGAAGCGGGCCTTCAGCCCATCGATCAGGCTGGCCGGGACGTCGCGCAGATGAAGCTCCGGCATCAGGTGCGAGGTTTGGGTCGGGGCGTTCATCGGGAGTCTCCTGGCGGGTGAGGGTGATCGGCCATTTTACGGAGCGAGCACCATAATGCGCTTCGGAAAAAACATGAACCCCACGACCCTCAGCGCTCTCGCGGCCTTCCCGTCGCAACTGGAGGCCCACTACGCGGCCATTCCCACCGCCTACAGGCATTGGGCGCCGCCCTCGTGGGAGGGCGTGCCCAGCGAGGCCTTCACCGCCATCGAGCAGCTCTGCCATGTGCGCGACATCGAGATCGAGGGCTACCACGTGCGCTTTCGCCGCACGCTGCAGGAGACGCATCCGACGCTCGCCTCCATCGACAGCGAACCGCTGGCCATCGAGCGCGCGTACGGTACCGCCGATGCGGCGAAGGTGCTGGCTGAATTCCGCATGGCGCGCGTGCAGACGATGGAAATCATCTCCAGCCTGAGCGACGCGCAGCTCGCGCGCACCGCGGTGTTCGAAGGCTACGGCCCGCTCACGATGCGCAGCCTCATCCACTACCTCTGCAGCCATGACCAGCAGCATCTTGCAGGCCTGCAATGGCTGGCAGGCAAGATCGACGCATCGACCGTCGATCAGTAAGAACAGGAGCCTCCATGGGCAACCGACTTTCCCAGATCGCCACCCGCACCGGCGACGACGGCACCACCGGCCTCGGCGACAACACGCGCGTGCCCAAAGACCACCTGCGCGTGCACGCGATGGGCGACGTGGACGAACTCAACTCGCACATCGGCGTGCTGCTGTGCGAGCCCATGCCAGAGCCCGTGCGCGAGCTGCTGGTCGATGTGCAGCACCAGCTCTTCAACCTCGGCGGTGAGCTGTCGATGCCGGGTTTCACGTTGCTGAAGGCCGATGCGCTGCTGCAGCTCGACAACGCACTGGCCGAGCACAACGCCGCGTTGCCGCGCCTGGCCGAATTCATCTTGCCCGCCGGCACGCGCGCGGCATCGCTCGCGCATGTGTGCCGCACGGTGGCGCGGCGCGCGGAGCGTGCGGTGGTTGCGCTCGGCGCCACCGCCGAACTCAACGACGCTTTGCGCCAGTACCTCAACCGGCTCAGCGACCTGCTCTTCGTGCTTGCACGCGTGCTCAACCGAATGAATGGCGGCGACGACGTCTACTGGAAGAGCGAGCGCATGGCACGCGCAGCCGCTGCAGAAGCCGAAGCAGACGACACCAACACCAAGGAGGCCTCATGAAATTCCCGATCGACACCCTTCGCACCTCGCTCGCCGTGACGATGGCTGCCGCGCTGTGGCTGCCAGCCGGTGCACAAGCCCAGAGCGCGGACAACCCGCCCCAGGCGCAACGCGCCCACACCATCAAGTCGCCCTCCCGCAGCGGCAAGGTCGTGGGCAGCGTGCAGCGCGGCACCAACGCCGCGGGCCGCGGAGTCAACCGCGCAGACGCTGCCACGCGACGCGGCGTGAACAACGTGTCGGAGAAGGCCAGCCGACCGGTGCGCAACGTGGGCGAGGCCTTTGGCCGCAAGTTGTCACCCGGTTCCAGCGGTCGCGCTGCGCCGCCGCCTGTCGGTCCGCAGGGCAACGCGCCTTGATCCTCGCGGGTCAGTTTGGGGCGCGCTCACGCCGACGGGGGACATTCGCGGAGGGGAGTACGCGGTGTCATTCGCACGCACCCCGAACAAAACCTCCAAGGCACAAATGGCAAGAAACATCGAGATCAAGGCCCGTATCGACAGCGTAGACCGCGTCGCAAGCATCGCCCTAACGCTGGCCGACCAGGGCCCCATCGAGATCGCGCAGGACGACACCTTCTTCCGCTGCAATGACAGCGCCGACCGCCTCAAGCTGCGCACCTTCGCGCCCGACCGTGCCGAGCTGATCTTCTACCGCCGCGCGAACAGCACCAAACCGAAGGAGTCGTTCTACCTGATCACGCCCTGCAGCACGCCCGACGTGCTGCGCGAATCGCTCACGCTCGCATGGGGACAGGCCGGCCGCGTGCGCAAGCAGCGCCGATTGTTCATTGTGGGCCGCACGCGCGTGCATCTCGACCGTGTCGAAGGCCTCGGAGAATTCCTCGAACTCGAAGTGGTGCTGGAAGAAGGCGAGCCCGCCGAAGCCGGCACAGCCGAAGCACACGCACTCATGTCGCAGCTCGGCATCAGCATCGACCAGCTGGTGCAGGGTGCCTACGTCGACCTGATCAACGGTTGATCAGCGCCAGCCAGCAGCCTTGAGCTGATCCGCCAGAAGCTGCGCGACCTTTTCATAGCCCCGTGCATTGGCATGGATGCGGTCGGAGCGCAGCGACGAATCCGACAGAACGCTCGAATACACATTGGCGACCAGCAGCGCCTGCTGCGACTTCGCCACCTCTTCATAGAAAGGCGCATCGCTGAGCGAGCCGACGGCCGCGCGCATCGCATCGGGTGCCGGCGTGGCCAGCACGGCGACGTAGGGCGTGTGCGCATGCGCCTGGGTGATCAGCTCGACGAGGTTGTCGCGCGTTGCCGAGGCCGACACGCCGCGCAGCATGTCGTTGCCGCCGATGCCGATCAGGATCGCGTCGTAGCTCTGGGCACTCAGCAGGCCCGGCAAGCGCTGCAGCGCGCCTTCAGAGGTGTCGCCGTTGACGCCCGCGTTCTCGACCCGCCAGCCCGTGAGCTCGCCCAGTTTCACGGGCCAGGCTGCGTCGGGCGGTGCGCCATAGCCATGGGTCAGGCTGTCGCCCAGGGCCAGCACGTGGGCATCGGATTTCAGCGCGGTGGCCGAGGCCTTGCGCTTGCCGCAGGCCGACAGAAGAGTGATGGCAGGCACGCCGGCCAGCAGGTGGAGGAGGTGTCGTCGCTTCATGTGGCGCGCAGCTTAAACGCAGCCTGAGGGCGCACGGGCGCTTGTCCCTTTGCTCGGAAAGCGCATAAGCCTCCCCGTTTTTGTTCGTTCCCGGCCGGTGGGCGCAGGCGAAGAATCGTTGCCCTGCACCTTCATTCATCTCCGGGGTTCGACACCATGCCGCTGCTCACTCGCCACCGCTTCCTGCGTCATGTGGCCGCTCTCTCCATGGCCTTGCTGGCCGCCCCAATCGCGGCCTGGGCCGCGCCCGCCACCGGCGAGCCCGTGTGGTTCGGCGTGAGCGGTCCGCTCACCGGGCAGAACGCGCAGTACGGCGCGCAGTGGAAGGCGGGCTTCGACCTTGCCCTCGAACACATCAACGCGCAGGGCGGCATCCACGGCCGGCCGCTGGCCTACAACTTCGAGGACAGCCAGAGCGATCCGCGGCAGTCAGTGGCCATTGCGCAGAAGCTGGTGAACGACAAGCGCGTGCTCATCGAGCTCGGCGACTTCTCCAGCCCGGCCTCGATGGCGGCCTCGCCCATCTATCAGCGCGCGGGCCTGGTGCAGCTGGGCTTCACCAACTCGCATCCCGACTTCACCAAGGGCGGCGACTACATCTGGAGCCCTTCGATCAGCCAGGCCGACGCGCAGCCGCTGCTCGCCGAACTCGCGGTGAAGACGCTGGGCTTCAAGCGCATCGCCGTGCTGTACCTCAACACCGACTGGGGCCGCACCAGCAAGGACGTGCTGGTGAAGGCCGCGCAGGAACGCGGCGCGCAGCTCGCGATTGCCGAGGGCTACCAGGCGGATGAGAAAGACTTCCGCTCGACGCTGGTGCGCGTGCGCGATGCCAACCCCGACGGGCTGGTGCTCATCTCCTACTATCCCGACGGCGCGCTCATCGCGGGCCAGGTGCGCAGCGTGGGCCTCAAGCAGCCCATCGCGGCGGTGGGCTCGGTGTATTCGCCGAAGTTCATCGAGCTCGGTGGCGCGGCGGTGAACGGCATCTACACCAACACCGCCTTCTATCCAGAGGAGCCTCGCGCCGAGGTGCAGGACTTCGTGAAGAGCTTCCGCGCGAAGTACGGCAAGGAGCCAGACGCCTTCAACGCCTATGCCTACGACGCAGTCGTGTACGCCGCCGCAGCGCTGCGCCAGGCGGGCCCCAAGGCCGACCGCAAGGCCGTGCGCGACGCGTTCTACAAGATCAAGGACGTGCCCAGCGTGATCTTCGGCAAGGCGAGCTTCGACCCGCAGACGCGCCGCGTGATCGGCGTGAAGAGCGTCAACCTTGTCGTGAAAGACGGCAAGTGGGCGCAGGTCGACGAGAAGGCGGCCGTGGCAGTGGCCAGGTAGTCGATGAGCTTCACCTCCTTCTTCGACTACACCGTCAATGGCCTGATCATCGGCAACATCTATGCGTTGCTGGCGGTCGGCCTCGCATTGATCTTCGGCGTCTCGCACCTCATCAACTTCGCGCACGGCTCGGTGTACACCGTGGGCGCGTACATCGGCTGGGCGTCGATCACCTTCCTGCACACGCCGCTGCCGGTGACCATCCTGCTGGTGGTGCTCGGCTCGGGCGCGCTCGGCATGCTGATCGAGCGCGTGGGCCTTCGCCCGCTGCAGGGTGCGGCACGCATCGCGCCGCTGCTGGCGACCATCGGCATCAGTTTCGTGCTCGACATCGTCGTGCAGCTGGTGTTCAGCCCAGACCCGCGCTCGCTGCCCACGCAGCTGCCCGACTGGCGCCTGCAGATCGGCACCGGCACCATCGGCGCGCTCGACATCCTGATCGCGGGCATCGGCATCGCGAGCGCGGCCGTGCTGTTCGTCTTCCTGCGTTTCACGAAACTCGGCTGGGCCGTGCGCGCCACCGCACAAGACCGCGACGCGGCCCAGCAGGTGGGCGTGGACGTCGACCGCGTGAACCAGACCGTGTTCGCCATCGCCGCCGCGCTTGGCGGTCTCTCGGGCCTGCTGGTGGGCATGTACTACAACAACATCAGCCCGGCGATGAGCTTCCAGGCCACGCTCAAGGGCGTGGTGGCCACCGTGGTCGGCGGCGTGGGCAACGTGCCGGGCGCCATCGTCGGCAGCCTGCTGCTGGGGCTGATCGAAAGCTATGGCGTGGCGATCCTCGGCACGCCGTATCGAAATCTCTTTGCCTTCGCGCTGCTGCTGGTCATCCTGGTGTGGAAGCCCAACGGATTGTTCGGACGCAAGCGCGCGTTGCCGCCGGAGCCGCTGACGGGCACCTTCATTGCACCGAGCAAGCCGTGGCATGTGCCGCGGCGTCTGCTCCTTGCGTTGTTTGTAGCGGCGGTGGCGTTGCCGCTCTTCGATCCATCGCCGTACCTGCTGCAGACGCTCACCAATGCGTGGCTCTACGGGGCGCTCGCGTTGAGCCTCACGCTCGTTGCCGGCACCATCGGGCAGATCTCGCTGGGCCATGCGGGGCTGCTGGCCATCGGCGCGTATGCATCGTCGCTGCTGGTGCTCGACCTGCACCTGCCGGTCGGCACGGGCATCGTGCTCGCGGGCATCCTCACCTCGCTGATCGGCACCGCGCTTATCTTCCCGGCCTTCAGGCTGCGCGGCCACTATGTATCGATTGCCACGCTCGGCATCGGCGAGATCGTGGCGCTCACCATCCTCAACTGGGAAAGTCTCACGCACGGGCCCATCGGCGTCTCGGGCATTCCGCCGCTCTCGCTGTTCGGGCGCGATGCATCGTCGAACGAGGCTGTCTACTGGGCTTCTTTCGGTGCGATGGTGCTGCTGGCGTTGCTGCAATGGCGCCTGCTGCGCTCGCACCTGGGCCGCACCTTCCGCGCGGTGCGCGAAGACGAAGTGGCCGCGCGCGCCTACGGCGTGAGCCCTGATCGCTACAAGGCGCTGGCCTTCGGCTTCGGCGGTTTCGCGGCCGGCGTGAGCGGTGCCTTCACCGCGCACATGTACTCGTACATCAATCACGAGACCTTCGGCTCGCAGATCTCGATCCTCGCGCTGACGATGGTGATCCTCGGCGGGCTCGGGAACATCAGCGGCGCTCTGCTCGGCGCGGTCGCGCTCGTGAGCCTGCCAGAGCTGTTCCGCGTGACGGCCGAGTACCGCATGCTGATCTACGGCGTCGCGCTGCTTCTCTTGATCCGCTTCCGCCCGCAAGGCCTGCTGGGCACTGTCTGAAAGAACACATCCCCATGAGCCACCTCAACGACTACCTCGCCGAGAAACGCGCCGCCGTGCTGGCACGCAATGCCGCCGTCGAAGCGGGCACCGCGCAGCCTGTGCAACTGAAGGCCAGCGTGAAGGCAGAAGGCCGCAGCGGCGTGCGCCGCCTGCGCATCCGCGAGCACCAGATCATCAGCGACAGCCCGCCGGACTTCGCGGGCTACAACCTCGGCCCCAGTTCGCCCGAGCTGCAGCTGGGCGTGCTCGGCACCTGCGTCACGCACATCTTCCTGATCCAGGCGGCCGAACGGCAGGTGCCGCTCGAAAGCCTCGAAGTGGAAGTGACCGGCATCATCGATCCGCGCGGCGGCAAGCCGGGCCACGAGAAGACACCGATCTGGCCGCACGAGATCGGCTACACGGTGCACATCGATTCGCCCGCGAGCCGCGAAGATATCGACGCGCTGTTCGAGGCGGTGGAGCGCAACTGCCCGATCCTCAACCTGCTGCGCAATCCGCAGACCATTCGCGCCGAGGTGAAGCTGGTCAACTCGAAGGCGCAAGCGGCGAAGAAGGAAGCCGATGCCATCGCTGCTTGAGATACGCGGCCTCGTGCGCCGCTTCGGCGGGCTCACGGCCGTCGATGCCGTCGACCTGCATGTGGGCAAGGGCGAACTGCTGAGCGTGATCGGGCCGAACGGCGCGGGCAAGACCACGCTGTTCAACCTCGTCACCGGCCTCGACAAGCCTGACGCGGGGCAGGTGCTGTTCGACGGACAGGACATCACCGGACTGCCGGCAGAGCAGCTCGCGCAGCGCGGGCTGGCGCGCACCTTCCAGCATGGGCGTGTGTTCGCGAACCTCTCGGTGCTCGACAACGTGCTGGTCGGCGCACACACGCGGCTGCGCGCCGTGAAACCTCGCATCGGTGGTGTGCCAGGGTTGGATGCGTTGGCCGAACTCGCGCTCGCGCTGGTGCAGCCCGGTGCCGTGCGCCGCGAAGAACAGGCGCTGCGTGAGGAGGCACGAGAAATCATCGCGCTCTTCGGCGAACGCCTCGCACCGCGCGTCGACCATCCCGCGTACAGCCTCTCGTACGCCAACCGCCGCCGCGTGGAGATCGCACGGGCGCTGGCGCTCAAGCCGCGCCTGCTGCTGCTCGACGAGCCCACTGCCGGCATGAACGAGAGCGAGACGGCGGAGATGCTGGAGATCATTCGCGGCCTGAAGGCGCGCGGCCAGACCATCCTGCTGATCGAGCACAAGCTCGACCTGGTGATGCAGCTGTCCGACCGCGTGGCCGTGCTCGACGACGGCCGCAAGATCGCCGAAGGCCTGCCCGACGAAGTGCGCAACGACCCGGCGGTGATCGAGGCGTACCTGGGCCATCGCCATGTCGGAGAGGCGGTGCCCGCATGATCGCCACCGTCGCGCGCACCGGTCTTTCTCCTTCGCCCCTCTGGGGAGAGGGCAGGGACGAGGGGCTGCCCGAACGCGCCGCTGCACCTGCTTCCAGCGGATCGCTGCAGCCCCTGCTCCAGCTCAGGAAGATCAACAGCTTCTACGGCCCCGTCCAGGCCCATTTCGATCTCGACATCGAAGTGCGCAAGGGCCAGATCGTCAGCCTGCTCGGCGGCAACGCGAGTGGCAAGTCGACGACCATGAAGATCGTGCTCGGCCTGCTCAAGCCGCGCTTGGGCGAAGTCAATTTCAACGGCGAATCGATGCTCGGGCTGAGCACGCCGCAGATCATCCGCCGCGGCATAGGCTCGGTGCCCGAAGCGCGCCGCCTGTTTCCCGCAATGACCGTGCGCGAGAACCTGCTGATGGGCGCTTATGCGCGCAGCGACCGCAAGGCCGTGGCCGAAGACCTCGAACGCATGCTGGAGCTGTTTCCGCGCGTGGCCGAGCGCATTGAGTTCCAGGCCGGCACGCTCTCGGGCGGCGAGCAGCAGATGGTGGCGATGGCGCGCGCGCTCATGGGCCGCCCGCAGCTCATCTGCATGGACGAGCCGACCATGGGCCTGTCGCCGCTGTACGTCGACAAGGTGCTGGAGCTCATCGCGCGCATCAACAGCCAGGGCGTGTCGGTGTTCATGGTCGAGCAGAACGCGAGCCTCGCGCTGCAGATTGCGCATCACGGCTATGTGCTGCAGACGGGGCGCATCGTGCTCTCGGGCCCGGCGCGCGAGCTGCTGGCCGATGCGCGCATTCGCGATGCCTACCTTGGCGGTGATGGCGCGGCGCGCACTGCTTCCTGATCCGGCCATCCACGGGAGAACACACATGCCATTGAAACTCGACCACATCGTCATCGCGGTGCACGACCTCGAACGCACCATCGCCGACTACGGCACGCTGGGCTTTCACGTGCTGCGCGGCGGCGACCATCCGGGCCGTGCCACGCACAACGCGCTGGTGGTGTTCGGCGACGGCAGCTACTTCGAGCTGATCGCATGGCGAGAACCGTCGCCCACCGAACGCTGGTGGCAGCTGCTGCAACGCCACGGCGAAGGCATCGTCGACTTCGCGCTGCTGCCGCGCGATACCGCCGCCACCGTGGCCGACGCGAAGGCGCGGGGGCTCGCACTCGATGGCCCGCTCGACGGCGGCCGCGTGCGCCCCGATGGCGAGCGCCTGCGCTGGCAGACGGCGCGCGCGCCTTCGGCCGACTTGCCCTTCCTGTGCGGCGACCTCACGCCGCGCGCATTGCGCGTGCCCGAAGGCGATGTGCGCGTGCATGCCAACGGCGCGCTCGGTGTGGCGAGCCTGGCCATTGCGGTGCGCGATCTCGATGCCACGCTGGCGCGCTACCGCGCCTTGCTCGGCACCGTGCCCGACGATGCCGACACGCACATCGGCGAGCCCGTGGCGGTGCCCGGCAGCAACGTGCGGGTGGCGATCATCGCGTTGGGAGGCAGCGTGCTCGTGCTTTCATCGCCGCGCGAGAACAACAATGTGCCGGATGCGGAGGAGGGCAGCGGCATCCTCGCGCAACGCATTGCGGCGCGCGGTGAGGGCCCGTATGCGCTGGTGCTGCATACCGACAGGCCGCAATCTACCGGCACCTTCGACCTTGCACGTGCGCATGGCGCACTGATCGAACTCGACCTGCCACCGCTGGACCGTCACGTGAAGCACGGCAGCAGCTCGCGCAGCGACCAGGTCAACAGCCTGGTCGGCGGATGAGCTGGCCGTTGCCGCACCCTTGAGCATCTTGTATCGACGTTAGTGCCCGCCGAGATGTGCCCTGCGCAGCTCGGCCTGCATCTTCTTCTGCATACTGGCACTGCTTGCATTCAACAAGCGGTTGTTTCAGTCCTCGTGAAGGAGAACCGGTATGAGAAAGCTCATCCTCCAGATGCAGATGTCGGTCGACGGCTATGTCTCGCCGGCCAATGGCAACCTCGACTGGCAACTGTGGGGCTGGGGTGATCGCTGGGGCTGGGACGACAAGCTGAAGCAAGACTTCAACGCCGTCTTCGAAGGCATCGACACCATCCTGCTGAGCCGGCTGATCGCGGAAGAGGGCTACCTCGATCACTGGGGTCGCGCGGCGAAGAACTTTCCTGCGAACCCGCACTACGCCTTCGCACAGAAGATCGTCGATGCACGCAAGGTGGTGCTCACCGACAAGCTTGCGGCCTCGCGCTGGGAGCGCACCGTCATCGCGCGCGGCGACATGGTCGAGGAGGTGAATGCGCTGAAGCGTGAACCGGGCAAGGACATCATCACCATCGGCGGTGTCGGCTTCGCATCCGCGCTGGTTGCAGCGGGGCTGGTCGACGAGTTCCAGTTCTTCGTGAACCCCATGGCGGTGGGCGCGGGGCGTTCGGTGTTCCACGACCAGCGCAAGGGCCACAAGCTGCGGCTGCTGCGTTCGACGGCGTACGAATGCGGCATGGTGGTCAACTGCTACACGCCGGGTTGAGCGGCTTGAAGGACAAGGCGCCGCGCGGATACCAGCGCTTACCTGATTTCACCTGACCGCGACCTGAAGTGCCCGAAGCGGACACAAGTGCGGCCCACAATGGACTCGTCATCAACGCATGAAGGAGTTCCAGATGATCAGCAATTCAAAGAGCATGGCAGTCGCCGCAGCAGCGCTCGCGATGTGCATGGCCGCAGGGAGCGCCTTTGCGCAAGACCGTCATGGCGATGGTCGTCCGGGCGATGGCCGTCCAGGTGACGGACGCTATGAACAGCGCGACCGCAATTTCGACCGCCGGGGTGGTCCGCAAGGCGGTTACTACCGCGGCAACCAGGACTTCCGCGATGGCCGCCAGTTCGATCGCCGTGGCTTCCCGCAGCCGCATGCCGAATGGCGCCGTGGTGGCCGCGTGCCGCCCGAGTACCGTGGCCGCAACTACGTGGTGCAAGACTGGCGTGCCTATCGCCTGCAGCAGCCGCCCCGTGGCTATCAATGGGTTGGCGTGGGCGGAGACTTCGTGCTCGCGGCAATCGCCACCGGTGTGATCGCAAACATCATCGCTGGCCAGTAAACAGACGGCCAGTCGGGCAGACAGCACAAAAACCGCCACAGGCAACTGTGGCGGTTTTTCTTTTGATGGAACGCCGGAGCGGGTCTTCAGACCAGCGCGGTGGGCGCCGATTGGGCGCACACATTGCGCCCGGTGATGGTCAACCGCAGCCCGCCACCATGCCACTCGAGCCAGTTGAGGCTCACATACGCGTCGATGTCGGCATCGTCGATGCGGTCTGCCTGGCGGCTTTGCAGCAGCTCCACCGTTGCGGGCAAGGCTCGCCTCAATCTCTCACGCCGCTCGGCTGCATTGGCCGCCTTGAGGGCGGCCCTTGTTTGCTGTTGCTGCTGCTGCGGGGTCGATGCCATTGCTGATCCGTTTCCAGGAAGCCAGGGAATTAACCCGAATGTACGCCCCTTGTGTGAAGCTGCATTCTTCTTTTTTAACCATTCTGTCGTCCGCAGTACACACCGCACCGCAGCCTCTGGACAGGCTCTAGATTTCGTAGTGAGAGGCCCTGGCCTCGTCGCCCAGAGCCTTCTCGACGACCGCGCGCGTCAGCGTCGGCGCGAACGACTCGATGAAGGCATAGACGTACTTGCGCAGGTAAGTGCCACGCCGCACCGCGAGCTTGGTGAGGTTGATGCCGAACAGCCGACCCGCATCGAGCGCGCGCAGTTGCGTATCGCGCTCGGCTTCGTAGGCCACGCCGGCGACGATGCCAATGCCCAGGCCCAACTGCACGTAGGTCTTGATCACGTCGGCGTCCATCGCGGCCAGCACGATGTTGGGTTGCAGCCCGCGCTGCTCGAAGGCTTCGTCGATGCGCGAGCGGCCCGTGAAGCCCGTGTCGTAGGTGATCAGCGGATAGCGCGTGAGCGCTTCTAGCGTCAGCGGCGCGTCGAGCAATGGATGCTCCGGCGGCACGATCACCGAATGCGTCCAGCGATAGCAGGGCAGGGCGACCAGCTGCGGATAGTCGCCCAGAGCCTCTGTGGCGATGCCCACGTCGGCTTCGCCGTCGAGCAGCATCTGCGCGATCTGCTTGGGAGAGCCCTGGTGCAGGTGCAGCTTCACGTTCGGAAACTGCGTGCGAAATTCCTGCACCGCCACCGGCATCGCATAGCGCGCCTGCGAGTGCGTGGCCGCCACCGATAGCAGGCCGCTTTGCTGCGCGACGAATTCCTGGCCCGCATGGCGCAGGTTGCTGCTCTCCATCAGCATGCGCTCGATGATCGGCAGCACGTGCCCGCCGGGCTCGGTGAGCCCCGTGAGCCGCTTGCCGGCGCGCACGAAGAGCTCGATGCCGAGCTCCTCTTCGAGCTCGCGGATCTGCCGGCTCACGCCGGGCTGGGAGGTGTGAAGGGTGTGGGCGACTTCGGTCAGGTTGAAGCCGCAACGAACGGCCTCGCGTACCGAGCGCAGTTGTTGGAAGTTCATCTGGCGCGGAAGAGTCATCAGGGCCCCGGTTGGGGCCGACCGGCGATTCTCGGCAGAAGTGCTTATTCGGGGAACGATGCGTTTGTTGGTTTCACATGAGTAAAACATCTTTAAGGTGCTCCAGGAGTGGTTGCTTGAAATTTCGCACGGCTGTGCTAAAGTTCGCCGCATGGACGCCAAGACCCAGAAAAGCGAACTCACCCGCGCCGCCATCGTCGGCGCGGCGATGAACCTTGCGCTGGCCGAAGGCCTTGAAGCGATCACGCTGCAGGCCGTGGCCAGTCGGCTGGGCCTGTCCAAGAGCGGCGTGTTCTCGCGCGTGGGTTCGCGCGAGGCGCTGCAGAAGGCTGTCATCGAAGAGTACGGCCGCGGCTTCCTGGCCGAGGTGTTCGTGCCCGCCATGCAAAAGCCCAAGGGCCTGCCCCGGCTCAACGAGATCGTCGCGCGCTGGATCGCCCGCACGCGCGACGTCGAAATGCACACCGGTTGCCTCTACACAGCCGGTGCCTTCGAGTTCGACGACCGCGAAGGCGAGCTGCGCGACATGCTGCTGGGCGAGATCACCCGCTGGCGCGCTGCGCTGCGCCGCACCGTGCTGCAAGCCATCGAGACCGGCGAGCTCAAGGCCGACACCGACCCCGCACAGCTCGTGAGCGAAATCAACGGCCTGACCATGACCCAGTTGCACGACGCGCGCTTCCTGCGCGATCCGCAGGCCGCCGACCGCGCCATGCAGACCTGGCAGCGACTTCTTTCCAGCTACCTCGCCTGACCTGTTCACGAAGCAGGCGGATCTCTCACGTTTCCATTTGCCAGAATTTCGCACAGTCGTGCGATAAATAGGAGAAGCACCATGCTGATCATTGCCCTCTTTCTTGCCGCCTACGCGCTCGTCGTTGGTGCCAAGGGCCTTCGCGACACCTTGCGCAGCCTGCCCCGAAGCAACCAGGACTGGGTCTGGTACTGAACGCCCTGAAGGAACGCCACGTCATGACGAGCACTTCCACCCCGGCCGCCGGCCACGCCGCGCAGTCGAACTACTACAAGCCCAGCCGCACGATGCGCGCGCTGCGCTTCGGCCTGACCACGTCGCAGCGGCTCTGGCCCGCGCTGGGCGTGCGCGCCGCCTACCGCCTGTTCGGCACGCCGCTGCCGCCCAAGTGGCTCTACCGCGGCCAGGCCCCCGGCGCGGAATGGCGGCGCGAGGGCTGGGCCTTCGAAGACGCGAGCGTCGGCATCTACCACCTGGCTGCGCAGGACTCGGGTGCCGAGTCGGCGCCGGTGGTGCTGCTGGTGCATGGCTGGGGCGGGCACGCGGGGCAGATGCTGCCGCTCGCGCAGGCCGTGGCGGCTGTGGGCCTGCGGCCCGTGCTGCTCGAACTGCCGGCGCATGGCCGCAGCGCGGGCACGATGAGCAACTCGCCGCAGTTCGCGCGCGCCATCGCCTACGTCACGGCCCGGCTCGTGGCAGATGGCCACGCGTTGCGTGCCGCAGTCGCGCACTCGCTTGGCGCCAACGGGCTTGCGCTCGCTGCGGCGCGTGGCCTGCCGGCAGAGCGCCTCGTGCTGCTCGCGCCGCCCGCTTCGCCGCGCGAATACACGCGCTACTTCGCGCACACCTTCGGTCTCAACGAAGCCACGCGCCTGTCGATGCAGCGGCTGTTCGAATCGCGCGAAGGCGTGCTGATGCCGCAGCTGGAGCCGGCCGCCGTGGGCCCGCGCATCGCGCAGCCCACGTTGATCGTGCATGACCGCGACGATCGCGTGAACCGCTTTGCCGACGCCGAGGCGTATCGCGACGCGATAGCGGGCGCCCGGCTCGTGGCTACGCAGGGCTGGGGGCATCGCCGCATCCTCAAGGAGGCCGAGGTACTGGCGCAGGTCACGCGCTTCGTGGCGGCGGACTGAACCCGCGCTACCAGGTGGGGTGGACAGGGGTGAACACCGGCCTGAACAGGTGCCGCCGCACGATCTCCCCATACCCCCGGTAATAGAAATTGCCGTTCGCCGCGAGCACCGCCGCGCGATGCCTGCGGAAATACACCGGTATCTCGTACCAGGGCATGGTGGGCGCGCGGTGGTGCACGTGGTGCAGGTTGTTGAAGAGGTACAGCAGTCCGAACACGAGATTCGATTCGACGATGGCCACGCGCTCGTGCGGCGTATCGGCCCAGCGATGCTCGGTGAAGGTGCGCAGCGACCCCAGCATCATCCCCGGGTACACGAAGTACAGCAGGTACTCGCCGAAGCCCATGCCGCAGACGGCGGTCACGTAATACAGCACCGGCGCCACGCTCAGCGCATGCCAGAGCCACGTCGGCAGGCGCGAGAAATTGCCCGACAGCACCTGGGCGGTTTCGAAGCGCACCAGCTTCCACAGCCGCAGGAACGGCCCCAGCACCACGCGGAACGCGATCGTCTGGTTGGCCATGTAGATCCATCGCCACACCGGGCCGTAGCCCGCCCATGCGGGTGCCGAGTGGTAGGCGCTTTCGTTGTCGCGCTCCGGGTGCGTGAGGTGGAAGTTGACGTGGTGCGAGCTGTGGCCGCGGTTGTAGAACGGATACGGCAGCCACAGGTTCAGCGGCGGCCACACCACCGCGTGGCGCAGCCATTTCGGAAGGTGGCGCATCGCATGGATGCTCTCGTGCTGCAGCGAGAAGTGAAGTTGCGCGAGAAAGCCGCCGGCAAGGAACAGCGCCCAGCCCGGCAGCGCCGCGTGCCACCACAGCAACGCGGCCCATGCGGCATAGAGCACGGTGGCCAGCAGCAGCGTGGGCACTTCGTAGTGCCACCACCAGTGCCGGCGTGTGCGTGCCAGGGCGATGGACGGGTCGGCAGTCGTTGTCATGGTGCGAAGGACTGCGATGCTAGGCATGAAGAACCTGTCTGCATGCGCGCATTTCGCATAAGCATCGGCGTGAAACTTCTTTCCCGCATTGGCGCTATGCGGTCTACGCTTGGTGTTCTTGCCGTTGTTCAGGGTGCGATCACGCCGATGGGGGACATTCGCGGAAGGGAGTACCCGGTGTCATTCGCACGCGCCCCGAAAGCAAGTACACATGAATCCGACCAGGGCAAAAACCGTCACCCCCGCAGACCTGCAGGCTCTGCTGCTGCAAGAGCCCGCAGCCGAGCTGGCGCTGCTCGACGTGCGCGAAACCCGGTGGTTCGTGCAGCGCCACCTCAATCTCGCGCGCAACGCGCCCTTCAGCGGGCTCGAGCTGCAGGCCGGCACGCTGGTGCCGCGCCGCTCCACGCCCGTCGTGCTCTACGACGACTACAACGCGCCCGACGGCGTTGCACAGGCGGCCACAGCCGTGCTCGCGCGCCTGGGCTACACCGACGTGCGCACGCTCGACGGCGGCCTGCAGCGCTGGGTGACCGAAGGCCTGCCCGCCATCGACGGCTACGGCACGCTGGTCAAGGCCTTCGGCGACCGCGCACGGCTGCACTACGGCACGCCGGCGTTGCCCATCGAAGCGCTGCGCGCACGCCAGCGCGAAGGCCGGCCGACCACGCTGGTCGATGCGCGGCCGCGCGCCGAATTCGAATTTCTCTCGCTGCCCGGCGCGCGCAATCACGCAGGCACCGAGCTGGCGCTGCGCCGCTTCGAGCCGCACGGGGCCGATGACCATCTCTGGGCCATCAACTGCTTCAGCCGCACCCGCGGCATCGTCGGTGCGACCACGCTGCGGCTGCTGGGCCGTGCGCCCGACGCAGTGTTCGTCGAGGACGGCGTCATGGCCTGGGGCCTGCAGGGCGCACCGACCGTGCAGAACGCAGCCCCCAGCGACGAACTGCCGCCCGAATCCCCCGAAGTGCTGCGCCGCATCGCCGACGACCTGCTCGAACGCTTCGCCTTGCCCGTGGCCGACGCCGCACAGCTCGCCCACTGGCGCGACGACAACGACCGCACCCTCTACGTCTTCGACGTGCGGCCCACCGCCGACCCGGCCTTCGTGGGCACAGGCGTGCAGCAGGTACCGGGTGGCCAGCTGCTGATGCATTTCGAGAACCTCGTCGGCACGCGTGGCGCGCGCATCGTGCTGATCGACGACCCGGCGCATCGGCTGCGCGCCGCCATCACGAGCTTCTGGCTCACGCAGCTCAACCAGGCCGAGATCTACGTCTACGAAGGCGAGCTGGCACCGGACCAGGCACCGCCTGCCACCGCAGCGACGGTGAACGATGCCCCTTCGCCTCTCGCCCCCGACGCGCTGGCCCAGCTGCGCAGGAACGGCGCCGTCACGGTGATCGACGTCGGCCCCAGCCTCGACTACGAGCGCGGCCACCTGCCGGGCGCGCTCTACATGCTGCCGGCCTCGCTGGCGCCACTGGCTTCGCACGCCGTGGCTGGTCGCACACTGGTCTTCACCTCGCCCGACGGCACGGCCGCCGCCCGCGTGGCGCGCGATGCGCACCAGCGCTGGCCAGGTTCGGGGGCGGTGTTCACCTGGCTCCAGGGCGGAACACAGGGCTGGAAGGCTTCCGGCAGGCCGCTCGCGACCGCTTTCGTGGCGGCCCAGCTGCTGACCCCCTTCGACGACGACTGGGGCTCGGTAATGCGCGTGTTCGGTCCGCGCCGCGATGCGGCCTGGGCCGACTACCTCGCGTGGGAACGCGCATTGGCAGAACGGGTCCTGCAAGACCCGTCCGTGCGCTTTCGCTTCTTTCCGCTCAGCGCGCCGGCGCAGGAGTCGGGTCGGGCAGTTCGATCTTGATGTCGAGCACTTCGAGGTTGTCCTGGGTCTCCAGGTGCACCTTGATGTCTTCCGCGTTGATGGACACGTACTTGGAAATCACCGCCACCAGCTCGCGCTGGAGTTCGGGCAGATAGTCGGGCCGCTTCTTGCCGCTGAGGCTGGACCGCTCGTGGGCGAGGATGATCTGCAGCCGCTCCTTCGCGACGCTGGCAGTCTTCTTCTTTTCGCCCAGCAGGAACGAGAGAAAGGACATGGACTACTTGCCTCCGAAAATCCGCTTGAAGAAGCCCGGCTTCTCGGCGTCGACGAAGCGCATCGGCTTGTCTTCGCCGAGAAAGCGCGCCACCACGTCGCTGTAGGCCTGCGCCACGTCGGTTTCCTTGTCGTGGATCGCGGGCACGCCCTGGTTGGAAGCGTGCAGCACGCTTTCCGACTCGGGGATCACGCCGATCAGCTTGATGCGCAGGATGTCCTGGATGTCTTCGAGCGACAGCATCTGCCCGCCCGCCACCCGGTTCGGGTTGTAGCGGGTGATGAGCAGGTGCTCCTTGATGGGCTCGCTGCCGTCCTTGGCGCGCTTGGTCTTGCTGCTGAGCATGCCCAGGATGCGGTCCGAGTCGCGCACCGAAGAAACCTCGGGGTTGGTCACCACCAGCGCCTCATCGGCGAAGTGCATGGCCATCATGGCGCCCGTCTCGATGCCCGCGGGCGAGTCGCAGACGATGTATTCGAAGTCCATCGCGGCGAGGTCGGTCAGCACCTTCTCCACGCCTTCCTGCGTGAGCGCTTCCTTGTCGCGCGTCTGCGATGCGGCCAGCACGAACAGGTTGTCGCACTGCTTGTCCTTGATGAGTGCCTGGCTCAGGTTGGCTTCGCCCTGGATGACGTTGATCAGGTCGTACACCACGCGGCGTTCGCAGCCCATGATCAGGTCGAGGTTGCGCAGGCCCACGTCGAAGTCGATCACCGCCGTCTTCTTGCCCGCGAGCGCGAGGCCCGACGCGAAGCTGGCGCTCGTCGTCGTCTTGCCGACGCCGCCCTTGCCCGAAGTCACCACCACAATTTTGGCCATGGCCATTCCTTCTTGTTTCGATTCAGTTGTTGCTTGTCAGGGTCGCCGCGTTCCGTGAGCCGGTGATCCGGGTCATGGAATAGCGTCGATCGCAATTTTCTTGCCGTCCAGCCGCACCTGGGCCGACTTGCCCAGCACCGTGTCGGGCAGCGGCACTTCATTGGTCCGGTAGATGCCCGCAATGGCCACCAGCTGCGCTTCCATGCAGGTCGAGAAGATCCGCGCCTCGGTGTTGCCCCGTGCGCCGGCAATGGCCTTGCCGCGCAGCGGTGCGTACACATGCACATTGCCGTCTGCGATGACCTCGGCGCCGAAGCTCACCACCGCCGTCACCACCACGTCGCCACCCCGGGCGTACACCTGCTGGCCCGAGCGCAGTGGCTTGTCGATCAAGAGCGTGCCGTTGGCCGGCACCGGCACCTCGCGCACGATCTGCGGGGCTTCCGAGGCGGGGGCCTCGGCTGGCGGCGCCGGGGCGCGGGGTGCGGGGGCTGCGGGCATGGCCGCCACCGAAAGGCCGGCAGCCCGGGCTGCGGCGTTCTGCCCGGCATTGCCGCCGCGCACCGCGATGGGTTGGGTCTGGTGGCGCGCCAACAGGCTGCGCAGGGCGGCAAAGTCGATGTCGCCGACGGCTTCGCCACCCTCGCCCTGTGCTTCCTGCAGCAGCGAGAGGTCGATCACCACCGGCTCCTGCTCGAAGAAGTCGGGCGAATCCGCCAGCTGGGCGTCGAGTGCCTCGGCCAGCACGTCCAGGTCGGACGTCTTGAGGATCACTGCGATCAGCGGCAGCGTGGCGCTCTTGAATTCGAAAACCGCCTTGGTGCGCGCGGCGGAGACATCGGCCATTGGAAAACGTCGGTGCGAAAAGCGTTGGAGTCTAACGGGCGCGGGCCAAACCCCGGTGACCTGCCCCCGCAACAGGCCCCTTGGAGAACACTTCTTTCATGAGGTTGCACTTTTCCGGGGGCTTCGCTTCAGTTCTTCGAACGGCCCAGCAGGGCGTAAAGAATGATCGCGCCGAAGGTCGCGGTACCGATGCCGCCGAGAGCGAAGTCGCCGAACTTCAGCGTGAAGTCGCCCGTGCCGATGATCAGCGTGATGGCCGCCACGATCAGGTTCTTGTTCTGCGAGAAGTCGACCTTGTTGTCGACCCAGATCTTGGCGCCGGCAATGGCGATCAGACCGAACACCACGATGCTCACCCCGCCCATCACCGGCAGCGGAATCGCCTGGATCAGCGCGCCGAACTTGGGGCTGAAGCCCAGCACCAGCGCGATGACGGCCGCCACCACGAACACCGCCGTCGAGTAGATGCGCGTGGCCGCCATCACGCCGATGTTCTCGGCGTAAGTGGTCACGCCCGTGCCGCCTGCGGCGCCGCTCACCACCGTGGCAATGCCGTCGCCGATGAAGGCGCGGCCCATGTACGGGTCGAGATTGCGGCCCGTCATGGCCGTCACTGCCTTCAGGTGGCCGAGATTTTCCGCCACAAGGATGATCGCCACGGGTGCGATCAGCAGCATCGCGTTGGCCGTGAACACCGGCGTCGTGAAGGTCGGCAGGCCGAACCATGCTGCGTTGGCAATGCCGCTCAGATCGACCGGCTTGCCCATGCCCATGACATTGGTCAGCACCGCATAGACCACAGTGGCCAGGATCAGCCCCACCAGGATCAGCAGGCGCTGCAGCATGCCGCGCGCGAACACCGCCACCAGGCCCACGCAGAGGAAGGTCACGGCCTGCATCCACGAGTCGAAGTTGCTGGCCGCCATGTTCTTGATCGGTACGCTCGCCAGGTTGAGGCCGATCACCGCCACCACCGCGCCCGTGACCACCGGCGGCATGAAGCGCTCGATCCAGCCCGTGCCGACGGCCTGCACGATGGCCCCGATCAGGATGTACACCACCCCGCAGGCCACGATGCCCCCCAGAGCCACCGCGATGTTGGCGTTGGGCCCCTTGCCCGCATAGCCGCTGGCCGCGATCACCACGCCGATGAAGGCGAAGCTCGAGCCCAGGTAGCTGGGCACCTTGCCGCCGGTGACGAAATAGAAGATCAGCGTGCCGATGCCGCTCATCAGGATCGCGATGTTGGGGCTGAACCCCATCAGGATCGGCGCCAGCACCGTGGCGCCGAACATCGCGATCACGTGCTGCACGCCCATGGCGCCGGTCTGCAGCCAGGGCAGCCGCTCGTCAGGCGCGATGACCGCGCCGTTGGCCAGCGAGGACGCGGGCCGTTCAGTCCAGTTGAACATTTCTTGTCTCCTCTTGTTGGTTGTTGGTGGGGCGTGATTGTGGTCGATGAACCCCGCGCCGAACACCACACCCGCAGGAGAAGAAGGAAGGAGCGGCAGGCGCTCCCGCCGGTCAGCGCGGCTGCAGCACCGCCATCGTGATGCGCGACACGCAGGTCAGTTCGCCCGCCTCGTTCGTCAGGTCGATCTGCCAGACCTGCGTGGTGCGTCCGCGGTGCACCGGCCGCGCCGTGCCGATCACCCAGCCGCTGGTGACGGAGCGGATGTGGTTGGCGTTGATGTCCAGGCCCACGGCGCGGTCGCCTTCGGGGGCCGAGTAGTGGGCGCCGCAGGAGCCCAGCGTCTCGGCCAGCACCACCGACACGCCGCCGTGCAGGATGCCGTAGGGCTGGCGGGTGCGTTCGTCCACCGGACAGCGGGCGCGGATGAAGTCGTCGCCCACCTCCAGGAATTCCATGCCCAGCGCCGATACGACGGTGCCCACGTGGTTGCGCGTCAGTGCCTCGACGGAGATCTCTTTTTTCCAGATACGCATGGCGTGCTTCTTTCTTTGTGCCTGTAACAGTGGCCAAAACTATAGCGATGGCGACTGACAAACCGAGTCGCCTTTGCGTGTTACCTTGAATCGATGAAGCACCCCGTCCGCCGCTGGCTCATTGGCATTGCCGTCGCACTGCTGCTGGGCGTGGGCGTGCTGGTGTGGGTGGTGAGCGCGCGCCTGCCCACCGACGACGAGGTGGCCGCGAAGATCGCCGAAGGCTTCGAGAAGCGCTTCGGCGTTGCCCTGAAGGTGGGCGGCGCCCACTGGTCGCTGCTGCCGGTGCCCGTGCTGGTGCTGTCCGACATCGCCACCGACCAGCCGCGCCCCATCACCCTGCGCCGCGCCACCCTGCGGCTGCAGCTCGCGCCGCTGCTGCAGCGCGTCATTGCCGTGGACGAGATCGAAATCGAAAGCCTGGTGTTGCCGCGCGCCTCGGTGCGGGCGTTTCGCGGCAAGGGGCCCAAGCCGCAGGAAGGCAGCGGCAACGTCGTCGCGCTGCCCGCGCCATGGACGCTCGCGCCCGTGCCCGTGGAACTGCTGCGCTGGCGCGACGTGGTCTGGATCGACCGGCGCGACATCTCGCTGGCCTACGACGGCGACGTCCGCTTCGACCCCGGCTGGCGCCCGCGCCAGGCCCGGCTCGAGCGCGCCAGTGTCACGCCACCCGTGCGCCTGCGCCTGGACCGCCAGGCCGGACAGGACCGCTGGCGCACCCGCATCGACGCGGGCGGAGGCACCTGGAACGGTGTCTCCCGCTTGGAGACACTGCCCGACGGCAAGCTGCAGTTTTCCGCCGAACTGGAGCCGCGCCAGATCGACATCGAGAGCCTGGTGCAGGCCTTCGACCGCCGCACCTCGGTGGCGGGCAAGTTCTCGGGCAACACCACGCTCGTGGCCGAGGCCGGGAGCTCCGAGGAGCTGGGCGCGCTGATCCGCAGCCTGCACACCCGCACCACCTTCTCGGTGCAGCCCGCCACGCTCACCAAGCTGGACGTGGCCAAGGCCGTTGCCACTGCAGGCGTCAGCCGCGGGGGCACGACGCAGCTGGACGAGCTCACCGGCACAGTCGACACCCAGGGCACGGAAGACGGCGTGGTGATCCAGTACACCAACCTCAAGGCCCGCTCGGGCGTGCTCACGGCAAGCGGCAACCTGAAGCTCTTCAACCGCAAGCTCGACGGCGAGATCGCGGTGGACCTTGTCGACGGCGTGATCGGCGTGCCGCTGAAGATCGGCGGCACCGCGAGCGACCCCGAGCTCTCGCTGACCGGCGCCGCGCTCACCGGTGCGGCCATCGGCAGCGCGGTGCTGCCGGGCGTGGGCACGGCCATCGGGGCGCGCGTGGGGCAGCAGGTGGAGAAGATGTTCGGCGGGAGCAAGCCGAAGCCCAAGCCCAAGCCGGCACCCAGGCCGCGCACCGGCCCTAGGCAAACGCCTTGATCGCCGCCGGCACTGTCAGCACCGCCGTGTAGTACCCCATGAACTGCACGCCGGTGTTGAACCCGATCGCGCGCGACAGCAGCCCGCCCAGCAGCCCCATCGTCAGGATCACCAGCAGCCCGAGCAGCTGGCCTTCCCATACGCTGATGACCACGATCAGCCCGACGAAGGTCGCGATGATCGCCTCGTGGCTCACCTTGCGCGACACGAACAGCGCCGCGCGGCGTGCGAAGTTCATCGTGAACGGATAGGCCACCAGGGCAGCGAGCACCACCGCCAGCATGCCGTAGCCCAGGAACTCCCAGTGGTTCAGCAGGTTGTGCAGGTTGTGCGTCTGGCCGGTGGCCGCATCGATGGTGAACACCGGCGGCGCGTTGAACAGCGGCGCGGCCGGGCCGGCCGCCACAGGGCTCAGCGGCAGGCCGATGGCGATCAGCGGGATCAGCGCCTCGGCGATGTAGGTGGCCTCGGTCACGCCGTTGCGCGCGGCCAGAGTGGTGGTGAGCCGGTGGTACGCATGCTTGATGCGCGAGCCCACCAGTTCGCCCAGCACCACGGTCATCGCGACCGGGCTGAACACGAAGGTGGCGCTGGAGATCGCGGCCGTCGCGAAGGTCCACTTCACCTGCGTGCGGTCCAGCACCTTGAACGGATTCGGGAAGTAGCCCGACCAGCCCTTCACGTCGGGGGCGAGCGAGAAGGTGCGGACCTTGTCGCGTTTCATGCGTGCGCGCGCCGCCGGCGAGATCACCGAGAACAGGTCGGCCACCAGCGGCCCGATGGCGATGCCCAGGAAGTAGCTGATGCCGAGCTTCACGCCGTACTTGCCGGTGAGCGCCTGCAGCGCCACGATCACCATCACGAACGGCACCAGCGTGGCCACCGAGGCCCAGCGCCCGCTGGAGAAGTACGCGATGGCCACGGCCGCCACCACGAAGATCCACGGGGCCGCCTTGGTGATGGCCGCGCCGTAGGGCGCCAGCAGCACCGCGAACAGCACGGCCAGCGGCACCGCGATGAAGGCCGCGATGATCGCGCCCGACACCATCTTGCGCAGCGCGATGTGCGGCACGCCGAGGTTGCGCAGCACGTTCGCATCCTGCAGCAGCGGCGTGGCCATGGTGTCGCCCGGAATGCCCAGCAGCGCGGTGGGCACCGCATGCGTCATGTGCTTGGCCACGGCCGCCGCCAGGAAGAAGGTGAACACGCCTTCGGGCGGCACGCCGAGCAGCACCACCAGCAGGGTGAGCGGCGCGAGCGTGGTGGTCTCGTCGGTGCCCGAGACGAGGCCGATGGCCGCGAACACGACGGCGCCGACCAGGCCCATGCCGGTGGCCACGAGGATCTGGTTCAGGAGTGCGGCATCGATCATGGCGCGGCTCCTTCGGTGCGGCGAGCGCGGGGCTTGTACGACGCGAACAGGTCGTGGATTTCGAGTTCCTTCATCTCGCGCACCACGGCAGGCGGCAGGTCGTCCACCGAGCCGAGGTCGCCTTGCTCGCCGGCCAGTTCGGCCAGCACCTCCTCGCGCCAGCGCGGATCGGCCGCTGCTCCTTCGACGACTTCGCGCTTCGGCGTGAAGAGCTTTGCGCAGATCAGGCCCGACACCACGCAGCCGCCCAGGCCGGCGAGCATGGCGTAGGCCCGTGCCAGCTCGGGCGTGCCGACAGTGCTCATGAGCACGCGGCTGGCCACGAGGTAGCCCGTGAGGCTCACCGCGATGCCGATGGCGATCGACCACGCGAGGTGGCCCAGGTCGGCCGTGTCGCCCCATATCTCCACCAGCCGCCAGCGGGCGGGCGTTGCACTGTCTGCACTCATTTTTCGATGTCTCCGTCTGTGGTTATCTGACGGCCGTCTTGCGTGGCCGCCGCGGTGCTCGTCTGCTTACTTCTTGCGCAGCGCTTCGAGCAGTGCGACCGCGCGGTCGGTGCGCACGTCGTGCTCGGCCGCCATCTGCTTCGCGATGCTGTCGACCTCGTCTCCGGTGGCGCCCGCGACCAGCGCGATGTTGCGGGCATGCAGCGCCATGTGGCCGCGCTGGATGCCTTCGGTGGCGAGCGCGCGCAGCGCGCCGAGGTTCTGCGCGAGGCCCACGGCCACCGCGACTTCGCCCAGCTCCTGTGCCGACTTCACGTCGAGGATCTTCAGCGCGAGCCGTGCGAGCGGGTGTGTCTTGGTCGCACCGCCGACCAGACCCACCGGCATCGGCATCTCGATGGTGCCGACCAGCGCGCCCGCGGTGTCCTTCTCCCAGGTGGTCAGCGAGGTGTAGCGCCCGCTGCGGCAGGCATAGGCATGCGCGCCGGCTTCCACTGCGCGCCAGTCGTTTCCGGTCGCGACGATCACGGGATCGACGCCGTTCATGATTCCCTTGTTGTGCGTCGCCGCGCGGTAGGGGTCGATGGCCGCGAAGGTGTATGCGTCGATCACGCCCTCGACCACCTCTTCGCCGCTGCGCTCGCGCGTGGCCAGCACCGAGGGTGCCAGCCGCACGCGGGCGCGCGCCAGCCGCAGATCGGCCAGGTTCGACAGGATGCGCAGCCGCACCGTGCCGCCCGTGAGCTTCTCGACCAGCGGCGAAACCGCCTCGGCCATGGTGTTGACGGTGTTCGCGCCCATCGCGTCGCGCACGTCGACGATCAGGTGCATCACCACCATCGCGCCGCGCGGCGTGTCACCGAACACATGCACCTCGATGTCGCGGCAGCCGCCGCCCAGGCCGATCAGCACCTTGTCGCGGCTGTTCGCCGTGGCAAGGATTTCGTCGCGAGAGCGCAGCAGCGCCAGTCGCGCGCCGTACGGGTCAGTGATGCCGATCACCTGCACCTGTGCGCGCATCAGCGGGCCGGTGCTCGAAGCCTCGAAACCGCCGCCCTCGCGCGCCAGCTTGGCCATGAAGGAGGCGGCGGCCACCACCGAGGGCTCCTCCACCGCCATGGGCACGAGGTAGTCGCGCCCGTTGACGGTGAAGTTGCCGGCCACGCCCAGCGGCAGCTCGAAGGTGCCGATCACGTTCTCGACCATGCCGTTGGCGCGGTCCAGGCCCAGTGCGCCAGGCTGGGCGAGCAGCGCCACCTCTTCGTCGCCCAGGGACGCGGCCTGCGCGATGTGGGCCAGGCGCTGCGCGGGCGTGAGTGCGCGGAAGTTGGGAATGCGGGAGTCGGCGACCATCGTTGCTTGTCTCTTCGGAAGGTGAATTAGGGAGCAGGCAATTTAGGTCGGCTGTACCGCCGGTGGAAGGCACAGTTTGGCGGGACAGTGCGGACAGTGGTGCGCGAAAGCGGGTCGCTGTGTCACAGTCGGCGCCCATGACCACCATTGCCGATTCGCTCGCCGAGACTCTCGCGCGCCAGATCGCCAGCGGCGCCTACAAGGCCGGCGACAAGCTTCCTTCTCTGCGCGAGCTTGCGCAGCTTCATCGCTACGCCAAGAACACCGTCGTGGCCGCCTTCGAGCTCCTGGTGTCGCGCGGGTTGGTCGAGCCGCGCCGCGGTTCGGGCTACTTTGTGTTGCCGCAGCAGGTGGTCAAGCCGGTGGAAGAAGACGCCGGCAGTCTCGGCCGCGCCATGGACATCGTGTGGCTCATGCGCGAGCAGCTCAAGACGCAGCCCGACGCCATTGCGGTGGGCGATGGCTTTCCACCGGTCGAATGGCTGGCTGACGTGCGGCTCGACAAGTACCACCCGAAGGTGGTCCGCACGGGGCTCGGCGCGCTGTTCCGCTACGGCAGCCGCTTCGGCTATGCGCCGCTGCGCGACCATCTCGTGCGGAAGCTGGCCGACTTCGGCATCGGCGCCGAGCCGCGGCAGATCGTGCTGACGCACGGCGCCAACGAGGCGATGGACATCGTCATCCGCTACTTCGTGCCTCCCGGCGGCAAGGTGCTGGTGGACGACCCTGGCTACTACCCCCTCTTCGGCAAGCTCAAGCTCGCGGGCGCGCAGGTGCTGGGCGTGCCGCGCCTGGCCGACGGGCCCGACCTCGAGGCGCTGGAGCGCCTGCTCGTTGCCGAGCGCCCGCGCCTGTTCTTCACGCAGTCGATCGCGCACAACCCCACGGGCTCCGACATCTCGCCCGCCAAGGCCTTCCGCGTGCTGCAGCTCGCGCAGAAGCACGACCTGCTGATCGTCGAGAACGATCCGCTGGCCGACTTCAAGCCCACCTCGCTGCCGCGCCTGGCCGCGCTCGACCAGCTGGAGCGCACGATCTACATCGGCAGCTTCTCCAAGTCGTTCTCCGCAGCGCTGCGCGTGGGCTTCATCGCCTGCGGCGCCGACCTGGCGAGCGACCTCGCGGACCTGAAGGCGCTGATCCACGTGAGCAGTTCGGAGTATTGCGAGCGCACGGTCGACGTCATCCTGAGCGAGGGCCACTACCAGCGGCACCTCAATCGCCTGCAGGCGCGGCTCGGCGAGGCCACGCGCAACGCGATCAAGCTGCTCGACTCGGTCGACGCAGAGGTGTTCGCGCGCACCCCGCAGTCGCTCTACGTGTGGGCCGCGCTGCCCGGCGTGGCCGACTCGCTGGCCTTCGCGAAGGAGCTGCTGCCACGCAAGATAGTAATGGCGCCGGGGCGCATCTTCAGCGTCGACTCGACGCAGGTGTCGCGCTGGTCGCGCTTCAACGTGGGCGCCATGGCCGACCCGCGCTTCGCCAAGGCGCTGCGTACCACGCTGCGCTTCTTCAGCGCTTGAACTCCCCGTGGCGACCGGCGCCGCCGGCGAAGCGCGCCGCGCCGGCTTCGCCTTCGGCGAAAACCATCGGCACGCCCTGCGCACCCTCGCGGCGCAGCGCCTCGGCCAGCGGCATGTCCCACTGCCCGTAGGCTGAGCGGCGGTCGGCCAGCATGCATTGCTGCGGGAAGGCGGCGAGTTGATGGGCCAGCTCTTGCGCGGCGGCCAATGCGCCGCCGGATGGCGTCACACGGTTGACCAACCCCATCGTCAATGCTTCGGATGCGCCCACCGGACGGCCCGAAAGAATCATGTCGAGCGCGCGCCCCATGCCCACGATGCGCGGCAGCCGCACCGTGCCGCCGTCGATCAGCGGCACGCCCCAGCGGCGGCAGAACACGCCGAACACCGCGTCGTCGTCGGCCACGCGCAGATCGGCCAGCAAAGCCAGTTCGAGGCCACCCGCCACCGCATAGCCGTTCACCGCCGCGATCAACGGCTTCGACAGCGCCATGCGCGTCGGCCCCATCGGGCCGCTGCCACCGCCTTCGGTATCGAGCTCATTGCGCCGGGCCGGGTCGCCTACGGCCGAGAGGTCGGCGCCTGCGCAGAAGTTGCCGCCCGCGCCGGTCAGCACCGCGACGCGCAGTGCGTCGTCGGCTTCGAAGCGCTCGAAGGCCTGGCGCAATTCGGCGGCCACCACGCCGTCGACCGCATTGCGTTTCTCCGGGCGGTTCAGCGTGATGGTGCAGACCGTGCGGTCCACGTCGTACGCCACGTACTGCATGGCCATGCGTGCATCCTTTCGGGCTAAATTACATTAGCGGTCGCTCGGTTGCATCGTAGGAAATATTTCTCTGTTTCGCAATTATGGACAAAGTATGTAATGTGCCGGTCGCCATCCCCAGCGCGCCGGAGCTGATCCTCGACCTGCTGGTGGCCGACGGCGGCACGCTGAGTTCGCAGGCGCTGTGCCGCGCGGGCGAGCTCATGGGCATCGGTGAATCGACGCTGCGCGTGGGCCTGACGCGGCTCGCAGCCGAGGGCAAGATCGCGCGCGGCGAGCGAGGCAGCTACGCACTCAACCGCAAGGGCCCGGCACTGTCGCGCGCGGTCGACGACTGGCGGCACAAGCAGGCGCAGGCCGTCGCGTGGCGCGGCGACTGGCTCGCCGTGCACGACGCCGGCGTGCCGCGCGCCGACAAGACGGCGTGGCGCCATCACGCTCTTGCCCTGTCGCTGCGCGGCTTTGCGGCGCTGCGGCCGGGGCTGCTCATCCGGCCCGACAACCTCGCGGGTGGGCTGGAGGGCGAGCGCGTGCAGCTGGCGGCCCTGGGCCTGTCGCGCACCGCCCTGGTGTTCCGGCTGGCCGATCTGGACGATGCCGCGCAGGCCGCCGCACGCAAGCTTTGGAATGTGCGCGCCCTGACGGCCGATTGCAGCCGCCTGCAGGCGGGCCTGGAGCGCAGCGAGAAGCGGCTGCGCACCCAGCGGCTCGAAGTGGCCACGCGCGAGTCGCTGCTGCTGGGGCGTGCCGTGATCGCGCACCTCATCCGCGATCCGCTGCTGCCGGCCGAACTCATGTCGCCCGAACCGCGCGCCGCGCTGCTCGCCGCCACGCGGCGCTACCAGGACAAGGCGCTGGTCCTCTGGCGCAAGTGGCTGGCGCTGCCGTAGCCCTTCAGTGGACGGTGCCCAGCTCGTCGAACTGCACCACGCCTTCCTTCATGACCAGCGGAATGCGCTCGCCCTGGCCGAGCAGGCAGCCGACGTCGCGCAGCGGATTGCCGTCCACCACCAGGATGTCGGCCAGTGCACCGGGCACCAGCCGGCCCAGGCGTTCGCTCATGCCCAGCACCTCGGCCGCGACCGTCGTTGCGCTGGCAATGGCCTCGGCGGGTGACAGCACTTCAGCGCGCAGGCGGAACTCGTCGCTCTGCAGGCGCTGCGATTCGCCCAGCAGGTCGGAGCCGTAGCCCATCTTCACGCCTGCTGCCTTGTAGATCTCAAGCGAGCGCAGGCCGGCCTCGCGCACGCTGGCCACCTTGGCCACGCTTTCCTTCGGCAGCCCGAAGCTCTCGCCCTCGTTGGCCAATGCGTCGTAGGTGACCAGCGTTGGCACCACATACGCGTCGAGCTGCGCCATGAGTTCGGCCGTGGGCGCATCGACAAGGTTGCCGTGCTCGATGGTGCGCACGCCGCAGCGCACGGCCCGCGCGATGGCCTCGGCGGTGTAGGCGTGTGCCATCACATAGGTGCCGCGCCCGCGGGCCTCTTCGACGATGGCGCGGATCTCGTCCTCGCTGTAGCCGAAGGCGCCCACCGGGTCGGTCGGGGAGGCCACGCCGCCGGAGGCCATGATCTTGATCTGGTCAGCGCCCATCTGCAGCTCCTCGCGGACGGCACGGCGCACCGCGTCCACGCCGTCGACCACGCGCGCCAGCGCACCGACGCGCACACAGGTGGCGCAAGCCCCGTCGTTGCTCATCAGGTAGTCGGAGCGCGCGCGCATGTCGCCGTGCCCGCCGGTCTGGCTCAGTGCGCGGCCGGAGACGAACAGGCGAGGACCCTGCGCCAGCCCTGATTCCACCGCCTGCTTGAACGCGAAGCCCGCGCCGCCCGCGTCGCGCACCGTGGTGAAGCCACGGCGCAGCATGCCGCGCAGCATGGGCACGCTGCGCAGCGTGATGAGCACGTTGGGCATATGCACCTGCCGCGAGAGATTGAGCTCCACCGCGATCACGTGCACGTGCAGGTCGATGAGGCCGGGCATCACGGTCTTGCCCTTCACGTCGATCGTGCGGGCCGAGGGGCTGTGGATAGGCTTGTCGGAAACCTCGCGGACCACGCCGCCTTCGACCAGGATGTGGTGGTTTTCCAGCAGCTCGGGGCGCTGCGGGTCGAGCAGGTTGGCGTTCCTGAAAAGCACGGTGTTCGTCATGCGAGGGACTCCTTGGTCTGTTGTGCCATCACGGTGGGCAGCGCCAGTTGTGCGAACACACGCGCGGGCTCGACGTGCCCGGTGTCGTACCAGTTTTCCTCGTGCAGCATGTTGAGCGTGCCCAGCGTCTCGCCGCGCCAGCGCAGCGGAATGTTCAGCACGCTGCGGCAACCCAGCGACACGATGAGTTCGTGGTCGTAGAACACGTCGCGCAGGTCGTCGGCGTTGCGGCCGATGTAGGGCAGGCCGCGCTGCATCACCTGCTGCATCCACGGCGAATCGGTGATCGGCTTGCGCCCGCCCACCGGATAGGCCTCGCGCATGTTGGTGTAGATGCGTTCCGACTCGCGCGCCTCGCGGTGGTGCACCAGGATGGTGAAGAGCCGGTGGCCGATGGTCGCGGCCACCGCCTTCTCGAGCGCGTCGAAGGTGGCCTGGGGTTGTTGCGTGTCGGCATGCGCGCGCGCGACGGCCGACAGCGATTCATCGAGAAGCTTGGGTTGCATGGATGCCCTGAGTCAGGAAAGTTCGGCGGCCGCAATGTCTTCCAGCGAACGGCCGCGCGTCGGGATGCCCATGAAGGTGACGGCCGCCGCGCCCAGCAGCAGCACTGCCGTCGTCATGCCGAACACCCCCGCGAAGCCCAGCGCCGGATAGATGAAGCCCACCAGGATCGGCGCCGTGATGCCGCCGATGCGCCCGATGGCCGACGCCAGGCCGGAGCCGGTCGCGCGCACCTGCGTCGGAAACACCTCCGGCGTGTAGGCATAGACGCCCGCATAGGTGCCGTTCATGAAGAAGGACAGCAGCACGCCCGCCGCCATGATCTGCCCGTCGCTGTGCGTGAAGGCCAGCCCCAGCGCCGAGAGCCCGCCCAGCAGCATGTAGCTCACGATGGTGGCCTGCCGGCCGATCTTCTCGTTGAGCCAGGCGGCCGAGAAGTAGCCCGGAATCTGCGCGAGGTAGATCACCAGCGAGTAGCCGAAGCTCTTGGTGATCGTCATGCCGTTCTGGATCAGCAGGCTCGGAATCCAGGTGAAGAACGAGTAGTAGCTGAAGGTGATCGCCAGCCACATCAGCCAGGTCATGGTGCTGATGCGGATGAGCTTGCTGGAGACCAGCGTGGCGTAGTTCTTCAGCAGGCTGCCGCGGCTGTTGCTGGGCGGCGGCGCGGCCACGTCCTCTGCGTTGAGCGCAGGCAGCGCAAGGCCGCGCTGCACGGTTTCGGACTCCATCGCGTCCACGATGGTCCCGGCCTCGGCCTGCCGCCCCTGGCTTTCCAGCCAGCGCGGCGATTCGGGCAGCGCGCGCCGCCACCACAGCAGCAGCAGCACCGGCATCGCGGTGATGAAGATGACGATGCGCCAGCCTTGCGGATGCGCCGGCACGATGAAGTAGCCCAGCAGCGCCGCCGCCACGAAGCCGAACGAGAAGAAGCCCGCCAGTGCGCCGGTGAAGGTGCCCCGGTAGCGGCGCGCCACGAACTCCGACAGGTAGGGCGCGATGATCGCGCTCTCGGCGCCGGCGCCGAAGCCGGCCACGATGCGCAGCCCGAGAAACACCGTCCAGCTGTCGACCATGCCGCTGAAGAGCGACGCCACGCAGTAGATCGCCAGTGCCGACATCATCACCACGCGCCGCCCGAACAGGTCGCCGCAGGTGCCGGACGCGAGGGCACCGAAGAAGAAGCCGATGAAGTTCGCGCTGGCCAGCACACCGATCTGCACGCTGCTGAGCCCCCATTCGGTGCGCAGCACCGGCAGCACGAAGGCGATCACCGCGGCGTCCATCGCGTCGAAGGTGTAGCCCAGTCCTCCCATGAGGAGCAGGCGCCGATGGAAACCGGAGAACGGCAGGCGCTCGATGCGGGCCGACAGCATGGTCATGTGAATCCCTCGACTTCGGTGGTGCAGAGAAGCGGCAGATCGTAGGATCGCGGGGATATCACGACAAATTTATACGTGTGATTGTGTTTATTGATTCAGTGAATGGTCAGGCCGCACGATGAACTACCGCTCCGCCGATCTCAACCTGCTGAAGGTGTTCGAGGCCCTCATGACCGAGGGCAACGTCACGCGCGCCGCCAGCAAGCTGTCGCTGACGCAGCCCGCGGTCAGCAATGCGCTGCGCCGGCTGCGCGAGACCTTCGACGACGCGCTGTTCGTGCGCAGCGGGGCCGGCGTCAACCCGACGCGGCGGGCCATCGACCTGTGGGAGCCGCTGTCGCAATCGCTGCATGCGATTCGCGGCACGCTCGACCTGGAGCGCTTCGATGCGCTGCGCAGCACCGCCAGCCTCAGCATCGCGATGTCCGACTATGTCTCGGGCATCGTGGTGCCGCGGCTCGCCAGCAAGCTCAGCAAGGCGGCGCCGTCGATGTTGATCCACGCCATTCCCAACACGCTGGTGGATTTCGACAAGGTGCTGGCCGACAACAAGGCCGACTTCGCAATCAGCGTCTACAACGAGGAAGTGCAGAGGCCGGCGTTTCTCAAGTCGAGGGCGCTGTGGTCACCCGATTTCGTCTGCGTCATGCGCACGGGGCATCCGCTGGCGCGCGCCGACAGGATTCCGCTGAAGAAATTCCTCGCGGCGCGCCATGTGGACGTGAGCCTGGTCGGCAAGACCACGCCGACCTACGACTTGTTCCTGCACAGCCGAGGGCTGCAGCGCAACCTGGTCGCGACGGTGAACCACTACGGCGCTGCGTACGAAGTGGTGCGCCGCTCCGACCTGATCGCGGTGCTGCCGTGGTCCGAGAAGTTCGAGCCCGCGCGCCTGGCCGGCCTGCGCCGGATGCCCGTGCCGCTGGAGGCACCGGCGCGCGTCATCGAACTGTTCTGGCACCAGCGGCACGAAACCTCCGCGCTGCACCAGTGGCTGAAGAACACACTGCTGGCGCTGTTCGAGCAGCCTTCGTGATCTTCTTGATCAGGCGCGCAGCCGCACCACCTGCAGGTCGTCATCGGCAAGGGCGTGCAGGCGTGCCACGTCCGCCGCTCGGCGCGTGAGCACGGCGCGCTGGTTGATGTAGCCCTTGTCGGTGATCTCGCCCGCATCGAGGCTCGGCGGCTCGGCCAGCACCAGTGCACAGGCCGGGCATTGCGAGGAACCCGCGCCTTCGTCGCGCAGCGAACGCAGCACGCCGGCGATGCGCTCACCCATGGCCTCCGGCGGCAGCGCCGCGCCTTGCGGGCTCGCAAACACCAGCATGCCGATCTCGTCGCGGTCGTGGCCGGTGAGCACCACGTCCTGCGCATGCGGCGCAAGCATCGACACCAGCTTCACGCGCAGCGTGCCCACCGACACCCAGGTGCCGGTCGAGAGCTTGAAGTCTTCCGCCACGCGGCCGTTGAAGATCACGCCATGCGCGGGCTGCGCCGGGTTCGCGAGAAAGCCGGCGTCGCCGATGCGGTAGTAGCCTTCTTCGTCGAAAGCCTGCGCCGTTTCGCGCGGCGCATCGCGGTAGCCGGGGAACACCGAGACGCCCTTGACGCGCATCTCCAGCTTCTCGCCGTTGGGCACGAACTTCAGCTCCAGCCCCGGCAGCGGTGCGCCGATGCAGCCGGCACCGTCGAGCTTCCAGTGCGCGGAGGTGATGGCGGGCGAAGTCTCTGTCGCGCCCCACGAGGTGGTGAGCCACAGCGGCCGCGTGGGCCGCACGCGCTTTGCCACCGCTTCGAGCCGCTGCCAGGTGGAGGGCGCCAGCGCCGCCGCTGCATAGAAGGCAAGCCTTAGCCGCGAGAACACTTCGGCGGCCAGCGCGTCGTCGGCTTCGAGAAAGGGCAGCAGCATGTCGAAGCCGCGCGGCACGTTGAACAGCAGCGTGGGCTTCACCTCGCGCAGGTTGCGCACCGTCTTCTCGATCAGCCCCGGCGCGGGCCGGCCCTCGTCGATGTAGAGCGCGCCGCCGTGGCACAGCACCATGTGCAGGTTGTGGTTCGCACCGAAGGTGTGGCTCCAGGGCAGCCAGTCGACCAGCACCGGCTTTTCCTGCGCGAGGAAGCGCCAGGTCTGCGCCATCATCTGCTGGTTGGCGCAAAGCATGCGGTGCGTGTTGATGACCACCTTGGGCTTGCCGGTGGAGCCGGAGGTCAGCAGGTACTTGGCGTGCGTATCGGGCAGCACGTCGGCGAAGGCCTGCATGACGGCGGGTGTTTCCTTCGCTGCGAGCAATCGTTCAAACCCGATCGCACCGGGATGCGCATCGGCGTTGCGGCTGAACACCGTGACCGCTTCCACGCCACAGCCCGCGAGCGATGCGCCGTATACCTTGGCGTCGGATGCATAGATCAACGCGGGCTTCAGCGCCTGCAGCATGCCGTGCAGCCGCGACGGGTCCTTGGCCATGCGCGAATAGGCGCTTGAGAGCGAACACGCGGTGCGGCCGATGTGCATGGTCGCGAGCATCAGCACGGCGTGGTCCATGGCGTTGTCCGAGAGGATCACGACCGGCTGGCCTGCCGGCAGGTTCAGGTCGAGCAGGCCTTGCGCCACGGAGCCGACGGCTTGCCGCAGCGCACAGTAGTCGAGCTTGCGCCAGCCTTCGCCTGTTTCGTCGCGCTCGGCGAAGGCCAGCGCGTCGGGCGTTTCCGTGGCCCACCGTTCCAGCCATTCGCCGATGCAGCGTGCGTAGGGCTTCAGCGCCATTGGCGAGCGCAATGCGAACGAACCGTCGTCGAAGTCGATGCGCACCGTGCGGGGTGGGGCGATCAGGCTTTCGTCATTGAGGAAGTCGGTCATTTCAGTGTTCCGGGGTTTGTTCAGGGCATGTGCGAATGACACCGGGTACTCCCCTCCGCGAATGTCCCCCGGGGCTGCGCCCCTCCTCCTTTATTTCGCTGCGGGGAGCACCTGGTGCCATTCGCACATGGGCGCAGCCGTATTGCCGGCCGCACGAGCGTTGCGTCCATCGATCACGTCGATGGGGTGCCTTGCGCAGCGAAATAAAGGAGGAGGCCGCAGGCCGGGGGACATTCGCGGAGCAAGGTACCCCGTCGGCGGGATCGCACCCCGAACGAACAACGCGAAAAATCGAAAAGCAAGCTTTCATCTAGTCGAGCTTGCCGGTCTCTGCCTTCGCGCGAATCAGGTTTAACAGCAGGGTGTCGCGGGCAGCTTCGAGGTCGCTGGTGCGGCGTGAGCCCAGTTCCTGGGCCACGCCGTCCGTCACCTTCTGCTTGAGATCTGCAGTCATCGACGGCGTGCCCAAGTCCTTCCACCAGTCCTCGATCGGTCCACCCAGATGCGCGAGCACGTGCTCGATGCCGCCAGCACCACCCGAGAGATGCAGGTTCATGAACGGCCCCATCACCGCCCAGCGCAGGCCGGGTCCGTGCGCGATGGCCGTGTCGATGTCGGCCACGCTCGCCACGCCTTCGTTGACGAGGTGGAAGGCTTCGCGCCACAGCGCCGCCTGCAGCCGGTTCGCGATGTGGCCCTTGACCTCGCGCTTCACGTGGATCGGCCGCTTGCCGATGGCGGCGTAGAACGCCATCGTGCGCTCGATGGCCTCGGCCGAGGTCTGCTCGCCACCGATCACCTCCACCAGCGGAATCAGGTGCGGCGGATTGAACGGATGCCCCAGCACGACGCGCTGTGGATGCACGCAGCCCGACTGCACGCCGCTGATCGCAAGGCCCGACGAACTCGACGCGAGGATCGTGTCCGGCGGCGCGGCGGCATCCATGCGGCGGAACAGGTCGATCTTGAAGTCCATGCGCTCGGGGCCGTTTTCCTGCACGAAGTCGGCCACCGAAACGGCGTCTTCCAGGCTGTCGTGAAAGCGCAGCCGGTCTACCGATGCACCCGGCACCAGGCCGAAGCGCTCCAGTGTGGGCCAGTGCTGCGCCACCGCAGCGCGCAGCCTGTCTTCGGCGCCGGGTGACGGATCGGTCGCGTTCACGTCGAGCCCGTGCGCGAGAAAGTACGCGACCCAGCTCGCACCGATCACCCCGGTGCCGACAACCGCCACGCGCTTCACGCTCGAAGAAGAAGTGCTCATGCTCATGCTGATTTCCACCGCGCGCAGCGGCTCTCCGCCTTCGTGGTCCATGCGGCCTCGCCGCGGATCGGCTCGACCACCTTGTAATAGTCCCATGGTTCTTTCGACTCGGCCGGCGTCTTCACCTGCATCAGGTGCATGTCGTGCACCATCAGCCCGTCGTCGCGCAGCCAGCCGCCCTTGACGAACATGTCATTGAACTTCGTCTTGCGCAACTGCGCCATCACCTTGTCGGCATCGTCGCTGCCCGCGGCCTTCACGGCCTGCAGGTACTGCAGCGCGGCCGAGTAGTCGCCGGCATGGAAGGAGGAGGGCATGCGCTTGTGCTTGTCGAAGAAGCGGCGCGCCCATTCGCGCGCCTCGGGGCTCTGGTTCCAGTACCAGCTGTCGGTGAGGTACATGCCCTGCGAGCTCTTCAGGCCCAGCGCATGCACATCGTTGATGGTGATGATCATGCCGGCCAGCTTCATGTTCTTGCTGATGCCGAACTCTGCCGCCGACTTGATGGCATTGACCGTGTCGCCGCCCGCATTGGCCAGCGCCAGCACCTGCGCTTTCGAGTTCTGTGCCTGGAGCATGAACGACGAGAAATCGCTCGCGCCCAGCGGATGCTTCACCGAGCCCGCCACCGTGCCGCCACTGGCCTGCACGATCTTGGCCGCGTCGTTCTGCAGCGCCGCGCCGAAGGCGTAGTCGGCCGTCACGAAGTACCAGCTCTTGCCGCCGGCCTTGACCACCGCGCTCGCAGTGCCGCGCGCCATGGCCACCGTGTCGTAGGCGTAGTGCACGGTGTAGGGCGAGCAGTACTCGTTGGTGAGGCTCGATGCGCCCGAGCCCACTACGAAGTACGGCTTCTTCTTGTCGGCCGCCACGCCGGCCATCGCAATGGCCGCGCCCGAGTTGACGCCCGCGATCAGCATGTCGACTTTCTGCACGTCGAACCACTCGCGTGCTTTCGCGGCGGCGATGTCGGGCTTGTTCTGGTGGTCGGCCGTGACCAGCTCGATCTTCTTGCCGCCGATGGCCCCGCCCATGTCGGCAATGGCCATGCGGATGGCCTCGGCGCCCGCCGGGCCGTCGTAGTCGCGGTAGATGCCCGACATGTCGCTGATGAAGCCGATGCGGATCACGTCGTCGGGCACCTGGGCCGAGGCGCTTGCTGCGAAAGCCGTGCCCAGGGCGAGGGCCAGAGCGGTGCGGGAAATGTTCATGTGCTTGTCTCCGTTCGTTCGTTGTTCTGGTTCTTCTTCGTCGTCAGCCCAGCGCGAACTCGGGCCGTGGCGTGCCCACGCGCGGCAGGCCCATCATCTGCCGCGCCTCGGCCGGCGTGGCCACCTCCATGTCGAGCTCGCGTATCACCCGCACCATGCGCTCGGTGAGCTGTACGTTGGTGGCCAGCTCGCCCTGGCGGAAGTAGAGGTTGTCTTCCAGGCCGACGCGCGCGTGGCCGCCCAGCAGCAACGCTGCCACGTTGGCTTCGAGCTGCGAGGGGCCGATTCCGCTCACGCAGAAGATGCTGCCCTTGGGCAGGGTGTCGACCATCATCTGCAGGAAGCGCGGCGAGTAGGGCATCGCGTTCTGGAAGTTGCGGTGCACGTTCATCACAAGGTTGATGAAGTAGGGCTCGTCGTCGTGGCCTTCCTGTATCAGCGTGGTCGTGTCCTGCAGGATGTGCGTGGGGCTGAACACCTCCCACTCGGGCTTGATGCCGCGCGCCTTCATGCCGGCGGCCAGTTCGCGGCCGCGGGTGATGGGCGTGTCCATCAGGATCTGCTTGCCTTCGAAGCTCAGGTTGAGCGTGGTCGCGTCGAGCGTGCACATCTCGGCGCCAGCGTCCATGCCCTTGATGCGCTCTTCCCACGCGATCTCCCAGCGCTCGCCGGCCAGCGGCTTCACCATGTCGCCGTGTACGCCGCCGCCGGTGGAGTTGTTGATGACGATGTCGCTGCCGCCTGCGCGGATGCGGCTGTTGATGTCGCGGTACACGTCGGCGTTGCAGGTGGCACCGTCGTCCGGGCGGCGCGCGTGGATGGCCACCACGCTGGCACCGGCGTTCCAGCAGCGCAGCACGTCGGCGGCGATTTCGGCGGGCTGCGTGGGGAGGTGGGGGTTCTGCGACTTGTGCGCCATGCCGCCGGTGGGGGCGATGGTCACGATCACTTTGCGCTTCGACATGCTCGGGGACTCCTGGTGTCTTTCATGGGGGCGCGTCATTATTTTTTGGGGCGCATTTGCACTCAGTCATCGCGACGACATTTGGGGGCAGGGTTTACGCTGCGCCAAACGCTAAAGTCGCCCCAGCGCCATTGCGCGCATCAAGGAGAACCAATGAGACTACTGCCCATCCTCCTGGCCGCCGCGGCCGCGCTGACCTCGACCTGGACGCTCGCGCAACCGGCAGGCCCCGCCACTTGCGAAGCCAAGCGCGAGGCCATTGGCCGCGACATCGAGGCGGCCAAGGCCAAGGGCCAGAAGCAGCGCGTGCGCGGGCTCGAAAAGGCGTTGGGCGAAGTGCGCCGCACCTGCAGCGACGCGAAGCTGGGTGCAGAGCACCAGCGGCGCATTCGCAGCCAGGAGCGCAAGGTGGCAGAACGCGAGCGTGACCTGCGCGAGGCGCAGCACAAGGGCCGAGCCGACAAGATCGCAGACCGCGAAGAAAAATTGCGTGAAGCGCAGGCCGAGCTGCAACAGCTCAAGGGCGCGCAGTAAAAAGAAGATGCCCACGACCAGGCCCGCCATCCAGGCGGCATCGCTCACGATTCCCCAGTTGCTCCAGGGCTCGGCCTGGTTCCCGCTGCTCGACGTGGCGGCGGGCGAGCGCGTGTTCGACGAGATACGCGAGGTCGACGTGGCCGCGGGTGCCGCGCTGTGCCGGCGCGGCGACACGCCACTGCACTGGTACGGCACGCTCGAAGGGCTGCTCAAGTGGTCGATCACCTCGAGCGACGGACGCTCCGTGACCTTCGGCGGGCTCTCGGTCGGCAGCTGGTTTGGAGAAGGCACGCTGCTGCGGGCGCTGCCGCGTTCGGCCGACATCATCGCGCTGCGGCCGAGCCGCGTAGCGCAGTTGCCGCTCGAAACCTTCGAGTGGCTGCACCGCACGCAGCGCGGCTTCGACCACTTCCTGCTGCAGCAGATCAACGAGCGGCTGCACTGGTTCATGGGCAACTACGCGGCGCACCGGCTGCTCGATGCCGACAGCCAGGTGGCGCGCGCGCTGGCGGGGCTGTTCCACCCGTGGCTGCATCCGGGGAGCGAGCCGCACCTGCAGACCTCGCAGGAGGAGATTGCGAATCTCTCGGGCGTGTCGCGTCAGCGGTGCAATGCGGCGCTGAACCGGCTGAAGGAAGCGGGCTTCCTGCGGATCGAGTACGGTGGCATCACCGTGATCGATCTTGAAGGGCTGCGGCGCTTCATCGAATAGCAAAAAAGGAATCGGAGTACGCCCCATGCATGAATTCAGCATCTTTGCCGACTACTTCCAGTTCTACATCCAGGACGAGGCCGCGGATGGCGACCTCTCCGATGCGTGGACAGACGAAGCCGTGGAACGCATGCTTGCGACCGAAGCCGGCGTCGTCGGCATCGGCACCGTTCGCAACATGGACGTGCCCGTCACCGTCGAGATCCTCGATACGGAAAGCCCGCTCGATCTCGATCAGTGGGAGCATGTCGTCGAATGCACGCTGGTGACGCAGAGCGCCAACCTGGTCATTGCCGGTTGTACCGACTACTTTCCCGATGCGGCGCGCATTCCCGTTGCGCCCGGAACCTACAGGCTGCGTGCCTGCTATGCGGGCTTGGACACGCTTTCCGAAGACGGGCTGGAAGGCGGCGATCGCTACCACCTGCAGCTCTGGCCAGCGCCGGCCATTGAACTGGCTGTTCTCAAGCAGCGCGTGGCCTGATTGCTCACTGCGTCAGCCGCAACCGCGTGCGGGCGCACCCCTTCTACACGCCCAGCAGTTCTTCCAGCGCCTGCGGCTCGGCCAGCAGATCGGCCGAAGCCCCGTGCCGCACGATCTGTCCCTTCTCCATCACCACCGCAAGATCGGTGTGCGCCAACACCTTGCGGTAGTCGCGGTCCACGATCAGCGTCGCGATGCCGGTCGCGCGGATCTCGCCGATCACGCGCCAGATCTCGGCCACTATCAGCGGCGCCAGGCCTTCGGTGGCCTCGTCGAGTATCAGCAGGCGCGGGTTGGTCATGAGTGCACGGCCGATCGACAGCATCTGCTGCTCGCCGCCCGACAGCTGCTGGCCGCCGTGCGACAGCCGCTCCGCGAGGCGCGGAAATGTCGCCATCACACGGTCGAAGGTCCACTCGCGCCGGCCGTCGATGCCGGCGCGTTCGCTCATCACGAGGTTCTCGCGCACCGACAGGTTCGGAAAGATGCCGCGGCCCTCGGGCACGTAGCCGATGCCCAGCCGCGCCATCTTCTCGGGCGGCAGGCCGGTGACGGTGCGGCCGTCGACCTGCACTTCGCCCGAAGCGGGGCGCACGTAGCCCATCATCGTGCGGATCAGCGTGGTCTTGCCCATGCCGTTGCGCCCGAGCAGGCCGACCGAGGTGGCCGCCGGAATGCCGGCGTGCACGCCGCGCAGGATGTGGCTGTTGCCGTAGTAGGTGTTGAGGTCGCGGACGATGAGCATGTCAGTGGTCTTCTCCGAGGTAGGCGGTGCGCACTTCGGGGTTCTCGCGAATCTCTTTGGGGTTGCCTGTGGCGATGACGGTGCCGTTCACCATCACCGTGATGCGGTCGGCAATGCGGAAGACCGCGTCCATGTCGTGCTCCACCAGCAGGATGGCATGCGTGGCCTTCAGCCGCGCGAGCAGCGTGAGCATGCGGTCGGTTTCCTCCGCGCCCATGCCGGCGAGCGGCTCGTCGAGCAGCAGCACGCGTGGGTTGGTGGCCAGGCACATCGCCACTTCGAGCTGGCGTTGCGCGCCGTGGCTCATGGTGCCGGCGATGCGGCCCGCTTCATGGGCGAGGCCAGCAGCTTCGAGCGCCGCGTCGGCCGATGCGTTGCTGGTGGCGCAATCTTTCGACGATTGCCAGAACGCCCAGGGCTTGGGCGTGGCGGCTTGCGCGGCGAGGCGGCAGTTCTCGTGCACGCTGAACTCCGGGAAGATCGTCGTGCGCTGGTAGCTGCGGCCCACGCCGTCGCGCGCGCGCTTCGATTGGGCGCGGCCGGTGATGTCCACGCCGTCGAGCGCGATGCGGCCTTCGGAGGCTTCGATCTCGCCGGAGAGCATGTTGATCAGCGTCGACTTGCCCGCGCCGTTGGTGCCGATCACCGCATGGACTTCGCCGACGTGCAGGTCGAGCGTGACGGCATTGACGGCCGTGAGGCCGCCGAAGCGGCGCGTGAGGCCTTCGACGGAAAGCAGTGCGGTCGTCATGCGGCCCCCTTCGGCGACAGGCGTTGGACCAGGCCGATCAGCCCCTTGGGCAGCAGCGCCACGAACACGATGATCGTCAGCCCCAGCGTCAGCTGCCAGTGGTCCGCCAGCGGGCCCATCACCGCATGCGTCGAGAAGATTTCCTTCAGCAGCGTGAACGCGATGGCGCCGATCACCGCGCCGCGCAGATGGCCGAGGCCGCCGAGGATCACCATCAGCAGCACTTCGCCCGAGTTGTGCCATGCCATCAGCTCCGGGTTGACCACGCCGTCTCGCGAGGCCAGCAGGAAACCCGCGAGCCCGGCCAGCGCACCGGCCAGCACGAAGGCCGCGAGCTTGTAGCCATACACCGCGAACCCTGCCGCGCGCATGCGCTGCTCGTTCACGCGGATGCCGGCCAGCGCTGCGCCGAAGCGCGAGCGGCGAATGAGTGCCAGCAGCCCGTAGGTGAACACCAGCGACGCCAGCACCACGTAGAACAGCACCGTGCGGTTCTCCATGTCGAGCGCGCCGATGGCAGGGCGTACATACATGTAGATGCCGTCGCTGCCGCCGCCGACCTTGGTGTCGTGGAACACGAAGAAGGCCATCTGCGCGAAGGCCAGCGTCACCATGATGAAGTACACGCCGCGCGTGCGCAGGCTCAAGGCACCGACGAACAGCGCATAGAGCGCCGCCGCGCCCATGGCCAGCGGCAGCAGCAGCGCGAAGTTGCCGCCCTCGCTGCCCGAGGCGAGCACGGTCATGTACGCACCGATGCCGTAGAACGCCGCGTGGCCCAGGCTCACGAGACCCGTCATGCCCACCAGCAGCTCCAGGCTCAGCGCGAAGATCGACAGGATCATCACCTTCACGATGAAGTCCGACGCATAGTTGCCCAGCAACGGACCGGCGATGCCGATGGCCACCGCGCAAGCTACGGGCAGGAGAAAGGCGTTTTTTTTCATGGCTGTCATGGCCGCCTCCCCATCAGCCCCTCGGGCTTCCATATGAGCACGATGGCCATCAGAAGATAGATGCCGATGCCGCTGAGGTCCGCGAAGAACACCTTGCCGAAAGTGTCGACGAAGCCCACCAGCAGCGAGGCCACCAGCGCCCCGGTGATCGAGCCGATGCCGCCGATCACCACCAGCACGAAGCAGATGATGAGCACGCTCGCGCCCATGTTCGGGTACACCGAGGACATCGGCGCGGCGATCATGCCGGCCAGCGCCGCCAGCGCCACGCCGGCCGCGAACACGATGCGATAGAGCCGCTTCACGTCGATGCCCAGGCCACGCACCATGTCGCGGTTGCTTGCGCCGGCGCGGATCATCATGCCCAGCCGCGTGCGGTTGACCACCCAGTACAGCCCCACGGCCAGCACGATGCAGGCGGCCGAGGCGAAGAGGCGGTACCACGGGTAGCTCATGACATTGCCCAGCGCGAAGCTTCCGTCGAGCCATGCGGGCACCTTCACGCCGTGCACGTCGTTGCCCACCAGGATGGAGCGCAGTTCCTCGAACACCAGGATCAGGCCGTAGGTCATCAGCACCTGCTGCAGATGGTCGCGCTGGTAGAGGTAGCTGAAGAAGGCCCATTCGAGCAGGTAGCCGAACACGGCGGCCAGCACCACGCCGGCCACCAGCATCAGCAGGAACTGGTCGCCGAAGAGCGGCGCGAGCGCGAACGCCATGTACGCGCCGATCATGTAGAAGCTGCCGTGGGCGAGGTTGATGACGCCCATGATCCCGAAGATCAGCGTCAGCCCCGAGGCCACGAGGAAGAGCAGGAGTCCGTACTGAACCGAGTTCAGGCACTGGACCAAGAAGGTTCCGAAATCCACCGTGTGAGATCCCAGTTGGTTGTGTGGTTGCCGCAAGGCGGCTCGCGGCCCGTGAACTCAGTCGAGGGCCGCGAGGGAACGAGACAGACGAAGGGCTTGTGGCCCGCTTACATCCTGCAGCCGCGGGCTGGGTCGGCCAGTCCCTTGATGGCCGTGCTCACCAGCTTGTTTTCCTTGCCCTCGACCTTGCGCAGGTAGATGTCCTGCACCGGGTTGTGCGACTTGCTCATCGTGAACGTGCCGCGCGGGCTGTCGATCCTGGCCTTCTCGATGGCGGCCGTGAACTCGGCCTTCTTGCCGATGTCGCCCTTGGTGGCGGCAAGGCCCACGCCCAGCATCTGTGCCGCGTCGTAGCCCTGCACGGCGTACACGTCGGGCTGCAGCTTGAAGGCCTTGGCATAGCCGACGCGGAAGGCGTTGTCGCGCGCGGTGTTCAAGCCGTCGGCGTAGTGCAGCGTGGTCAGCATGCCTTGTGCCGATTCGCCCTGTGCATCGAGCGTGCCGTCGGTCAGGAAGCCGGGGCCGTACAAAGGAATGGTCTTGTTCAGGCCTGCGGCCTGGTAGTCCTTCACGAACTTCACCGCGCCGCCGCCCGCGAAGAAGGCGTACACCGCATCGGGCTTGGCCGCCGCGATCTCGGTCAGCAGCGCCTGGAACTCCACGTTGGGGAAGGGCAGCGTGAGCTGCTTGTCGACCTTGCCGCCGTTTTTCTCGAAACCTTCCTTGAAGCCGTTGACCGACTCGTCGCCGGCCGCGTATTTCCAGGTGATGGTCATCGCCTTCTTCTTGCCCTGCTGCTTGGCCGCCACTTCGCCCATGGCGAAGGCCGGCTGCCAGTTGCTGAACGAGCTGCGGAAGATGTTGGGCGCGCACATCGGCCCGGTCACGGCGTCGGCGCCGGCATTCGGCACGATCAGCACGGTGCCGCTTTCCTTGGCGGCCTTGGCCATGGCCATCGCGACGCCCGAGTGCACGGTGCCGACGATCACGTCGACGTTGTCGCGCTTGATGAGCTTGTTGACGTTGTCGGTGGCCTTGGCGGGGTCGGACTCGTCGTCGACCTTGAAGTATTCGATCTCGCGGCCGGCGAGCTTGCCGCCTTGCTCGTCGACGTAGAGCTTGAAGCCGTTCTCGATGGCCACGCCCAGGGCGGTGTAGGTGCCGCTGTAGGGCAGCATCAGGCCGACCTTGAGCTTGCCGGTGCCCTGGGCGCCGGCGGCCGAGGCCAGCGCGGCGAAAGCGATGGCCGTGAGGGCCAGTCGGGCTGTACGCACGGAGGTGGGAAGGGTCATGGTGTCTGTCTCCTGTTTTTGGTGATGAAAGAAGTGGCCGCGACGATGACACGATCCGGCTGATCGCGATGCGGGGAATGCCCGCATTCAGGGATTTCGAGCAGCTCGCAACCACTGACGCGCGCGGCGATGCCGCGGATCTGCGCAAGCGTGCCGTACTCGTCGTCGATGCCCTGCATGGCAAGCACGGGGCAGCGGATGGTGTCGAGCTCCGCCTCGATGTTCCAGTCGCGAAAGGGCGGGTGCAGCCAGATGCGGTTCCAGCCCCAGAAGGCGGAGTCGGCGCTGTCGTGATAGCGGCCGAGCTTCTTCGGCAGGTCGGTGCCCAGGTACGCGGTGCGGGCGATCTCGATGTTCGCGACGGTCTTGTCTTCCACGAAGATATGCGGAGCGAGCACGACCAGGCCTTCGACTTTTTCGGGAAAGCGCGAGGCGTACAGCAGCGCGATCGAGCCGCCGTCGCTGTGGCCGAAGAGCCAGGGCTTTTCATCGCCGAGCCCCAGCGCGGTGAAGAGGGCGGGCAGCACTTCGTGCGCTTGGCGGTGCATGAAGTCGACGTCCCAGATTTCGTCGTCGGCGCGCGGGGTGGAGCGGCCGTAGCCGGGGCGCGAGAAGACCAGGCCTCGCGCGCTGGCGGCTTCGCAGACTCGCGCGGGGAAATCCTTCCACATGGCGACGGAGCCGAGGCCTTCGTGCAGGAACACGATGAGCGGAGCGTCGGTGCGCTCAGGGGCAATCCACTGGCACTCGATGCGCACAGTGCGACCGCGCCAGTCGATGGCGGCGAACTCGGGCGTGCTCATGCCTGCTTCTCGCGCTCGCGCAGCCGGAAGCGCTGGATCTTGCCGGTCGCCGTCTTCGGCAGCTCGCTCACGAACTCCAGGAAGCGCGGGTATTTATATGGCGCGAGGCGTTCCTTGACGAAGGCCTTCAGCTCTTCCTCGGTTGCCGCGCTGCCGTCTTTCAGCACCACGAAGGCCTTGGTCTTGGTCAGCCCTTCGGCGTCTTCCTTGCCGATGACTGCCGCTTCGAGCACGGCCGGGTGCTGCATCAGCGTGGCCTCGACCTCGAAGGGCGACACGTAGATGCCGCTGACCTTGAGCATGTCGTCGCTGCGGCCGGCGTAGGTGAAGTAGCCGTCGGCGTCGCGTGTGTACTTGTCGCCGCTCTTGGTCCAGCCGCCCTGGAAGGTCTCGCGCGACTTCTCGCGGTTGGCCCAGTACATCAGGGCCGAGCTGGGGCCGCGGATGTAGAGGTCGCCCACTTCGCCGTCGGGCACCGGGCGGCCGTCTTCGCCGCGCAGCTCGACCTCGTAGCCGTCCACCGGCTTGCCGGTGGTGCCGTAGCGGATGTCGCCGGGGCGGTTGGAGATGAAGATGTGCAGCATCTCGGTCGAGCCGATGCCGTCGATGATTTCGCAGCCGAAGTGCGCCTTGAAGCGCTGAGCGATCTCGCCCGGCAAGGCTTCACCGGCCGATGAGCACATGCGCAGCGCCACCGCTTCGCGCGCAGGCAGCTTGGGCGATGCGAGCATGCCCGCGAAGCCCGTGGGCGCACCGAAGAACACGGTGGGCTTGTGCTCCACCCAGCGGCGGAAGGTGGCGTCGGGCGTGGGCCGCTCGGCCATCAGCACCACGGTGGCGCCGACCGACAGCGGGAAGGTCAGCGCATTGCCGAGGCCGTAGGCGAAGTACATCTTGGCGGCCGAGAAGCACACGTCGTTCTCGGTGAGGTCGAGCACAGGCTTGCCGTAGAGCTCGGCCGTCCACCACAGGTTGGCATGCGTGTGGACCGTGCCCTTGGGCTTGCCGGTGGAGCCGGAGGAGTACAGCCAGAAACCCGGGTCATCGGAAGCGGTTGTCACGGGCGACGCCAGGGGCTCGACGGCGGCGAGCGCGGCATTGAATTCCTTCGCGCCATCGGGCAGGGCGCCCGTGGGCTGCGACACGATCAGCGTGTGCACTTCATGGCCGCCGCGTGCCATCGCCTCCTGCAGCGTGGGCAGCAGCGCGCCCGACACCAGTACCGCCTGCGCGCGGCTGTGGTCGAGCATGTAGGCGTAGTCGTCGGGCGTGAGCAGCGTGTTGACAGCGACCGGCACGACGCCGGCATAGAGGCTGCCGAGAAAGCTCACGGGCCAGTCGTTGCCATCGAGCATCAGCAGCAGCACGCGCTCTTCGCGCCGGATGCCGGCCGACTTCAGCGCGGCGGCCAGCCGGCGCGCGCGGTCTTCGAGCTGGCCGTAGCTCAGCGTGCCTCGGTCGTCGATGTAGGCGGTGCGTTCGGCGCGGCTACGGTTGAGGGCGAACAGATGCTCGGCGAAGTTGAATCGTGTGGGCAGGGTCATGGTCTTGTCTCCTTCGGCCGTGTTCTTGTTCTAGAGGCCGAGCGCGGCGATGACGCCGGGGCTTGCCTGCACCGCGCTGCGGCGGTGATAGAAATCGAGCGCTCGCAGCCCGCCGAGCTCTGCACCGCCCCCCGCGCGGCCGGGGCCGCCATGCAGCGACATCGGCATCACGTTGCCGTGGCCGGTGTGGGCCTGTGCCACTTCGGGGGTGATGACGTGCACGCGGCCGTGGCTCGACGCGACCGACAGCGCGGCTTGCGCCAGAGCTGCGTCGTCGCTGCCATATAGAGAGGTGACGAGCGAGCCCTGGCCGCGATGCGCCAGCGCGATGCCGTGCGCGAGGTCGCGGTAGGGCAGCAGCGTGGCCACGGGGCCGAACACTTCCACGTCGTGCACGCGCTGCGCCGCATCGGCGTCACGCGCGCCAAGCAGCACGGGGCCGATGCAGGCGGCGATGTTCGGGTCGGCGTCGATCAGCGGCTTGTTGCGGCCATCGTGCAGAACGGACGTTTGCGCGGTCAGTGCGTCGAGGCCTTCGCGCACTGCGTTCAACTGCGCGCGGCTCACGAGCGAACCCATGCGCACGCTCTCGTTGCGCGGATTGCCGACCGTGATGCCCGCGAGCTTGGCGCCGATGGCTTCGGCCGCCGCGTCGTACACCTCGGCTGGCACCAGGATGCGGCGGATGGCCGTGCATTTCTGGCCCGACTTCACCGTCATCTCGCGCACCACTTCACGCACGAGCAGGTTGAAGGCCTCGCTGCCGGGTGCGGCGCCGGGCAGCAGCAGGGCGCTGTTGAGGCTGTCGGCCTCGATGTTCACGCGCACCGAGCGTTCGGCCACGGCGGGGTGCGAGCGGATCACTGCGGCCGTCTCGGCCGAACCGGTGAACGAGGCCACGTCGAAGGGCTGCAGCGCATCCATCAAGCCGGCCGAGCTGCCGCAGACGATGGAGAGCGCGCCAGCGGGCAGCACGCCTGCATCGACCACGTCCTTCACCATGCGCTGCGTGAGCCAGGCGGTGGCCGTGGCGGGCTTCACGATCACGGGCACGCCCGACAGCAGCGCGGGCGCAGCCTTTTCCCACAAGCCCCACGAGGGGAAGTTGAAGGCGTTGATGAACAGCGCCACGCCCTGCGTCGGCACCTGCAGGTGCTGCGACTGGAATACCGGCTCCTTGCCGAGCTTCACGGCTTCGCCGTCGCGCAGCGCGCGAACGTCGCCCAGTGCGTCGCCCCATTTCGCGTATTGGCCGATCGTGAAGATCGCGCCGTCGATGTCGACGGCCGAGTCGTTCTTCACCGTGCCTGAATTGGCGGTGGCGATCTCGTAGTACGCGTCGCGGTTGGCTTGCAGCACCTTCACGACGGCTGCGAGCAAGGCGGCGCGCTGGCGGTAGGTGAGGGCGCGCAGCGCCTGGCCGCCCTGTTCGCGTGCAAAGGCAAAGGCCGCGGGCAGGTCGAGGCCGGTGGCATCGACGCGCGCGAGCTGGGTGCCCAGCACCGGGTCGAACAGGGGCGTGCCGGCGCCCGATCCGCTTTGCCAGCGGCCGGCGACGTAGTTGGAAAGGAGCTCGGTCATTCGATGGGTCTCAACGTGGGCAGGTTCGGGGAACACCGCGGAACCGGCTTTGCCGGGCCGCTGGTGTTGCCCCCGGCGAGGGGGTTGGCGGCCACACGAAGTGGGCAAGCCTGGGGGAGTGCTTCATACGGTGAACTTGATCTGCCCTTCGGGCAGCAGATACAGGACGAGCGCGCGGCCACTGGCCACGGTCGGGCGGTGCGCGGTGCCGGGCCCGTAGACGCACCAGCCCGCGGGCCGTCCGTCGAAGGTGGCGGCGCTGTCGTCGAGCGGCATGATCAGGTCGATCTCGCCGTTCGGATGCGTGTGGTGCGGGCCGGCGATGTCCTTCATGTCGACCACGTCGACCGAGAAGCGGTGCAGCGCGTCTTCGGCCTTGAAGACGCGGCCGTACCTGATGCCGCCGCCTTCGCGTTCGCAGAGCCAGCCTTCGGCGACGCCGCCGATGCAGGCCTGGCGCAGTTGTTCGAAGCTGGCGCTGCCCGCGCCGTGGGTGGCGTTGAGCCACTGGTCGAGCGTGCCGTCGAGCGGCCTGCCGGCAATCTCGGCGGTCAGGCCGGCGATCAGCTGGTGAAATGCTTCCTTGCCGGTGGCGGGAGTGCTGCTGTCGGACATCGTGGGGCCTCGAACTTTGGAACTACCTTGCAGGATCACTGCGCGTGCAGTATCTTGCGTGTGGCCGAACAATAAGCATCGAGACAATGAGTGTCAAGCAATATAGTGCATCTATGGTGTTTACCCTGAGCGCGCACAATCCCGGCGAAGAACGAGGAATTGCATGAATGAGCATGTAGACGCGGGGCTGGCTGCCGCGCTGGAAAGCGGCAACGGTGCCCAGGGTCACGCCGTCGCCGGGGAGGCGAAGAATCCGCTGCTGGTGGCGCTGGGCGACCGCGTGCGCAACCTGCGCGCGCAGCGCGGCCTCACGCGCAAGGCGGTGGCTATTTCGGCCGACGTGTCGGAGCGCCACCTGGCGAATCTTGAATACGGCATCGGCAACGCGTCGATCCTGGTGTTGCAGCAGGTGGCCGGTGCGCTGCACTGCTCGCTGGCCGAACTGGTGGGTGACGTCACGACCAGCTCGCCCGAGTGGCTGCTGATCCGCGAACTGCTCGAGCACCGCAGCGAAGCCGACCTGCGCCGCGTGCGCGTGGCGCTCGGCGAGTTGCTGGGCACCGCCTCTGTCGACCCGGCGCGGCATCGGCGCATCGCCCTCGTGGGCCTGCGCGGCGCGGGCAAGTCGACGCTGGGGCAGATGCTGGCCGAAGACCTGGAGCTGCCCTTCATCGAGCTGAGCCGCGAGATCGAGAAGCTCGCCGGCTGCAGCGTGCGCGAGATCCACGACCTGTACGGCACCAACGCCTACCGTCGCTACGAGCGCCGCGCGCTCGAGGAGGCTGTGCAGATCTACAGCGAGGTGGTCATCGCCACGCCCGGCGGCATCGTGTCAGACCCGGCCACCTTCAACGAACTGCTCGCGCACTGCACCACCGTGTGGCTGCAGGCCGCGCCCGAGGAGCACATGGGTCGCGTGGCCGCGCAGGGCGACACCCGCCCGATGGCGGCCAGCAAGGAAGCGATGGAAGACCTGCGCCGCATCCTGAACGGCCGGGCCGCCTTTTATTCGAAGGCCGATCTGTCGGTGGACACCAGCGGCAGGACTTTGTCGCAGAGCTTCCAGGCGCTGCGGGCGGTGGCTCGGCAGTCGATGGGGTTGGGCGCCTGAGCCTTCGGGGTGGGATCACGCCGACGGGGTACCTTGCTCCGCGAATGTCCTCCGGCCTGCGGCCTCCCCCTTTATTTCGCTGCGCAAGGCACCCCGCCGTCGTGATCGTTGGACAGAGCGCTGGCTGGTCGGCAGAACACCAGCAGCGTGCCCTGTGCGCAGGGCGCCGGGTGCTCCCCGCAGCGAAATAAAGGAGGAGGGGCGAAGCCCCGGGGGACATTCGCGGAGGGGAGTACCCGGTGGCCTGCGCACGCACCCTGACCCCCCTCAACCCAGCCTGAAATCTGAAAAAAAGTGCACTAGGCATTGACTTGCCTACTTGCATGCAGCATGATGCATGTCATCGGAGCAAGAAAGTGCATTATCTTTCCTGTTCACGGTTTCCGAACACTGCCCCACAGGAGACTTCCGCATGACCGACACCACCACGCTCCAGGCGCCCCCGCGCGTCGACTACCGCACCGAGCCCGGCCAATACCGCCACTGGTCGCTGAGCTTCGACGGTGCCATCGCGCGCCTCGTGCTCGACATTGCGGAAGACGGCGGCATCCGCCCCGGCTACAAGCTCAAGCTCAACAGCTACGACCTGGGCGTGGACATCGAGCTGAACGACGCGCTCAACCGCGTGCGCTTCGAGCACCCCGAAGTGCGCAGCGTGATCGTCACCAGCGGCAAGGACCGCATCTTCTGCTCGGGCGCCAACATCTTCATGCTCGGCGTCTCGGGCCATGCGTGGAAGGTCAACTTCTGCAAGTTCACGAATGAAACGCGCAACGGCATCGAAGACTCCTCGAAGCACTCGGGCCTGAAGTTCCTCGCGGCCGTGAACGGCGCCTGCGCGGGCGGCGGCTACGAACTGGCGCTGGCCTGCGACGAGATCCTGCTGGTGGACGACCGCTCCTCCGCCGTGTCGCTGCCCGAAGTGCCGCTGCTCGGCGTGCTGCCCGGCACCGGCGGCCTGACCCGCGTGACCGACAAGCGCCACGTGCGCCATGACCTTGCCGACATCTTCTGCACCAGCGTCGAAGGCGTGCGCGGCCAGCGCGCGGTCGACTGGCGCCTGGTCGATGCCGTGGCCAAGCCCGCGCAGTTCGCTGCCGCCGTGCAGGAGCGCGCTTCGCAGCTCGCCGCAGGCAGCGACCGCCCCGCCGGCGGCAAGGGCGTGGCCCTGACCCGCCTCGAGCGCACCGACAGCGCCGACGGCATCGCCTATTCGCACGTCAACGTGCAGATCGACCGCAGCAAGCGCACCGCCACGATCACCGTCAAGGCCCCCACCGGCACGCAGCCGGCGGACATCGCCGCCATCGAAGCCGCAGGCGCCGCCTGGTGGCCGCTCGCGATGTGCCGCGAACTCGACGACGCCATCCTCAATCTGCGCACCAACGAACTCGACATCGGCACCTGGCTGCTCAAGACCGAAGGCGATGCCGCCGCCGTGCTCGCGTCGGACGCCGTGATGCTCGCCAACAAGGACCACTGGCTGGTGCGCGAAACCATCGGTGCGCTGCGTCGCACGCTGGCACGCCTCGATGTTTCTTCGCGCAGCCTGTTCGCACTGGTCGAGGCAGGTTCGTGCTTCGCCGGCACGCTGGCCGAGCTGGCCTTTGCGGCCGACCGCACGTACATGCTCGCGCTGCCCGACGATGCCGACCGCGCACCGAAGCTCACGCTCGACGAGTTCAACTTCGGCTTCTTCCCGATGGTGAACGACCAGAGTCGCCTGCAGCGCCGCTTCTATGAAGAGGCCGCGCCGCTCGAAGCCGCGCGCGCCGCCGCCGGCAAGGCGCTCGACGCCGACGAAGCGCTGAAGCTCGGCCTGGTCACCGCTGCGCCCGACGACATCGACTGGGACGACGAGATCCGCATCGTCATCGAGGAGCGCGCCGCCATGTCGCCCGACGCGCTCACCGGCCTTGAGGCCAACCTGCGCTTCGCGAGCAAGGAAAACATGGCCACCCGCATCTTCGGCCGGCTCACCGCCTGGCAGAACTGGATCTTCAACCGCCCCAACGCCGTCGGCGAAAAGGGTGCGCTCAAGGTCTACGGCACCGGCGAAAAGGCCGGCTTCGACATGAACCGCGTTTGAGCTGACAGTCCGTACAACCCAAGGAACAACGATGAGCACGATCAACTACAGCGAGAAGATCCCCAACAACGTCAACCTCGGCGAAGACCGCACGCTGCAGCGCGCGCTCGAAGGCTGGCAGCCCAACTTCATCAACTGGTGGGACGACGTGGGCCCCGAAGGCTCCACCAACCACGAGGTGTACCTGCGCACGGCCGTGAGCGTCGACCCGCAGGGCTGGGCTCAGTTCGGCCACGTGAAGATGCGCGACTACCGCTGGGGCATCTTCCTGAACCCGGGCGACGCCAACCGCGAAGTTCACTTCGGCGACCACAAGGGCGAGAAGGCCTGGCAGGACGTGCCCGGTGAACACCGCGCCAACCTGCGCCGCATCATCGTGACGCAGGGCGACACCGAGCCCGCTTCGGTCGAGCAGCAACGCCACCTGGGCCTCACGGCGCCAAGCATGTACGACCTGCGCAACCTGTTCCAGATCAACGTGGAAGAAGGCCGCCACCTGTGGGCGATGGTCTATCTGCTGCACAAGCACTTCGGCCGCGACGGGCGCGAGGAAGCCGAGGCGCTCTTGCAGCGCACCTCGGGCGACGAGAACAACCCGCGCATCCTGGGTGCGTTCAACGAGCGCACGCCCGACTGGCTCGCGTTCTTCATGTTCACGTACTTCACCGACCGAGACGGCAAGTTCCAGCTTTCGGCGCTGGCCGAAAGCGCGTTCGATCCGCTGGCGCGCACCACGAAGTTCATGCTGACCGAGGAAGCGCACCACATGTTCGTGGGCGAAAGCGGCGTGTCGCGCGTCATCGCGCGCACCGCTCAGGTGATGAACGAGCTGAAGACCGATGACGCGCAGAAGGTGCGCGCCGCGGGCTGCATCGACCTGGGCACCATCCAGCGCTACCTGAACTTCCACTACAGCGTGACCATCGACCTGTTCGGCGCCGACCAGTCGAGCAACGCCGCCATCTTCTACAGCTCGGGCCTGAAGGGCCGCTACGAAGAAGGCAAGCGCACGGACGATCACATCCTCAAGGGCCAGACCTACAAGGTGCTGGAAGTGAAGGAGGGCCAGCTCGTCGAGAAAGACGTGCCGATGCTCAATGCACTGAACGAAGTGCTGCGCGACGACTTCATCAAGGACTCGGTGGCCGGCGTCGGCCGCTGGAACAAGGTGCTGGAAAAGGCCGGCATCCCGACCCGCCTGGTGGTGCCGCACAAGGCCTTCAACCGCCAGATCGGCGCGCTCGCCGGCATCAAGATGTCGCCGGAAGGCCGCGTGGTGAACGACGTGGAATGGGCCGCCAAGCGCGACGAATGGCTGCCGAGCGCCGAAGACTTCGCTTTCGTGGCATCGTTGATGGGCCGCGTGGTGGAGCCGGGCAAGTTCGCAGGCTGGATCTCGCCGCCGGTGATGGGCATCAATCGCCAGCCCGTGGACTTCGAATACGTGCGTTTCGGCTGAGCGCCTGGATATGAATCCCTCGTCCCCACGGCGAGGGGATGGAGAACAACATGGACATGGCCGTTGAAGCCGGGGTCATCAAGCAGCACCTGATCGACCCCGAGATTTGCATCCGCTGCAACACTTGCGAGGCCACCTGCCCCGTCAACGCGATCACGCACGACGACAACAACTACGTCGTGCGAGCCGACGTCTGCAACGGCTGCATGGCCTGCATCTCGCCGTGCCCGACGGGCTCGATCGACAACTGGCGCACGATGCCGCTGGTGCGCGCGTACACGATCGAGGAACAGCTCACCTGGGAATCGCTGCCCGCCGAGCTCTCACCCGAAGAACTGGAAGCGGCCGGCGTGTCTGCCGAAGCCGCTGGCGATGCCGCCGCGCCTGAGCAAACCCAGGCGCAAGCCCAGGCTGCAGTCGAATCCGTCGAGCCGGCCTTCAACTCCGCGCAGTACGGCGCCACCGTGCCGCCCTGGTCGGCTGCGCACGCCTACACCAATCTCTTTCCGCCGAAGACGCCGACCACCGCCACCGTGGTGGGCAACTTCAACTGCACCGAGGCGGGCTTCGACAGCGAGACGCATCACATCGTGCTCGACTTTGGCGTGTTGCCATTCCCGGTGCTCGAAGGCCAGTCGATCGGCATCGTGCCTCCAGGCATTGATGCTATCGGCAAGCGCCACCATGCGCGCCAGTACTCGGTGGCCAGCCCGCGCAACGGCGAGCGGCCCGGCTACAACAACGTCTCGCTCACCGTGAAGCGCGTGACCGAAGACCACGAAGGCGAGCCGGTGCGCGGCGTGTGCTCCAACTACGTGTGCGACCTGAAGGTGGGCGACACGGTGCAGGTGGTGGGGCCCTTCGGCGCGTCGTTCCTGATGCCGAACCACCCCAGGTCGCACATCGTGATGATCTGCACCGGCACCGGCAGCGCGCCGATGCGCGCCATGACCGAATGGCGCCGCCGGCTGCGCAAGAGCGGCAAGTTCGAAGGCGGCAAGCTGATGCTGTTCTTCGGCGCGCGCACGCAGCAGGAGCTGCCGTATTTCGGCCCGCTGCAGTCGCTGCCCAAGGACTTCATCGACATCAACCTCGCGTTCTCGCGCACGCCGGGGCAACCCAAGCGCTACGTGCAGGACCTGATGCGCGAACGCGCCGCCGACCTGGCCGCACTGCTGAAAGACGGCAGCAGCCATTTCTACGTGTGCGGCCTCAAGAGCATGGAAGAGGGCGTGGTGCTCGCACTGCGCGACGTGGCGAAGGAAGCGGGGCTCGACTGGGACACCGTGGGCGCTGCCCTGAAACGCGAAGGCCGCCTGCACCTCGAAACGTACTAAGCTGCGGCGGATGAAGTTCGCCGACTTCCACGCAGGCCAGGTTATCGAGGCCGGCCCTTACGTGCTTGCCGAAGCCGAGCTCCTGCAGTTCGCGCGGGCCTACGACCCGCAGTGGTTTCACACCGATGCCGACGCGGCTGCCGACAGCCCTTTCGGCGGGCTGATCGCCAGCGGCTGGCATACGTGCTCCATCGCGATGCGGCTGGTGGTCGGCGCGGCGCTCGCCGGCTCCGAGTCTTTTGCGTCGCCGGGGCTCGAGCATGTGCGCTGGCCCAACCCCGTGCGGCCCGGCGACGCGCTGCGACTGGTGGCAGACGTTATCGAGGTGCGCCGCTCCGAGAAGCGCCCCACGCTCGGCATCCTGCGCTGGCGCTGGCGGCTCTTCAACCAGCGCGAGCTGGTGGTGCTCGACGCGGAAGTCACCAGCCTGTTCAAGCTCAAGCTGGCTGACTGAGGCTTCATCAATAAGAAAGCCCGCAACGCAGGCGCTGCGGGCTTTCTTCGGCTTGGCCGCCGGGGTTACTGCTGCTTGATGTCGACAGCGCCCGAGCCTTGGGCCTTGGCGCGAGCCTTCGCGCCGGCGTTTGCCGGCTTCACGGTACCGGCGGTCGAGCCCACGGCGCCGGTTGCGCCATTCAGCGTGCTGCCAGCGGTGTTCGCTACGCCGCCCACTGCATTGGTGGCGCCGCCGACAGCGCCGGTGGCACCACCCAGCACGCCACCGACGGCATTGCCAACGCCGCCTGTCGAGTTGCCGGCCGCGTCGGTGGCGGTAGTGCCGGCATTCGTGCGGGCGCCTGCGGCCGCACCGGTGCGTGCACCGGCGCCTGCTGCGGCTCCGCCCTGTGGGGAGCCGGTGCCGGCGGCGCCCGAAGTGTTCACGTCTGCATTGACTCCCACGCCGACCCCGACGCCTTGCGCCTGGGCTGCGCCGCCGACGGCCAGGAGGCCTGCGAGCAGGGCGCCGAGGAAGATGCGGTTGTGTTGCTGTTGCTTCATGGGTGACTGTTCCTTTCGTAGCATGGTCACGATTTCAAGAACCGACCGAGGTTCGATCGATTCGGGTGCAACCATGGCCGGGCCGTCATCTGTCGCCATGTGCGCGACAGTCGCCCACACGTGTGGGAATCGGCTGTCGGCGAAATCAGAGGCTCGTACGTTAGTCCCCGACCCGCATCAAGGCAGCAGATGCGCGCTGAAGAATACTGTTGTCTTGCGGTTCACGTCCGGTAACACGCCGCTGCGGTCGAAGCCAGACGGGTCGTTGAGCATGTCGCCGATCAGCCCGGTGAGTCCCGGCGGCAGCGGCGACAGCAGCGAACCGTGCCCGGCAGTGGGCATGTCGGCAATCAGTTCGCAGCGCGGCAGGCAGGCCGCCAGCACCCTGTCGCTGTGAAAGCGCGGGATCAGCCAGCGGTCTTGCCGGGCGGTGATGAGCCCCAGCGGCACGCGCGGGTCGGCCAGCGAGGCCATGTCGAAATCGGCCGACGAAGGCACGGCCGCGGCGATGGCGGCGATGCGCGGGTCGGTGTGCTCGCGCGGGGTGGCGTCGTCGAAGCGATGGCGGATGACCCACAGCGCGGCCCATTTCTTCAGGCCATCGAAAGGCCCGCCCGTCAGCCGCATGATCAGGCCGACACAGGACTGGAAGTCGTCCACCAGGTTCGCCTCGCAATGCTGTTTGAACCCGGCCGGCGACCAGCGCCCGCCCGCGAGGCTCAGCGCCGTATGCCCGCCGGCCGACATGCCGTACATGCCGACCTTGTCGAGCTGCAGCAGCGGCGCGAAGCGCGGGTCGCGCGCCACTGCGTCGATGGCGCGCGACACCTCGGCCGGGCGCATCGACCAGCTGTCGGGGCCGGGGTTGCTGTCGTCCTTGTAGTTGTCGGCCTTGTGCTCGGGCATGGCGACGATGAAGCCGGCTTCGACCAGACTGCGCGCCAGGTCCGCGTGCACCCACGGCGCGCCGCCGGAGCCGTGCGAGACGACGACCAGCCGGCCATTGCCGCGCACCGGCGCGCCCTGCGCCGCCATGTCGAGCGTGAAGCGGGCGCGCCGGGTCGGCTGGGCCGCATCGGTGGACGGGTAGAACACCGTGACCGGGCCGTCGTCAGCGGTGGCAGGAAGCTCCGCCATGCCCATCGAGGCTTGCGCCCATCCGGACCACAAGGCCAGCAGGAAGATGAAATGGAAACGTCGTCGCATCGAACTCCTTGTCATCGGAGGCCCATGCCCCCGGCGACCCGGACGATGCAGCGGCGCGCCGGCAACGTCTTGCCGAAAGCCGCAAACGCGGTTTTCGGCAAGAGATTTCAGGATTCGGCCAGCTTCTGCTTGCGGAATTCGGTGGGCGTGAGGCCGGTGACGGCCTTGAACGCGCGGTTGAACGGGCCGATGGACTGGAAGCCTGCGGTCAACGCGATGGTCAGCACCGGCAGCTCGCGCTTCGAGGAGTCGGCCAGCGCCGCCGTGGCCTCGGCCAGCCGGAAGCCGTTGACGAAGGCGTTGAAATTGCGATGGCCCAGCCGCTGGTTGATGAGGCGGCGCAGGCGGTATTCGGGCACTGAGAGCCGTGCGGCGAGGGTGGCGATGCTCAGGTCTTCGCTGCGATAGGCGTGATCGACCGCCATGGCGTGTTGCAGGGATTCGGCGAGGCGGTCTTCGGCGGGGTCGGGGGCCGGGGGGGCGACAGGGGGCGGTTCGACCGTTGGGATAGGCGCATCTGGAACCACCGCGACCGGAAAGAGCTCCGATCCGGCCAGCCGCACCATCCGCCAAGCCACCACCGCCACGATCAGCAGCAGCATCGCCACATCGGCCGTCGCCGACAGGCTCGACAGCTGCCCGTGCGGCGAGGCCAGCCGGACGACCAGCATCCCGACGCTGTAGCCGACGCCCGTCACCACGATGAACACGCGCAGCCGGCGCCGCCCCTCCACCAGGTCTGCCCGCCACTGCGAAGCCGCCGCCATCGCGGCCAGCACCGCGAACACCAGCGGCACGGCGCGCTGAACGCCCATCGTCACCGGTGCGAGCACCGAGGCGCTGCCCGCCACCACCGCGCAGTTGAGCGCGGCCACCGCGGCCACCACGAGCCAAGCGGCAACGTGCACGGGCCGCAGCCTGAAGTCGTCGTTGAACAGCGCCTGCACGAACACCCAGAACAGCACGGCATTGCCGACCGCCACGGCGACGAACGGCGATTGCCACAAGCGCGGCACGAGCGATTCGAAGGCCGGCGCGGAGCCGATGACCTGGATGCACAGGCCCAGCGTCAGCATCACGCCGGCGCGCGCGACCGGCAGGCGAGGGCGGTCGCGGCCGAGGACCAGCGCGAGCACGAGCAGCAAGGCCAGCAGCACGCCGCGCAGGGCGGCGTCGAGCAGGGTTGTCGGGGCGGGCGTCATGGTGCGGCCCGATTCTCACCTCAGTGTCGTGACAACCGACGGGCGTTCCGGCCCCGCAAGACCCTTCGGCACGCCATGACAAACATATGCAACTCATAATGTTGCATGAAACGAGACAGCAAGCTTTCAGCCGTTCTCCACGTGCTCCTGCACATGGCCGAGATGAACGACCCCGTCACGTCCGAGTCGCTCGCGGCTGCGATGCACACCAACCCGGTCGTCGTGCGCCGCCTCATGGCCGGCCTGCGGCAGGCGGGGTTCGTCAGCTCGGCCAAGGGCCATGGCGGCGGCTGGGTGCTGTCGTGTTCGCTGGCGGCGGTGACGCTGGGCGACATCCACAACGCCGTCGGCGCGCCCGCGCTGCTGGCCATGGGCAATCGCACCGAGAGCCCGGGCTGCATCGTCGAGCAGGCCGTGAACGCGGCGCTCGATGGTGCGTGCGACGAGGCCGAGGCGCTGCTGCTCAGGCGTTTCAACAGCATCACGCTGGCCGATCTTTCCAGGGACTTCCACCGCCGCATGACGGGCGGCGGCTTTACATCGAAGGACATTGAACATGCGCTATGACGCACTGATCGTGGGCGGCAGCTTTGCCGGCCTTTCCGCTGCCATGCAGCTGGCTCGCGCACGAAGGAACGTGTGCGTCGTCGATGCGGGCGCGCCGCGCAACCGCTTTGCCGCGGCGTCGCACGGTTTCTTCGGGCAGGACGGCGTGCCGCCCTTGAAGATGATTGCCGACGCGCGCGACAAGCTGCTTGCGTATCCGTCCGTCAAGTTCGTCAGCGGCAGTGCGGTGGCCGCGAGCGCCGATGGTGTCGAGGGGTTTACGGTGTCCCTGAACAACGGCGAGCAGGTCCAGACCCGCAAGCTGCTTCTGGCGTACGGCATTCAGGACGGCCTGCCCGGCATCGCCGGCATCAGCGAGCGCTGGGGCAAGAGCGTGTTGCACTGCCCCTATTGCCACGGCTACGAGTTCAGCGGGCGCCCGCTGGGCGTGCTCTTCCACAGCGGGCATCCGCCGGACCATTCGCTGCTGATCAACGAGTGGGGCCCGACCACGGTCTTCCTGAATGGCGGCGACGGGCCTGATGCCGAGACGCGTGCGAAGCTGCAGTCGCGCGGCGTGGCCATCGAGCCGGGGCGCATCGTTGGCCTGGAAGGCGCGGCGCCTCAGCTTGCCGGCGTGCGCATCGACGATGGCAGGCTCGTGCCGATCGAGGCGCTGTACGTGGTGCCGCACACGCGTCCGTCCAGTCCGCTGGCCGAACAGCTCGGCTGCGCCTTCGACGACGGCCCCTTCGGCCCGGTGCTGCGCGTCGACGGCATGAAGATGACGACGGTGCCCGACGTCTACGCGGCGGGCGACCTCTCGATGAAATTCACCAATGCCACGCTGGCCTCCGCGGACGGCCTGATGGCCGGCGTGTCGCTGCATCGGTCGCTGGTGTTCGACGCTTGAGCGAACTTTTTTCCCGGATCCGGGAAAAGTGGCTCAAGATCACCCTATAATCTGAGGCTTCACGCGGGAATAGCTCAGTTGGTAGAGCGCAACCTTGCCAAGGTTGAGGTCGAGAGTTCGAGACTCTTTTCCCGCTCCACATTGCAGAAAAAAGGCCACCTCATCGGGTGGCTTTTTTCATTGGTGCCTCAGGTCAACCCCTGGCCGCCAACACCGTCCCCCGGCTCTCCCCAAACCCGATGCGCGCATGCCCCGGCTTCTCGCACCAGCCGCGCAGCAGCACCGCATCGCCGTCTTCCAGAAAACCGCGTTGCTCGCCATTGGTCAGCGTCACCGGGCTTTGCGCGGCGCGCGTCAGTTCGATGATTGCGCCGGCTTCACCTGCACCGGGCCCGGAGATCGTGCCGCTGCCGAACAGGTCGCCCGGGTTCAGGCTGCAGCCGCCCATCGTGTGGTGCGTCACCATCTGCGCGACGCTCCAGTACTGGTGCCTGAAGCTCGTGGACGACAGGCGCGACGGTCCGGTCTTCTCCTTGCGCGCCTTCTCGCTTTCGAGCCAGACCTCCAGGCGGATGTCGAGCGCACCGCTCTCGCGATTCTTCGCGTTCTCCAGGTACGCGAGCGGTTGGGGCTCGCTCGTTGGCCGCGTCCACGCCTGCCGGTAGGGCGCAAGCGCTTCCATCGTCACGATCCACGGCGAGATCGTGGTTGCGAAGTTCTTCGCGAGGAAGGGACCGAGCGGCGCCATCTCCCAGAACTGGATGTCGCGCGCAGACCAGTCGTTCAGCAGGCAGATGCCGAAGATGTGTTCTTCCGCATGTTCGAGCGCAATGGGCTCGCCCTGCGCATTGCCCGTGCCGATCCACACGCCTAGCTCCAGCTCGTAGTCGAGCCGCGCGCAGGCCTGATACGTCGGCGCCTTCGCGCCCGGCGCCATCGCCTGCCCCATCGGCCGGTGAAAGCGCTGGCCGCTCACGCCGATGGTCGACACGCGCCCGTGGTACGCGGTCGGAATCCAGCGGAAGTTGGGCGTCACGTCGCCTTCGGGGTTGAACAGGCGTGTGATGTTCAGCGCATGGTCGATCGAGGTGTAGAAGTCGGTGTAGTCGCCGATGCGTGCAGGCACCGTGTATTCGACTTCGGCCTGCGGCACCAGGCATTCGCGCACGGCCTGCACCGTGGCGACGGGTGCGTCGTTCTTCAGCAGGTCGAAGAGCGCATGCCGCAGCGCCTTCCACGCGGCGCCGCCGAGCGCGAAGAAGTCGTTCAGCGCGGGCAGCGCGGCCGCTCGCGCCGCATCGAGTGCAAGACCGTCGAGCTGTTGCTGGGCGGCCAGCGCCGCAAGGTCCAGCACCTGGTCGCCGATGGCGACGCCGCCGCGAAACGCCTCGCTGCTGCCCGCGCGGCGAAACACCGCATGCGGCAGGTTCTGGATCGGAAAGTCGCTGTCCGCTGCATTGGCCGATTCGACCCAGCTGCGCGCGTTGGCGTCGTGCGTGTGGTTGAGTGCGCTCATGGTGAAGAGGCCCTCACACCGAAGCCATCAGCGCGTCGTCGAAGATCGCGACCGCGCGCGTCCACCCCGCCGACGCGCCGCGGATCTTGTGCGGAAAGCAGCTGATGAAGAAGCCCGTGGGCGGCAGCACTTCGAGGTTGTGCAGCTTCTCGATGTGGCAGTAGCCGATGTCGCGGCCGGCCTTGTGGCCTTCCCAGATCAGCGAGGCGTCATGCGTCTCGCCGTACTTCTTCGCGGTGTGCACGAAGGGCGCGTCCCAGCTCCATGCGTCGGTGCCGGTGAGGCGCACGCCGCGCTCAAGCAGGTACATCGTCGCCTCGTAGCCCATGCCCGCGCCGGCCGACACGTAGTCGGGGTTGCCGTAGCGCGAGCCGGCGCGCGTGTTGACCACCACGATCTCCAGCGGACTCAGCGTGTGGCCGATGCGCTTCAACTCGGCCTCGACGTCGTCGGCCGTCACCACGTAGCCGTCGGCGAAGTGGCGAAAGTCGAGCTTCACGCCCGGCTGGAAGCACCATTCGAGCGGCACGTCATGGATCGCGATGGCGGGTTTCTTCTCGCCCAGCGCCTTGTCCATGGTCGAGTGGAAGTGATAGGGCGCATCGAGGTGCGTGCCGTTGTGCGTCGACAGCTGCACCAGCTCCACCGCCCAGCCTTCGCCGTCGGGCAGGTCTTCGCGCTGAAGGCCGGGAAAGAAGGGCTCGATCTGCTCGTAGGTCTGCTCGTGCGTGAAGTACTGGATCTTCGGTGCGAAGGCCGGCGGGTCGGAGAGCACGTCGTTTTCGAGAAAGATCGAGAGGTCGACGAATTTGCGTGGCATGGCGGGGCTCCTTGTGGGGTGTTCGTGTTGGAAGAAGAGGAAAGAGAGGGAAAGAGAAGAGGAAGGAATCAGGGCTGCTGCCAGCGCAGCAGGCGTTTCTCGGCAAAGGCCAGCAGCGCGTTGCTCGCGAAGCCGATGAGCCCGAGCAGCACGATGCCGGCGAACAGGTCGCTGGCGCGAAAGGCGCGCGCGGCCAGCAGAATGGCCTGGCCCAGGCCGCTTTGCGAGGCGATCATTTCGCCCACCACCGCGACGATCAGCGCAATGGTCAGCGCGAGCCGCATGCCGGCCAGGATGTCGGGCATCGCATTGGGCAGGCCCATCTTCCAGATGTACGCCGCGCGCGACATCTGCAGGCAGCGCGCCACTTCCGACAGGCGCGGCTCCACCGCCGCGAAGCCGTGCACCGTTGCCAGCAGCACCGGCCACATCGCGCCGAAGGCGACCACGAAGAGCACCATGCCGGGGTTCAGCCCGAAGATCGAAATGGCCAGCGGCAGCAGCGCCGAGGCGGGCAGGGGGCGGATGAATTCCAGCGTCGGCTGCACCCACGCGCGCACCGAGGGCGACACGCCGATGGCCGCGCCCAGCAGTACGCCGAAGAGCGAAGCAAGCAGCCAGCCCTCGATCATCCGGCCCACAGTAGCCTGCGTGAAGCCGAGCAGTTCGCCGTTGCCGCCTTCGCCGGAGAGGTTGAGTCCTTCGAGCAGGCTGGAGAAGGTAGCCTGCGGCGTCGGCAGGAACACGCGGCTGACCCAGCCCGCGTTGCTCGCGACCCACCACAGCGCAAGCAGCGCGAGCAACACGCCCAGCGAGCCGAGCCAGTTCAGGCCGGTGCGATCGTTGTTGTTGCCGCTCATGACGGCACCCCCATGCGCCGCGACACCACGCGCTGCAACAGCAGCATGCCCGCGTTGACTGCAAAGCCCACCACCCCGATCCAGCCCAGCCAGGCGAGCATCAGCGCGGGGTCGAAGCTCTGCTGCGCGATCATCATCGCGTAGCCCATGCCGTTCGGGTTGGCCGCGATCTCCACCGTCACGGCCACCACCAGCGCCACCGCCACGCCCAGCCGCAGCGCGACGAACAGGCGCGGCACGATGGCCGGCAGCACGATCTTGAAGGCCCGCTCGCGCGCCGACAGGCCCAGCACGCGGCTGACTTCGAGCAGCCGTGGCTCGATCTGCTGCACCGCCGACTGCACCAGCACCAGCAGCGGCCAGAAGGTGGCAAACGCCACGATGGCCAGTTCCATGCGCACGCCGAAGCCGAAGGTCAGCATCGCGAGCGGAATCAGCGCGACCGAAGGCACCGGGCGCAGCACCTCGATGGAGACGGAGCCGAGCTGCGCCGCGCGGCGCGAGAGTCCGAGCACCAGGCCCAATGCGATGCCGAGCACAGCGCCCAGCAGCAAACCAAGTGCCGCGGTGCCGAGCGTGAAGCCGGTGGCCTGCCAGAGCGAGCCATCCATGGCCGCGCCGACGAATGCCTTGGCCGCAGCACTCGGCGGCGCCAGCGCATCGCTGCCCAAGGCCGCTGCACGTCGCGCGTACCACTCGAAGGCTCCGACGAGCACCACCGGAAACACCCACGGCCGCAGCCAGCGGAAGAGGCGGTTCTCAGTCATGGCCCTGCTCGATGAAGGCGAACAGTTCACGCCGCAACTGCAGGTACTCGGGATGCTCCTTCGTCGTAAGCTGGTCGCGCGGCCGGGGGATCTTCACGTCGATCATCCGTGCGAGACTCGGCCGCCTCGGCCCCGGGTTGGCCTGCAACGCGATCACGCGGTCACCGAGGTAGATGGCCTCTTCCAGGTCGTGTGTGACGAACAGCACCGTGAGCCCGTCATCGCGCACCAGTCGCGCGAGCTCGTCCTGCAGGCTTTGCCGCGTGAGCGCGTCGAGCGCGCCGAAGGGCTCGTCCATCATCATCAGCTCGGGCTTCTGCGCGAGGCAGCGTGCAATCTGCGCGCGCTGCTGCATGCCGCCCGACAGCTGCACCGGAAACTTCTGCGCATGCTTCGCGAGGCCGACCTTGCCGAGCACGTCGGCGATGCGCGGCGCGCGTTCGGCGGCGGGCACGCCGGCCGCTTCCAGCGCGAGGCTCACATTGCCTTCCACCGTGCGCCAGGGCAGCAGCGCGCGGCCGTAGTCCTGGAACACGAAAGCGACTTCGCGCGAAGGCTCGGTCATCTTCACGCCGTTGCGCCGCACCTCGCCCGCGCTCGCGGTGACGAGCCCGCTGGCCGCGCGCAGCAGCGTGGTCTTGCCGCAGCCGCTGGGGCCGACGATGCAGACGAACTCGCCGCGCGCCACGTCGAATGAGGTGGGCGACAGAATCTCGCGCCCGCCAAGGCGGATGGTCACGCCGTCGAAGCGCAGGAAGGGAGTGGCTTGCATCGTGGGGCTGGCCGGCGAATGAAAGGCGCTCGCCGACAGTGCGGCGCGTGCGGTGATGGGGGCAGGTGCTGAGATCACTTCGCCACCAGCTTCGCAACGTCGATGCTCGTCTTGAGCATGTCCTGCTCTTTCATCAGCCCGGTCCAGTAGGCGAGCTGCTTTTCCGTCACCACGGGGCCGGGCGGCGAGATCTGCACCTTGGCCAGCACTTCGGGCGGCAGCTTGATGTACTTGCCGATGGCCGCGCGCACCTTGGCGTCGTTCTTCGGCTGCTGCATGAACGCGCCAGACTCGACCAGTGCTTCGCGAAAGGCGCGCGCCGCCGCTGGATTCTTCGCCACCCACTCGCGCTTGGCCGCATGCACGATGGTCTGGTTGTTCTCGGGCAGGAAGGTCGAGTAGTACGAAGCCACGTAGCCCGCGCCGCTCTCGGTGATGCGGCTCATGAACGGGTCGGCCGACACCACCGCGTCGACCGAGCCGCCGCGCAGCAGGTCGGCATGCTGCGGGAATGCGGCCTCGACGAAGTTGACCTTGCGGTAGTCCACGCCGCTGTCTTTCAGCCATGCGCGGAAGGTCACGTGCAGGAAAGCGCCGAGGCCCGGCACGCCGATCTTCTTGCCAATGCAGTCTTGCGGACCCTTGATGCCCGAGCCCGCGCGCGCCACCAGGCCGAAGCCGGTGATGGTCTTCGAGGTGAGGCCGCCGCCGGCCACCAGCACCAGGTCGAGCCCGCCATCCACCGCCTGCAGGAACACCGAGGGCGTGGGCCCGCCGATCTGCAGCGAGTCGGACTGCAGCGCCGCCGGGATCGTCGAGTTCAGCGGGATGAACTTGAGCTCGACCTCGAGATTGCGCTTCTTGAAGTAGCCCTCTTCGGCCGCCACGAACACCGAGGCGAAGTCGGTCACGGCCGTGTAGCCGAACACGATCTTCGGGTTGGACTGGGCGCGCGAAGGCAGCGCGGCAATGGCCGACGTCGCGGCAAGCGCCGACAGCAGGGTGCGTCGTTTCATCATGGCTTTTGTCTCCTGGAGATGGTCTTGTTCGTGCGTGGGGTCTTGGGCCGCGGCAGCGCGGCGCGCAGGCCGCCCACGATGAAGCTCACCAGCATCGGTGCCACGGCCGGGTCGGCGCGCGTGTTCTCGCCGCGCGAGAGTCGTTCGATGCGGCTGTCGTTCAGGTGGTGCAGCAGCGAGCCCAATGCGAACTGATAGCCCCAGGCCGCCTGGCTGCGCGTGGCATGCGGCAGCGCGACGTGCAGCGCATCGATGTACGCCTCGGCCAGCGGGTCGAAGTAGGCGCGCAGCACGCGGTCGGCTTCCTCGGTGGCGTGGTACAGCTCGCGCGCCACCAGCAGCGCGTAGTACTCGCCCTCTGAACTTGCGCGCAGCGCCAGCACGGGCGCGGTGAAGGCTTCGATGATGCGCGGCAGCGTGCGCGCGTCGTCGGGGTCGATGTTCACAGCGGCCAGCCCCGCGAGCCGCGCCTCGATGGAGTGGCCCCAGTGCTCGAAGATCGCGTGAAACAGCTCGTGCTTCTGGCCGTAGTAGTAGCCCACCAGCGCCAGCGGCACGCCGGCCTCCTCGGCAATCTGGCGGATCGTCACCACGTGGTAGCCGTGCTGCGCAAAAAGCTTCTCGGCCGCCAGCAGGATCGCCTGCTTGCGGTCGGGCCGCGCAGTCGCGATGGCGACTGCGGCGGGGGAAGGCGTCGCAGCGCGCGAGGTGCTGCGCCTTGCGGTAGGTGTGCGGGTGCTCATGAGGGCGTATTGAACGCTTGTACAAAAACATTGAACACGCGTACAAACCCTGAGGTCAACCCCGATTGAGCACGGTCGTTCGCAGCGCTACGCTCGTGCCATGTCCGCTCCCAACATCCCCCAGATCCGCCTCTATCAAGACTGGCTGCGCGAGACGCGCGGCCTCGTGTTCGACAGCTACGACGCCCTGTGGCGCTGGTCCGTCACCGAGCTCGACGCCTTCTGGCAGAGCATCTGGGACTACGCCCGCATCGAGTCGCCCACGCCGCACACAGCCGTGCTCGCCGAATCGCGCATGCCCGGCGCGCGCTGGTTCCCGGGCGCCCAGGTCAACTACGCCCGCGAGGTGCTGCGCCATGCCGATGCGGCACACGCGGCCGGCATGCCCGCCATCGTGAGCGACAACGAACGCGGCGAAGTGCGCGAGATGTCGTGGCCCGAAATGCGCCGCCAGGTGGCGTCAGTGGCGCTCACGCTCAAGTCGCTAGGCGTGCAGCGCGGCGATCGCGTTGCGGCCTACATGCCCAACGTGCCCGAGACCATGGTGGCCTTTCTCGCGTGCTCCAGCATCGGCGCGATCTGGAGCGTGTGCGCGCCCGACATGGGCACTGCCGCCGTGGCCGACCGCTTCCGCCAGATCGAGCCCAAGGTGCTGATCGCCGTCGACGGTGTTCACTACGGCGGCAAGCCGCTCGACCGCAGCGCCGTGCTGCAGGAGCTGCGTGGCCAGCTGCCGAGCGTGCAGAAGCTGCTGCTCGTGAAGTCGCCGTACGCCGCCAGCGCAGTGCCGCATGACGTCGACTGGGCGCAGGCCACCGACCGCAACGGTGCCGAGGTTGCCGCCTTCGAGCCCGAATGGCTGCCCTTCGACCACCCGATCTGGATCGTCTATTCGAGCGGCACCACCGGCCTGCCCAAGCCCATCGTGCACGGGCAGGGCGGCATCATCCTCACCATGCACGCCTGCGGCCTGCACAACGACGTGGGCGCGAGCTACGGCGCCAACAACTTCGGCGAGCGCTACCACTGGTACAGCTCCACCGGCTGGGTGATGTGGAACTCGCAGCTTTCGGGCATGGCCTTCGGCGCCACCATCTGCATCTACGACGGCAACCCGGCGGGCAGCAAGGAGAAGCCCGACTGGAGCGTGCTGTGGCGCTTCGTGGCGCGGCACAAGGTCACGTTCTTCGGCGCGGGCGCGGCCTACTTCACCAACTGCATGAAGGCCGGCCTTGTCGCGAAGGAATGCGGTGACCTGTCGCGCGTGCGGGCACTCGGCAGCACCGGCTCGCCGCTGCCCGAAGAGGTGCAGCGATGGGGCTCGAAGCAGATCCTCGACGCGGGCTCGAAGGAAGTGTGGTGGTGCAACATCTCCGGCGGCACCGATTTCTGCGGCGCCTTCGTCGGCGGCAACCGCGACCTGCCCGAAGTGCCGGGCCAGATGCAGTGCCGCGAACTCGGCCATGCGGTCGAGGCGTGGAACGAGCAGGGCCAGCCGGTCATCGGTGAAGTCGGCGAGCTAGTGTGCACCAAGGCCATTCCGTCGATGCCGCTCTACTTCTGGGGCGACGAAGGCAATGCGCGCTACGTGTCGAGCTACTTCGACACCTACCCCGGCGTGTGGCGCCACGGCGACTGGATCAGGATCGGCGAGGACGGTGGCTGCATCATCTACGGCCGCAGCGACGCCACCATCAACCGCCAGGGCCTGCGCATGGGCACCAGCGAGATCTACAGCGCCGTCGAGGGCCTGCCCGAGGTACTCGACTCGATGGTGGTCGACCTCGAATACCTGGGCCGCGACAGCTACATGCCGCTGTTCGTGGTGCTGCGCCCCGGCGTGTCGCTCGACGACGCCATGCGCACGCGGCTCAACAACGCCATCAAGACTTCGCTGTCGCCGCGCTTCGTGCCCAACGACATCTTCCAGGTGGCCGAGATCCCGCGCACGCTCTCGGGCAAGAAGCAGGAGCTGCCGATCAAGAAGCTGCTGCTGGGCCAGCCCATCGAGAAGGTGGTCAACCGCGAGGCGATGGCAAACCCCGGCAGCCTGGACTGGTACGTGGCCTTTGCCGCACAGCGTGCCTCCGCAAGTGCCTCCGCATAATGGCCGCATGAAAAGACGCACCAGCCTCCTCATGTTCTCCGTCATCGCGGGCGCCTCGTTGCTGAGCGCTTGCGCAGTGCCTTCTTCGCCAGCTGCAGGCGGTGCCGCGCAGCTTCGCGTGAGCGGCACCGTCACCTACCGCGAACGCATCGCGCTCGACCCCGCGGCCGAAGTCGTGGTTCAGTTGCTCGACGTGTCGCGCATGGACGCGCCCTCGACCGTGCTTGCCGAGCAGCGCATCAAGGCCAACGGCAAGCAGGTGCCCTTTGCCTACGAGCTGAAGGTGGATGCCGCGCGCATCGACCCGCGCATGCGCTACGCCGTGTCGGCGCGCATCTCGCGCGGCGACCAGCTTCTGTTCATCAACGACACGCAGTATTCCGTGCTCACGCAAGGCGGCACCACCAGCGCCGACCTGGTGCTGGTGCGCGTCGCCCAGGCTCCGCGCTAGGAAGTCATCAGCTCGTAGAGCACCATGCGCGTCTGCCGGCCGCGCAGTTCCGCCTGCTCCTCGATGCGCCGCGTGTGAAGCCGGTCGCCGAGCCCGGCGAAGGTGGTTTCCGACATCAGCGTCTGCGTGCCGAGCTGCTTGTTGAAGCCCTCGATGCGGCTCGCCACGTTGATCACGTCGCCGAACGCCGTGTACGACAGCCGGTCGTTCGAGCCCAGCACCCCCGCGATCACCGTGCCTGTGTGGATGCCCACGCGCGTGCGGAACTCGGGCAGGCCCTGTGCCGCCCACTTGCGGTTGAGATCGTCCATCTCCACGTGCAGCTCCAGCGCGGCCAGGCAGGCCTTGTATTCCGCGTCCTTCAGGTCGGAGGGCGCGCCCCACAGCACCATGATGCCGTCGCCGATGAACTTGTCGACCACGCCGCCGTGCCGCGCGAACACGCCCGTCGCCAGGTTGAAGTACTCGGTCAGCATGACCACCAGCACGTCGGTGTCGAGCGACTCCGAGATCGAGGTGAAGCCCTCCACGTCGGTGAACATCACCGTCACGCGCCGCGGTGAGCCGCTGGGTGCGAGCGTGTGGCCCGCGTCGATCAGCTGGTTGATCACGTCCACCGGCACGAACTTGCTGAAGGCCTTCAGGCTGCGGGCCGAGTCGTCCAGGGCCTGGTCCAGGTGCTGTATCTCGAGCACGCGGCTCGGTTCGCGCGGCAGGTTGTCCAGCTCCAGCAGGCCGATGCGGCGCGCGATGTGCGAGAGGTTCTCCACCGGCGCTGTCACCAGCTTCGACAGCTTCAGCGACATGAACAACGCCATCGCCAGGAAGACCAGTGCCAGCGCCAGGCCCCACAGCACCGCGCGGTGCAGGTCGCCCAGCAGCATGTCTTCGGGCACCCAGCTCACCAGTTGCCAGCCGGTGCTGGGAATGCGCGAGGCCTGCACCAGATAGCGGCGGCCTTCGTGCGTGAAGGAAAACTCCGTGTCGGTGCCGCCGCCCGCCGTGCCGTCGGCCACCATGTGCGCATGCAATGCACCGAGCACGCCGCTGGGCGGCTGCAGCTCGTGCAGCACACCCGGCATGTCGCTGCGCGCGAGCACGCGGAAGTCAGCGCTCAGCAGCGCGCTGTCGCCGTAGCCGTCGCTGCTGAACTGGCGCACGAATTCCGACAGCCGCCCGAGCGACACGTCGCCCGCCACCACCAGCGCCTGCGCGCTGCTGTCGGCGTAGCGGCGCTTGCTGGGCAGTGCGTAGGTCACGCCAAGCTCTTGCGCGGCTGCGAACACGTACGGCTGCGTCCAGATGGGCCCCTGTGCCTTGCATGCCTGCACGTACCAGCTGCGCTGCGTCGGGTTGTAGTTGCTGCGGAACGACTCGAGGCGCTGCGTGGCATAGCGCTGCTGCACGTCGGCCTCGGCATCCAGCGGCAGCTTGTACTGCCAGGTCTCGGTGGTGGAGCCTGCGCCGCGCTCGATGTAGCGCATGGCCGGCACCGGGTAGCGCAGCGCCATCAGCATCTGGCCCTTCTCGTTGCTGACGTAGATGCTGTCGAGCTCGGGCGACTGCTGCAGCAGCGTCCAGAGCAGCTCCGCCGTTCTTTCGGAGTGCTCGCCCGCGGGCTGCAGGCTGGGGGCGGTGCCCACCGCGTTGATGACCGACTCGGCTTTCTGCAGAAAGGCCAGCACCTTGTCTTCGGTGCGGTCATGGTTGGCCTTGTGCGCGGACACGCCGATGCGCGACACCAGCCGCTGCGAGCCCCAGTAGCCGAGCGACACCAGCAGCAGCGACTGGGCCAGCGCCACCACGCTGACGATGGTGCCCACGTCCACCCGGAAGCGGCGCGAGCGCCCGGCCGGTGCCGGTTGTGTGACAGATTTTTCGACCGACGGCTTTCCAGCCACTTCCGGATTCCCGGAAGAGTTCTTGTTGTTCATACAGCTCCCTGACGACCACTCGAACGCACCCGCTGCAGCGAAGCCGCGGGCCGACCTTCGGTGAGTCACGGCCTCGATCGTTGGTGTCGGGGATCCTGGTGGCGCCGGAGGCGGGCGCGATTTTCGCTCGACTTCGGCTGTCCGTGCGGTACTGAACAGCGCCGCAGTGGCTCAGGCCTGTCTAGACCGGAGTCGTGGAAGCGCGTGGGAGCGGCCTGTCAGCGCGCGTCGTGAAAGATGATGCCCAGCGTATGCCGCCGGCCCGAACGCACGCGGCTCACGCCGTGGCGCATCGTCACGCGGTAGCTGCCGCGCGTGCCGGCCACCGGCCGCTGGTTGACCGCGAAGATCACCGCCTCGCCCTGCGCGAGCGGCGCCACCTCGGCGCGCGATTGCATGCGCGGGCGCTGCTCGGTCAGCACGAACTCGCCGCCGGTGAAGTCTTCGCCCGGCTTGCTCAGCAGCACCGTGAGCTGCAGCGGAAACTGCAGGTCGCCGTACAGATCCTGGTGCAGGCAGTTGTAGTCGCCCTCGTCGTAGCGCAGCAGCAGCGGGGTGGGGCGCAACTGGCCCGCTGCGTGGCAGCGCGCGAGATACGCGGCGTGGTCCGGCGGGTAGTCGGCCGGCTGGCCCATCGCCGCGGCCCACGCATTGGCCAGCGGCGCGAGGCGTTCGTACAGCGCGCTGCGGCATGCGGCGAGCCTGGGCGGCAGCGGGTTTGCAAAGTATTGGTACTCGCCTTGTCCGAAGCCGTGGCGCTGCATCACCACGCGGCTGCGAAAGCGGTGGGCTTCGTCGTACATGGCTGTGAGCGCGGCGCATTCCTCGGGAGTGAACAGCTGGCCAGTGACGGCGCAGCCGCGGGCGGCGAGGTCTGCTTCGATGCGGGGCCAGTCGAGCGAATCGATGCGGGAAGGCTTTCTTGTCATGCGCCCAGTGTCCCGCTTGCAGACCCGCGAGGCTCGCCGTTTCCGGACGCGGGTTTCGGACATGGGCTTTGGCGCCCCACGTGGCGAGAAAGTCACCGGCCCCTTCAAGCTGCCCCGCGTTCGGGCTCCTGCCGGGCCTGCTCCAGCAGCCAGTCGCTGAAGAACTTCAGCAGCGGCCGCTGATCGGCCCGCTCCGGCGTCACGAGGTAGTAATTGCGCTCGCCAGAAAGGGGCCGAGCGCACGCCACCACCAGCTCGCCGCGTGCCAGTTCGTCGGCCACCAGCATCGTCGGCATCAGCGCCACGCCGAGCCCGTGCGACGCGGCCGCGGCCAATATCGAGAACAGCTCGTAGCGCGGACCACCGCGCGCGTTGGGCGCGTCGATCTGCTGCGCGTCGAACCACTGGCGCCAGCCGTCGGGCCGCGTGCTTTGCTGCAGCAGCGGCATCTTCGCGATGGCGGCCGGCGTTACGGCCTTGCCGCGTGGGAGCAGCGACGGGCTGCACACCGGCACCACGTCTTCGTGCATCAGCAGCAGCGCGCGCGTACCGGCCCAGTTCTCTACCTGCGCGGGCGTGCCGGCGTACAGCGCGGCGTCGAACTCGGCGTCGGCAAACAGAAAGGGGCGGGTGCGCGTCTCGATGTGCACCACCACGTCGGGCTGCAGCGCCGCGAAGCCCTTCAGGCGCGGCATCAGCCAGCGGGTGGCGAAGGTGGGCACGGCCGCCAATGAGAGCGAGCCGCCTTCGCCCTGGTGGGCCATTGCGTCGAGCGTGTCGCGCTCCATCGCTTCCAGCCGCTTGGTGATCTGCCGCGCGTAGGCCGCGCCGCTGGCCGTGAGCGCTACCCCGTGCCGCGTGCGGCGGAACAGCGCCACGCCGAGGAAGGCTTCGAGCGTGCCGATCTGGCGCGACACGGCGCTTTGGGTGAGCGCCAGTTCCTGCGCAGCGCGGGTGTAGCTCTCGTGGCGCGCGGCGGCGTCGAAGCACACGAGGGTTTGCAGGGGTGGAATCTTGCGGCGCATGTATGCCTCGGGTGTATGTATGAAACCCTGGCCTCACCAATGAAGAGGCCGATCGAACATCTTGCAAGACATTCTACGAACGCATATCTGGGTGCGGAATCATCGTTTGCGTCATGCCCCCCGCATGGCTAGCATCGGCCCCATTCCCCCTCTTTTCACCTTTCCCCTAATTTCCGGAGACAGCCACATGGCCGCCAAAGCGCAATTCCACTGGGACGACCCCCTTCTTCTCGACCAGCAACTGACCGACGAAGAACGCATGATCCGCGACGCGGCCAACGCCTACTGCCAGGAGCGCCTTGCGCCCCGCGTCATCGAAGGCTTCCGCACCGGCGAAACCGACCCCGCCATCTTTCGCGAAATGGGCGCACTCGGCTTGCTGGGCCCGACGATCCCCGAGCAGTACGGTGGCCCCGGCCTCAACTACGTGGCTTACGGCCTGATCGCCCGTGAAGTCGAGCGCGTCGACTCGGGCTACCGCTCGATGGCCAGCGTGCAGAGTTCGCTGGTGATGGTGCCGATCTTCGAATTCGGTACCGAAGCGCAGAAGCAGAAGTTCCTGCCCAAGCTCGCCACCGGCGAATGGATCGGCTGCTTCGGCCTGACCGAGCCCGACCATGGCTCCGACCCCGGCAGCATGGCCACGCGTGCCAAGAAGGTGCCGGGCGGCTACTCGCTCAGCGGCTCGAAGATGTGGATCAGCAACTCGCCCATCGCCGACGTGTTCGTGGTGTGGGCCAAGGAAGTCAGCGAAAGCGGCACGGTCGGCCCCATCCGCGGCTTCGTGCTCGAAAAGGGCATGAAGGGCCTGAGCGCTCCGGCGATCCACGGCAAGGTCGGCCTGCGCGCCAGCATCACCGGCGAAATCGTGATGGACGGCGTGTTCTGCCCCGAAGAAAACGCCTTCCCCGAAGTGCAGGGCCTCAAGGGCCCGTTCACCTGCCTGAACAGCGCCCGCTACGGCATCTCGTGGGGCGCGATCGGCGCCGCCGAAGACTGCTGGCATCGCGCCCGCCAGTACACGCTGGACCGCAAGCAGTTCGGCCGCCCGCTCGCCGCCAACCAGCTCATCCAGAAGAAGCTGGCCGACATGCAGACCGAAATCACGCTGGGCCTGCAAGGCAGCCTGCGCCTGGGCCGCATGAAGGACGAAGGCATCGCCGCGGTGGAAATCACCTCGATCATGAAGCGCAACAACTGCGGCAAGTCGCTCGACATCGCCCGCATGGCGCGCGACATGATGGGCGGCAACGGCATCAGCGACGAATTCGGCGTGGCCCGCCACCTGGTGAACCTGGAAGTGGTCAACACCTACGAAGGCACGCACGACATCCACGCGCTCATCCTGGGCCGCGCCATCACCGGCATCGCAGCTTTCGCCAACTGAGCCGCATGACCAAGCCCGCAGCACTCGACGGCATCAGGGTCCTCGATCTGTCCCGCGTGCTCGCGGGCCCGTGGTGCACGCAGATCCTGGCGGACCTGGGCGCCGACGTCGTCAAGATCGAGCGCCCCGGCGTCGGCGACGACACGCGCACCTGGGGCCCGCCCTTCATCAAGGACGCGGACGGCAACGACACCGACCAGGCGAGCTACTTCACGTCCTGCAACCGCAACAAGCGTTCGGTCACGGTCGACATGGCCACGCCCGACGGGCAGGCGCTGCTCAGGCAGATGGCGGCGCAGGCCGACATCGTGGTGGAGAACTTCAAGACCGGTGGCCTCAAGCAATACGGCCTCGACCACGAGAGCCTGCGCGCGGCCAACCCGCGCCTCATCTACTGCAGCGTGACCGGCTTCGGCCACGACGGCCCTTATGCCGAGCGCGCGGGCTACGACCTGATGATCCAGGCCATGACCGGCATGATGAGCATCACCGGTCGTCCCGATGACGTACCCGGTGGTGGCCCGTTGCGCGTGGGCGTGGCGCTCACGGACCTGTTCACCGGCGTCTACGCCAGCACCGCCATCCTCGCAGCGCTGCAGGTGCGCGACCGCACCGGCGAAGGCCAGCACATCGACATGGCGCTGCTCGACGTGGGCATGGCCATCCTCGCCAATCAGGCGAGCGCGTTCCTCAACACCGGCAAGGCGCCCGAACGCCAGGGCAACACGCACCCGAGCCTCGCGCCGTATCAGGACTTTCCGACGCAAGACGGCTCGATGCTGCTGGCCATCGGCAACAACGGGCAGTTCGCGCGCTTCTGCGAAGCAGCCGGCCATCCGGAATGGGCGACCGATGCGCGCTTTGCCACCAACACACTGCGCGTGAAGCACCGTCTGGTGCTGATCCCGATGATGGAAGAACTCACGCGCACCCGCACCACGGCCGCGTGGGTCACGCTGCTCGAAGACAAGGCCGTGCCCTGCGGCCCGATCAACGACATTGCCCAGGCCTTCGATGACGCGCAAGTCAAGGCGCGCGGCCTTGCGGTCACGCTGCCGCGCGATGCGGGCGACGGCATCGCCAGCATCACGGGCGTGGCGAGCCCGCTGCGGCTGACGGCCACGCCGCCCGTGCTGCGCCATGCACCACCGGCGCTGGGTCAGCACACGCAGGAAGTGCTGGCGGAAATGGGCATCGACTCCGCCCGCTTCGACGCCCTGCGATCGGCCGGCGTGGTCTGACCACCAGGCAGCCATGACGAGCCCGATGCGCACGCCACCGTTCTCGGTGCTGCGCATCGACCACATCGTGCTGCGCGTGAAGGACATCGAACGCGCCATCACGTTCTACCGCGACGTGTTGGGCTGCGCCATCGAGAAGCGCCGCGACGACCTGGGGCTCGTGCACCTGCGCGCCGGCGCGAGCCTGATCGATCTCGTCACGCCCGATGGCCCACTGGGTAAACAGGGCGGGGCGCTTGCCGGTGTGGAAGGCCGCAACGTCGACCACATCTGCCTGCGCATCGAGCCTTTCGACGAAGCCGCCATTCGCGCGCTGATGGCTGCCCACGGCGTAGCGGTGAACGGCGAGGTGCAGAACAACTTCGGCGCCGAGGGCAATGGCCCCTCGATCTACATCGCCGACCCCGACGGCAACACCGTAGAGCTCAAGGGCGCCCCTCGCTGACCTGCGGCTCGACCGAGCGGCCGCTTTGTACGCCAGTGTGTCTGGCCGCCCGCCGCACACACGGGCATGCAAAAGTGCGCCCCGCTCGACACATCGCGGATACAGCCCGCCGATTCAATCCATGCATCGCCATTCCGGCGAGCCTGAAAGGAATCCCCATGAGCTCCACCACCGCAAAGATCCTCTACACCGGCAAGACCCACACCACCGGCGGGCGCGACGGCGCATCGCGCAGCGACGACGGGCGCCTCGACATCCGGCTTTCGTCGCCCGGCACCTCTGGCGCGGGCACCAACCCCGAGCAGCTGTTCGCCGCGGGCTGGTCGGCCTGCTTCATCGGCGCGATGGGCAAGGCGGCCGGCGCGATGAAGATCAAGCTGCCCGCCGACCTGGCCGTCGATGCCGAGGTCGACCTGGCCAACGAAGACGGCCAGTACTTCCTGCGCGCGCGCCTGAACGTGAGCCTGCCGGGCCTCGAGCGCGAAACCGCCCGCGCTGTGGTCGACGCCGCGCACCAGACCTGCCCGTACTCCAAGCTCACGCGCGGCAACATCGACGTCGAGCTCAACCTGGTCTGAGCGCCGCAGCCTCAGCCAGCCCGCCCGATGGTCGCCACGCCGAACACGATCACGCCCAACACCAGGTTCACCATCACCAGCTTGCGCACGGTGTTGAGCCGCGCGGCCGCTACTGGCCAGGCGCTTTCTTCCACCGCGCGCCGCATTGCCCTGAACACCGAGGCGCGGATGTAGACGTAGATGGCGGCCATCACGATCGCGATGCTCATCATCGCCTCGATGCGCCAGTGCAGGCCGCGGAAGCCGCCCGTCGAGAGGATCATCGCCACGCCGGTCACGAACAGCAGCGTGACCGACGCGTCCACCCCCACGAAGAAGCGCCGCAGCGTCGCGGCCATCATGCGCAGGCGCAGCGGCGGCTCCAGCGTGTCGACGGCGGAAGGGCGCACCGCGAAGTGCATGGTCGCCATGCCGCCGACCCAGAAGGCGGCGCAGAGCAGGTGAATGAAAAGCGGAATGGCGTACGACATGGGGCCCGATCAGAACACCGAAAGGGCGAGGCGCGCAATGTCGTGCCTCATGCCGCGGTGCTTCGTGTACGCGAGGCTGCGCGCTTCTCCGCTCTCTCCGGCTTGTCCTTGCCGGCAGCCAGATCGGCATAGCGCCGCATGTCCGCCACCACGCACCGCAGCAATTCGGCCGCGGCCGGCGACAGCATGCGCCCGTGCCGCGACACGATGTGCGAGCGGCCCTGCGACAGCAGCGGGTTCTTCATCGGCAGCTCGACCAGTTCGGGGTTGGTGGCGTTCGGCGTGAGCGAGATGCGCGTGCCCAGCGCATAGCCCAGCCCGGCCGACACGAAGTGGCCGAGCGCGCTGAACGAGGTGGTGGTCAGCAGCGACGGCAGCCGCACGCCCTCGCTGACTTCCGCTGCCTCGATGTGCTGCCGCACGCCGAAGTTGCGGTGCAGCGTGGCGCCCGGGTAGGGCAGCAGGTCGGCCAGCTTCAGCGGACGGCCCAGCTGCGCGAGCGGGTGCGTGGCCAGCACCAGCGCCTGGATCGGCTGCGAGTGCGACTGGTGGGAGGTGAGCCTGTCGTCCTTCGGCGGCTGGAACAGCATGCCGATGTGGGCGCGTTCCTCGACCACGCGCTGCACGATCTCGTCGGTGCTCGCCACGTCGAGGTCGATGGTGATCTTCGGGTGCGTGGTCATGAAGTCTCGCAGGCTGTGGCGCATGAGCCAGTCGACGTACCCCTCGCCGGCCACGACATCGATGTGGCCGCGCTCGATCTTGCGGATGCTGTCCATCTGCGCCATCAGGTGCTGCTTCTGGCTGTTCTGGCGCCGCACGTAGCCAGCCAGCATCTCGCCCGCGTCGGTGGGCACCACGCCGCGGCCGTGGCGCTCCAGCAGCGGCACGCCGCACTCCTGTTCGAGGACGCCGATGGCGCGGCTCACGGCCGATGGGTCCATGTCGAGCACGTCGGCGGCGCCGCGCACCGAGCCGCTGTCGAGCACCTGCATGAAGTAGCGCACGCGGCGCGTGTCGAGCTTGTCGTCCATGGCCCGGTCTCCTGAAGTTCGTGGCGAGTGTTGCATTCAATGCATCGAATATCCCGATTTACGGTCATTGATGCAATAGACCCGCAAGCCGAAACTCGCCGGCACCCCGCAGGTACTGCGCCCCGAAAAGACGCCCCACCCATGACCTCTGCCGCCTCCGTCCTTGCCGCTGCCGCGCCCTCCAGCGCCTCCGGAAAACTCAAGCTCGCGCTCGTCACCCTCGCCATCGTGGCCGTAGCCGAGCTCATCGGCCCGGTGCAGTTCAGCGTCGGCCCGGGCAAGGTGGCGCTGCTGCCGATGCTGTGGGCGCTGCTGATCGCAGCCGCATGGGGCATCGCGCACAGCCGTGTGCCGGGCGTGGCGCGCGTGGCGACTGCCGAGCAGTCGTTTGCCGGCGGCCTGCTGAATGCGGGCCTGCTGCTGTTCGTGGTGAAGCTGGGCCTCACGGTCGGTGCCGCGCTGCCGCAGGTCAAGCAGGCTGGCTGGGCGCTGCTGCTCCAGGAGTTCGGCCATGCGCTGGGTACTCTGGCGCTGGGCCTGCCGCTGGCGCTGCTGCTGGGCATCAAGCGCGAAGCCGTGGGCGCCACCTTTTCGGTGGGCCGCGAGGGCAACCTCGTGATCATCGGAGAGAAGTACGGCATGGCCTCGCCCGAGGGCCGCGGCGTGCTGGCCGAGTACATCACCGGCACGGTGCTGGGCGCGCTCTTCATCGCGGTGCTGGCGGGCTTCATCGCCAGCCTGCACATATTCGATCCGCGCTCGCTGGCCATGGGCGCCGGCGTGGGCTCGGGCAGCCTGATGGCCGCGGCGCTGGGCGCCATCGCCGCGCAGCAGCCGGCCGAGATGCTGCCGCAGCTCACAGCCATCGCTGCCGCGTCGAACCTGCTGACCACCGTGGCCGGCTTCTACTTCACGCTGTTCCTGTCGCTGCCGTTGTGCTCATGGCTCTACGGCAAGCTGGAGCCGGTGCTGGGTCGCTTCTCGAAGCGCGGCGCGCAGGACTCGGCAGGCACGGGCGCCGTGTCGCAGGTCAGCGTGGCGCATGGCGGTGCCTTGCCACTGCGCGACACGCTCATCGCCTGGGCGGTGGTGGGTGGCGGCGTGCTCATCGGCAATTCGCTGACCTACAAGGTGCCGATGCTGGTCTCGCTCGAAGGCATGGCTGTGGTGGTGGCGATCGCGCTGGTGGTCGAGGGCATCAAGCGCCTCGTGCCGCGCCTGCCGATGGTGCTGGTGCTGTCGGTGGTGGCCACGGTGGTGGGCATTCCGGGCCTGTTCCCGTTCTCCGACGCGCTGATCGCGCTCACCGCCAAGCTCAACTTCCTTGCCTTTACGACGCCGGTGCTGGCGCTGGCCGGCTTCTCCGTCGCGAAAGATTTGCCGGTGTTCCGCCAGCTGGGCTGGCGCATCGTGGTGGTGTCGCTCACCGCCACGGCCGGTACCTTTCTCGGCGCCACGCTGATCGCCGAATTCTTCCACTGACAACCCACGAGAGAACTGCCATGTACCGCGACCCCGACATCGACGAAGACACCCGCGCCCGCATGCTGAGCTGGCGCCGCGACATCCACGCCAACCCCGAGACCGCCTTCGAGGAACACCGCACCGCCAACGTCGTCGCCAACGCGCTGATGCTGATGGGCCTGACGGTGCATCGCGGCCTGGCCGGCACTGGCGTGGTCGGTACGCTGAAGAATGGCGAGGGCCCGGGCATCGCGCTGCGCGCCGACCTCGATGCGCTCAACATGCAAGAGCTGGGCACGCAGGCGCATGCCTCCAAGTGCGCCGGCAAGATGCACGCCTGCGGCCATGACGGCCACACCGCCATGCTGCTCGGCGCGGCCGAGCACCTGTCGCGCCACAAGCCATTCAAGGGCACGGTGCACTTCGTGTTCCAGCCCGCCGAAGAGAACGAGGGCGGTGGCCGCGTGATGGTGGAAGAGGGCCTGTTCGAGCAGTTCCCGGCCGACGCCGTCTACGGCATGCACAACTTCCCGGCCCTGCCGCGCGGCCAGTTCGCGATCCGCAAGGGCACGATGACGGCCTTTCTCGACACCTTCGAGATCGTCATCACCGGCAAGGGCAGCCACGGCGCCATGCCCGAGACCGGCATCGATTCGGTGGTTGTCTCGGCCCAGCTGGTGAACGCACTGCAGACCATCGTGAGCCGCCGCACCGGCGCGACCGATTCGGCCGTGGTGAGCGTCACGCAGATCCACGGCGGCGACACCTGGAACGTGATCCCCGAGACCGTGGTGCTGCGCGGCACCGTGCGCACGCTCGACCCCGTCATTCAAGACCAGACCCAGGTCGCGATGCAGCAGATCTGCGACGGCGTTGCGGTCACGCACGGCGCCCGGGTGGCGCTCGACTATCGCCGCGGCTACCCCGGCGTGGTCAACACGCCCGCCGAGACCGACGCCGCCATCGCCGCCGCCGCCAGCCTGGTCGAGCGCGAGCAGGTGCACACCGACATCCCGCCGGCCATGGGCTCGGAAGACTTCGCCTTCATGCTGCAGAAGCGCCCGGGTGCCTACATCGGCATTGGCGCGGGCGAGGGCCCGAACGATCCGAACGTGCACAACCCGTACTACGACTTCAACGACGCCATCCTGCCGCTGGGCGCCGCCTACTGGGTGGCGCTGGTCAAACAGCAGCTTCCCGTCGCATGATGCGCTGATGCTCTCCGCCTTCGACATCTTCAAGATCGGCATCGGCCCGTCCAGTTCGCACACCGTCGGGCCGATGCGCGCGGCGCTGCTGTTCGCGCAGTCGCTCGAACGGCGCGGCGTGCTCGCGCAGGTGGCGCGGCTGCATGTTGACCTGTTCGGTTCGCTCGGCGCCACCGGGCACGGCCACGCGACCGACCAGGGCGTGATCCTCGGGCTCTTCGGCGATGCGCCCGACACCGTGCGGCCCGAGACCGTGCAGCCGAGGCTCGAAGCGCTTCGCCGCACCGGCCAGCTGAGCCTGCTGGGCACCACGCCCATCGCATTCGACCGCGTGCGCGACATCGCCTTTCGCGGCGAAGAGTCGCTGCCAGAACACCCCAACGCCATGCGCTTCACGGCCTTCGCGGCCGATGGCGGCACGCTGGCCGAGGGCACGTACTTCTCGGTCGGCGGCGGCTTCGTCGTCGAAGGCGGGCAGGCCGTGGCCGCAACCGTGGCGGCTGCTTCCGCCGTGCCGCATCCCTTCACTACCGGCGACGAACTCATGGCGCAATGCCATGACAACGGCCTGTCGGTGGCCGCGCTGGTCATGCGCAACGAATGCGTGTGGCGGCCCGAGGCCGAGGTGCGCAGCGGCCTGCTGCGCATCTGGGGCGTGATGCAGCAGTGCGTGCAACGCGGCTTCGGCATCGACAACCCGCTGGCGTCGCATGCGCTGCCCGGCCCGCTGCGCATGCGACGCCGTGCCCCCGAGCTGAACCGTGAGCTGCTGGCGCAAGCCGGCGCGGCCGACCCGCTCGCGGTGATGGACTGGGTCAATGCCTTCGCGATGGCGGTGAACGAGGAGAACGCAGCCGGCGGCCGCGTGGTCACCGCACCCACCAACGGCGCTGCGGGCGTGGTGCCCGCGGTGATGCACTACTACCAGCGCTTCGTGCCGCAGGCGAGCGACGAAGGCATCGTCGACTTCCTGCTCACCGCGGCGGCCATCGGCATGCTCTACAAGACCAACGCTTCCATCTCGGGCGCCGAAGTCGGCTGCCAGGGCGAGGTGGGCGTGGCCTGCTCGATGGCGGCCGGCGCGCTGGCCGCGGTGCTCGGCGCCACGCCGGCGCAGGTCGAGAACGCCGCCGAGATCGGCATGGAGCACAACCTCGGCCTTACCTGCGACCCGGTCGGCGGCATGGTGCAGATCCCCTGCGTCGAGCGCAACGCCATGGGCGCGGTGAAGGCCATCAACGCGGCGCGCATGGCACTGCGCGGCAACGGCAGCCACTATGTGTCGCTCGACGCGGTGATCCGCACCATGAAGCAGACCGGCGAGGACATGAAGTCGACCTACAAGGAAACCTCGCTCGGCGGCCTCGCGGTGAACGTGGTGGAGTGCTGACCGCGCCGAAGCTCAGGGCACGAACATGTCCCACGGCGCCTTGCCCTCCGGCAGCCGGGGCCGTTCGGTGAGCGAAGCCAGTGGCTCGCCGGCCTCGAAGCGCGCAGCCAGCGCTTCGGGGTCGAACACCACGCCCATGAAGTTCTCGGCATAAGCGCCACTGGCGAAGAAGGCGCTGACTTCCTCGGCTGTTTCGAACACGTCGTGCTGCAGCTCGAGCCGGTGGCCGTCGGGGTCGCGGTAGTACATCGAGATGGTCGGCCCGTGGTTGATGCACCAGTAGGGCCGGATGCCGCGCGCGGCCAGGCGGCGATGGTTGGCCAGCAATTCGCCGAGCGAGCCGTAGGTGAAGGCGATGTGCTCCAGGCCCGTGCTCGCGTCGGCTTCGTGTTTCAGCTCCGGTCCTGCGATCAGGCCGATGCGGTGGTGCTCGTCGTCGTAGGTCAGGAAGCACAGCATCTCGTTCTCGAACGCGGCATGGGCCTGCAGCACGTCGAGGTACCAAGCACGCGAACGCGCCAGGTCGCTCACGCGCAGCACTACGTGCGCCAGCTTGACGGGGCTGAGCGAGGTGCGCGTGAAGTCGGGTAGCGGGCGTACCGGGGTCGCAATGTCGTTCATGGGTGTCTCCTTCTTTCTTTGGGGGCGCAACGCTCAGCCGGCGGGTTCGGCAATCACGCGGTTCTCGATGTGGCCGATGCCTTCGATCTCCACGCGCACCACGTCGCCCGGCACCAGGTAGCGCGGCGGGTCCATCAGCCCGCCGACTCCAGCGGGGCTGCCGGTGCTCAGCACGTCGCCCGGCTCCAGCGTGAAGGCGGTGCTCAGTTCGACCAGCATGGCCTCGATGCGGTGGATCATCTGCGCGGTGTTGCCGTCCTGCCGCAGCTCGTCGTTGACCCAGGTGCGCAGCCGCAGCGCGTGCGGGTCGGCAATCTCGTCGCGCGTCACCAGCCAGGGCCCGAAGGGGCCGTGCGTGTCGAAGGACTTGCCCAGCGTGTGCGTGGGCGCGCGCATCTGCCAGTCGCGCACGCTCATGTCGTTGACCACCACGTAGCCCGCGACCATGGCCATCGCGTCTTCCGCGCGCACGTGGCGGCAGCGCCTGCCGATGACCACGCCGAGTTCGCCCTCGTAGTCGAACTGGTCGGACACGCGGGGCTTGTGCACCGCATCGAAAGGGCCGGCCACGCACGACACCTGCTTGTTGAACCACACCTGGCCCGGTGGCCGAACGATCCCCAGCTTCGCGGCCTCCTCCAGATGCGAGGCGTAGTTGCCGCCGAGCCCCAGGAACTTCTGCGGCGCGGGAATGGGCGCCGCCAGCCGCACGCCGGCCAGTGCCACGCGGGGTGCTTCCGCGAGCGCAGCGTGCAGCCACGCCATGCCTTCGTCGCCGCGCGCAAGGAGCTCGCGCAGCCCGGGCGGCGCGCCGGGCTGGTCCGTCAGGTCGGCGATTTCCTCGTTTCGGACCACGCCGAAGCGAAGGGCGTCGCGGTGCTGGAAGCTTGCGAGTTTCATGGCGTGTGCTGGAACGGGTGGTTGACCGACAGGGAGCGATCGATGATGCTGGTGGAACGAACGCAGAACAATTCGCCCGGCATGAACGGATCGTTCTGCCGGTGGAACGAAAAACAGAACGAGAGACATGGAAGACCTCAACGACCTGGCGCTCTTCGCCCACGTGGTGACGCAGCAGGGCTTCAGCGCAGCGAGCCGGCACCTGGGCATTCCCAAGTCGCGCCTGAGCCGCCGCATCTCGCGGCTCGAGGAGCGCCTGGGCGTGCGACTGCTGCAGCGCAGTTCGCGCCGCCTGCTGCTCACCGGCGTGGGCCGGGAGTTCTACGAGCGCTGCCAGGCCACGGTGGCGGCGGGCGACGAAGCCTTCGACGTGCTGCGCCAGGCCACCTCGCAGCCGCAGGGCCTGCTGCGCGTGAGCTGCCCGTTCACCCTCGCGCAGTTCTGGCTCACGCCGCTGATTCCGGCCTTCATGCGTGCCTGCCCCGGCGTGCGGCTGCAGCTGGAAGTGAGCAACCGGCGCGTCGATCCGATGCAGGAGAACATCGACGTGGTGCTGCGCGTGCGGCGCCCGCCCTTCGAGGACTCCAGCCTCATCGCCCGGCCGCTGGGCTCCACCGTCGACGTGCTGCTGGCCAGCCCCGCGCTGCTGGCGCAGCTTGGCGCGCCGCTGGGGCTCGCCGACCTGGCCGCATGGCCCGTGCTGTCGCTGCCTGCGGAGAACGACCGCTACCGCTGGACGCTGGAGCGCGGCGCGCAGGTGCAGGAATTCGGCTTCACGCCGCACTTCGTCACCGACGACATGTTCGCGCTCAGGCATCTCGCGGAGCAGGGCATGGGCCTGGCGCTGCTGCCCGAGATCATGTGCCGCGATGCGCTCGCCGAAGGCCGCCTGGTGCGCGTGTGCGGCGAATGGGCCTGTGCGACCAGCGAGATCCAGGCCGCGTTCGCTTCCCGGCGCGGCATGCTGCCGGCGGTGCGCGCCTTCATCGACTACCTGCTGCAAAACCCGCCGGGCGAGGCTGTCGCGCGGACAGGCTTATCCTGACCGACCCTTCTTTCGTTCCAACTCCCGCAAAGCAAACCGAGGCACTGCAATGACCCGTACCGTCGCCGAGAAACGCGCCGACTTCCGCGCCCTTCACGAACAAGGCTGCTTCGTCATTCCGAACCCCTGGGACACGGGCAGCGCGCGCTTCCTCGAAGGTCTGGGCTTCAAGGCGCTGGCCACCACCAGCTCGGGCTTTGCGTGGTCGCAGGGTCAGGCCGATGGGGCGATGTCGCGCGAACTCATCCTGGCGCACTTGCGTGAGCTGGCGGAAGCCACCGACCTGCCCGTAAATGCCGACTTCGAGAACGGTTTTGCCGCCGATGCACAGGGCGTGGCCGAGAGCGTGCGCCTCGCGATCGAGACCGGTGTGGCGGGTCTGTCCATCGAAGACTCGACGGGCAACGCCGCCGACCCGCTCTTTTCCATCGACGTGGCGGTCGAGCGCATGCGCGCCGCGCGTAAGGCCATCGATGCATCGGGCGCCGACGTGCTGCTGGTCGGCCGCGCCGAGAACTTCTTCGCCGGGCGACCCGACCTGGCCGACGCCATCGCGCGGCTCAAGGCCTATTCGAACGCGGGCGCCGATTGCCTCTACGCGCCCGGCATCAAGACCCGCGAGCAGATCGCGGCCGTGGTTGCTGCCGCAGGAGGCAAGCCGGTCAACCTGCTGGTGGGTGCGGCCAGCGAGCTCACGATGCAGGACATTGCCGGGCTTGGCGTGCGCCGCGTGAGCGTGGGCGGCGGCATGGCGCGCGCGGCCTGGGGCGGCTTCATCCGCGCTGCGCGCACGCTGGCCGACCAGGGGCGCTTCGACGGCTTTGCAGATGCCGCACCGGGCGCCGAGCTCAACGCGTTCTTCCGCCCGTTCGCCGGCTGAGGCACCGTGGATGCACTGCTCGCCGAGATCCGCGCCTGCCGCGTGTGCGAGGCGCATCTGCCGCTGGGCCCGCGGCCGGTGGTGCAGGCCAGCGCGAGCGCCCGGCTGCTGATCGTCGGCCAGGCACCCAGCATGACCGTGCACCGCACGGGCGTGCCGTGGGACGACAAGAGCGGCGAGCAGCTGCGCCGATGGCTCGGCATCGATCGCGACGTGTTCTACGACGCGACGCGCATTGCGATCATGCCGATGGGCTATTGCTACCCGGGGCGCGGTGCCAGCGGTGACCTGCCGCCGCGCAAGGAATGCGCCGAGCTGTGGCACGAACGGCTGCTCGCGCAGATGTCGCGCATCGAACTGACGCTGCTCATCGGGCAGTACGCGCAGCGCCACTTCCTCGGCAAGACGGCGCGCGGCAGCGTCACCGAAACCGCCCGGGCCTTTGCCGACTACGCGCCGCGTTTTGTTCCGCTGCCGCATCCATCGCCGCGCAACACGGGCTGGTTCAAGCACCACCCGTGGTTCGAGAGCGATGTGCTGCCGGTGCTGCGCGAGCGGGTGCGGGAAGCGCTGTTTTCGCCCACGCCATCGCCGCCTGCAACTAGGGCGTTGACTTCGCGCGCCGCGCCGCAGGCCGGCGCGGCGGCTTCGCCTCCAGCACCAGCTCGGCCGGCAGCGCGTCGTTCCATGATTCGGTGAAGTACGCGCGGTCGCTCGGCACCAGCAGGGGCAGCGCTTCGCGCAGCAGGCTCAGCGACTGTTCCGCCGCCTTCAGGTCGCCCGCGTGCGCCGCATACCAGGCGTGCTCGAACAGCAGGCTGCAATGCTGCAGCCCCGGGTAGCGGCGGCGCCCCGCCTGGTGGTCGGCAAGCCGCGCTTGCGCCACGTCGACCCAGCGCGCGGGCCAGTTCGTCGCATCGAAGGCATCGGCGAGCGGGCCGGCCAGCTTCGAGATGGCGGCCGGGTCCAGTGGCTTCTGCGCACGGAACTGCGCGAGCGTGGGCTGCTTCTCTGGCCGGCAGTGCCCGCGCGCGATGCGCATCAGGTAGATCGCGTTCCACGCCGAGCGGCCCTGGCCGTCGGTGTGGCCGCAGAGCCATTCGCTGAAGGCGATCCATTGCACCGCGCGCCGCGTGGTGTCGGCCTTGCCGTCGTGTGCGAGCGTGGGCAGGTCGGACAAGCCCACGCGATCGAACAGCCATGCGGCCATGCCCATGTTGGCGGCCACGTGCTGCGCCGCGTCGAAGGAGTGCGATTCGAAGGCGGCCGCCAGCGCCTCGCCGAAGCGGCGCAGTGATTCTTCGGCCAGCGCGGCTGAGGCAGGCTTGTCTTCGGCCGACAGCGCCAGCGCGCGCGAGCGGCACACCAGCGCCCACAGGTTGCACCACTCGAAGCGCACGTCGGGGTGGTGCCGCAGCACCAGCCCGCGCGCCGCATCTTCGGCCATGCCGCCCAGCAGCGACTGCGCCAGCGGCAGGTCGCGCGCGGTGTAGGCGCACCATGCGGAGACGATGCATTCCATCGCGCCGAGGTAGTCGTTGCCCGCCACGTGGTGCGCGAGCCGCTGCTTCTTCAACGCCTGCAGCCGCCGACGCGCCTGCTCGTTGTCGCCGAGCCGGCGCCACAGCATGGCCTCGTTGAGCGTGACCAGTGCGCGCTGGAAGTCGGTGGCTGCCAGCGTGCCGGCGAGGCGGATCGATTCGAGCGCGCTTCCGTTGCCACTGCCGTTCCCGCCCGCCACCGGCGCCATCAGCCGGCCCTGCCGCGCCGCCTGCTGCGAGGCGACAAGCTGCTTCCAGAAGGCCGCGTCCTGCAGATGCACCGCGTCGGGCGGCGGCGAGCCGGTGGCTTGGGCTTTGCGCGAACGCAGGCCGAGGAACGACGCCACTTCGGCGGCCGTGGCCGCGCGGCCTTGCACCAGCACGCGCACGCGCTTCGCCTCGGCGGCGGGAAGCCAGAACGGGCCCTGGCTGCGCCGCTCGGCATTCAGGAAGCGGGGCTCGCGCTGGGTGTCTTCGCCCCAGCCGACCTCGATGTTCCAGGCCTTGAAGTCGCGGAACGCGCGGCTCACGACCATGCGCAAGGTGCTGGCATCGGACACTTCGCCGCGCAGGTCGGCCAGCCGCACGATGCCGGCGCCGGCATCGTGCGCATGCTGCATGCGCACCAGCAGCCAGAGCGATTGGAAGGCCGCGCGCCGGCCGTTGACCGACTGCGGCGAGGTGAGTTCGATGGAAAGGAGAGCAGGCTTGGGCACGCCCGAATTGAACCTCAAATCGGGCGCAGAACCTGATCAGTGCCGATGGCGGTCCAGCAGCTCGGGCACTTCGCTGCGCCCGATACCCAGGTCGCGCAGATCGTGGTCGCTCATGCCGGCCAGTTGCCGCGAGTCGGCGTGCGCGCGGCGGCTGTTCACCACCCGGCGGCGCCAGCCGCGCAGGGCATGGATCAGGCGTTGATGAAAAGACGATGGCTTGGGCGCGGTCACGATGGGCTCCTTGGTTGGGAGCGCTCATCTTCCGGCGGTGCATGCTATTGTGGAAGTTGAGATTCCTGACACTTCCCATCACCTTTACTGATACTGAGGCGACCCGATGCGACAGCTCAACCTCGATCAACTGCGTACCCTCATCGCCATCGTCGATCTCGGCACCTTCTCGGCGGCGGCCAGGGCGCTGCACCTGGCGCAGCCCACGGTGAGCCTGCACATCAGCGAACTCGAATCGCGCCTCGACGCGCCGCTGGTGGTGCGCGGCAACCGGCGCATCACGCCCACGGCCGCCGGAGCGGCGCTGGTCGAGCGCGGACGCAAGCTGCTGCGCGACACCGACGACGCCGTCGAAGCAGTCAAGCGCCAGGCCGAAGGGCGCGTGGGCCGCGTGCGGCTGGGCACTTCGACCGGCGTGCTGGTCGACCTGCTGCCGCAGGTGCTCGAAGCGCTGGGGGAGGAGCATTCGGGCATCGACGTCGAAGTGAGCATCCGAGGCTCCTACGAGGCCATGGAGCGGCTGGCGGCGGGCACGCTCGACATTGGCCTGGTCGCCATTCCGCAGCCGCCGCTGCGCGGCATCGTCGTCACGCCGTGGTGCGAGCAGCCCATGATGGCCTTCGTGCCGCAGCGCTGGAAGGCGCCCAGGCGCGTCACGCCGGCCTGGCTGGCGACGCAGCCGCTGATCTTCAACGAGGCGACCACGCACATGTACCGGCTCACGATGGAGTGGTTCGCAGATGCCGGCTTCGCGCCGCGCGCACGCATCGAGCTCAACTACGACGCGGCCATGCGCAGCCTGGTGGCGGCGGGCTATGGCGCCGCGCTGCTGCCGCTGCAGCAGTCCACAGACACGGGGCGCAACGACCGCATGCAGATCCTGCCGGTGAGCCCGAAGCTCACGCGCCGCGTGGGCATTGCGCATCGCCAGCACGCGATGCTCGACGGCGCGACGCTGAGCGTGCTGGAGGTGCTGACGGCGTTCAGCCAGGCCTGAGCATCCCGAGCCGGGCGCTCATGCGCGCCAGGCGCTGGGGGAGCGCGCGCACATCGTCGGCAATGCCGTGGTTGCGCCAGCCGAAGATGCGGCGCACATAGGCATCGGCTGCGCCGTCCACCGCAATGCAGGCGGTGTGCACGCCGGCTTCGCGCGCCTCGGCCACGGCCTGGCGGGCGTCTTCGATCAGGTAGTTGGGGTCGTGCACGTCGATGTCGGAAGGCGCGCCGTCGGTCACGAGCAGGATCGCGCGCTGGCCCGCGGGCTCGCCGCGCAGGTGCGAGGTCGCATGGCGAAGCGCGGCGCCCATGCGCGTGGAGTAGCGCCCGCGCACCGCGCCGATGGTGGCGCGCGACGCGGAATCGAGCGGCTGGCCGAAGTCGAGCAGGCGGTAGTAATAGACCTCGGCGCGCGTGTTCGACGAAAAGCCGTGGATCGCGAGGCGGTCGATGCCTTGCGTGTTCGATGCGGCAAGCAGCAGGGCGGCCCGCTTTTCGATGTCGAGCAGCGAGACGGTGTGCGGGCCCGCATCGTTCGCCGATGCCGACAGGTCGAGCAGCACGAGCAGGCTCGAAGGGCGCGGGCCCTTGCCGGGGCGCATGAACAGGCGGGGGTCGGGCTGCAGGCGCAGGCGGCGGTCGATCAGCACTTCGATGGCGGCGTTCAGGTCGATTTCATCGCCTTCCCATTGGCGGCGCAGCCGGTGCGTGCGGTCGAGATGGCGGGAGCGGGGCAGGGCGAGCGGAGGGATGCGTTTGCTGTCGGCCGTGGCTTGCTCGCGCAGTGTGGTGAGGCCTTGCCATGCGGGCAGCTTCTCGATCACCGTGCACCAGTCGGGGCGCAGGCGCTCCAGCTTGCGGTCCCATTCGGGGTAGGTGTAGCGGCCCAACTCCATCTCATCCATGCCGCCGGCTGACGGGTGGCTGCTGCCTTCGCCAAGCGCCCCCGATTGCTGGAGCGCGATGGTCTCGTCCGGCGGTGTATCGGCGTCGCCGAAATCCCAGAGGTAGCTGTTGTCGTCGCGGTAGGGCGCGGGCACCGCATAGTCCCGGGGCTCGAAGCGCACGCGCATCTGGCCGAGGTCGTTGGCAAGGATGGAGGCGACGGCGCGGAAGGCGTCGCAGTCTTCAAGGCCAGTGCGTGCGACGGTTTCGTCGAAAAGGCGGCGAGCCTTGTTGACCCAGTGGTTGTCGTCCTGCCATGCGGGCAGCATCAGCATGCGGTCCATGCGCGCGACGAGCGCGGCGAAGCCCAGGTCCAGCGGGTCGGGCACGGGCGCCAGCGATCCGGCGAACCAGCCGTGCAGGCCGGGGAAGTCGCGGCACAGCAGGCGTTCGACGCGCGCGTCCTCGATGGCCGAGATCACCGCGATGCCCATGGGCTTGAGGGTGCGCGCCGGGCGGGCGGGCGTGGAGTGGCGCAGGTGCGCGACCGCATGCGCGACCATGGCGCGATGCAAGCGTTCTTCGCCGGCGCCCTCGGGCAGCAACAGGCGCTTGCCGACGAGCACGGCGCGTGGTCCGGCCAGCGCCTGCACTTCGACATCGATGCCGGCAAGGCCACGGGCCAGCAGCGACAACGCAGCGTTCATCCGAACTGCGCTTCGACAAAGCCCTGTAGCGCGCTCGCCATGTCGGGGTCGTCGGTCAGCGCGCGCGTCATCGTCATCTCGCAGCTCTCGCGCGGCGTCACGCCGTCGCGGATCAGCACGCCCGCATAGATCAGCATGCGCGTCGACACGCCTTCGTCGAGCCCCCGGTGCTTCAGCTCGCGCGAGCAGCGCGCGATGGCCACCAGCTTCGCCGCGAGGTCGAGTTCGATGGCGGCTTCGTGCGACACGATCTCCGCTTCGAGCGCGCTGTCGGGGTAGTCGAATTCCAGCGCCGCGAAGCGCTGGCGCGTCGAAGGCTTCATGTCCTTCGTGCTGCTCTGGTAGCCGGGGTTGTATGACACCACGAGTTGAAAGTCGGGGTGCGCGCGCACCAGTTCGCCCTTCTTGTCGAGCGGCAGGATGCGCCGCGCGTCCGCCAGCGGGTGGATCACCACGGTCGTGTCCTGCCGCGCCTCCACCACCTCGTCGAGATAGCAGATGCCGCCGTGCCGCACGGCGAGTGTCAGCGGCCCGTCGTGCCAGGCCGTGCCGTTGGCGTCGAGCAGGTAGCGCCCGACGAGGTCGGAGGCCGTCATGTCCTCGTTGCAGGCCAGCGTGACCAGCGGCCGGCCCAGCGACCACGCCATGTGCTCCACGAAGCGGGTCTTGCCGCAGCCGGTCGGGCCTTTGAGGATCAGCGGCATGCGGTGGCGGTACGCCTGCCGGTACAGCGCCACCTCGTTGCCCGCGGGCCGGTAGAAGGGCTCGGTCTCGATGCAGTAGGCAGCCAGCGGATCGGGAACCGCCGCGTTCATCGGTGCTGGGCCGGCTCGTTCGGAATGCCCTCGATGGGGCACTCCGGCGTGCCCACCGTGCTGCGCGTGAACGACTCCACCATTTCGCGCGTGCCCTCTGGGTCGTTGATCCACTTCGTGTAGAAGTTGTACGGGCAGGCTGCCACGCCCTTGTCGCCGTCGCCGGAGTTGATGGTGCCGGTGTAGCCGCGGTGCACGAGCTTGAACAGGTGGTTCTGCGACTGGCCGTTCTTGCGCGCATCGCGGATCAGGCCCATCGAGAGCTCGGCGTAGTTGATGCCCATCTCTTCCTCGCCGCATTCGCCCAGCGTGCGGCCGTCGAAGCCGATCAGCGCCGAGTGGCCGAAGTACGAGTACACGCCGTCGAAGCCCGCCGCATTGGCCACCGCCACGTAGGTGTTGTTCATGAAGGCCATGGCCTTCGACACCATGATCTGCTGTTCCTTGGCCGGGTACATGTAGCCCTGGCAGCGCACGATGAGCTCGGCGCCGCGCATCGCGCAGTCGCGCCAGATCTCGGGGTAGTTGCCGTCGTCGCAGATGATCAGGCTGATCTTCATGCCCTTGGGGCCATCGCTCACATAGGTGCAGTCGCCCGGATACCAGCCCTCGATGGGCACCCACGGCATGATCTTGCGGTACTTCTGGACGATCTCGCCCTGGTTGTTCATCAGGATCAGCGTGTTGTAGGGCGCCTTGTTCGGGTGCTCCTCATGGCGCTCGCCGGTCAGCGAGAACACGCCCCACACGTTGGCGCGGCGGCAGGCGTCGGCAAAGATCGCGGTTTCCTCGCCCGGCACGGTGGCCGCGGTGTCGTACATCTCCTTGGCGTCGTACATGATCCCGTGCGTCGAATACTCCGGGAAGATCACCAGGTCCATGCCCGGCAGGCCCTTCTTCATGCCGACCAGCATTTCGCCGATCTTGCGGGCGTTGTCCAGCACCTCTGCCTTGGTGTGCAGGCGGGGCATCTTGTAGTTGACGACCGCGACGCCCACGCAATCGTTGCTGCTCGAAATATCACCATGTCTCATGACGCTGCTCCTGAAGGATGGTTGAGAAAGAAAACAAACAAAAAAGGCCCGAACCGGGGTTCAACCGGTTCGGGCCTGTCTGTCTGCGGTGCAACGGGTTCGTGTCGTCGAAGCCGATTGTTCTCAACTCAGCGCGAGCTGCACATACGTCATTTCGCTGATTGCGGTGGGTGCTGTGTTCAGCGGGGGCGCGCGTAGCCGGATTCGATCCAGGCGGTGGCGCTGGAGGCGGTGAGCCTGAAGGCGGGCGACACGTTGACGCTGGCGAGCTCGGAGTCGTCGGCATCGTCATAGGCGGTGAGCGTGGCCGAGGGGTTGTCCTCGTCGGGCACGATGCCCAGGGCCACGCGAATGCGCTGGTCGTTGCGCGCGGTGACGGTCACGCTCTTGTTGAGCGTGGCGTGCAGCTGCTGCTCGTGGCGGCGGATGACTTCGGCGGCGGTCTTCACCAGCGTGGAGAAGGCGGGGCCGTCGAGCGGCTTCGGATTCTTCTTGTCGCGGCCCATGGTCCAGGGGCCGACCAGTGCCGGCTCGGGGTCGCCGTGGCGGGTCATCTCGACGGCCCAGCCGTCGTCTTCCTCGTTCTTGATGATGCGGGCGGTCCAGCGGTCGTCGCGCCAGAGGCGGTCTTCCTGCAGGGGGAGGGTGTCGGAGTCTGTCGGGTCGGTCATTCGGGTGTCGTTGGTCTGGCGCGGGGTATTTTCGCCTCTGCCGCAGGGCCGCCGATGTAGAGCGAGAGGCCTTCGACCAGTGCGTCGAAGGCGGCGCGGCAGCGCGGGCTGTTGCGCAGGTCTTCGTGCATCGTGACCCAGGTGTCGAGCTTCAGCGAGAAGGTGCGCGGCATCAGCCGCACCAGCGCGGCGTTGCGCCTGGCCAGCGCCACCTGGCAGATGCCGACGCCCGCGCCCGCGCGGATCAGCGCCAGCTGCGCGAGGTCGCTGTCGGTGCGCAGCGAGAAGCCATCGCGCGAGAAGATCTTGAGCGACTTGCCCGCGTTGCGCACGAAGGCCGAGGGCTGGTCGTAGCCGATCACCGAATGCGCGGCCAGCTCCTCGAGCTTGCGCGGCGTGCCGTGGCGGGCGAGGTAGTCGCGGTGCGCATGGAAGCCCAGCTCGATGTTGCCGATGCGGCGCGCCAGCAGCTGCTCTTGCCTGGGCCGCACCATGCGCACGGCGATGTCGGCTTCGCGCTGAAGCAGGTCCTGCACGCGATTGGTCGACACCAGCTCGACCTTCAGCGCCGGGTGCGCCTCGCGCAGCCGCGCCACGATGGGCGGCAGCACTTCGACGCTGACCACCTCGCTGGCCGACACCCGCACCACGCCGCGCACGCCTTCGCCCTGGCTGCTGGCGGCCCGCTCCAGCGAGGCGGCGGTGCTTTCCATGGCCTCGGCATGCGCGCGCAACGACAGCGCCACCTCGGTGGGAAGCAGCCCGGTCTGCGAGCGTGTGAAGAGCACCACGCCCAGCGCCTCTTCGAGCGCTGCCACGTGGCGCCCGGCCGTGGGCTGCGTGATGCCGAGCGCGCGCGCCGCGCCCGAGAGAGAGCCCTCGCGCAGCACGCCGAGGAAGGAGCGGTACAGCTCCCAGCCGATATTCGAAGTCATACATAAATGTATGACCGATGGCTCATGTTCGGCAATTCCAATTGAACCCTGCCGAACCCAGAATTCCTCCATCGACAACTGTTCTGGAGCATTTCATGGCACGCAACGACACGGTTCTGGTTCTTGGCGCAACGGGCGGCATCGGCGGCGAGGTAGCCAGCCAGCTGCGCGATGCGGGCTGGGAGGTGCGCGCGCTCAAGCGCGGCGCGACCGAAGGACGCAGGGACGGCATCACCTGGCTGGCTGGCGACGCAATGGACGCGCAGGCTGTGCGCCAGGCCGCGAAGGGCTGCTCGGTCATCGTGCATGCGGTCAACCCGCCGGGCTACCGCCGCTGGTCGGAGCTGGTGCTGCCGATGCTCGACAACACCATCGCCGCCGCGAAGGCCGAAGGCGCGACGATCGTGCTGCCCGGCACGGTCTACAACTTCGGCCGCGATGCCTTCCCGCTGCTGGCCGAAGACTCGCCGCAGCATCCGGCCACGCGCAAGGGCGCGATCCGCGTCGAGATGGAACGGCGCCTCGAAGACGCCAGCCGCCAGGGTGCCCGCGTGCTGATCGTGCGCGCTGGCGATTTCTTCGGACCGAAGGCCGGCAACAACTGGTTCTCGCAGGGGCTGGTGAAGGCGGGCCAGCCCGTCAAGGGCGTGAGCTACCCTGGCCGCGCCGGCATTGGCCACCAGTGGTCGTACCTGCCGGACGTGGCCCGCACCATGGTCGAGCTGCTGGCGCGGCGTGACCGGCTCGAAGCCTTCGCCCGCTTCCACATGGCCGGCCATTGGGACGCCGACGGCACGCGCATGAGCGATGCCATCCGCAAGGTAGTTGCTCGCCGCACAGGTGCCAAGGTGAGTGCGTCGGCCTTTCCGTGGTGGCTGCTGACGCTGGCCTCGCCCTTCGTCACCACCTTCCGCGAAATGCGCGAGATGCGCTACCTGTGGCAAACGCCCGTGGGCATGGACAACGCGAAGCTGGTTGCCTTCCTGGGTCGTGAGCCGCACACCCCGCTCGACGAGGCAGTGGAGGCCGCGCTGGAAGGCATGGGCAGCCTGGCCGCGGCGCCGGTGGCCGTGGCAGCCTGATCGATCAGAAGACCGACAGCCCCGTGCGCGCCACGAACAGCTCCAGCGCCTTCATGCCCAGCAGCGAATTGCCGGTGGCATCGAGCGCGGGCGACCACACGCACAGCGTGAGCCGGTCGGGCACCACCGCGACGATGCCGCCGCCCACGCCGCTCTTGCAGGGCAGACCGATGGAAAAGGCCACGTCGCCCGCCGCGTCGTAGGTGCCGCAGGTGAGCATCAGCGCGTTGATGCGGCGCGTCTGCCGCTCGCCCGTGATTTCGGGCTCGCCGTCGATCGGGTGCGCCCCGTCGCGACAAAGGAAGGCGGCGGCACGCGCCAGTTGCCGGCAGCTCATGCGCAGAGAGCACTGGTGGAAGTAGGTGTCGAGCACGGTCGCGACGTCGTTGTCGATCTTGCCGAAGCTCTTCATGAAGTTGGCCAGCGCGACGTTGCGAAAACCCGTGTCGGCCTCCGACTGCGCCACTTCGTCGTCGAAGCCGATGGACTCGCCGCACAGGCTGCCCATGAGCGCGAGGATGTCGGCCTTCGCGCTGCCGCCGGTGGCCTTCGCCTGGCTTACCAGCCGGTCGGCCACTGCGATGGCGCCGGCATTGATGAACGGGTTGCGGGGCTTACCCTGCTCGTTTTCGAGCTGCACCAGCGAGTTGAACGGATTGCCCGAGGGCTCGCGCCCGATGCGCTCCCACAGCGCGTCGCCCATGCGCTGCATGGCGAGCGTGAGCGTGAAGAGTTTCGACACGCTCTGGATGGAGAAGGGCGTCTCGAAGTCGCCCGCGCCGGCTTCTTCGCCCTGGCAGGTACGCAGCGCGATGCCGAACTGCCGCGCGTCCACGCGGGCGAGCGCCGGGATGTAGCTCGCGACGGTGCCACCCTGGCCGAGCTGCGGACGCAGCGTGGCGACGATCTCGTCGAGAACGGGCTGGAAGTTCGTTGTTGTCTTGCTCATGCCGAGCGTTGTACCGCAGGCCGCCGGTTCACCAGCACGATGCCCAGCGCCACGCCGGCCAGTGCCACGATCAGCTGCGCCGTGAGCGGCTCCTTCAGCAGCACCACGCCGAACACCAGCGCGAACAGCGGCGTGAGAAAGGTGAAGGACGACATCTGCGTGGCCGGGTAGTGCCGCAGCAGCCACATCCACGCGAGGTAGCTGGCGAAGGCGCCGACCACCGTCTGCAGCCCGATGGAAGTCCAGGCCCACGCGGAATACGAAAAGCCCCAGTGCTCGCCGAGCGCGAGCGACAGCACCGGGCACACCGCCGCCGTTACCGCCACTTGATAGAACAGCGTCTTCTCCGCGCTGGCCGTAGCCAGGCGCGTGGTGCGCAGCGTGAGCGTGGTCAGGCCCCAGAGCATGCCGGCCGCCAGCGCCATGCCGTCGCCGATGAGCTGCGACGAACTCATGTGGCCGAAGCCTTCGCTGAAAGCCAGCACCACGCCCGAGAACGCAATGAACAGCCCCAGCCACTGGAAGCCCCGCAGCCGCTCGGCCGGCACCCAGCGCGGCAGCAGCAGCGACACCCAGAAAGGCGCGGTGTAGAGAAACACCGTGAGCCGCGAGGCGCTGGTGTGCTGCAGCCCCAGGTAGATGCCGGCGAACTCGCCAGAGAACAGCAGGCCGGCCAGCAAGCCGGGCCACAGCGTGCCATCGCGCTCGAACAGTGGTACGCCTCGCGATACACACCACAGCCACAGCAGCACCGTGGCGCCGATCATGCGGATCGAGGCCTGCCACATCGGCGGCACCTCGGCCACGGTGGTCTTGATGAGGATCTGCTGCAGGCCCCAGAAGGCGCAGCAGGCAATGAGCAGGCCGATGGCGAGGGAGTCGAGGTGGGTCTTGCGCTGGATCATTCGGGGCCGGTCAGTCGCGGCGGGTTGCCGCGTAATTCATCCGATGATCGTATCGTGCCAGCGTGTTTATTGTGCGAACGCGGTCAGCGAAGGCAGCGGCGCGCGCTGCTCGAAGCGCTTTTCGATGGCCAGCAGTGCAGCCTCCAGGAACTGCAGGAACATGCCCATGGCCACCGCGGTGGTCTGGCCCGCGCGCTGGTAGAGGCAGCTGAACGAGCGCGCCCCCGCGTCGGCCAGGCCGGTCCACACCAGCGTGCCGCGTTCCACGTCTTCGGCCACGTTCTCGGGAATGAGAAAGCCGATGCCCGTGCCGCCGGCCACCAGCCGCCGCACCATTGCGACCGAGCTGGTCTCCACCAGCGGGCGCACCTTGCGGTGCTCGCGGTGGTCGATCTGGTCGACCATGGCGCGCAGCTCGGTGTCTGGCGTCATGAGGATCAGCGGGTGGTCCAGGCAGTCGCGCAGCCGCGGCAGCTTGCCCAGCGCCGCCAGCGGATGGCCGGGCGGCGTGACCAGGCCCAGGTGCTGCGGAAACGCGCGTATCTCTTCCACGCCGGGCGGCGGCTTGCGGCGCAGGCAGAAGCCGATGTCCGATTCGCCGTTGGCCACCCACTTCAGGATGTTCTCGCCGCTGCCCGAGCGCACGCTGTAGGTCACGCCCGGGTAGTTCTTCATGGCCGCCTCGATGACCTCGGGCACCAGCTGTTCGGCCGACGAATGCGACACCGCCAGGTTGATGTGCCCGCGCCTGAGCGACCGCAGGTCTTCCACCTGGGCCATGGCGTTGTCGAAGTCGCGCTGCCCGCGCCGCACGGCGGCCACCATGATCTCGCCCGCCGTGGTCAGCTGCATGCCGCGCGGCAGCCGGTCGAACAGCGGCGTGCCGACCTGTTCCTCGAGGTTGAGCACCTGCTGGTGCACGGCGGCCGCCGTGAGGTGCAGCGCCTCGGCGGCCTTGCGCACCGAGCCGCGGCGGGCCACTTCGTCGAAACAGCGGAAGGTCTGGGAGATGGCGCGCATGGTGGCGGGGAGTGTATGGATTTTCTATACGCACCGTACGAAACAAACAGATTTTCCTGACGGGCGATGCGGCCTAGATTCGCACTACTCTTCAAACTCCCGAGGTTCGCTTCCGTGACCACAACCACCGTCGACCAGATCACCCAGCGCCGCCGCGGCACCGGCCTGATCGCCCACGACCCGGCGCTCAGCGCCGGCGGCTACACCCTGATCGCGCCGCAGACCGATGACGGCAACGTCTACCTGATCGACATCGAGGGCCGCGTCGCGCACCAGTGGAAGATGCCGGTGCGCCCGGGCCGCGCGGCGGTGATCCTGAAGAACGGCAACCTCGGCTACAACGGCAACCACGCGAACTCGCCCGAGATCTACGGCGCCTGGTCGCTGTGGCACGGCGGCGATTTCTACGAGGCCACGCCAGAGGGCGAGATCGTCTGGCGCTTCGAAGATCCGACGCACCACCACGACGCCCGCTGGCTCGACAACGGCCACCTGCTGTACGCCGGCTGCGCGCCGGTGCCGGCCGGCTTTGCCGAGCGCGTGCCGGGCGGCACCGCCCACGGCCCCGGCGAGGCGATGTACGGCGACGTGATCCGCGAGGTCGACCGCGACGGCAAGCTGGTGTGGGAATGGAAGGCCTGGGAGCACCTGGCGCCGGAAGACTTCCCCATCCACCCCGGTTTCGGCCGCACCCACTGGCCGCTGGTGAACGGCCTGGACCTAACGCGCGAGGGGCTGGTGCTGATGAGCCTGCGCACCACCTCCGGCATCGTCGGCGTCGACAAGGCCACGGGAGGCGTAAAGCTGCACATTCCGCCGTCGGTGCTGTCGCACCAGCACGCGCCCGTCGCGCTGGCCAACGGCCACATTCTTGCTTTCGACAACGGCAACTTCCGCACCGGCAAGCATGTGGCGTTCTCGCGCGTTCTCGAAATCGACCCGGCCTCCAACGAGGTCGTGTGGCAATACGCGGACGAACTGGTCAACGCGTTCTACACCGCCTACATGGGCAGCGCGCAGCGCCTGCCCAACGGCAACACGCACGTCACCGAGTCGGCCACGGGGCGCCTGTTCGAGGTCACGCCGGCCGGCGAGGTGGTGTGGGAGTACGTGATTCCCTGGTTCGCCCAATACCCGGACGAGGCCGCGCGCAAGTACGTGCCCGGCCGGCAGAACAGCGTGTTCCAGACCTTCCGCTACACCGCGGCGCAACTTCCATGGCTCAAGGTTTCCGCATCATGATTTCTTCCGCCCTTCGCATTGCGTTCCCGTTGGCGCTGGCGGCGGTGCTGCCTCTTTCCGCGCAGGCTGCCGACGCTCCCAAGCCCGTGCGCATCCTCAGCAACTGGTTCGCCCAGCCCGACCAGGCCGGCTACTGGCAGGCCCAGCAGGACAAGCTCGGCAAGGAAGCCGGCATCGAGATCAGCGTGCTGCAGGGCGGCCCGAAGATCCAGACCATTCCGCAGGTGGCCTCGGGCCAGGCCGAGTTCGGCATCGGCAATGCCGACGACGTGCTGCTGGCCCGCCTGCGCGGCGCGCCGGTGCGTGCGGTGTTCGCGCACCTCGACTACGTGCCCTACACGCTGGTCTACCACGCCGACCCGGCCGTGAAGTCCATCGCCGACCTGCAGGGCCGCACCTTCGCGGTGAACATCGGCAACGCCTACTGGGAGTGGACGAAGAAGCAGTACAAGCTCACCGGCACGCGCGAGATCCCGGTGAGCGGCGACCTGAGCCTGTTCCGCAACGACCCGAAGATGGTGCAGCAGGGCTACTCGCTCTTCCTGCCCGCGCGCATGGCCGCGGCCGGCGTGCAGGTGCAGCAGGTCACGCTGGCGTCGCTGGGCTACCGGCCCTACGACGTGCTCTTCACCACCGACGACATGATCCGCAAGAACCCCGCGCTGGTGAAGGCCACCATCGCGGCGGTGCAGAAGGGCTGGGCCAACTACGTGCGCAACCCCTCGGGGCTGAAGCCGCTGATCACCGGCATGAACAAGCAGATGACGCCCGAGATCTACGACGCGGCCAACAAGGAAATGATCGAGACGCTGATCTCGCACGACCTTGGCCGCATCGGCTGCATGACCGACGCGCGCTGGAGCGAGCTTGCGGGGCAGCTGCGCAGCGTCAACTTCCTGCCGGCGAACTTCGACGCGAAGCAGGGCTACGACCGCACGCTGGTGCCGGGCTGCAACCCATGAGCGGCGCGGCCGTCGGGCTGGAGGGCGTGTCCAAGCGCTTCGACTCCGGGTTGCAGGCGCTGGGCACGGTCGACCTCGCGCTGCGCCCCGGCGAATTCGTCTCCATCGTCGGGCCCTCGGGCTGCGGCAAGTCGACGCTGCTGCGCATCATGGCGGGGCTCATCGCGCCGAGCACGGGCCGTTGCACGCGGCCCGACGGCATCGAGACCGCCTTCGTGTTCCAGGAAGCCGCGCTGCTGCCCTGGCGCACCGTGGAGCGCAACGCGCAGCTGCTGATGGAGCTCGAAGGCCATGCGCCCGCGAGCTACCGGGCGCGTGCGGCCGAGGCGCTGAAGCTGGTGGGGCTTGCGGGCTTCGAGAAGTCGTACCCGCACCAGCTTTCGGGCGGCATGCGCATGCGGCTGTCGCTGGCGCGCGCGCTGGCGTTGCGGCCGGGGCTGCTGCTGCTCGACGAGCCGCTTGCGGCGGTCGATGAGCTCACGCGCGACGTGCTGCAGGAAGAGCTCTCGTCGTTGTGGCGCCAGGCCGGCTTTACCGGCGTGCTGGTCACGCACAACGTGCATGAGGCGGTGTACCTGTCGAACCGGGTGGTGGTGATGTCGCCCCGGCCGGGGCGCATCCTCGATGTGATCGACGTGCCTTTCGAATTCCCGCGCGCGCCGGAGTTGCGCGCCAGCGCCGGCTTTGCGGCGCTTACGGGACAGGTGACGGCGGTGCTGCGTGCGCAGCACCATGCGCAAGCCGTGGCTTGAGGGAGATGGCGATGACCCGATCCGATTCTTCTTCTTCGGCCGCCGCCTTCGTGCGCAACGCCGCCCCCGTGCTGGTCGTCGCGCTGCTCGCCATCGGCCTGTGGTGGCTGCTGAGCGCTACCGTCTACGAAGGCAAGGGCTATCTGCTGCCGTCGCCGCAGGAAGTGGCGGCAGCCACGGCCGAGAACGCCGCAGTGCTCGCGGGCGCGACGCTCTCTACGCTGAAGGAGGCGCTGCTGGGCTATGCGCTGGCCATCTTCCTCGGCATCGCGGGTGCGGCAGTGCTGGCGCAGTCGCGGCTGCTGGAGCGCAGCCTGTATCCGTACGCGGTGCTGTTGCAGACCGTGCCGGTGGTGGCGATCGCGCCACTCATCGTGCTCTGGTTCGGCTACAACGAGCTGTCGGTGGTGATCGTCAGCTTCATCATGTCGCTGTTCCCCATCATCAACAACACGATGCTTGGCCTGCGCTCGACCTCGCGCAATCTTGCGGAGCTGTTCGCGCTGCACCGCGCGAGCGGGCTGGTGTCGTTCTGGAAGCTGCGGTTGCCGGGTGCGCTGCCGCACATCTTCGCGGGACTGCGCATCTCGGCAGGGTTGTCGGTGATCGGCGCCATCGTGGGCGAATTCATCATCGGCTCGGGCAATGCCGAAGGCGGGCTGGGCGTGCAGATCGTGTTCGCGCAGGGGCGCATGTACACCGCACTGCTGTTCGCGGAGGTGATCGCGGCGACGCTGCTGGGCTTTCTGTTCTTCCTGGTGGTGAGCGCGATCGGCCGGCTGCTGCTGCGGCACTGGCACGAATCGGCATTGGGAAGCTGAGTGCCAGGGGCCTTATTTCGCGGCCAGCGGGTAGGGCGGCTTGCCCCGCGCGCCCACCATCAGGTCGGGCACCACCGTCTCGACATCGGGCAATGCACGCGCCGCGCGTTCCAGCTTCTTCGCCAGCGCCGCGTTCGGCACGCAGCCCTGCAGGTACACCCAGCGGCGCTGGATCATGACCCACACGCTGCCCTTGTTCACTCCGGGCACCGCCAGCAGCGCGGCGCGCACCTTGGGCGCGAGGGGCTTGTCGTAGCGGTAGGCGTTGCTGTCGGTGCATTTGCCGGCCAGCCAGCAGCTGGTGCCGCGCTCCAGCCGCGAATGGGTCTGCATGCGGCGCTCTTCGGCGGTGTAGAACGGCCCCTCGGGCATGGCGCAGGCCGGCAGGCCCGCGGACACCTGGAAGAACGGGTCGTCGAACCAGTTCTGCTTGAGCGGCCCGCTCGCTTCCTGCGCCATGCCGGTCTGTGCGGCAAGCAACAAGACAGACGACAGGAGCGCAGGGCGGTTCATTACAAGGGATGCTCGGTGTAGAAGCGCCCGCCGTGGAACAGCAGCGGCGAGGCGCCCGCGTCGTGCGTGCAGCGCTCCACCTCGCCCACGAAGATCACGTGGTCGCCTTCGTCATAGCGGCTGCGGTTGAAGCACTCGAAGCTGGCCGCCGCGCCTACCAGCACCGGCGCACCGCCGAGGCCCTCGGTGAAGGCCACGTCGGCCCAGCGGTCGATGTTCTTGGTGGCGAAGCGCTCGGCCAGCGCCTTCTGGTTGGCCGCCAGGATGTTCACCGTGTAGTGCGAGCCGGTGCTCAGTGCGGGCATCGAGCCGGCCGCGCGTGCAAGGCTCCACAGCACCAGCGGCGGTGCCAGCGACACCGAGTTGAACGAGTTGGCGGTGAGGCCGACCAGCGTGCCGTCGGCCGCGCGCGCAGTGACCACGGTGACGCCGGTGGCGAACATGCCGAGCGATTCACGAAACTCGTCGGTCGAAAAGGAGGGCGGCTGGGCCCGGCGGGGAGTGGTCACGAAAGAGGCTGGGCGGTGGTCGGCAGGAGGGCCATTTTGGCTCAGCGCCCGGCGGGCTGCCTGACCGGGCCCATCAACTCTGTCACCAGGCGGGTATAGACGGTGGCGGCGGCCGAGGGCGTTCGGCCCGCGAGCGTCACCAGGCTGTAGTGCGTCTGCATGCGGGCAAAGCCGGCCACCGGCAGTGGCACGAGGGCGTTGGTGTCGGTGTTCAGGGCCGGCGCGTGGGGCGCGAGGATGACCGCGTTGGCGGTCAGGGCCAGGTGGCGCAGGGTGCCGGCGTCGTCGCAGGTGACGTTGAACACGCCGCGGTCGTCGCGCTGGATCTGGCTGTCGAAATACGCAGCCACCTCGGCGGGGAGGTTGGGGCCGGCCACGGGATAGCGCATGGCTTTTTCCAGCGTTACCTGCTTCAGCCGGCGCAGCGGGTGCTTCGGCTGCACGAAGAACGAGACCGGCAGGTCGGGCAGCCGGGCAAGCTTGAGGCCGGGCTGCTTCTTCAGGTCGCGCGTGTCGGCGATGAACAGGTCGAGCTGGCGCCGGTGCAGGCGCTCGCTGAGCGTGGCGGTGTCGGCCACTTCCATGCGCATCAGGAGTTGCGGATGGCGCTGCGTCATCAGCGACAGGGCCATGCGCCCGAGCGTGCTCGCGGCGAAGGGACCGAGCCCCACGGCGAGGCTGCCGATGGCCAGGCCTTCGAGCTGCAGCACGTCGCGCTGGATCTGCTGCGCATCGGCCAGCAGTTCGCGGGCACGCGCCAGCACGAGCTCGCCGGCTTGCGTGAAGCGCACGGTGCCATAGGCCCGGTCGATCAGGCGCGCCTGCAGGTTGTCTTCCAGGGTGTCGATGCTGCGCGAGAGCGCGGGCTGCGACAGGTGCACGGCCTGCGCTGCGCGGCCGAAGCTGCCCTGCTCGGCAAGGGCAACAAGATGCTGGAGCTGGCGCAACTGCATTTTGCGTTTCACTTAAAAAGGAAGCGCGTATTTTGCATTTGCCAATGCTTCTGCCGCTTCGGAGAATTGCCGGATGACCCCTTCTTCCTTCTCCACAGCTGCATTCGTCGCACTGGCTTGCGCGCTCGGCGCCCCGTCGATCTCCGCGCAGATCGCGCCCAAGGCGCCCGAGCCTTCCACGCTGCAAGCCAACGCCGACATGGCGAAGACGCTGCCTTTCGCCAACCGGCAGGACTTCGAGGACGCGATGCGCGGCTTCGTCGGCACCGTGCCCGATGCGCTGGTGCCCGGCAGCGGCACGCGGCCGGTGTGGAGCATGAAGCCCTACGACTTCCTGAAGGCAAACGAAGCGGCCGACACCGTCAACCCGAGCCTGTGGCGCCAGGCGCAGCTCAATGCGATCCATGGCCTCTTCAAGGTGACCGACCGCGTCTACCAGGTGCGCGGCTTCGACATCGCCAACATGACCATCGTGGAAGGCGACAGCTCGCTGATCGTCATCGACCCGCTGCTGGCCGCCGAAACCGCGCGCGCCGCGCTTGCCCTGTACTACCAGCACCGCCCGCACAAGCCGGTGGGCACGGTGATCTACACGCACGGCCATGCCGATCACTTCGGCGGCGTGAAGGGCGTGATCGACGAGGCCGACGTGAAGGCCGGCAAGGTGCAGGTGCTCGCGCCCTCGGGCTTCATGGAAACGGCCGTGGCCGAGAACATCCTCGCGGGCAATGCGATGAGCCGGCGCTCGCAGTACCAGTTCGGCACGCTGCTGCCGCCGGGCGCGCGCGGGCAGGTCGACACGGGCCTGGGCAAGGCGCTGGCGCGCGGCACCATTTCGCTGATTGCGCCCACGGCCACAATCGACAAGCCGACCGAAGAGTGCACCATCGACGGCGTGCAGTTCGTCTTCAAGCTCGTGCCGGGCTCGGAGGCGCCGTCGGAAATGATCATGTACCTGCCGCAGTTCCGCGTGCTGAACATGGCGGAGGACGTGACGCACAACATGCACAACCTCTACACCATCCGCGGCGCGGAGGTGCGCGACGGCAACCTGTGGTCGAAGTACATCGACGAGGCGCGCGTGGCCTTCGGCGACAAGACAGACGTGCTCATCGCCCAGCACCACTGGCCCACCTTCGGGGGCGAGCGCATCGTCGATCTGCTGAAGAAGCAGCGCGACATGTACAAGTTCATCAACGACCAGTCGCTGCGCTTGCTCAACCAGGGCTACACGTCGGCCGACATCGCAGAAACGCTGCGCATGCCCGCGAGCCTGGAGCAGGAGTGGTCCGCGCGCGGCTACTACGGCACGTTGCGGCACAACGCCAAGGCCGTGTACCAGAAGTACCTGGGCTGGTACGACGCCAACCCCGCCAACCTGAACCCGCTGCCGCCGGTGGCCTATGCGAAGAAGACGGTCGAGTACATGGGCGGCGCAGACGCGGTGCTGGCGCGTGCGCGCGAAGACTTCAAGAAGGGCGAGTTCCGCTGGGTGGCCAGCGCGATGAGCCAGCTGGTGTACGCAGACCCGGCCAACCGCGCGGCCCGCGAGCTGGGCGCCGATGCGCTCGAGCAGATGGGCTACCAGTCGGAGGCCGGCACCTGGCGCAGCGCGTATCTGGTGGGTGCGATGGAGCTGCGCAATGGCGTGCCGAAGATTCCGGGCGGCAACAGCTCCAACGCCGACACGCTGAAGGCGGTGAGCAACGACCTGTTCTTCGACTTCCTCGGCGTGCGGCTCGATGCGGCCAAAGCCGAGGGCAAGAAGATGGTCATCAACTGGAACTTCACCGATTCGAACCAGCAGTTCGTGCTGACGCTGGAGAACTCCGCGCTCACGCACATCGCCGGTCAGCAGCCGGGAGCCGATGCCACGGTCACGCTGAGCCGCGCCACGCTCGATGCAGTCACGCTGAAGGAGACGAGCTTTCCTGCTGCGGTGCTGGCGGGCAAGGTGAAGATCGATGGTGACCGGGCGAAGCTGGGTGAACTGCTGTCGATGCTCGATACCTTCGAGCCGATGTTTCCTGTTGTCGAGCCGCGGAAGTGAGGGTTCGGGGGGTGTGCGAATGGCACCGGGTACTCCCCTCCGCGAATGTCCCCCGGCCTGCGGCCTCCTCCTTTATTTCGCTGCGGGGAGCACCCGGTGCCATTCGCACATGGACGCAGCGCTCATGCCGACCTATCAACAAGTGCTCTGAACGATCACGTCGATGGGGTGCCTTGCGCAGCGAAATAAAGGAGGAGGCCGCAGGCCGGAGGACATTCGCGGAGCAAGGTACCCCGTCGGCGTGATCGCGCCCCGAAACAACGCCGAGTCCTAGCCAAAGAACCAATAGCAGACCGCGACAGCCGCCACAACACCGGCCAGCTCTGCCAGCAACGCGCAGGCCACCGCATGCCGCGCTCTCTGGATGCCAACGGCGCCGAAATACACGGCCAGCACGTAGAAGGTGGTTTCGGTGCTGCCCTGGATGGTGGCGGCCACCAGCGCGGGAAAGCTGTCGACGCCCTGGCTCTTCATGGTCTCGATCAGCATCGCGCGCGCCGCGCTGCCCGAGAAGGGCTTGACCAGCGCGGTGGGCATGGCGTCGACGAAACGAGCGTCGAAGCCGCCGGCGTTCACCAGCCAGCGCAGGCCGTTCAACGCGAAGTCGAGCGCGCCCGAAGCGCGCAGTACGCCGACCGCGCACAGCATCGCGACGAGGTACGGCAGCAGGTTCTTCGCGATGTCGAAGCCTTCCTTCGCGCCTTCGATGAAACACTCGTACACCTTGATGCGGCGTATCGCCCCGGCCAGCAGGAACACGACGATCACGCCGAATAGCGTGAGGTTGCCCAGCAGCGAAGACAGCGACGCAATGGCCGCCGCCGACAGCGTGCCCAGCAGCGCCATGAAGCCGCCCAGCAGCAGCGCGCCCGGCAGCAGGTAGGCCAGCACCACCGGGTCCCACAGCCGCAGGCGCTGCGCCACCGCCACCGAGAGCAGCCCGACCAGCGTCGAGGCACTGGTAGCCAGCAGGATCGGCAAAAACACCAGCGTCGGGTCGCCCGCGCCCTGTTGTGCGCGGTACATGAAGATGGTGACCGGCAGCAAGGTCAGCGACGAGGCATTAAGTACCAGGAAGAGGATCTGCGCGTTGGTGGCCGTCACCGGGTCGGGGTTCAGCCGCTGCAGTTCGCGCATCGCCTTCAGGCCGATGGGCGTGGCGGCGTTGTCCAGCCCCAGCGCGTTGGCCGCGAAGTTCATCGTGATGAGCCCGAGCGCCGGATGCCCCGCCGGCACGCCCGGCATGAGCCGCCGGAACAGCGGCCCCAGCAGCCGTGCGAGCCAGCCGACCAGCCCCGCGGCCTCGGCGATGCGCAAAAAGCCCAGCCACAGCGTGAGCGTGCCGAACAGCAGCACCATCACCTCGACCGCCAGCCGCGCCATCGCGAACAGGCTCTCGACCAGCGCCGCGAACACGGTCGGGTCGCCGCCGATGAGCCACCGCCCCAGCGCCGCCAGTGCCGCCACCCCGAAGAAACCAAGCCACAAGCCGTTGAGCACGCTTCTTTTCCTTTTGTTTCGCTTCGATGATAGGGCCGCCATCCGGGCTCGCCGCGAGCTACAGTTCGGGCCATGCGCGCCCTCATCGTCCGTCGTTTTGCCGCCTGCCTGAGCGTCCTGGCGGCCATTTGGCTCACCGGCTGCGTCAGCCTGCCGCCGCCCGAGCCGAAGGCGAACGTCACGGCGTTCACCGACGTGGCGCAGACAGAACTGGGGCAACTGGCGGCCAAGGGCGCGCCGGGCGATTCCACCGCGCTGTCGGGCTTCCGGCTGCTGCCCGAGGCGGCGTTTGCCTTCGACGCCCGCATCTCGCTTGCGCGGCATGCCGAGAAGTCGCTCGACGTGCAGTACTACCTGGTGCAGCGCGACGACATCGGCCTGCTGTTCCTGCGCGAACTGCGCGAGGCCGCGGCGCGTGGCGTGCGGGTGCGCCTGCTGGTGGACGACCTCTACACCGGCGGCGAGGACGAGCTGTTCGGCACGCTCGCGGCCTTTCCCAATGTGGAGGTGCGGCTGTTCAACCCGCTGCCTTCGCGCGCCAGTTCGCTCGGCACGCGGCTGCTCATGTCGCTGACCGACTTCGGCCGCATCAACCACCGCATGCACAACAAGCTGCTGGTGGCCGACAACAGCTTTGCCGTGTCGGGCGGCCGCAACATCGGCAACGAGTACTTCATGCGCAGCACGGCCGCGAACTTCATCGACATGGACGTGATTTCCAGCGGCCCGGTCGTGCGGCAGATGTCCGAAGGCTTCGACCGCTACTGGAACAGCTCGCACGCATGGCCCATCGAGCGCATCGCGCCCCTGCGCGGCATGACGCGCGAGGCGGCGCAGCGGCGCTTCGACGAAATTGCGCGCACGGCCGTGCCCGACGTGCCCATTCGCCCGCGCGACGTGCTCAACAAGTCACCCGTGGGCGAGCAGCTCATCACCGGCAAGCTCGACCGCTACTGGGCGCCGGCCACGCTGTTCATCGACGACCCCGACAAGATCACGCGCAAGGCCGACGAGGCCTATATCGGCAGCGTGACCGAAGGCGCGCTCAGCGTGATCAACGCGACGCGGCGCGAGGTCGTCATTGCCTCGCCGTACTTCATTCCGGGCCCCAAGGGCCTGGAGGAAATGCGGGCGTGCATCGCCAAGGGCGGGCGCATCACGGTCGTGACCAACTCGCTGGGCGCGACAGACGAGCCGCTGGCCTATGCGGGCTACGAGCGCTACCGCGCCGACATGCTGAAGATCGGCGTCACCATCTTCGAGATCGCGCCCACCCTAAGCGGCAGCTCGGGCCGCTTCGGCGACTTCGGCAAGTCGATCAGCCGGCTGCACGCCAAGCTGGCAATCGTCGACAACGAGCGCTTCTTCGTCGGCTCGATGAACCTCGACCACCGCTCGGCCGCCGTCAACACCGAGATCGGCCTGGTCATCGACAGTCCCGAGCTGGTGCAGGACTACAACAAGCTCATGTCGGGCGAGCGCGTGAACCTCGGCTACCGGCTGCGGCTCGGGCCCAACGGCCGGCGCGTGCAATGGCTGGAGTACGACGACGCCGGCGGCGACATCGTCCACGAGGACGAGCCCGGCGAATTCCTCTGGCTGCGCTTCAAGAACTGGCTGCTGTTGCCCATCGTGGGCGAAGAGCTGCTTTAGCGAAGTAGCTGCCGCTGTCATCTCAGGTGGAGAGTGGGTGCGTTACATTCCTTGAAAGAATGTGAATTTTTGTCACTAACGCATTACCTCCTGGAGACTTCGACCATGACCGTTCCCGTGCCGCGCGAGTCGATTGCGCCGCTTTCCACCAGCCGTCGGCGTGCGCTGACCGGGCTGGCCGCAGCAACCGCCGCCGCGGGCCTGGGTTTTCCGGCGCTTGCGCAGAACCGGCCGGTGCGCATCGGCACCACCTTCGACAACAGCAGCGTCGAGAAGGCCAACGGGCAGGGGCTGTTCCAGGGTTCGAGCGCGTTCTTCAATGCGCTGAACAAGGCGGGTGGCATCAACGGCACCAAGGTCGAGCTCGTGATGGCCGACGACACCTTCAAGCCCGACGTGGCCAAGGCCAACGCGCTGGCCTTCGAGAAAGACAGCTCCGTGCTCGCGCTGCTGCACCCGCTGGGCACGCGCCAGACAGCCGAGGTGATGGACGCTGTGCCCGGCATGGCCGTGGTCGGCCCGATCACCGGCACGATCGCGCTGCGCAAGAAGGCTTCGCCCAACACCTTCTGGGTGCGCGCCAACTACGACCAGGAAGTCGACAAGCTCGTGAGCACCGCCGCCGTGCTGGGCCAGAGCCGCATCGGCCTCGTGCATTCGAACGACCCGCTGGGGCAGTCGGTGCTGGCGGCCTTCAAGAATGCGCTGGCCAAGGCCAAGCTGGAGCCGGCGGTGATCGCGACCACGCCCAACACCACCAGCATGGAAGTGGGCCCCGCCGCCGAAGCGATCGCCAAGGCCAAGCCGCAGGTGGTGGTGGTCGGGCTGGCCGGCACGGCGCCGGTGTTCCTGAAGGCACTGCGCGAGGCGGGCAACAGCAGCTCGGCCTATGGCCTGTCGATCACGGCCAGCGCGCTGTCGGCCATGGGCGACCTGGCCAAGGGCCTGGGCTTCGTGATCGTGGTGCCGTCGCCGTACTCGACCAAGTTCGAGATCGTGCGCCGCTATCAGGCCGACATGGTGGCCAACGGCGTCAAGGACTTCTCGCTCACGAGCCTGGAGGGCTATCTGAACGCCGCAGTGCTGGCTGAAGGCATGCGCCGTGCCGGTGGTTCGCTCACGCGTGCGTCGGTGATGTCGGGGCTGGCGAGCATCGAGAACTTCGACCTGGGTGGGGTGAAGATCAACTACGGTCGGACCAACCGCGAAGGCGGGCAGTTCGTGGACGTGGCCGTCATCGGCAGCCGCGGGCAGATGCTGAGCTGAACGCCGTCAGGCTTGCTCGGCGATTCCCACGCCGAGCAAGCCTTCGAGCAGATTCCTGTCTGCCGCGAGTTCCGCGCTCGGCCCCGCATGCACCACGGTGCCGCGCTCCAGCACGATCGCCTTGTGCGTCATCTCCAACGCGAGCACCGGATGCTGCTCGACCACGATCGACGCCAGTCCTTCCGACTCGCACAGCCGGCGGATCGCTGCAGCCAGTTCTTCCACGATGATCGGCGCGAGGCCTTCCATCGGCTCGTCGAGCAGCAGCAGCTTGGGGTTGGTCATCAGCGCGCGGCCGATGGCGAGCATCTGCTGTTCGCCGCCGGAGAGCTGGTTGCCGTAGTTGCCGCGCCGCTCGCGCAGGCGCGGGAAGAAGTCGTAGACGCGCTTCAGGTTCCAGCCGCCGAGCCGCGATATCACCGTGAGGTTTTCTTCGACGGTGAGCGATGGGAACACCTCGCGCTCCTGCGGCACCCAGCCCAGCCCCGCGCGGACGCGCTGGTGCGAGGGCCAACGCGTGATGTCGGCGCCTTGCCAGCGGATTGAGCCCTGCATCACGCGGGTGTTGCCCATCAGCGTTTCGAGCAGCGTGGTCTTGCCCACGCCGTTGCGCCCGAGGATGGCGAGGCTCTCGCCCTGCTTTAGCGAAAAGCCGAGTCGGTCGAGCACGACTGCATTGCCGTAGCCGGCGGTGACCTGATCGAAGGCGAGTGCTTCAGGCATGGTGGTGATGGCGGGGTGAACTTCCGAGATAGACCTCGCGTACGCGCGGGTCGGCGCCGATTTCCGAAGGCGTTCCCTCGGTCAGGATGCGTCCGCCCACCAGCACCGAGATGCGGCGCGAGAAGCGGAAGACGAGCTTCATGTCGTGCTCGATGAACAGCACGCTGATGTCGGGCGGCAGCGCAGCGATGGCCTCGAACAGCTCGCCGCTCTCGTCCTCCGGCACGCCGGCAGCGGGTTCGTCGAGCAGCAGGATGCGGGGCTTGGCCGCGAGTGCGAGCGCGATCTCCAGCAGCCGCTGCTTGCCATAGGCCAGCTCGGCCACGGGCACGTCGGCGAGGCTGTCGAGCCGGAGCGTGCCGAGCAGCGCATGCGCCTCGTCGAACACCGCCGTGCAGCCCTTGAGCGGCCGCCACCAAGTGGCACCCAGCCCTTCGCGCTCGCTGATTGCCAGCACGACCGACAACAGCGGCGTGAGGCTGGGGAACAGCGTGTTGATCTGGAAGGTGCGCGCCAGGCCCATGCGCGCGCGCTTGTCGCCAGGCAGGCGGGTGATGTCGCGATCGCCCATGTGGATGCTGCCGCTGGTGGGCTTGAACACGCCGGTGAGCAGGTTGATGAGCGTGGTCTTGCCCGCGCCGTTGGGGCCGATCAGCGCCTGCCGCGCGCCGGGTTCGAGCGAGAGGTTCACATCGCTCACGGCCTGGAAGGCGCCGAAGCGGATGCCCAGGCCGTGTGTGCGCAGCGTGTGCGTGGTGGTGGAACTCATCGCGCCTTCCCTATGCGAACGAAACGCGAGAGCGCACCCATGATGCCGCCGCGGCCCAGCATGACGGCCGCAATAAGGAAGATGCCGAGCCAGAACATCCAGTACTGCGGGTTCATGTCCGCGAACCAGTCGTGCACCAGCATGTAGACGATGGCGCCGATCATTCCGCCGTACAGCCGCCCTGTACCACCCAGCACCAGGATGATGAGTACCTCTGCCGAGCGGTTGAAGCCGATCGACTCGATGCCGACGAACTGCGTGGTCTGCGCCAGCAGCGCGCCCGCCACGCCGGCCACCGCGGCCGAGAAGGCGTATGCCATGCGCAGCCGCGCCTCCACCGGCGAGCCGATGGCCGTCATGCGCTTGCGGCTGTCGTGAATGCCGCGCAGCGCCAGGCCGAAGGGCGAGCGCAGCACGAGCCGCACGAGCAGGAACATCGCGAGCACCACGCCGAAGGCATAGCCGAATGCGGTCTTGCCGTAGAGGTCGAAGTCGAAGAGACCGAGCACCGGCGCGATGACCACGCCCTGCAGCCCGTCGGTGCCGCCGGTGATGCCCGAGAGCCGGTTGACCAACTCGTACAGCAGCACGCACACGCCGATGGTGATCATCAGCCGCGTGAGGTCGGCGCCGCGCACCACGAGGTAGCTCAATACATAGCCGAGCACGCCGCACACTGCGAGTGCGAACAGCAAGCCGGTGAAGGGCTCGCTCCAGCCGTACTTGGCCAGCAATCCGGCCGCGTAGGCGCCCGCGCCGAAGAAGGCCGCGTGGCCCACCGTGAGGATGCCCGCGTAGCCCAGCGCCATGTCGAGCGACACGGCGAACAGGCCGAAGATCATGATCTGGCTCATCAGCGTGAGCTTGTCGGGCAGCAGGAAGAAGCTCGACGCGAGTGCCAGCCAGAAAGCGATTTCGGCGATGCGCAGGTGCGCGGGAGAAAGATGCAGGGCTTTCATGCGAGCCCCTTCTTCGCAACGATGCCGTTTGGCCGCACCAGCAGCATGACGATCATGAAAACGTAGATGAGAAAGGCGCCCGCTTCCGGCAGGTAGTACTTGCCCGCCACGTCCACGATGCCGACCAGCAGCGCCGCAATGAACGGCCCGGTGACGGTGCCCGCACCGCCCACGCACACCACCATCAGGAAGTAGACGAGGTACTTGAGCGGGAACGACGGCTCCAGCCCCAGCATGCCCAGGCTCAGCGCACCGCCGAGGCCCGCGAGGCCGCAGCCGAGAGAGAAGGTCAGGAAGAACAGCCGCTGCACGTTGATGCCGGTGCCGCCCGCCACGCGCTGGTTGTCGACCGCCGCGCGCACCATCGCGCCGTAGCGGGTCTTGCCCAGGCCCAGCAGCAGCGCGGCCAGCACCGCCACGCCGCAGACGATCAGGAACAGGCGGTAGCGGCCCACTTCGAGGCCCAGCAGCGACATCTGCCCGTCGAGCGCCGGCGGCAGCGTGAAGGGCTGCATCGTCGGGCCGAAGAAATACGTGAAGGCGGCGATCGACACGAACACCACGCCGATCGACAGCAGCACCTGGTCGAGCGGATGCGCGCGGTACAGCCGACGGTAGAACACGAACTCCAGCACCGCGCCCGCGACGGCAGCCGCCACGAAGGCCGCCGCCAGCGAGAGGCCGAAGCCCAGGCCGAAGTGGTTCATCAGCACGCTCGCGGCGTAGCCGCCCACCATCGCGAAACTGCCGTGCGCGAGGTTGACGAAATTCATGAGCCCCATCGTGATGGACAAGCCCACGCCGATGAGAAACAGGAGCATGCCGTAGGCCACTCCATCGAAGATCACGATGCCCATGAATTTCCTGCTGGCTGACGAACTGGCTGGCTTACTTGGCTGCGGCTTCCTTGGCCGGGTCCTTCACGCGGTCGAACTTGTCGAACTCGACGTTCACCAGCTGGCCGTTCACGCGCTCGGTCTTGCGGATGTAGACGGTCTGCACGATGTCGCGCGTGGCGGGGTCGATCTCGATGGGGCCGCGCGGGCTCTCGAAGCTCAGGCCCTTCAGCGCCTCCATGAACTTGTCGCCGCTGGCGTCGCCCTTGGTCTTGGCCAGTGCGAGGTCGATGGCGGCCATGGCGTCGTAGGCGGTCACGGCGAAGTAGCTCGGGCGCAGCTTGGCGCCGTTGTCGGCGGCGAAGTCTTTGACGAACTTCTGGTTCTTGGGCGAGGGGTGCGCGAACGAGTAGTGGTGGCTGGTGACCAGGCCCAGCGCCACGTCGCCGGTGGCGTCGAGGTAGCTGTCGTCGGTGGCTTCACCCGTGGCGTAGAGCTTGATGCCGGCCTGCTCCATGCCGCGTTCCTTCCACACCTTCAAAAAGGCCGGCGGCATCACGCCCGAGGGGAAGAAGAAGAACACGGCCTGGGGCTTGGCGTCCTTGATGCGCTGCACGTAGGCCGAGAAGTCGGGGTTGTTCATCGGCGTGCGCACTTCGCCCGAGACCTTGCCGCCGCCGGCGGTGAAGGTTTTCTTGAACGCGGTTTCGGCATCGACGCCCGAGGCGTAGTCGGCGACCACGGTGTAGGCGTCCTTGATGCCTTCCTTGAGCATGTAGCGCGCCATCGGGTCCGTTACCTGCTGCACGGTGAACGACAGGCGCGCCACGTAGGGCGAGCTGGTGGTGATGGCCGACGATGCCGCGTTCATCACGATCGTCGGAATCTTCGCCTGCGTGGCGATGGCGCCCACGGCGTACGCGTTGGGGCTGAAGTCCAGGCCGGTGAGCACGTTCACCTTGTCGCGCACGATGAGTTCCTGCGCGATGCGCTTGGCAGCGTCGGGCGCGGGGCCTGCGGTGTCCTTCTTGATGATCTCGACCGTGCGGCCGCCCACCTTGCCGCCGTGCTCCTTCAGGTAGAGCGCGATGCCGGCGTCGAACTGGCGGCCGTAGTCGGCGTACGGGCCCGAGTAGGTGGCGATGAGGCCGATGCGCAGCGGCTCGTCGGCGGCGTGCGCCGTGGCGCCCAGCAGGCCGAGGCCGGCGAGCAGCAGGGTCGAGAGGATGGTTCTCTTGGTCATCGTTGGGTTCACGGAAAACGCCTTTCAGGTGGAGTGGATGCGCCACGTCGGGCGCCGCTGTCATGTAACCGAATATGCAAACAAAGCGGGCGATGATGCCCGAGCCGTCCTTCAAATCTGGGTATCGGGCACGCGGACCCTGAGGCCATCGAAGGCTGCGGTCACGCTGAGCTGGCAGCTCAGGCGCGAGCCGGGCCTGCGCTCGGACGCGACGGCGTCGAGCAGCGCGCTCTCCATGTCGTCGGGCGGCGGCAGCAGGTCGATGAAGGCGTTGTCCACGTAGACGTGGCAGGTGGCGCAGGAACAGCAGCCGCCGCACTCGGCGTCGATGCCGCGCACGTTGCCGCGAATGGCGGTCTCCATCACGCTGGCGCCGACCTTGGCGTCGACTTCGCGGGTGGTACCGTCCTTGAGGATGTAGTGGATCGTGGGCATGGTTTTCAGAACATGTCGAAGTACTCGCGGTGTTCCCACTCCGAGACTTCGAGGTTGAAGCGGGCGATTTCCGCTTCCTTGATGTGGCAGAGGTAGTCGATGAAGACTTTGCTCATCTGCATGTTGAGCATCTCGTCCTTGCGCAGGCAGGCGAGGGCGTCGCTCAGAGAGCGAGGTAGTTGCTCTGCCGGTGTTTCGTACGGCGCATCGGCCGAAGGACCGGGGTCGGTCTTGTTGCGGATGCCGTCGAGCCCCGAGAACAATTGCGATGCGAGGTACAGGTACGGGTTGGCCGTCGGCTCGCCCACGCGGTTCTCGATGCGCGAGGCGCTTTGCCCCACGCCGCCGAGCACGCGCAGCATCGCGCCGCGGTTGTCCTTGGCCCAGATCGCTCGGTCGGGCGCGAGAGAGAAGGGGCGGTAGCGGCGGTAGCCGTTGATGGTGGGGCTTGCCAGTGCCGCGGCGCCGCAGGCATGCGCCTTGAGGCCACCGAGGTAATGCATGCCGATCTCGCTGAGGGTCTGGCCCTCGGCTTCGGGCATGAACGCGTTGACGCCGTCGCTCTTGCGGCGCAGCGACTGGTGCAGGTGCCAGCCGCTGGACATCACGTTCGGAATCTTCGGGCGGCACATGAAAGTGGCGTGCAGCCCGGCGCGCTGGCAGATCTGCTTGATGGCGCTGCGCAGCAGCACCATGGTGTCGGCCGGCATCACGCCGGCGGTGGGGCCGAAGGTCAGCTCGAACTGGCTCGGGCCGAATTCGATTTCGAGCGATCGCAGCGGCAGGCCGAGCGCGATGAGGTTCGAGCGCAGCAGTTCCATCAGCCCGTCGACGCGGTCGTAGCGCAGCTCGGTGAGGTACTGGTGGCCGTGCGACAGCAGCGACACGCGCGGCGGTTCGCCGGGCTGGCCCGAATCGGCCAGGCCCATGCGCGCGTCGTCGAGCTTGAAGACGTGGAACTCCACCTCGAGGCCGGCGATGAAGTCCAGCCCCAGCTCGTCGAGCTGGCGCACCGCGCGCTGCAGGATCTGCCGCGTGGCAAAGGGGCAGGGCTTGCCGTCGGCCATGTAGGCGTCGCACATCACCCAGCCGGTGCGCGGCGACCACGGCAGCACCTTGAAGGTGGCGGGGTCGGCCACGATGGTGAAGTCGGCGCCGCCCTGCAGGCCTTCGATGGCGAAGCCGCCGCCTTGCGTGAACACCGGGAACACGGTCTTGTGCGAGGTGTCCTTGGCGAGCAGCGTGGAGGTGAGGTTCACGCCTTCCCACAGGGCAGAGCGCGCCTCGGTGGCAACGAGCGTCTTGCCGCGCAGGATGCCGTGCTGGTCGGGCCAGGCGAAGCGCACGAGGTCGACCTCGCCGCTGTCGATGCGGCGCACCAGCTCCCTGGCTTGCGCGTGCTGGTCGTCGGACCAGAGGCCGAAGCGGTCGACGAATGTGTGGCTGCTGCTCATGGCGTGCGTGCTCAGGCGGCGAGCCGTGCGGAGGCCCAGTCGGACTTCAGGCGGCGCGCGCGGTCGGCGTCCTGCCAGTAGGCCTCGGTGGCTGCCTCGTCGCTGACGTTGCGGCCGATGCCGTCGATGGAGGGCGGGCCGGTCATTGCGCTGGCCTGTGCGGCGTCGATGAGCATCGGCGCACTCTCGCCGGCCAGCGTGGCTTCGATGGCCTTCACCAGCACGCGGCGGTAGGCAATGATGCCCTTGTCGGTGCTGCCCAGGTGCTCGCGCGTGCGGTCCTGGATGGCGCCTTGCGACTCCACCGCCCACTGGTCGTGCACGTTGATGTCGTCGCCCATGCCGGTGTAGGTTTCGGTCAGCTGCTCTTCGATGCTGTAGCCGTAGTTGTTGCGCTTGTTCTTGCGCGAGGTGTAGTCGGGCAGCTCGTAGAGCTTCAGGCGCTGGTCGCGCATCTGCCGCTTGTCGACCGGGCCGGTGAAGCTGGTGAAGATGGCGTACCAGTAGCAGTGCGTGTCGTCCACCGGCACGTGCCATTGCGAGATGGTCATCTCCGCGCTCATCGGGATCACGAAAGCCTGCGGGAACACCACGTTGGTCACGCGCACGTGGGTGGTGTCTTCGGACAGCTTGCGCAGCGCCTTCAGGCGGAAGCCGTAGTCGGTGGGCTCCACGCTGATGTCGGGACGGTCGTACTCGCGCAGCACCTTGGTGATGGGCATGTCGGAGTCGGCCGACGCGCCGCGGAACTGTTTGCCGTAGCTCCCGGAGGTGTCTTCGTCCTCGAAGAAGCGGTGCAGGTACGAGGCGTGTGCCGGGTCGATGCCCACTTCGAGCGCCTGCAGCCAGTTGCATTCGAACAGGCCCTTGAACGCGAAGGTGTGGCTGTCGGGCGCGACGAAGCAGTCGAACTCGGGGAAGGCGGGCGGCTCGCCCTCGCCGATGAACGCGAAGACGACGCCGCTTTTCTCGACCACCGGATAGGCCGACTGCTTGATGCGGCTGCACAGCTTGCTGGTGGCGGGCTCGGCGGGGGTTTCGAGGCAATTGCCCTTGGCGTCGAACAGCCAGCCGTGGAAGGCGCAGCGCAGGCCGCCGTTTTCGAGCCGGCCGAAGGCGAGGTCGGCGCCTCGGTGCGGGCAGTCGCGGTCGAGCATGCCGAGCTGGCCGTTCTCGTCACGGAACAGGACGAAGTCCTGCCCCATGAGCTTCACGGGCTTGACCGGGCGCGGGCCCGCAAGTTCGTCGGCCAGGGCCACCGGCTGCCAGTAGCGGCGCAGCAGCTTGCCGGCGGGCGCGCCGGGTCCGACGCGGGTGATGAAATCGTTCTGCTCTGCGCTGATCATCGTGCGGGCTCCATCGTGGGGACTGTGGAAAGAGGCTTGCAGTCATTGCATGCAACTGTATGCATTGTCTTGGTGATCCTCGATCCGGGTCAAACTTTCATCTGCGATTTCGCCCCGATTCGGGGCTTGAAGAGGCAAAAATCAGGGTAAACGCTGAGCTGCTCGTTAGTTTTCGACACTTGTTGTGGCGCAATGCATGCAACAACCGAGCCAAGCTAAATATGCTGCGTGCAGTGTCGGGCTCGTCTCCTAGAATCCGCCGATGGACTCCCAACAATCCCGCGTGCTCGTGCAACTGCGCGACATGATCCTCAAGGGCGAATTCGTGCCCGGAGAGCGGCTGGCCGAGATCCCGCTCGCCGAGAAGCTCGAAGCCTCGCGCACCCCGGTGCGGCTCGCGCTGGCCAGTCTGGAGCACGAAGGGCTGATCGAGCAATCGCCCAGCGGCGGCTACCAGATGCGCCGCTTCACCTCGCAGGAAGTGGCCGACGCCATCCGCGTGCGCGGCGTGATCGAAGGCTTCGCCGCGCGCCTGTTGGCCGAAGACGGTGCATCGCGCCAGCTGCTGCGCGACCTGAAAGAGTGCCTGGAAGACGGCGACCGCGCCGTGAACAAGCCCAGCATGGAGATCGACGACTACGCGGCCTACGTCGAAATGAACGACCGCTTCCACAAGCTGATCGTCGAAGGCTGCGGCAATCTCGCGCTCAAGCGGGTGATGGACATGCTGGGCGGCCAGCCCTTTGCTGCCCCGAGCGCGATGCTGCCGATGCAGTCGTCGATGGAAGAGGGCCAGCAATGGATGCGGCAGGCGCACCGCACGCATCACGCGATCGTGCAGGCCATCGAGCGCGGGCAAGGGGCGCGGGCGCAGGCGCTGGGCGAGGAGCACGTCGAGATCGCGCGCATGAACCTCGACTACGCGCTGGAGCGCCCGGAACTGGCGGCCGAGCTGATGCCAGGCATCCGCCTGGTGTCCAAGGGCAGGGGCGCCTGAGATCGGGCAAACCGGCGGGTCTGTATAAGACTGGCTGGTATTTCGGCATCCATGCCGTTTGCTCGGCGACGGGCGAGACTAGAATTTCCGGCATGAGTGCCACCGCCCCCGCCAAGACCTCGTTCAAGGAACAGATGCTGCAGGCCCGCGAGGAGGCCATCGTGCAGACCGCGAACCGCCTGCTCGCCGAGAAGGGCTTCGAATCGATGACGGTCGACGAGGTGGCCGCAACGGTCGGCATCGCCAAGGCCAGCCTCTACAAGCACTTTCCCAGCAAGGAGGACCTGGCCGCCGCAGCGATGGTGCGCATCATGCAGCGCACGCTGGATTTCCTTGCCGCGGTGCCGGCCGAGGACAAGACCGTCGACAAGCTGCGCGCCGTGGTGCGCTGGGCCATGCAGATGCAGCTGGCCGGCGAGATGCCTTCGCTGCCGCACCAGAACTCGAGCCTGCGCGCCGCGCTGATGAACAACCGGGGATATCTCGACCGCCTGGTCACCATCAGCGACCAGCTCGGCGGCTGGATCCAGGCGGCGCAGGCCGACGGCTCGCTCAACCCGAAGCTGCCGGCGATTGCCGTGCTCTACACGTTGTTCGCACGCGCCTGTGATCCGGTGCTCGGTTTCCTGAAGGCCGGCGGGCTGCAGACAGACGAGCAGATCGTCGAGCTTGTGCTCGCAACCTGCTTCGACGGCCTGGCCGCGCGCTAGCTGCTGAGCGCGCGCCGCGGCGTCACCACGGCTTCCACCGCCGCGCCCACCGCGAGCAGCCGGTGATCGGTGTTGCCGATGCTGGCCACCATCAGCCCGACCGGCGCCGTGCCCGCGTCGTGGCAGGGCACCGAGAGCGCGCAGCCGTCGAACAGGTTCACCACCGAGGGGTTGCGCAGCATGCGGCCGTTGATGCGGTAGTAGGTGTCGTCGTCCTTCAGAACCTCGGCGATCGGCGGAGCGATATCGGGCGTGGTGGGCGTCAGCATCGCGTCGTAGCCCACGGCGGCCGTGTTGATCGAACGGATGAACTGGCGGCGCAGCGCCTGCAGCTGCAGATAGTCAGGCGCGGTGATGGTTTCGCCGGTCTTGATGCGGGCCAGCACGCGCGGGTCGTACTTGGCGGCACCTGTCTTGATGAAGTCGCGGTGCCAGGTGAAGGCTTCGGCGGCGGTGATCATGCCGCGCGGGTTGATGGTCGGCGCCTTCGCGAACTCGGTCATCGGCAGTTCGGTGACCGTGGCGCCGGCGGCCGAGAGCTTGGCCAGCGCCGACGCGAATGCCGCGGCCACGGGCGGCGACAGATCGTCCTGGAAGAAGGTCTTGGGCACCGCGAAGCGCAGGCCGCGCAGCGGAAGCACACGCAGCGGGCGCTGCAGTTCGGCGGCCAGCACGGCGTCGAGCAGGGCGCAGTCTTCTACCGTCCAGGCCATCGGGCCGGCCGAATCGAAGGAGGTCGACAGCGGCATCACGCCGTCGAGCGGAATGCGCCGCTGCGTCGGCTTGAAGCCCACCAACCCGTTGAGCGCCGCCGGGATGCGCAGCGATCCGCCGGTGTCCGTGCCGATGGCGCCGGCCGCCATGCCGTCGGTCACCGAGATCGCGCCGCCCGAGGTCGAGCCGCCCGGGATGCGGCCTGTTGCGCGGTCGTAGACGTTTTTCGGCGTGCCGTAGTGCGGGTTGACGCCCAGACCGGTGTAGGCGAACTCGACCGTGTTGGTGCGCCCGATGATGATCGCGCCGGCGCGTCGCAGCCGCTCGACCACGAGGGCATCGCGCGCCGCCGGCGGCTGGCCGGCCAGCACCATCGAGCCGCCGAGCGTGGTGATGCCGGCTTCGTCGAACAGGTCCTTCAGGGAGATCGGGATGCCGGCGATCGGCGAGGCGGCCGGGCGGCCGCTCTTGCGCTCGGCGTCGAGCCGTGCCGCGGTGGCGCGGGCCGAATCGGCGTGCACGCGGATGAAGGTGCGCGCGCCTTCGCCCGCGGGGTTCTGGATGGCGGCCAGTGCTTCTTCTACTAGTTGGCTGCTGCTGAGGGTGCCGGCGGCGAGGCGGCGCGACATTTCGGCTATCGACAGCTGGCCCATGGCCCTGCCGGCGGTTTCGTTCGGTCCCTGGGCGAAGGCCCGGGGCCACAAGGAGAGCAATCCAGTGGCCGCGGCGGCGCCGGCGGTCTGCTGCAGGAAGTTGCGTCGTTGTTGTTGCTGTTGCGTCATGGCGCTCTCCTCCATCGGTGAGATGGGCTCGGCCAGTCTACACAGCCGTGGTGGCGAACGCGTTGCTGGCCGTTACCGTCTGCGCGACGGTGCGGCCGGTCAGCGCACGTCGATAAGCAACTGGGGCTTGTAGCCTTCCTGTTCGCCGTTGCGTGCGTAGCCCAGCGGGTTGGCCACCACGCGGCAGCCGTTCTTCACATAGTCGGACGGACAGTGCAGGTGGCCGTGCAGCCACAGCTTCGCATGGGGCAGCAACTCGTCGAGCGCATTGCAGAAGCCGGCCGTGCCGGGTGTCAGGCCGTAACGCGGGTCAGCACTTTCGAGGCTCGGCGCAAAGTGGGTGATGGCCACCGTGGTGCCGTCGAAAGGTTCGGCCAGCGCCTGGGTGAGCCAGGCCTGGCAGGCCAGCGCCTGGTCGCGCAGCTGCGCGGCGAGGAAGAGTTCGCCGTTACGCATGGTGGCTGCTTTTTCAAGATAGAAATCGGCCGCGCGCATGGCCTTGCCACGTTTCTTGAGCGCCTCGGCCAGGCTGTCGGTGGGTTCGGCCAGTGCGTCGAAGTCGGCCCACAGCGTGGTGCCCGCGAAGCGGATGCCGTCGATTACCCGGGTTTCGCGCTCCAGCCAGAGGATGTCGAGTTCTTCGCAGAGCGTGCGCAGGCGGTCGTGGGTCTCGTCGAAGTCGACGTTGTCGTACTCGTGGTTGCCCGGCACGTAGACAACCGGCACTGGCCAGCCGTTGCGGGGCGAAAAGCGGCCCAGACCGAAATCGGTATCGGTCAGGCGGGAGCCTTGTTGGTAGGAGCCGATGTCGCCCGCCAGGATCAGCATGTCGGCGCCCGGCACGGGCTCGGCATGGAAGCGGGGATGGGACTCCAGATGCAGGTCGGAGAGCAGTTGCAGCTTCATCGTCGGGCCAGTCTAGGTGAATTGCCCCATGCGTGAAGTGCATAAGGTTTGGCTTGATTAACTAGGGATAACCCTTATTCTTGAAACATCAACCACTCCAGCGCAGCCACGAGCCGCGCACCGTCATGTTCAGCCTCATTGCCCAAGTGGCCCGTTTCTTCCGTTCTTCCAGCGCCAATGCTCCGGCCAGCCACGCCGCAGCGCTGATGGAAAGCGCCGATATGCGCGCCGGCCGCGGAGCCCACCACGCGCAGGAACTGCGCGCCGCAGCCAGCGCCTGGCTCAGCGTCGTCCGCTAAGCGAACCCGGTCAGCCGGGCACTTTCTGCCCGAGGACCGATCCGGCGAAAGCCGCGGCTGCCGAGCGCAACAGCGCATTGCGCAGCCACTCGTGCGAATGCCCATGCTGGGCGCGCCGATGCCAGATGGCATCCACGTGCACCGGCGGCTGGTCGAAGGGCAGGTCGCGCAGCACCAATTGATCGTCGATGCCGGTCACCGTCACGAAGTGACGGGGCAGCACGGTCAGCAGGTCTGAATTGGCGACCACCCGGCCGGCCGTGAAGAACTGGTTCACCGTCACCACGATGCGCCGCTCGCGCCCCAAGGCGCCCAGCGTCTGGTCGATGAAGCCGTAGGGCCTCCCCGAAAAACTCACCAGCAGGTGTCGCGCTGCGCAGTAGTCATCGAGCGTGAGGGGTGCGCTCGCAAGCGGATGGCCGCGCCGCATCACGCATACATACTGACCCAGGTAGAGCCGCTGGGTCTCGAACGGCACCCCTACCCCAGATTGCCCGCGCGCCGCGAGGCTGGCGATCACCGCCGGGAAATAGCCGACGGCCATGTCGACCTCTTCCAGCTCCAGCATGCGGCGCGGATCGCGTGTGGTCAGCGGCAGCACGCGCAACGAAATGGCGGGCGCTTCCTTTTCGGCGATCTGCACCAGGCCCGGGATGAGTTCGGCTGCGGTGGCGTCGGCCATCGCTAATAGGAAGGTGGTGTCGGCGGTGCCTGCATCGAACTCGCCGGGAGCCAGTGTGTGCTGCAGCTGGCGCAGGGCATCGCGCACGGTCGGCCAGAGGGCCAGCGCCCGTGGCGTGGGCTCCACGCCGGCGCCGGAGCGCCGCACCAGCTCGTCCCCCAGTACTTCACGTAAGCGCCGCAGCGCATTGCTTACCGCCGGTTGCGTGATCGAGAGGTTGCGGGCGGCGCGCGTGAGGTTGCGCTCCGCCATCACCTCGTCGAAGACGCGAAGCAGGTTGAGGTCGAGTGTGCGAAAGTTGACATCCATCAGTCTTATGAATGATAAACATCAGAAAGATAAAGTGGACGAACACTGGGGTAATCCCTAATATCACTACATCGGCCTTGTTCGCCACCACTGATTACCACTGTCCCAGGAGGGATGCATCATGACTAGCTTCGTTCACGTTGACCAACCTACTGTCCACCCCGGCGTGCGTCGCGCCGAAGTCCTGTTCGGCCAGATCCAGGCCGCCCGCGCCGGTGCCAATGGCGCCCGTCCGCTCGTTGCTCTGCTGATCGTCGCCATCGCGGCGGCCGTGCTGGTGGTGACTGACTCGCTCGTTTCCAACTGGAACGAAGGCGGTCTACTCGCTGCCTGGACTGTGTTCTGCGTCGCAGCCATCGCCTTGTTTGCGCTGTTCGCAGGCTCGGTGCGCCAAAGCAGCATCGCCGGTGCCTGGCGCGCTGCAGCCGAACGCCGTGCCGCTGCCCGCGCCGACGCCCGCTTCCTGGAAACCGCGAAGAGCGACCCGCGCGTGATGCAAGAGCTGCAGGCTGCGATGTGGCGCCAGCAATCGGAAGGCACGTTGCCTGCCGCTGAGGCTGCCAAGATCGACGCGCTGGCCCGCATGAGCACCCGTTCGCAGGAAGTGCGCATGCCCACGCTCTATGAAGCGATGCGCCGCATGAACAGCTCGCGCTATTACTAAGTAGCAACTTGCTGTATGTAAGAAAGCCGCCCTCGGGCGGCTTTCTTTATGGGGGAGCGTAGTCTTCGAGGAGGTGCCTCGGAACTTGGGCGAAAAAAGTTCTTGGAGGTTGATGGCACCTCCAAATCTGTCATATACTCGTGGGCTTCGCTGATGAATGCCACTGGTGTTCGAGGCAGTTGGTGCTTCTTCTGGGGTGTTG
>NZ_JBWKOZ010000013.1:0-228255 GCF_059416325.1 Variovorax sp. GW821-FHT09D05 | reverse complement strand
ATCGGGTGCTCCCCGCAGCGAAATAAAGGAGGAGGCCGAAGGCCGGGGGACATTCGCGGAGGGGAGTACCCGGTGTCCTGTGCACGCGCCCTGAACAACGGCGCACAGAACACAACAAGAAATCAGCGCAGCGCTTCGACCAGATCAAGCACCATCCGGTCAGGCCCGAACTTCTCGACACCCTGAGTCAACAGCGCATCGACAGCCTGCGCAATGCCATGACTGGAAGACGACTGCTCCGCCATGTCGTTGTAGTACCCCAGGTCCTTCTTGGCATTGGCCATCGAGAACTTCAGCGAATCGGTGCTGCCAGTCAGCAGCTTGGGCTTGACGCGTTCCAGTGCCACACCGTTGCCGCCGCCCTTGGCAAGCACGTCGACAAACACATCGGGCTTCACGCCCGCGCGCTCGGCACAGGCAGCAGCCTCGCACAGCAGCGCCACGGTGCCCAGCGACACGAAGTTGTGCAGCAGCTTCATCGCGTGGCCCGCACCGATGCCGCCCACGTGCGTGACGTTCTCGGCAAAGCAGCGCAGCAACGGCAGGCACGAGGCCAGCACCTCGGCGTCGCCACCCACCAGCAGGTTCAGCCGGCCTTCGGCGGCTTCCTTCGCGGTGCGCGTCATCGGCGCATCGATGAACTTGCCGCCCTTCGCGCTCACTGCTTCCGCCACCTTGGCGGTGGAAGCGGGCACGGCCGTCGAGCAGTCGATTACCACCGTGCCGGGGCGCAGCGCAGTCAATGCGCCCTTGTCGCCGAGCATCACGGCCTCGACCTGCGGCGTGCCGGTTACGCAGAGGATCAGCACGTCGACCTGCGCAGCGAGCGCGGCAACGTCCTTCACCGAAGTGGCGCCGGCCTTCAGCAGGCCGTCGATGGGCTGGTTGCCCGCGTGCTCCAGCACGGTGAGCTGGTGGCCGTGCTTGACGATGTTGCTGGCAATGCCGTGGCCCATCAGGCCGACGCCGACGAGGCCGACTTTGCGCGGCGCTTGCTGTTCAGTGGTTGTCATGTGTTGTCTTCATCCGTGCTTGATGGCGATGGTCTTGAGGGTCGTGAATCCGAGCAGGGCCTCGAAGCCCTTCTCGCGGCCGAAGCCGCTCGATTTCACGCCGCCGAAAGGCAGTTCTACACCACCCGCCGCACCGTAATTGTTGACGAAGACCTGGCCGCAGTGCAGCTTGTGCGCCATGCGCAGCTGGCGCGCGCCGTCGCGGGTCCACACGCCGGCCACCAGTCCGAAGTCCGTGCCGTTGGCCAGGCGCACAGCCTCGGCCTCGTCGGCGAAGGGCATCACGACCAGCACCGGGCCGAAGATTTCGCGCTGCACCAGGTCGCTGTCGTGCGGCACGTCGCGGAACAGCACGGCCTCCTGGTAGTAGCCGGTGGCCGACGCGTTGGGTGACACCGTGCCGCGCGCCGCCACCTTCAGGCCATTCGCCTCGGCCGTCGAGACCATGTCGCGCACCTGGCGAAACTGCTTCTCGTTGATGAGCGGACCCATGTCCAGGTCTTCGGCGGGCGTGCCCGCGCGCACGGCCGTGAAGCGCTTCGCGAGCCGCTGCACCACCTCTTCGTAGACCGATTGCTCCACCAGCACGCGGCTGCCCGCTGAGCAGGTCTGGCCGGCGTTCTGGATGATGGCGTTGAGCAGCACTGGCTCGGCCGCATCCAGGTCGGCGTCGGCGAACACGATCTGCGGCGACTTGCCGCCCAGCTCCAGCGTCACCGGGCAATGGCGCTCGGCCGCGGCCAGGCCCACGCTGCGGCCGGTCATGGTCGAGCCGGTGAACGAGATGTGGTCGATGCCCGGGTTCGCACACAGCGCCGCGCCGGCTTCCTTGCCGTAGCCCGTCACCACGTTGAGCGCGCCGGCCGGAAAGCCCACCTCCGTCGCAATCTCCGCCAGGCGCAGCAGCGACAGGCTCGCGTCTTCCGCCGGCTTCACCACGCAGGCGTTGCCCGCGGCGAGCGAGGCGCCCACGCTGCGGCCTGCGATCTGCATCGGGTAGTTCCAGGGAATGATGTGGCCCGTCACGCCGTGCGGAATGCGCACCGTCAGCACGGTGTAGCCGCGCTCGTAGGGCAGGGTGTCGCCGTGCAGCTTGTCGCAGGCACCGGCGTAGTACTCCATGTAGCGGGCCAGCGCGGTCGCGTCGTTGCGCGCCACGCGCAGCGCCTTGCCGGTGTCGCGAGCTTCGAGCTGCGCGAGCTCTTCGTGGTGCTGCATCACGGCGGCGCCCAGCTTGGCGAGCAGGCGGCCACGCTCCAGCGCGGTCATCGCGCCCCAGGAGCCGTCGAAGTTCTCGCCCATGGCCTTGCGCGCGGCGCGCACGGCCGTGTCCACGTCGGCGGCGGTGCCGCGTGCGATCTGGCCGAATTTCTGGCCATCGCTCGGGTCGATCACGTCGATGGTGGCGTTGCCTTCGGACGGCACGTGGTGGCCGTCGATGTAGTGGGTTGCGTTCATTTGCTTTGTCTCCTTGCGGCCGGTCACTTGGGTTCCGGCCAGGGGTGTTGTGCTTCGCGGATCTGCTCGAAGGCGCGGCTGAACTGCAGCACGCCCAGGTCGTCGAAGCGGCGCCCGGCAATCTGCAGGCCGATGGGCAGGCCCTCTGCCGAGTAGCCGCAGTTGATCGAGGCGGCAGGCTGCTCCGACATGTTGTAGGGCACCGTGAAGCCGATGTGCTCCAGCGGCAGCATCGGGTCGTTGGTCGGCGAGGCATGGTCCGCCGGCGCGGGCATGTTGGGCGACACCGGCGAGATCACGAAGTCGTAGCCCTTGGTGGCGGCAACGGTGGCCGCACGCGTGGCGATGAACTGGCTGTAGGCCTCGAAGATGTGCGCGCCGGAGAACCCGGCCGCGCTCTCGGCCCAGTCGCGGATGTACGGGAGAATCTTCGCGCGCTTCTCCGGCGTCATCGCCTGCATGTCGATGCACGAGCGCATGCGCCAGAAGTGGTCCATGCCCTGCAGCATCTTCGGCGTCATGAAGGGCTTGATTTCTTCCACCAGCGCGCCGGCCGCCTCGATGCGCTTCGCGGCGCGGCGCACCGCCTCGGCGATCTGCGGGTCCAGCGGCAGTCCGCAGCCCGCGTCCATGTGCAGTGCCACGCGCTTGCCCTTGATGAACGACGGGTCGACTTCGAAGGCCGTCCAGTCGATGCCCGGCGCCGGCAGTTCCGAATAATCGCGGTCGTCGGGCTGCGCGACCGAGGCCATCATCAGCGCCGAGTCGGCCACCGTGCGCGTCATCGGTCCGGCGCAGCGGCCCATGTAGGGCGTGCTCAGCGGAATGCGGCCGAAGCTGGGCTTGAGCGTGTAGATGCCGCACCAGCTGGCCGGCAGGCGCAGCGAGCCGCCGATGTCGGTGCCTACGTGCAGCGGGCCGTAGCCTGCGGCAGCCGCTGCACCGGCACCCGCGCTGGAGCCGCCCGGCGTGCGCGACAGGTCCCACGGGTTGCGCGAGAGTTCATGAAAGCTCGACAGGCCCGACGACAGCATGCCCAGGTCGGGCATGGTGGTCTTGGCGACCAGCACCGTGCCGTCTTCCTTCAGGCGTGCAGCGGGCGGGGAGTCCTGCGTCATCGGCACGAGGTCGTAGGCGGCGGTGCCCAGCGGCATCGGGTCGCCTTCGGTCGCGAGGTTGTCCTTGATGGTCACGGGCACGCCGTCGAGCGTGCCGCGTGGCGTGCCGGCCAGCCAGCGCGCCTCGGAGGCGCGGGCCTGCTCGAGCGCAAGCTCGGGGCGGAAGAGCCAGGTCGCGTGCAGCTCGGGTTCGTAGGCCGCGATGCGTTCGTTGACCGAGCGCACCACTTCCACCGGCGAAAGCTCCTTGCTGCGGTAGGCCGCGTGCAGCTCCTGCACGCTCAGGGAGTACAGGGGCTTGGTCATCGCATCAACTCCACGAGATTGCGGCCAGGTCGTTCACCACGATCGGCATGCTCGGCCACAGGCCCTTCACTTCCTTGCGTGCGATGGTCGGGAACACCGCCTGGTACAGGAAGCCGTTGACTGCGTCGGTTGCCAGCTGGCGCTGTGCCTCGGCCAGCAGATCGGCGCGGCGCTTCTTGTTCTCTTCGTTCTGGATGCTGACGAACAGGTCGCGGAACTTCTTCGAGTCGTAGCCCCAGTAGTAGTCGGGCTCGGTGTACTTCACAAGGTCGAAGGGCTCCACGTGCGCGACCATGGTCAGGTCGAAGTCGTGCGCGCCGCCGAAGGTGCCGCTGAGCCACTGGGCCCACTCGACGTTCTGGATCTTCACGTTGATGCCGATCTGCGCCAGTTGCGCCGCGATCATCTCGCCGCCCTGGCGTGCATACGAAGGCGGTGGCAGCTGCAGGCGCAGTTCGAGCGGCGTCTTCACGCCGGCCTCGGCCAGCAGCTTCTTCGCCTTCTCGATGTCGAAGGGGTTCATCGCCGTGGTGTCGATGAAGCCCGGCGCGCCCAATGCGTAGTGGCTGCCGATGGGCCTGCCGAAGCCGTCCGCCGCGCCCTGGACGATGGCGTTGCGGTCGATGGCCGCGAGGATGGCGCGGCGCACGCGCACGTCGTCCAGCGGCTTCTTGCGGTTGTTGATGGTCAGGATCACCTTGCCGCGCGTGCCGACCTCGATCACCTGGAAGCGCGGGTTGCCCTTGAACTGGCTCACCGAGCGCGTGCCCGCGCGCGGGAAGATGTCGATGTCGTTCGACAGCAGTGCGGCGGTCTGCGCGGCCGTGTCAGACATGAATCGGAAGACGAATTTCTCGGTCTTCGCAAGATTCGGGTCGCGATACGTCGGCGATTTCACCAGCGTGCACGAGGCGCCGCGCTGCCATGCGCTCAGCTTGTACGGGCCGGTGCCGACTGGCGCAGTGACGTTGGTCTCGGCGCTCTTGGGCTCGACGATGCAGGCGGTCGACTGGCCCAGCATGAACGGCAGGTCGGGGTTGGGCAGCGTGCTGTTCACGCCCACCATGTACTCGTCGAGCACCACGGTGCCGATCTCGCTGAAGAAGCGCTTGTCCTTGTTGGTGCTCTTGGCGCCACCTGCGCGGTCGAACGAGAACTTCACCACCGACGCGTTGAAGGGCTGGCCGTTCTCGAAGCGCACGCCCTTGCGCAGCTTGAAGACGAAGGTCTTCATGTCGGGCGACGACGTCCAGCTCTCGGCCAGCATCGGCGTGACCGAGCCGTCGGCGTTCACCTTGGTGAGCGTCTCGAAGATGTTGTACTGCGTGATCTCCGCGATGGCCGATGCGGCGCCGCTCGTCGGGTCCAGGCCTGGTGGTTCGAGCGGCATGCCGATCGTCAGCGTGTTCTTGCCGGCCTGCGCGCGCGCCTGGGGCAGGAAGACACCCGGGATTGCCGCGGCCATGGCGGAAGTCATGAGTGTGCGTCGCTTCAACATTCGATAGTTCCTGGAGGTGAGGGTGGAGGAAAAGAAAGCCTTGCCCGGCTAGCGGGACGGCGTGTGCAGAACGGCGGAAAGCAGGGTGCGCGTGTATTCGTGCTGGGCGTGCTGGAACAGGTCGGCCGGGCGGCCCCGTTCGACGATGCGGCCCTTGAAGACCACGCAGACCTCGTCGCACAGATGGTTGACCACCGCGAGGTCGTGACTGATGAGCAGATAGCTGATGCCGAACTGCTGCTGCAGGTCTTGCATGAGGTTGAGCACCTGGGCCTGCACCGAGACATCCAATGCGCTTACCGGTTCGTCGGCGACGATGAGCTTGGGGCGCGTGATGAGCGCGCGCGCAATCGCGATGCGCTGGCGCTGTCCGCCCGAGAACTCGTGCGGGTACTTGTCCATGTCGGTGGTGCGCAGGCCCACTGCAGCGAGCGCTTCGGAAGCGCGTTCGCGTTGCACGGCGCGGCTGGTCTCGGCCAGTGCTTCGAGCGGCTCGGCGACGATGCGTGCGACCGTCTGGCGCGGGTCGAGGGAGCCATAGGGGTCCTGGAAAACCATCTGGAAGTCGCGCCGCGCGGTGCGCAGCTCGGCCTTGGGCAGCGCATGCAGGTTTCGGCCTTCGAGCGAGACGGTGCCCGAAGTGGGCGTGTCGAGCGCCATCACGAGGCGAGCGATGGTCGACTTGCCCGAGCCCGATTCACCGACGATGCCCACGCTCTTGCCGGCCTGCACCTCGAAGCTCACGCCGTTGAGCGCCTTCACGGTGGGTGGCGGGCCGAAGAGCTTCTCGCGCGGCAGCGCGTAATGGCGGTAGAGGTTGTTCACGGCCAGCAGGGGCTGGCCGGCGGTGATGGGCTTGCTCATGCGGTGGCCGCCTTGGCATTCAACGCGGCGATTTCGCCCAGCCGCAGGCAGCGCACCGTGTGGTCGTTCGGCAGCATCGTGGCTTTGGGTCGCGTGCTTTGGCACAGGTCGATGGTGTGGGCGCAGCGACCGGCAAAGGCGCAGCCGCGCGGCATGTCGACCAGTTCGGGCACGCTGCCACGAATGGTCGGCAGGCGGCCGGCACGAACCGCACCGATAGCGGGCCGCGCCGCGAACAGGCCGCGTGTGTAGGGATGTGCACGGCCGGCAAAGACCGTGTCGGTCGGGCCGCTCTCCACTGCGCTGCCGCCGTACATCACGAGCATGCGCTGCACGCTGTTGGCGATCACGCCGAGATCGTGCGAGATCAGGATCAGCGCCATGCCCATTTCCTTGACCAGGCCCTGGATCAGGTCGAGCACCTGTTTCTGGATGGTCACGTCGAGCGCCGTGGTGGGTTCGTCTGCAATCAGCAGATCTGGCCCGCAGGCAAGCGCCATCGCAATGCCGATGCGCTGGCGCTGGCCGCCCGAGAACTGGTGCGGATAGGCATCAAGGCGCGAGGCCGCATCGGGAATGCCCACGCGGTCGAGCAGGCTCAGTGCTTCCTTGCGGGCCTGCGCCTTCGTCAGCCCGCGATGCAGCTGCAGTGGCTCGCCGACCTGGCGCGCGATGGTGTGCACCGGATTCAGTGCAGTCATCGGCTCCTGGAAGATCATGCCGATGCGGTTGCCGCGGATCTGGCACATCTGCTTTTCGGGCAGGCCGACGAGCTCCTGCCCGTCGAGCTTGATGCTGCCCGCGAGCTTGGCGCTGGACGGCAGCAGGCCCATGAGCGACATCACGGTGATCGACTTGCCGCAGCCCGATTCGCCGACGATGCCCAGCGTTTCGCCGCGCTCCAGCGAGAACGAAATGCCGCGCACGGCCTGCGCCGGCCCGCGCTGGGTCTGCAGGCCGATCTGGAGGTTGTTGACTTCGAGGAGGGGCATGGCGCTTACCGGGCTCTGGCGAGGCGGGGGTCGAGCAAGTCGCGCAGCCCGTCGCCAAGGAGATTCAGCCCGAGCACTGCGAGGGCGATCGCCATGCCGGGGAAGACGGCCAGCAGCGGCTGCTGGAACATGAGGGTCTGCGCTTCGCTGAGCATGCGGCCCCACGAGGGTTGCGGCGGCTGCGTGCCCAGGCCCAGGTAGGAGAGGGCGGCTTCGGCCAGGATGGCGATGGCGAAGCGGATCGTGATCTGCACGATCAGCACGGCCGAGATGTTGGGCAGCACGTGCTGCATCGTGATCGCGAACGGGCCCTTGCCGCAGGCGCGTGCGGCGGCGACGTACTCGCGCGACCAGATCGCGTTGGCAGAAGCGCGCGTGATGCGCGCGAAGGTCGGGATGTTGTAGATGCCGATCGCGATGATCGCGTTGACGATGCCCGCGCCGAACACGGCGGTCATCATGATGGCCGACAGGATCGCAGGGAAGGCCAGCGTGAAGTCCGACAGCCGCATCACCGCTTCTTCGACCCAGCCGCGTTTCGCAGCCGCGAGCAGGCCCAAGGCGGTGCCGACCACCAGGCCGATACCGACTGCGATCACGCCGACGAGGATGGACGCGCGCGCACCGACCAGCAGCAACGAAGCCACGTCGCGGCCGAACGCATCGGTGCCGAGCCAGTGCGAGGCCGAAGGGGCCTGCATCTTGTTCGGCATGTCCATCGCATAGGGCGACCAAGGCGTCCACACGAAGGACACGAGGGCGGCCAGGAGCAGCAGGGCGGCAAGCACGCCGCCGATGACGAAGCTGCGGTGCTTCAGTGCGCGCTGCCAGAAGCCGGGGACCTTGAGCGCCGCAGCGCCTGGACTTGGAATAGCAAGGGTGCTCATATGTCGCTGGCCTTGATGCGCGGGTCGATCACGGCATACAGCACGTCGACCACGAAGTTCACGATGACCACCATGGCCGCCAGCAGCATCACGCAGTTGCGCACCACGATCAGGTCGCGGTTGCTGATGGCCTGGAAGATCAGCCGGCCCAGGCCCGGCAGGTAGAACACGTTCTCCACCACGATGGTGCCGGCCAGCAGCTCGGAGAACTGCATGCCCATCACGGTGATGACGGGGATCATGGCGTTGCGCAGCACGTGGGTCCACAGCACCGCGCGCTGCGAGACACCCTTGGCGCGCGCGGTGCGAACGAAGTCTTCGCGCATCACTTCGAGCACGGCCGAGCGGGTGATGCGCGCGAGGATCGCGGCTTGAACGACGGCAAGAGACAGCGCCGGCAGCAGCAGCGACTTGATGCCCGCGAAGATGCCTTCGCCCCATCCCTCGAAACCGCCAGCGGAGAACCACTGCAGCTGCACCGAGAACACGAGGATCAGCAGGATGGCGAACCAGAAGTTCGGAATGGCGATGCCGACCTGGGCCATGCCCATCAGGCCGACGTCGCCAAGCTTGTTGTGGCGGGCAGCGGCTGTGACGCCCACCAGCAATGCAATCACGACGGTGAGAGCCATCGCCAGCATGGCCAGAGGCACGGTGAGCGCGAGGCGTTCCAGGATCAGGTCGAGCACCGGCGAGCTGTAGGCGTAGCTGTCGCCGAGGTTGCCGGTGAGCAGGCCGCCGATCCAGTGCCAGTAGCGTGTCCACGCCGGCAAGTCGAGGCCCAGCTTGGTGGCCAGCGCTGCGACGGCTTCAGGAGAGGCATCCGGTCCCATCAGCATCTGCGCTGCATTGCCCGGAAGAATCTCCAGTACCAGGAACACGATGATGGATGCGCCCACCAGGGTGCCGATGAGCGTCAGTGTGCGTTTCAGCAGGAACAGGCCCATTTCAGTGACTCCGCTCTGCGTTGTGTCGTTGGGTGTTCTTGTTCAGGGTGCGTGCGAATGACACCGGGTACTCCCCTCCGCGAATGTTCCCCGCCTTCGGCTGCTCCTTTATTTCGCTGCGGGGAGCACCCGGTGCCATTCGCACATGAGCGCGCCTTGAACAAGAGCGAGATTTCATGCCGAGATGCAGCTAGCAATCGCGCGGCCGACGTCCACAGTCGAAGCAGTGCCGCCCATGTCGCGAGTACGCGGACCTTCGCTCAGCACGGTCTCGATGGCCGAGATCACCGCAGCCGAAGCCTCTGCGTACACCGGGTCGTTGTTGCCCAGATGGTCGAGCATCAGCGCGGCCGACCAGATCTGGCCGATCGGATTGGCGATGCCCTTGCCCGCGATGTCGGGCGCCGAACCGTGCACCGGTTCGAACAGTGAGGGGAATTTGCGTTCGGGGTTCAGGTTGGCCGAGGGCGCGATGCCGATGGTGCCGGTGCAGGCCGGGCCCAGGTCGGAGAGGATGTCTCCGAACAGGTTGGAAGCCACCACCACGTCGAACCAGTCGGGGTGCTGCACGAAATGCGCGCACAGGATGTCGATGTGGTACTTGCTCGTCGCCACGTCGGGGTAGCGCGTAGCGATCTCGGCCAGGCGCTCGTCCCAATAGGGCATGGTGATCGAGATGCCGTTCGACTTGGTGGCGGCCACCAGGTTCTTGCGCTTGCGGCGATTGGCGAGCTGGAACGCGTAGTCGATGATGCGGTCCACGCCGGTGCGGGTGAACACAGCCTCCTGGATTGCCATCTCGCGCGGCGTGCCTTCGAACAGGCGCCCACCCACCGAGGTGTACTCGCCCTCGGTGTTCTCGCGCACCACCAGAAAGTCGATGTCACCGGGCTTGCGGTGCGCCAGCGGGCCAGGCACGCCGGGCATCAGGCGCACGGGGCGCAGGTTCACGTACTGGTCGAAGTCACGGCGGATCTTGATGAGCAGGCCCCACACGGCGATGTGATCGGGCACCTTGTCGGGCGCACCCACCGCACCGAAATAGATCGCGTCGTGGCCCTGGATCTTGTCGTCCCAGTCGGCCGGCATCATCAGGCCGGTGCGCACATAGTGGTCGGAGCCCCAGTCGAAGTGGTCGTATGAGAAATCGATGCCGAAGCGGCGACCGACCGCATCGAGTACGCGCAACCCTTCGGGCATGACCTCGACGCCGATGCCGTCTCCGGGAATGACGGCAATCCTGTGCTTTTTCTGCATTGACTCAACCTGTTCCAAGTTCGTTTCGTTCGGTGCACCAGCGCTCGTGACGCAGGGCTTGCCAAAAAATTCTAGAAGCGAGAACCGGGCCTGAAGAGGGGGTTGGCACTCAAATGGCATTGACAAAATCAGAAGGCAAAGCGGAATGCCTTCACAGGGGATTCCGAGAATTTCTTGTCATTAAATTGACTTTGACTTCAGAAAATTAGAAGGCAACAAGCATCCGCGACCGACCGCTTGCCGGCTCCGACAACCGGTTCATGAAGGTTTTCTGAAGCCCTCGGCGCGGGCGTGCCGGATACTCCACGCGCTTGCGATGCGCTCCGCAGAGACCGCCGCCTGGAGGACCATGAATCTTTTGCCTGTCGCCATGACGGCGCTTGCCCGGCGCTGGAAGCGGTGGTTGCAGCCCTCGCTGCTGCGGCGCCTGCTGCTGGCGCAGACCGCGGTGGTCGTGCTGCTGTGGGGCGCCATCCTGGCGCTGTTCCTGTACGACTCCAACCGCGTGACGGATCTGGTGCGCTACGACAAGATCTTCGATAGCGTCATCACGATTGCGCAGAACCTCGCGGCCGACCCCGCCCGTCAGCAGGAGGCCCTGAAGGCCTTCGACATGGCGCTGCTCGAAACCTCGGGTGACTTCAGTTCGGAGACGGACAAGGCGCCCGTCATGCAGGTGTGGCAGCGGGGGCGGCTCATCTTCAACTCCACAGCTGCCGCGCCGGTCATGCAAACGGCAGTGCCGGGTCGGGTGGAGAACGTGCGCGTCGGCGAGCGCATGTGGCGCGCGCGCATGATGACTTCGCCGGGGCTTGACACCCGCGTGCTGCTGGCCGAGCCGAAAGTCCTGCGTTTCAGCGTCACCGTCGACCACCGCAGCTACTACCTGCTGCCGCTGGCCATCAGCCTGCCGTTTCTCGTCTTTCCGGCGTGGCTGTCGGTGCTGTTCGCGCTGCGGCCCTGGCGGCAGGTAACGCAAGAGACTGCCGAGCGTGGCCCGGCCGACCTGACGCCGCTGAGCTTCGAACCGCGGCACAAGGAGCTGCAGCCGCTGGTGCGCAGCATCAACGACCTGCTGCGCAGCGTGCGCGACCGGGCATCGCGCGAGCGCATGCTGATCGCCGATGCAGCGAATGAACTGCGCACGCCGCTCGATGCGATGCGCGTGAATGTCGAAGCGCTGAAGGAACAGACCGCCGACGCGGGCCAGCGCGAACTCATGATCAACCTGCTGCGCAGCAACGACCGCGCCGCGCGGCTGGTGGGCCAGTTGCAGCAGTTGATGCGCAGCGACGAGATGCCGCAGGACGCGGTGCCCATGCGGCTCGCGTTCGATGCGCTGGTGCAGGAGCGCATCCCGTTCGTGGAGGACCTTGCACGCGTGCGCGGCATCGGGCTGGACTTCGTGTCCGAAGGCGCGGTGCTGGTGTTCGGCGAACGCGAGAGCCTGATCTCGATGGTGAGCAATCTCATCGAGAACGCCATCAAGTACAGCCCGGATGGCGGCACTGTCACCGTGCGCGTTGCGTGCGAACCGGAATCGTCGAAGGCCGTGCTGCGCGTGACGGACCAGGGGCCGGGCATTCCGCCGGAGCTGCGCGAGCGCGTGTTCGACCGCTTCTTTCGCAACCCGGACCAGACGCAGTCGGGCAGCGGGCTGGGGTTGGCGATCGTTCGCTCGGTGCTGAACAAGCATGGCGGCCGGATCGAACTGGCAGCCGGTGAAGACGGGAGCGGCCTGCTCGCGACCGTGTGGCTGCCGTTGTCGACGGGCTGACAGGGCCTTGCGTCCCCCGTACCATGGCCCGATGCGAACACTCCAACTCCCCACCGGCGGCGAGATGCCGGTCCTCGGTCTCGGCACCTGGCGCATGGGCGAAAACGCGGGGCATCGCGCGGCCGAAGTGAAGGCGGTGCGCGAGGCCATCGCGCTCGGCTACCGCCTCATCGACACCGCCGAGATGTACGGCGAAGGCGGCGCCGAAACCGTCTTGGGCCAGGCCATCGGCGAGGCCTTGCGTGCGGGCGACGTGCGGCGTGAAGAGCTCTTCGTCGTCAGCAAGGTCTACCCGCACAACGCCAGCAGGCGCGGCACGCGCGATGCCTGCGAGCGCAGCCTGAAGCGGCTGGGGCTCGACGCCATCGATCTCTACCTGCTGCACTGGCGCGGCAGCCATCCGCTGAGCGAGACGGTCGCGGCAATGCATTCGCTGGTAGCAGACGGGCGCATAGCCCACTGGGGCGTGAGCAACTTCGACACCGACGATATGGAAGAGCTGGCGCAGGCCGTGGGCGATGGCCCGGAGTGCGCGGCCAATCAGGTTTACTTGTCGCTCGGCGAGCGCGGCCCGGAGTTCAGCCTGCTGCCCTGGCTGCGCGAGCATGGCATGCCGCTGATGGCCTACAGCCCGATCGACCAGGGCGCGTTGGCTGAAGACGATGGGCTGGGCGAATTGGCCGAGCGGCTCGGCGTGACGGCCGCGCAATTGGCGCTGGCCGCGGTGATCGCGCGGCCCGGCGTGGCGGCGATTCCGAAGGCGGTGCGCAGCGCGCATCTGAAGGAGAACCTGGCGGCAGAGGAGTTGAAGCTCGATGCGGCAACTCTCGAAGAACTCGACCGATTGCACCCACCGCCGCGGCGCAAGGGGCCGCTGGCGATGATCTAGCAAAGGCTCAGTGGGCTTCGGCCTGCTTGGCCGCAGCAATGACGGCTTGCTCGTCGTGCTTCGCACCATTGAGGAACAGGTTCAGAAGCACAGCCGCAATCGACGCCAGCAAGATGCCCGACTCGATCAGCGAGTGAATGGCATGCGGCATCCACTGCTTGAAGTTGGGCGCGATCAGCGGAATCATGCCGACGCCGATCGACACCGCGACGATCATCGCGTTGTGGCGGTTGGTCTTGAAGTCCACGCCCGACAAAATGCGGATGCCGGTGGCCGCGACCATGCCGAACATCACGAGGCCCGCACCGCCGAGCACCACCGTGGGCAGCGACTCGACCAGCGCGGCCATCTTCGGCAGCAGGCCCAGCACGATCAGGATCGCGCCGCCGGCCACGCACACATAGCGGCTCTTGATGCCGGTGACGGCCACGAGGCCCACGTTCTGCGAGAAGCTGGTGTACGGAAAGGTGTTGAAGATGCCGCCAATCAGCGTGCCCAGGCCGTCGGTGCGCAGGCCGCGGGCCAGGTCCTTCTGGCTGATCTTGCGGTCGGTCATCTCACCGAGCGCGAGGAACATGCCGGTCGATTCGATCATCACCACGATCATGATGAGGGTCATCGTCAAGATCAGGATCGGGTCGAACTGCGGCATGCCGAAGTGAAAGGGCAGCACGATGTCGACCCACGCGGCCTTGCCCACCTTCTCGTAGGTCATGAGCCCGGTGATCGAGGCCACCACGGCGCCGATCACGATGCCGAGCAGCACCGAGATGTTGGCGATGAAGCCCTTGGCGTACTTGACGATCAGCAGGATCGACACCAGCACCAGCGCGGCCACGCCGAAGCCCGACAGGTCTGCGTACTTTGGGTTGGGCACGGTGGGCATGATCGCGAAGCCCTTGGGCACGGCGGGAATGGAGCTGCCGGGCGAGGTCACTTCTGCCAGCCACTTCGCATAGACCGGGTCGACCAGCGCGGGCGCCGTCGGGCCCACGGGGTTGCCGAAGATCCAGTTGATGCCTACGCGCATCAGGCTGATGCCGATGACCGCGATGATGGTGCCGGTGACCACTGGCGGAAAGAAGCGCAGCATTCGGCTCACCAGCGGCGCGATCAGTATCGACACCACACCCGCGCCGATGATGGCGCCGAACAGCAACTGCGCGCCGTTCTGGCCGGGGTTGGCATTGGCGATGGCGACCATCGGCGCGACCGACGCGAAAGTCACGCCCATCATCACCGGCAGCTTGATGCCGAAGAACTGCGTGGCGCCCAGCGCCTGGATCAGCGTGGCGATGCCGCAGCAGAAGAGGTCGGCCGAGATCAGCAGCGCGACCTCGTCGGGCGTGAGTTTGAGCGCGCGTCCGACGATCAGCGGCACCGCGACGGCGCCCGCATACATCACCAGCACGTGCTGCAGGCCGAGGGCCGCGAGCTTGCCCGAAGGCAGGCGCTGGTCCACGGGATGGACTATTGAGAGAGAACTGTCGGCCGTCATCGTTGGGCTCCTGCTGCGGCGAGAAGGAAGGTGGGCGACACGGCTTGGCATGCGCACACCCCGTTGTGTACGCCAAACTGTATACAACTTATGCAACAATCCAGACTCTGGAAAACCCGCATCCGCGCAGGGGCCTCGCCGAGTGGTCAAGGCCGCAAGACTGTCGCTGGCCGCCGGGACCATCGACGCATGAATCCCTGCGCTATGCGCGCGGCCGGGCCTCGCGCACAGTGAGGCCCGAGGCCGCCTGCTTGGCATCGTGCTTCGCAATGGCCGCTTCGCTCGCCACATCCTCGGCATGGCTGAACATTCCCGGCGGAATGCGCACCGCGCCGATGGACAGCGTGGAGAAGGGCGTGAACCGGACCACGCCATGCCGGTCCTCGCCTTCGATGCCACCGGACTGTCTTTCCGCTTCGTCGTAGAGGCCGGGCGCCTGCCGGTTGAAGTCGTCGATCAGAGCGGTGCAGCGCCGGTGCCAGTCAGGGCTCTGGAACAGCACCAGGAAGTCGTCGCCGCCGATGTGACCGACGAAGTCGCGATGGGCGTCTGCGTGCTGCGTCGCCAGTCGCGCGAGCAGCAAAATCATTTCGTCGCCGCGCCAGTAGCCGTAATGGTCGTTGAACACCTTGAAGTTGTTCAGGTCGGCATAGCAGGCAGCAAAGTCGGCACCGCTGTTGAGCAGGCGCGCAATGTGGATGTTGATGGGGATGTTGCCCGGCAACGAGGTCAGCGGATTGGCGTGCCGCGCGGCCTCGATGCGCGCCTCGGTCACGGCGCGCACGAGCTGGTCGCCCGTGCCCAGGCCGACGTAGCGCTTCTTCTCCGTGACGATGAAACCTTCGCTCAGGTAGCGCTGGTCTTCAGACATCAGGATGCCGAGCAGGCTCTCGACGTTCTCCTCGCGCTCCACGATGCGCGGGGTGCTGCTGCCGTAGGCCAGGCAGGGGCGGCGGCCGTGGACCTCGCGGAAGTACATCCGCGCGTAGTCGTTCATGAACGACTGCCGGTTGATCAGCGAAACGGGGGTGCCCTTGTCGACCACGGCGAGCGCATGCAGCTCGGGGTGCTTCTGGAAGATTGCGGAGACCTCGTCGATCGGCGTCTGCGGGCTGAGCGCAGGCGCCTGGATGATCGACAGGCTGCGCAGCACGTTGGGCTGCGACGGTTGCGACGCGTGCGGCATCACGGCGATGCGGGTGTCGCGGATGGTGGCCGCCATGGGCTCGGGCAGCGCCGGCTGCAGCGCCGGCGCCGGCCGGCCGAACAGGTAGCCCTGGCCGTGGGCAATGCCGAGGTCGCGCAGCACGTGCAGGTCCTTCGCGTCTTCCACGCCCTCTGCAATGAGCTCGGTGCCCAGCGCGTTGCCGAAGCCGACGATGGCGCGCACCAGCGCCACGCTCTGCGGGCTGTTGGCGATGCCCTGGGTGAGCAGCTTGTCGATCTTCACGAAGTCTGGCTGCAGGTCTTTCCAGCGCCGCAGGTTGGAATGGCCTTCGCCGAAGTCGTCGAGCGCGACGCGCGCGCCCAGCGCATGCAGCGCCTCGACCGCGCGCCCAAGCGCCTCAGGGCTGCCGGTGGCCCGCTGCTCGGTGAGCTCCACAGTCACGTCGCGGGCACTGACGTTGTGGTGCGCGAGCATGCGTTCGAGCCAGCACGCCGTGCCCGCGCCGCCCATGGCCGCGACCAGCGCGTCGGCGCTCATGTTCACGAACAGCCGGCCCGCATTGGGCAGGCGGCCCCACTGGGCGAGGATGACTTCCACGCACAGCAGCTCGAACTCGGTCAGCCGCGACTCGGTCGCGGCAAGTGCAAGCAGCGCCTGCGGGCTGTGGAGCGGGGTGCCGGTCGGTCCGCGAATGAGGGCTTCATGGCCGAAGACCGTGCCCTTGCGCAGATCCACGATGGGCTGGAATAAGGGCGAGATCGCAGGAGGCGAGGCAGGGGTGGCGTTGGGCCGGGTTTGCCGGGGCATGCTGTGGAAGTTGTTCGTCGGCGGCGATCGCGCACGGGAAAAACGCGTAAGCCATTCGGGCTACAGCATGACGCAGTTGTGTGACAGCCGCACCGGCCCTGCCGGCCGTGTGGGGTCAGGCGAGCAGCGCCTTGACCAGATCGAGCTGGCGGTCGGGCTTTTCGGTGCCGAGTTCGAGGCTGGACTCGATGCGCTCCAGGTGGTCGATCATGCTCGTCACGGCTGCCTCCACGTCGCCCTTGCGGCACAGGCGCAGGAAATCGGCGTGCTCGTCCGACGAGCAATGCGGGTCGTTCGACGAGTGGTAGAGCATCGCAATCAGCGAGCTGCGCGCGACCAGTTCACGCACCAGCTCGGCCAGCGTGCGGTTGCCGGTGGCCTCGGCCAGCGCCACGTGGAAGTCGCCCAGCAGCTTCTCGCGCACAGTGCCCGTGGTGGTGGTCTGGCGCAGTGCGGTGCGCTCGAACTTGATGTGCTGCTCCAGCACCTGGTAGTCGCGCGGCCGCGCGGCGGCGATGAACAGGCGCACCACTTCGCTTTCGAGGATGCGGCGCACCGCGAACACCTCGCGGGCCTCTTCCACCGAGGGCTGGCAGACGAAGGCGCCCTTGTCGGGAATCATCTCGATGAGCTTGTCCTTCGACAGCATCAGCAGCGCGGCGCGCACCTTGGTGCGGCTTACCGAATACACGCGGCCCAGCGCTTCTTCGCGCAGCCAGGTGCCGGGCGGCAGGCGCTTCTCGACGATCGCGGTGGCGATGTCGTTGGCGATGCTTTCGATGGAGCTGTTCTTGTCGGCTGCGGCCACGCCGTTCTCGTCCGGAACGGCGGTGGCAGGGGAAGCGGAGGGTTTGGAACTGGCGCGGGGCATGCGCGGATTGTGGCCTAGCGCGGGAGAGTGAAGCCCTCGAGCGCACCAATGATGGGCTTGGGCAGGGGCTTTGCCAATTCGCCGCGCTTGCTGGTGCGCAGCTTCAGGGCGACGAGCGATTCGATCAGCTTGGTGCCCGCGGCCACGCCGTCGATCACGGGCACGCCGAGCACCTGCTCGATGTGCGCGCACAGGTCGGTCATGCCGGCGCAGCCGAGCACGATGCAGTCGGAGCCGTCTTCTTCGAGCGCGCGCCGGCATTCGTCGACGATGCGTTCCCGCGCACCCGAGCCCGGCTCTTCCAGTTCGAGCACGGGCAGTTCGCAGGCGCGCACGTTGGCGCAGAAGCGCTCCATGCCGTAGATCTCGGCCAGGTGCCAGGCCTGGCCCATGGTGCGGCCCAGGGTGGTCACCACGCTGAAGCGGCTGCCGATCATGCTGGCCAGGTGCATGGCGGCCTCGGCGATGCCCACCACGGGGCCGCGTGCCAGCTCGCGCGCGGCCTTCAGGCCCGGGTCGCCGAAGCAGGCGATCACGTAGCCGTCGATGCCGTCGCGCTCGCCCGAAGCGATCTCCTGCAGCAAGCCCGGCACGGCCAGCGCCTCGTCGTAGTGGCTTTCGATGGAGACCGGCCCCATGGCCGGGCTCACGGCCACGATCTCGGTGCCGGCATGCGCCACCGCGCGGGCGCAGGCGCCGATCTTCTCGGTCATGCTCCAGGTGGTGTTGGGATTGATGATCTTGATGCGCACGGCGCGGTCCCTTTCTTTCTCTTTCAGTTCAAGTCTTGCTGTTGCGGTTCAGCAGGGCATAGAGGACGAAGCCCAGGCCCATGCCGATGAACCAAGCATAGTTGGCGCCACCGCGCAGCGCCGGCACCATCACGCACAGGATCGGCACGAGGGCGGACGGCACCAGCGCCTGGATCGCCTTCGGGTTGTAGCCGCCGCTGTACCAGTATTCGCCCTTGGGGCTCATCGTGTAGAGCGCGTCCACGTCGATGCGCTGCTTGCGCACGATGTAGTAGTCGGCAATCAGGATGCCGAACAGCGGGCCGATGAACGAACCCAGCACGTCGAGCGTGTAGTGAATGACCTCGGGGCTGTTGTAGAGGTTCCACGGGGTGAGAAACACCGAGCCCACCGCGGCGATCATGCCGCCCGTGCGCCAGCTGATGTGCTGCGGCGCCACGTTCGAGAAGTCGAAGGCCGGCGAGACGAAGTTGGCCACGATGTTGATGCCGATGGTGGCGATCATGAAGGTCAGTGCGCCCAGCACCACGGCGGTGGTGCTGTCGATCTTGCCCACGGTGTGCACCGGATCGGTGATGAGTTCACCAAACACGGGCAGCGTGGCGGCGGTGGTGATGACGGTCAGCAGCGAGAAGAACACGAAGTTCACCGGCAGGCCCCAGAAGTTGCCCTTCTTCACCGCATCGAAGCTCTTGCCGTAGCGCGAGAAGTCGCCGAAGTTGAGCATCGGGCCGCTGAAGTAGCTCACCACCAGCGCAATGGCCGAGAGCATCACGGGCAGCGCGTCCCAGCCCTGGAACTTGATGCCGCCCAGGTTCAGGTCGATGTTGCTCCAGCCGGCCTTCCACACCAGCCAGCCGCAGAGCACGGCCATCACCACGTACACCGCCGGGCCGGCCCAGTCGATGAACTTGCGGATGGCATCCATGCCGCGCCAGAACACGAAGGCCTGCAGCACCCACATGACCATGAACGCGACCCAGCCAAGCGCCGAGAGGCCGACGAAGCCGTACTGCGCGACATCGGCATACGGCGCGAGGCCCGGGGCCATGTGCAGCGCCAGCACCATGAACGCCGCCGACGCGAGATACGTCTGCACGCCGTACCAGGCCACCGCGATCAACCCGCGGATGATGGCCGGAATGTTCGCGCCCAGCACGCCGAAGGGCGCGCGGCACACCACGGGGTAGGGCACACCCGTCACCTGGCTGGGCTTGGCCACCAGGTTGCAGAAGAACTGCACGATCACGATGCCCACCAGCAGCGACACCAGCACCTGCCAGCTCGACAGGCCCAGCGCGAACAGGCTGCCGGCCGTGATGTAGCCGCCCACGCTGTGCACGTCGGACATCCAGAAGGCAAAGATGTTGTATTGGCCCCAGGTCTGCTTCTTCAGCGGAGCGAGGTCTTCGTTGGTCAGGCGCGGGTGGTAGCCGGGCTTGATGAGGGCGTTCGATTCCGCGTGCGGCGCAATGCCGGCTTCGCTTGCCCCCGCGGGGGCCTGGCTGACGACTGTGCTCATGGTCTTTCCTCGTGCGAGTGGGGTGGATTGAGTACGTGCTTTTCGGATGCGTTATTTGTATACAAAAAATGCACTCAATCAAGACCATTCGGGGAATCATATATCCGTAGATTCCCTGATGCGCTGTAGACGTGCGCGGCCGAAGTTGCGGCACGAGTGATCGAGCAGCCCGGTCTGGAGAGTCTGCGATACGACTTCAAACAGGATCTCGAACTCGCCCTGCCGTCATTGATGCGAGGGGTGGCTCCGTCATAGCCCCATGTCGACAGGCACGGCCTTCGAAGCTGCGAGGGTTCGTTCTCAGGGCCGGATGTCCGGCGACGGAATTGTCGCGACGCCCTGGGCGCTGGCCGCGGCCGCCTGCGCCGCCATGGCGGCCTGGTATGCGGGGCGCGCCTGCAAGCGTTTCCAGTAGGTCGACACGGCCGGCGTGAATCGTTCGTTCAACCCCAGGTGCTGGGCGAGCAAGAGCGCATATCCGACTGAAATATCGGCGGCGGTGAACCGGTCGGCGCAAAGGTATTCCTGTTTCGCAAGCAGAGGTTCCAGGGTTCGCAGGCGTGCTGCAAACCATCTGGCGTAGTCTTCGGCGACCTGGGGCTGCCGGCGTTCACCCATCTCGAAATGTGCGTACCGCAACACGAGCGTTTGCGGAAAGGTCAGCGTCGCTTCTCCGAAATGAAGGAAGTTCAGATAAGCGCCGTAGTCCGGCTCGTCCACACCGACGTCGAGCCTGCCGGCGGAGAACCGTGCCGCGAGATATTGGCAGATGGCCACCGACTCCGTCATACGGACGCCATCCTCGGAAAAGGCGGGTACGGTACCTAGCGGATTGATGTCCAGGTACGAGCGGGCCATCGCTCGCGGTGGAAATGGAAGCATCTCCAGTTCGTAGGGAACTCCAATTTCCTCGAGTGCCCAAAGCGGCCGGAACGACCGCGCACTGACGCAATGATGCAAGATGATCATGTGTGCATTCTCACCGCCTCATTGCGCCTTGCCCCAGTGATTGTGCGACTCGATAGCAGCCGTTGGCACTAGCAGGCTCCCCGCCAACTTATGGCTTTCGACCAAGAAGACCAGAGAGACAACGACGTCATAGTCAAGCGCCCTTCCATCATCGATGATCTTCAAGGCACTCTCAAGCGTCCATGCAACCCTGTTGAAGCAGCAAATACGTATGACGGATTCGAGCTGATGAAGTGACCTTGGTGATACCTTTATTGGGTACCCTTCGCCAACGTTGGCTGCGGAGAGAGCTTCAACTAGTGGGGCTCTCAGGAGCTTTGCCAGGCTCGTAGCATCGTCACTGGGTTTCATGGTCCTCGGAATTTCTAACATCGTGCTTTCTCCAAACTCACGCATGGAAGATTCGCCCAAGCAATCGCAGGTACGACCGAGTGCCCCGAGCAGCCACGTCTGATTTCAAAGCGCTCTCGGCAGTCAACCGCCCCTACGCCAGCGCGCGCTGGATCAGCAGCTTCTGGATGTCCGAAGTGCCTTCATAGATCTGGCACACGCGCACGTCGCGGTAGATGCGCTCCAGCGGAAAGTCGTTCACGTAGCCGTAGCCGCCCAGCGTCTGGATGGCGGCGCTGCACACGCGCTCGGCCATCTCGCTGGCGAACAGCTTGGCCATGGCGGCTTCCTTCAGGCAGGGCAAGCCGGCGTCGCGCAGGCTCGCGGCATGCCAGATCAGCTGACGCGCGGCTTCAAGCTGCGTCGCGCATTCGGCCAGGCGAAAGCCCACGGCCTGCTGCTCGAAGATCGAGCCGCCGAAAGCCTGGCGTTCCTTGGCATAGGCCAGCGCCACGTCGAAGGCGCTGCGCGCCATGCCCACGCTCTGCGCGGCAATGCCGATGCGGCCGCCTTCGAGCGCGCCGAGCGCGATCTTGTAGCCCTCGCCCTCGGCGCCGATCAGGTTCTCGCGCGGGATGCGGCAGCCGTCGAAGTTGATCTGCGCTGTGTCGCTGCTGTGCTGGCCCAGCTTGTCTTCCAGGCGCGCCACGTTGTAGCCCGGCGCATCGGTCGGCACGATGAACGCGCTCATGCCGCGCTTGCCTGCGCCCTTGTCCGTTACCGCGATGACGATGGCCACCTGGCCGTTCTTGCCGCTGGTGATGAACTGCTTCACACCGTCGATCACGTAGGCGTCGCCGTCCTTGCGCGCCGTGGTGCGCAGGCTCGAGGCATCGCTGCCTGCCTGCGGTTCGGTGAGACAGAAGGCGCCGAGCATCTGGCCCTGCGCCAGCGGTTCGAGCCACTGCTTCTTCTGCTGCGCGTTGCCGTAGCGCATGAGGATGGCGTTGACCGGGCAGTTGGTCACGCTGATGGCGGTGCTGGTGCCGCCGTCGCCGGCCGCGATTTCCTCCAGCACCAGCGCGAGAGTGAGGTAGTCGAGGCCGGCGCCGCCGTTCTCTTCGGGCACGCAGATGCCGTAGGCGCCCAGCGCCGCGAGGCCCTGGTGGGCTTCCTTCGGAAAGCTGTGCTCGCGGTCCCACTTGGGCGCGTTGGGCCAGAGTTCGGCTTGCGAGAAATCGCGCACCGCGTCGCGGATGGCTTCCTGGTCGGGAGTCAGCAGCATGGCAAATCTCAGAGGAGTTCCAGAGCCACGGCGGTGCCTTCGCCGCCGCCCATGCACAGCGTCGCCACGCCGCGCTTCTTGCCGCGCGCCTTCAGCGCATGGATCAGCGTGACCATGATTCGAGCGCCGCTGGCGCCGATCGGGTGGCCCAGCGCGCAGGCGCCGCCGTGCACGTTGACGATCTCGTGCGACACGTCGAGCTCGTGCATCAGCGCCATCGGCACCACGGCGAAGGCCTCGTTCACTTCCCACAGATCGACGTCTTTCACCTTCCAGCCGGTCTTCTGGGACAGCTTGGCGACGGCACCGATGGGCGCGGTCGAGAACCACTCGGGCTGCTGCGCGTGCGTGGCGTGTACGATCGATGCCAGGCCCCTTGCCGTACCAGATGCCGAAGACGCCATCCACCTCGCGGGCCCGAACGCGCGGTGCATCTGCGCCCCCCAAAGGGCCGTCGCAGCAAGGTCTTCATTGAGGCCCGGCTGAAAGACGATGTCGTGGGCTTTCAGTGCAGCGGCGGCCTTCCACAGCTGTTGGTCGTAGCCGCCCAGTGGCGATCCGCGATAACCAGAGACGAGTCCGGCAGTGTCCAGGCCTTGACTTCGATCCAGACGCCGCTGAACCATCGGCAGCCGCACCAGGGCCTGAATGCCCGAAAGAAAGGCCGGCCCGTCCTCGGTGCCGTAGATGTCCACCTTCTGAAAGGCCGTGTCCGCTGCGCCCATTGCGTATCTCCTTGTGGAGCACCGAGGCCCCTTCAAACTGTTTGATTTGAGCCGACGATCAACGGGCAAAGTTCACCGTGCCGTGGCGGCAGGTGCCGCCTCGGCGTCATAGAGCCGCAGGCGCTTTCCCGCGCGCATGACTTGACCCGGCAAAGGGCGCCCCAGCGTCTCTTCCAGCAGCCATGCCGCCCGTACGAGCGAATCGAGGTCGATCCCCGTACCGTGACCTTCCTCGTGGAGGTAGTGCACCAGATCCTCGGTGCACACATTGCCCGTGGCGCCAGGGGCGAAGGGACAGCCTCCAACCCCTCCAACCGAGGATTCGTACTCCTCGATCTCAAGCTCCAGGCCGGCTGCCACGTTCACGAGACCGAGACCCCGGGTGTTGTGGAAATGGAGCGAAAGCCTTGCCTCGGGGACGGCGTTCCGGACGCTTGCGCACACGGCCCGAACCACGGCGGGCGTCGCCATGCCCGTTGTGTCCGCCAGGGTGACATGCCGGATTCCGATGCGGCTGAGCGCCTGGACGATACCGACCACTGAACTGGCATCCACATCGCCTTCGAAGGGGCAACCGAAGACAGTGGAAATCGCGCCCCGCACCGGAATGCGATGCTGGAATGCCACGTCGGCGACCGCTTCGATGTTGATCAGCGAATCGGCGATGCTGCGGTTCAGGTTCTTCCTGTTGTGCGTCGCGCTGGCTGACACGAACGCCACCAACTCGTCAGCCCCGGCCCGGATCGCATCATGTGCACCTCGAACATTAGGCGCAAGCACGCTCACGACAGAGCCTTCCGGTCTGCTGATCCGCTGTACGACGTCGGCGGCATCCGCCATCTGCGGGACGGCCGTGGGCGATACGAAGGAGGCGGCCTCCACGGAGCGTATGCCTGCGTGGAAGAGCGCATCGATAAGCTGGACTTTTCGAGCGGTGGGAATGAAGCTCTTCTCGATCTGCAGGCCGTCTCGCGGCCCGACCTCGGTGATTTTGATTTGCATAGGTTCTCAACCAAAAAATCAGCTGCCCGTTTGCCAGATCCAGGGACGCACCTGACGGTCCCTTTGCTGAAACGCGGAAATGTCATCCTCGTAGCGCTCAGCGAGGGTGATGGGATCAAGCCCTTGGAGCAAGGCATCGCGTTGGGCTGTGTCAAGCGTGAATGAATGCACCGATCCGTCCGGAAAGGTGACCTGGCACGCCTTCAGGTCGATGTCGACCAGCTTGCATTCCTCTCTCTCGAGCATGGCCAGGAGGTCTTCGACTTCCTGCTCATTCAAGGTCAAGGGGAGGATGCCGTTCTTGATGCAGTTTTCGTGGAGGATCGAAGCGAAGCTTGGAGCGATGACACATCGAATGCCGAAATCCGCGAGCGCCCAGACCGCATGTTCGCGTGAGCTCCCACAGCCGAAGTTCGACTGCGCAACCAGAACGGTCGCCTGTCGAAAGGGTGCTCGGTTCAACACGAAGTCGTCGACCTCTTCTCCGCCCGGCGCGTACCGCCACCGGTGGAACAAGTAGTTGCCCAGTCCCGATTTCTTCAGGGTGTAGACATGCTGAACCGCGATGATCGCGTCGGTGTCGACGTTCGCTTTGGGCATCGGTGCGGCGATGCCTCGCCATTGAGTGAAGGGCTGCATGATCAGTCTCAGAGACGTCGAGCGTCGGTGATGACGCCGGTGATGGCCGCGGCCGCCGCGACGGCTGGGCTGGCAAGGTGGGTGCGGGCACGAGGGCCTTGCCGGCCTTCGAAATTGCGATTCGAGGTGGAGACGCACCGCGCGCCCGGCGGAACAACGTCGTCGTTCACCGCAGCGCACATCGAACATCCCGGCTCGCGCCACTCGAAACCGGCGTCCAGGAAGACACGATGCAAGCCCAGCGCTTCGGCCTCGCGCTTGACCGTCATCGAACCCGGGACCACCAAAGCTCTGACGTGGCTCGCTACCTTGTGACTGCGGACGATCTCGGCAGCGGCCGAAAGATCTGACAGTCGGCTGTTCGTGCAGGAGCCGATGAAAACTGCGTCGACTTTGAGGCCAAGCAAGGAAGCGCCGGGCTGCAGCCCCATGTACTCGATCGCACGCTGCGCGGCTCCGCGCTGCTCCTCGGTATCGAAGTGGGCTGGAATCGGCACTGTCGAGTCGATCGGCATCACTTGCTCGGGGCTCGTGCCCCAGGTGATCTGCGGCGCCGCAGCGCTCGCGTGGAAGCGCAGTTCCCTGTCGAACACTGCCCCGGGGTCAGAGGCCAGCTGCCGCCACTCCCGTACCGCTGCATCGAAGCTTGAACCCTTCGGTGCGAACTCGCGTCCGTGAAGATAGCTGAACGTCGTGTCGTCCGGAGCGATCATGGTGGTGCGTGCGCCGGCTTCCACGCCCATGTTGCACAGGGTAAATCGTCCCTCCATGGGCATATCGGTGATCGCTTGCCCCGCGAGCTCGAGCGCATAGCCTGTGGCGCCTGCTGTTCCGATCTGTCCGATCAGGTACAGGATGAGGTCTTTGGGCGTCACGCCAGCACTCAGTTGTCCGTCGACCAGAATCCGCATCGTTTTCGGCTTGCGCACGGCAAGGGTCTGGGTCGCGAGCACTTGCTCCGCCGACGAGGTGCCGATTCCCCAGGCCCATGAGCCCAGCGCACCGACCGTACCGGTATGACTGTCACCGCAAACCAAGGTCATGCCCGGCAACGCAATGCCCAGTTCGGGAGCGATGACATGGACGATGCCCTGCTGTGCATCCTGCACATCGAAATGCCGTATGCCGTGAGCACGGGTACTGTGACGGAACGCCCGTATCAGCGCGGCCCCGCCCTCGACGGTTTCGTCATCCCGATTGCGCCGTGTCGACACCAGATGGTCGGTCGTTCCGAAGGTCAGCTCCGGATTGCGCACCCGCCGGCCGGCCTGCTGGAGGCCATCGAAGGCCTGAGGGCTCGTGATCTCGTACAGCAGGTGGCGGTCGATGTGGACCAATGTCTCGCCACCCTCGAGGTCAGCGATGCGGTGCTGATCCCAGAGTTTTTCGAAAAGAGTGCAGACGGTCATGACTGCGGCCTCTACTGGATGACTGCGCCGGACCGAGACACCAGCGAGCCGTGCTTGGTGAATTCGGTCCGCATGAATGCCATGAGCGCCTCGGGTGCCATCGCGGCAGGCACTGCGCCTTCGGCCGCAATCTGGCCCTTGAAGGAATCCGATTGCACGATCGCCGTGATGGTCTCGTTGAGCTTCTGCACGATTTCCTTCGGCATGCCCTTCGGTCCGATCACTGCGTACCACGCCTCCAGGACGCAGCCAGGAAAGCTTTCCGCGATCGCGGGTACTTCGGGCAGGTTCGGCATGCGTTTGGCACTGGATACCCCCAGCACCTTGAGCCTGCCTTGTTTGACGAGCCCCTCGACACTGGCGTACGAGAAAAAGGCCACATCGACGGTTCCACTGACCAAGTCCGGAATGACGGGCCCCGCCCCCTTGTACGGCACATGGGTGAGCGTGAACTGCCCCTGCTCCTGCATGTACATCCCCATGAGGTGCAGGATGGTGCCGTTCCCCGAGGAGCCCAAAGTCAGCTTTCCGGGGCTCTTCAGCGCCAGCGCCTTCAGTTCGCCGACATTGTTCGCCGGCAGATCTGCCCGCGCGATCAGAACCATCGGCGTTGATGCGACCCCCGCGATCGGCGTCATGTCCTTCAGCGCGTCGTACGCGAACTTCTTGTACAGGTGAGGGAACACCACGTAGTTCGAGCTGATCAGGCCGATCGTGTAGCCGTCCGGCTGTGCGCGCAGCAGGTTCTCGGTGCCCAGTACTCCGCCTGCCCCGGGAAGGTTCTCGACGAACACAGGTTGCTTCACTGCCCTGGTCATATGGTCCGCGAGGCGGCGTGCCATGCCATCAGCGCCCGAGCCCGCCGAGTTTGGCGTCGTGAGCCGAATGGATTTGCTGGGATAGGCTTCACTCGCGAACGCGAGGTGCGGGATCCACAAGAGTGAAGAAGCGGCAAGAAGTTGACGACGATTGAATCCGGTCATGTGGTTGTCTCCTACGGTTTTTGTGGGGGATGATCAGTTCGGGGATTGCTATTGGGGTCCGGCAACGGCACCGCAATCGAACAAGTGCTGCGACTCCGCGTCCGACAATCCCCAGGTGTTCAGATACTCAGCGGTCTGCGCACCGACGCCCTGAGGCTGGAGGCGAACACTGGGCAAGTGGTCGTCGATTCGGAATGGCATCGCCGGCAAACTGGCGCGCCGGTCGCCAACCTTCACCTCCAGCAGTGAGCCGTTGGCACGCAAATGCTCGTCCTCGAGAAGATCCAGCGGAGTGCGCACGGGCCCGAAGGGAATCTCAGCCTTCTTGCAGAGTGCCTCGACAGCGGCCATTGAGAGCGTCGCGAACTTCTCGTTGAGACGCGGGATGAGCCAAGGCCGCTCCTTGGTCCTGCTCGAATTGGTCGCCAGGCGCGGGTCGTCCAGGAGCTCTTGCAGGCCGAAGGCGACACAGAACCGGTTCCATTGAGCGTCGCTGGTGATGCCGATGAACATCTGGCCATCGGCGCATGGGCAGAGGTCGTAGAGGCACCAGGCCTGCGTCCTCGCCGGCATCGGCACGACTGGCGTGTCGCCGAACTGCGCCATGGCCATGTGCTGACCCACCAGGAAGGCAGTCGTCTCGTACAAGGCACTGGTCACACGGGAACCTTGGCCCGTGGCTTCGCGAGCACGAAGAGCGGCCATGATTCCAATCACGCCGAACATGCCGCCTGTCATGTCGACAATGGACGCACCCGCCCGGATCGGTTGGCCGACCGGACCCGTCATGTAGGCCAGCCCACCCATCATCTGCACGACTTCATCGAGAGCAGGGCGCGCCTGATAGGGGCCCGGCAGAAAGCCCTTGAGCGAGCAATAGATGATCCGGGAATTGATGCGGTTCGCCTCGGCATAGCCATACCCCAGCCGGTCCATCACATCGGGACCGAAGTTCTCGATCACCACGTCGGCCCATTCGAAGGCGCGCGCGAGCACCGGACGGGACAGAGGATTCTTCAGATCGATCGCAACGCTTTGCTTGTTGCGGTTGAGATAGCCGAAGAACCCCGACCCGAAGCCCGTGAGGCTGCGCGTCGGATCGCCTTCCACACGCTCGATGCGTACGACCTCCGCTCCGAGATCCGCCAGGATCAGGCCGCATGTGGGCGCCATGACCGTGTGGCCGAAGTCCAGGACTTTCAGCCCGGCCAGCGGCAGTCTGGAATCGATGTCTTCGCTATTGTGTTTCACCTGATGATCCTGTATGATCGTTGTATGAAACAACTTTAGCGTTGAAAGGGCTCTATGTCAAAAGAAGACTCCGCGGCAGGGACATCCGCGCTGCGCGTCAACGCGCTGGAGCGAGGGCTTCGGCTGCTGATGGCGTTGCGCTATGACGAGGGCCAGAAGCTCAGCGAGGTGGCCCGTGCGACAGGTCTGGACAAAGCCACCGCGTCCCGCCTGTTGCGCTCGCTGGCGCAGTACTCTTTCGTGTTGAAGGACGGAACCGAGCGCTATCGATTGGGGCCGGCGATAGCAGTGCTCGAGCGCACGGGTAACGCGACGCAAGGCATCGCGGCCGTGGTCCAGTCGACCTTGAACCGCCTCGCAGAGGACACCGGAGAGACCGCGAGTTTCTTCGTGCCCCATGGCGATCTGCGCTTGTGCGTTGCAGTCGCCTTTGGGAATCAGGCTGTCAGCCACCTTCTGAGGGTCGGCGACACCCTGTCGACGGAACGAGGCGCAAGTGGTCGCGTCATGCGCCAGTTCGAAACCGGCAGGCCCGTCGGTTCTCCGGACCTGGTGCAGACGAGCCTGGGAGAGCGAGATCCGGAACTCGCGGCGGTTGCATCGCCCGTCTTCGACACGCGAGACAGATTGCTGGGAGCACTCTCGTTGTCGGGCACGTGCACACGGTACTCATCTCCCGGTCACTTGAAGAGCTTGCAGGTGGCCGTGGCCGCGGCGGCGCGGGAGATCGAGGCACTGTTCACCGCGCCTGCTTCGTAGGTGGAGAGGCTACATCCAGCCTGGTCAATCCACGCGCACGCCGGCAGCTTTGACGAGTTCGCGGTTCACGGTGGCGTCATGGGCAATCGCCGCCTTGAACTCCGTGCGGCCCTTCGGTGCAACGACGATGCCCTGCTTGTACAGCCTTGAGCGCCCTTCTTCGGTCGCAACGATCGCGAGCAGCTGCTTTTCGAGAGCCGCGACGTCGGCTTCCGGCATTCCCACTCTACCGAGCAACCCAATCCAGCCGCTGTACTCGTAGCCCGGAAATCCAGATTCTTCGACGGTCGGGACCTTCGGTAGATCGGGCCAGCGTTCCTTGGTTGTCACCCCCAGGCCGATGAGTTGCCCCGAGGCGACGAAAGGTTGGGCCGCCACCACAGAAATTACCCCCACCGGCAGTTGACCACCCAGCAGATCGGCCGTGAGTGGCCCGGAGCCTTTGTATGGAACGTGCTGCATGGAAACCTTGGCGCGTTCCTTCAGCATCTCGGTCGCGAGATGCGCGGGATGGCCACTGCCGCCCGTGCCGAACGAGATCGAGTTCGGCTTGGCGCGCGCCGCGTCCAGTAGATCGCGCAATGTTTTGAAATTTGTCGAAGGATGCGCAACGATCACGAATCCCGTCACGCCGAGCTGCGCGATCGGCACGAACTCCTCGAGGGCATATCCCGGCTTCTGGTACAGGGCAAGGTTGATGGTGTGGTTGTTCGAGGTGACCAGCACGCTGCTGCCGTCTGCATCCGAGCGCGCAACCAGCGCGGCAGCAATGTTGCCGCCGGCACCCGGACGGTTGTCCACAATCACCGCCCGGCCCTGCAGCGTTGCGGGCAACTTCTCGGACAGTAGCCTGGCAGTGGCGTCGACGGCTCCACCCGGCGGATACGGGACCACGAGGCGCAAAGGCTTCGCGCTTTGCGAGAAGGCGGGCAGCACGCACAATCCGACGGCTGCAGTTGCAGCACCCAGGAGCGTGCGTCGGCGAATCACGGGAGTTTGTCTCATGGCAGGAGCCTTGTAGTGGTGGGTATCGAGAGAAGTATCCCGATCGCCAGGAGGTCCGCTATTCAATCGGAGTATCCGGGCATCGCAACCGAAGATGGCATGCCGGCTTTGCCGAGCCAATGAGCGCTATATGGACCTTCGCCAGCTGAAGTATTTCGTCAAGATCGTCGAGCAGCGCAGCATGTCGCGGGCGTCGGTGGAACTCAATGTGGCCCAGTCGGCCCTGAGCCTGCAGATCTCAGGCCTGGAAACGCGCCTTCATCAGAAGCTGTTGATCCGCCGTTCGACGGGGGTGACTCCCACAGAGGCCGGTAAGACGCTCTACAAGCACGCGGTCGCCATCCTGCGGCAGGTGGAACGTGCCACGCAGGACGTCGAACGGTCCGCGTCCGAAGTGAGCGGGCCCGCTTCGCTGGGCTTGCCGGTGGTCGTGCAGGACCTCCTTGCCATCGACCTCCTGGTGGCTGCGCGGACACGGCTGCCGCAGGTCAGGCTCCACCTGGCCGAGGGCATGAGCTACCTGCTGAAAGAGATGGTCCTGCAGGGAAGGCTCGACATGACCGTCACCTACCAATTCGAGCCTTCGCCCGGCATCGTGGAACAGCCCTTGTTCAACGAGATGATCTATCTCGTGTCCCCCGTCGGTTCGGGAATCAAGCCACGCGACCAAGGCATGTCAATCGCGGAGGTGGCGAAGTTGCCGCTGTTTCTTTCGAGCCGTCAGACGGGCATGAGACGGATCGTGCAAGCCGGACTGGCCGCGCACGGCCTCACCATTGAGCCGCTTGCCGAAGTCGACTCCCTGCGGACCTTGGTCGACGCGGTGGAAACCGGCAACGCCCACACGATCCTGCCCGCATCCGCCCTGCAGAAGCAGCTCAAGAGCCTGGCCGACCGGCCGCTGGTCATCAACGCACTGGACATTTCCAGAAACGTGGTGCTGTGCACCTCCGAGCACCTCCCGCTCGGAGCGGCGGCGACCGCTGTCTACGACGTATTGGACAACTTGATCCGCGAGGCTTTGGAGGACCGGAGGTGGGTTGGCATCCGGCCCGTTCCGGACGCGCCATCGACTTGAACGAAGGCCCTGTCTGCACATTGAATAGCGCCGCGGCCATGCGATCCATAGAGTGAAGTCTTCATCACTCAAAAGCAGGCCTGCCATGGAATCGATCACCGTCTACTGGACCACCGGGTGCTCCAGTTGCGTCAGGGTCAAGGAGTTTCTGACCAACAAGGGCGTCCCCTTCGAGTCGGTCAACGTCGCCACCGACCCTGGCGCCATGAAGTTTCTGGCGTCATTGGGGATCCGGTCCATTCCGGTGGTGGTGCGTGACCGGGAGTACACCTTCGCGCAGTCGCTGGACGACGTTGCCAAGTTCGTTGGTGTCGAAAACGTCGTGGACGTCCTGCCTCCCGAAGTGCTCGTGGAGCGCTGGAAGAAGATCATGGAGATCGCCACGCATGCGATCTCGAAGATTCCTGCCGCGATGCTGGAGGAACGGCCGGCGCCCCCGCGTGCGCGCACGGTTCGCGATGTGGCGTATCACATCTTCCAGGTGCCCGACGCCTATTTACAGGTCGTGATCAATGGCCTGGAAGACTGGACGATCGTCGCCAACGTGGATGCACCGCCGGACATCGACCTCCCCGGCATCCTCGCCTATGCGGACGACAAGAAGAAGCGAGTGGCCCAGTGGTGGGACACCCTCGAAGACCGAAGCTGCACACAACCTCTGAAGATGTTCTATGGCGTGCATTCCATGCATTCCTTTCTGGAGCGCTCGGTCTGGCACAGCGGCCAGCACACGCGTCAGCTCCTCTGGTGGTGCAACGAAAAGGGCATTCCCGTCGAGCAGCAGCTGACCAGCGAAATCCTGCAGGGGCTGCCCATGCCCAAGGGACTTTGGGAATAGGCCCGGGCCGATGACCTTCGCGCAACTTCCATTCGTGACTTCCCCATGCTCAATCACTCCAAACTGATCATCCTGGGTTCAGGCCCTGCCGGTTACACCGCCGCCATTTACGCGGCGCGAGCGAATCTTGCCCCCGTGCTCATCACCGGCAACGTGCAGGGTGGCCAACTGACGACGACCACGGACGTGGAAAACTGGCCGGCCGATGTCCAAGGCGTGATGGGGCCGCAACTGATGGAGCGATTTTTGCAGCACGCAGAGCGCTTCGATACGCGCGTGATGGTCGACCACATCCGTGAGGTGAATCTGCAAAGTCGGCCGTTTGTCCTCACGGGGGACAGCGGCTCCTACTCTTGCGACGCCCTGATCATTGCCACCGGCGCGTCAGCCAAGTACTTGGGACTTCCCTCGGAAGAAGCGTTTCGTGGCCGTGGCGTTTCAGGATGCGCGACCTGCGACGGATTCTTCTACGTGGATCAGGATGTCTGCGTTGTGGGCGGTGGAAACAGCGCGGTGGAAGAGGCCCTCTACCTGTCGAACATCGCCAGGAAGGTCACCCTGATTCACAGGCGCGAGAAGTTCCGGGCCGAGCCGATCCTCCTGGACCGGCTGCACAAGAAAATCGAAGAGGGCAAGATCGAACTGAAGTTGAACTGCGTGGTCGAACAGGTGCTGGGTGACGACGAAGGCGTCACGGGCGTACGGCTTCAAGACCGGGCTGGGGCCTTCAGCGAGCTGGTGGAAGTGAAGGGCTGCTTCATTGCGATCGGGCATCAACCTAATACGATCCTCTTCGAAGGCCAACTGACGATGGCGGATGGCTACATCAAGACGCGGTCCGGCCTGGATGGGTATGCCTCCATGACCAATGTTCCCGGGGTGTTCGCCGCAGGGGACGTTCAGGACCACATCTATCGGCAAGCGGTCACCAGTGCGGGAAGCGGTTGCATGGCTGCCTTGGACGCGCAGAGATTTCTGGACTCTTGAGGACGTCGCAGCACTTGAGCAGGAGGACAAGCCGCCAGGGCCGGCCAGGGAAGGTCCGCAAAACCCCGTCCACGACGACTGATGAGATTGCGTGCGAGTCGATCGGGTGCTCTCAAACCAGCATCGATTGCTGGGCGAAGATCCCCGCCATCGCGCCCTGCGACGATGCCTGGGTGACCGAGGGCAAGAAGGGCGTGGTCAGGTCGCCGGCGGCGTAGATGCCGGGCAGCAGGGCACCTTGCTGGTGGAGATGCGCCTGGAAGCGGGAGGCGTAGTCCTCGGCAACTGCATTCCTCACGCTGGCTCGCACTGCCAATGCCTCTCGCCAGGCCGAAACGCGCGGCAGGCCATCGAAGATTTGCTGCGTCGCTGACGGGTCGATCAGCTCGAAGTAGCGAAAGAGCGGTGCATAGACTGCATCGACCATGCCGAACGCCGCGCCAGCGAAATACGGGCCTGCGGTGACTTCCGACTCCAACTTGGCCAGGCGCTCACGGAAGCTGGCGCGCTTCGCATCCGCAACCTGCGAGTCACGCGCATGAAGGAACTGCCAGCCTTCAGCGAAAGTCTGGGTGGCGAACTCGATCCAGGCGCGGTGTCGGGCGCGTGTCAGCGCGTCGTGGGGGTACATCGGCGAGCCGCCCTGCGTCTCGTTGAGGTACTCGCAGATCACCACGCTTTCAAAAAGCGCCGCGTCCTCGGCATGGGCCTGGGGAACCTTGAGCACGGGCACCTTGCCAGTGGGCGACAGCGCGAGGAACCAATCGGGCTTGGCCGACAGGTCGACGTTAACGCGTTCGAAGGCGACGCCCTTCTCCAGAAGGACGATCGCGGCGCGCTGCACGAACGGGCAGAGCGGGTGGCTGATCAGGGTAAGCATCTTGATGGGCATCTGTGTTGGCAGGGATCAGGAAGGCGCCTTCGACTCGTCCCAGTCGCAAGGCGCCTTCGGCGCGCAGGACCTTGTGCGCTCAGCGATTGAGCAGGCGACCGCCGTCGACCACGATTTCCGTGCCAATCGACCAGCGGGATTCATCGGAGGCCAGGTACAGCACGGCCTTGGCTACCTCTTCAGGCGTGCCGAAGCGGCCCAGCGGGATGGTGGCCGCGATGTCCTTGTTCAGTTGTTCGCGGTAGGCCTCGGGGATGCCCAGCTTGTCGTACAGCGGCGTGTCGATAGGCCCCGGGCTGACCGCGTTGATGCGAACCCCGCGCCCGAGCAACTCGGTCGACAGCGTCTTCGACATGTTCAGGACCGCTGCCTTGGTGGCCGCGTAAACGGAGGAGCGGTCTGCGCCCACATGCGCGCTGACGGACGTGTTCAGGACGACCGATGCGGAGGGTGCGAACACCGGCAGCAGCGACTGGATCAGGAAGTACGGGCCCTTGACGTTGACGTCGAACGAGCGGTCGAACATCTCTTCCGTCCAGTCTTCGAGCGGCAGCCAGACGGAGATGCCCGCGTTGAGGAAGGCCACGTCCAACTGGCCGTAGTGGTTCTTGACGGCTTGTGCCAGGTCCTTCTGCGCTGCCACGCTGGCCGAGTCGGCGCGCAGAACCAGCACCTCAGGTCCGAGTTCGGCCTGGGCCTTGGCGATGGAATCCGGGTTGACGCCGGTGACGATGACGCGGGCGCCTTCGGCCAGAAACTGCTTGGCAGTTTCCAGGCCAATGCCGCTGGTGCCGCCAGTTATGAGGGTGCGTTTGCCTTGCAAGCGTGACATGACTTTCTCCTGTAGACGGCCACCCACCGTGGCCGATGAGGAGAATGTGCATCCATGCCTCCATTTCTATAAGATGGCCCGATTGAATACCATCCATGCATTTCAGGCATGAATTGGAGGGACACTTGGACCGATTCCTGCTGATGACCTGCTTCGCGCGTGCCGTGGAGACGGGGAGCTTCACGGCCGCAGCTCGTGACCTGGGCCTGGGGCAGCCGAACGTGAGCCGCTACGTCGCAGCGCTGGAAGAGCACCTCCAGACCCGGCTCCTGCACCGATCCACACGGAAGCTTGCCCTCACGCCTGAGGGGGAGCGCTACTACGCGGACGTCCGGCGGATTCTTGATGCTGTGGACGAGTCCGAGTCGTCTTTCAGGAGCAACGTCGATCCGTCAGGGCTCTTGCGGGTAGCCTGCCCCACCGCGCTGGCCCATGCTTTCGTGTTGCCGCACATCCCGACTTTTCTTGAGCGCTATCCGAAGTTGACCCTGGACCTGCAAATCAATGATCGCTTTGTCAACCTCGTCGATGAGGGGACGGAGCTGGCGATTCGCATCGGACAACTGGAGGACAGCGCGCTGCGCGCCCGACGCATCGGGTCTTACGAGCGGGTGTTCGTGGCGAGTGAAAGCTACCTTGCGCGGCGCGGCGTGCCGCAAACGCCTGACGACCTCCGAGACCACGACTGCGTCATCTACACGCTGCTGTCGTCGGGTGCTACTTGGCGCTTTCGCGAGACCGATGTGCCCGTTTCCGGCAGGCTCAGAGTGAACTCACCTGAAGCGGTCAGCTCGGCGGTCATTGCAGGCTTGGGAATCGGCCACGGCCCGGCATGGCTCTTCGACGAAGGGTTGAGGAGTGGGCGCCTGAAGTTCATCTTGAAGGGCTACTCCGCGCCGGCCGTTCCTGTCCAGATCGTCTACGTCGCCAATCGACTTTTGCCGACGCGAGCAACCGTGTTTATGGATTTCATTGCTGACGTGTTCTCCCGGATTCCTGCCTTTGGCGGCACCGTCAAGCCAGTCGTTGCCGGTCAGCAATGACTGCCACCTACGGATGGTTTTGTCTCAATCGCGCGGCCCCGCGCCGGTGCTGAAACCGTGCAGTGATGCGGCTGGTGCCTGCAGATTGGAAGTGTGGGTCGATCGAGGGCGGAAATTCACAGCCCCTAGTTTGTTGTGATGGGCTGCTCGCTCCAGAGGGAGTGGGTGACTTTCCGCGTAGGGCGATTAGTTGCCAAGAACGGCGACGCACTTTCCGCTGAATCGTGAATTTCAAAAAAAGTTTTCGAATCAACGACTTGCGGCGAGAGCTTTCCCGACGCACTTTATTCACACACAGCAGTGCTGTAGACGCAGGTGAGAAAAACGCGGGCCGAAGCCAGGCGCGCGTCGGCCCCGGCCCGGCAGGCTTGCACAGCCTTGGGAGCGGGTGGTGCCCGTCTGCGGCGGCGAACGGCCGCAGGGAGGAGATTGCTCAGTACAGGCTGTAGTGGTAGTCGTAGCTGCGCAGCCGGAGTCGTGGCTTGCGCGGTTCATCGAAGTGAAGCTGCAGCAGATTGCGCGGGTGCGCAGTGTCCACCAGCAGCTGGTTTTCGGACTCGGGCGAGCCCGCCTGCGACAGGGCGAGGCGTTTGAACACGTTGGTCAGAGCGGATTCGGCGTCCTGTGGCTTGTACTCGTCGTCCAGCAGCAGTCCGGGTTCGGCGATGTGCTCCTGGTGGAGCCAGTACCAGACTCCTTCATTCGGTATCGCGGGCCGGGCGCCGGAGTTGCCTTCGTCTGCCGGGGTGTTGGGCGGCTCCCCGGGAGCGACGCCATCCGGGTCCCAGGCCAGGGCGCCGAGGCCGTCGCCGATCTCCACGAACACGGCCACGCTGCGCTTGTAGCGTGCAAGGACGGCGGGGGGCAGCAAGGTGTTCAGGGACTGGTTGCCATCGTCGAGAGCATGGCCGCCCAAGCCCGTCAGCAGGTCGATGGGCGTCTGCAGGCGGTGGGGAGGCAGGAAGTACGAGTTTCCGATCTCGACGTTTGCCCCACCCAGCACTTCGCGCAGCAGCGCGGGCAACCGGACGTTCAGGCGCGTCTCCGATTCGAGGAGTGCTGCTTGCGCGGTGATGCCGGCAGGCCAGTGCGGCTCGCCCACCTCTACCAGCCTGGACAGATGGGCAAAGGCCCGGACCCGGTCGATCAGGGGCTGGCTCTGGTCGTAGAGCGGATGGGAGACAGGGGCCAGGTCGAGCACGGCCCACCGCTTCTTGAATGATGTGGCTCGCCCTTGCGCGTCGACATGCGATCCGCGCAGTTCGAAGCGCTGGAGTCCGGCGGGCAGATCGAAGACCACCGCAGGGAGCTTCTTCAGTCCGGGCAGCACTGCCTTGTGCTCCAGCCGGGCGACAGTCCTGCCGTCAATCAGCACATCGGCGTTCACCTGCTCGCCTGCGGCGAGCCAGGGGTGGATTCCGGCCTTGCCGTTCTTGGCCCCCTGCGGCATCGCCTGCGCAGGAGCGCTCTTGCCGAAAATCCGCAACAGCCCCGTCCACAGCCCGGTCAGAGGTGATCGCGGTTGCTGGTGGACATGAACGGCAGGAGAGGGAGGAGTCGATGGCATCTTCGCTGTGGATTCAGGAGTTCAATCCCCGCAGTGTCGCCCGACTGATGCATCGAAATTGGTGTGGCTCACAAGAAAAATATATCGCTTTCGATAATGAGGGCCGCTGCCTAAAGTTGCGCCCATCCCACCCCTTGATCCGATGGAAAGCCCATGAGCAGCACCAGCACCCGCATCCCGTTTCATCTCGCGTTCCCCGTGCGCGACATCGCCGAAGCGCGCGCCTTCTACGGCGACCTGCTGGGATGCCCCGAAGGCCGCAGCGCGCCCGAATGGGTCGACTTCGATTTCTACGGCCATCAGATCGTGGCGCACCTGGCGCCAGACGAATGCGGCCACCACCAGAGCAGTTCGGTCGACGGTCACGACGTGCCGGTGCGTCACTTCGGCGCGATCGTTCCCATGGACCAATGGCAGGCCATGGCCGACAAGCTCATCGCCCGCCAGACCAAGTTCGTCATCGAGCCCTATATCCGGTTCAAGGGCGAGCCCGGCGAGCAGGCGACGATGTTCTTCCTGGACCCCTCCGGGAACGCCATCGAGATGAAGTCGTTCGCGGACCTGAGCTCGCTTTTCGCCCGCTGAACGGGCAATGGCCCATGGGTCGCGGGGGCGCTGGCGCCCTGTGCGTGCGCGCCTTTAAGATGCGCTCGCCCGCCGCGGTCGCCGACCGCGCGTTGACGCAACAGAGTCGCGCCCATGCTCCAACTTCTCTCCGATCCCCAGGTCTGGATCGCCTTCGCCACCCTGACCGCGCTTGAGCTGGTCCTCGGGATCGACAACATCATCTTCATCTCGATCCTGGTCGACAAGCTGCCGCTGGCCCAGCGGGAGTTCGCGCGGCGCATCGGCCTTTTCATGGCCATGTTCATGCGCATCGGCCTGCTGCTGGTGCTGGCATGGATCGTCGGGCTGGTGAAGCCGCTCTTCGTGGTGTTCGGCCAGGAGATCTCGGGCCGTGACCTGATCCTGATCCTGGGCGGGCTGTTCCTGATCTGGAAGAGCACGAGCGAGGTTCACCAGTCGCTTGAGGGCGAACACGAGCACAAGCAGAGCACGGCCAAGGCGACCTTCGCCTCGGTGATCCTGCAGATCATGCTCATCGACCTGGTGTTCTCGCTCGACTCGATCATCACCGCGGTCGGCATGGTGGACGACGTGCGCGTCATGATCGCGGCGGTGATCGCCTCGGTGCTGCTCATGATGCTGTTCGCCGGGCCGATCGGCCGCTTCGTCTCCAACCATCCCACCATCAAGATGCTGGCGCTGTCCTTCCTGGTGGTGGTGGGTGTCGTGCTGGTCGCCGAAGGCTTCGAGCATCACGTGCCCAAGGGGTATGTGTACTTCGCAATGGCTTTCTCGCTGAGCGTGGAAATGCTCAACATCCGCATGCGCAAGAAGTCGGCGAAGCCCGTGGTGCTGAATCCACCCCACATACCGGGCGATTGAGGGGCTGAGCCGGTCAAGTCGGCACTACGCCGAACGTCGGCGAGTCGGTGCCGTCGCGTCGACCGCATCGCGTAGGCATTGGGCGAAGTGCGCCACCACGGGCGGACTGGCCCGGGGCTTGCGATGAAGCAAGCCGATTTCGCGATGGAAAGTGAACTCGCCCAGCGAGACGATGCGCACTCCCGCAGGCATCGGAAGATGCGCCTCGACCAGCGGCACAAGCGCCACGCCCAGGCCCCTGGAGGCCAGATGAATCAACCCGGGGATCTCGTCGATCTCGATGGCGTCGTTGACCGCAAGGCCTTCCCGGCGAAGAAACGCCTCGACCATCCGCCCTCCGAACGAAGCCCTGTCGTAGCGAAGGAACGGCTGTTCCTGGATCAGCGCCCGCCAGTTCTTCGTTGCGGGAACGGCCTTGGGCACGACCAGCACAAAGGGCTCCTGCACCAATGCCTGCCACGTCAGGTCGGGAGGCATTCCGAAGGGCGGGCGGATGATCACGGCCGCATCGATCTTGCCGGCGTCCAGGTCGTCCATCAGGCGCATCGAGACGCCGGGCGACACATGGACGCGCACAAGGGGAAATGATTTGCGCAGCTGCTCGAGCGCGCGCGCCAGCAGAGTTGGTTGCGCCGACGCAATCGAACCGATGCGAAGGAGCCCCCGGGCGGCGTCGTCGTGAGGAAGTTCGCCGAGCTTGGCGAACAGGGCGCAGATTTCTTCTGCCCGCGGCAAGGTCGTCTGGCCCGCGACGTTCAAGGTGGCCGATCGGCCCGTCCGGTCGAAGAGCTCGAAGCCCAGGGCCTCTTCGAGCCGCTTCATCTGGCTGCTCACTGCCGATTGTGTGAGGCCGATGCGGTCGCCGGCTGCCGCGAAGGTGCCGAGCTTGCACACCGCAATGAAGGTCTTGAGTTCGTTGATCACGCCTGGAGCATCGCAAACATCGATGCTCGGGTCAATCGAGCTTCAACAGAAGTGATGGATGTCTGGCCGTCCAACGGGCATGGGCTATTCTTCGCACCCTTCCAAGCAGGTATCCGCCTCGCACCGATCGATGCCTTCCATCAAATTCCGCTCGCGGCTTTCGCTGGCCTTCGCGGCGCTCGTTGCGCTGGTCTGCGTGCAGGCAGCCTTCATCTACCTGGGCTCCGAGCGCGTCACCTTCTATGCGCAGCACAGCCGGTTGGCGAGCGACATCCAGTCCGACTTGCTGGAGCTGTCCGCCAACAAGCAGCGGCTGCGGGTCTGGGCCTCGCAGCGGCTGATGAATGGCGACGCACCCATCGAGTCGCGCGACCGCTGGCTGGCCGGCATGCGCTCCAGCGCAGCCAGCCTGCGGGACCTGACGCAGCGCGACCTGGCCTGGTGGACCACCGTGACCTCGGCGCGGGGCACACAGGTGCCCGAGGCGGTGACCCAGCTGGCGGCCAGCATCGACCTGCTCGATGCCAACATCGCCGCGGTCCAGGATCGCCTGCTGCAGCTCACGCCACTGCAGCCGGGAGCGGAGTTTTCATCGGTGTGGCGGCAGATCAACCAGGTGTTCGACGTGACGCGCGGGCGCGACCTGCGCGAACTCGTCAACGGCGCAATCGAGCGCCAGAAGCAGGCGGTGCCGGCCGCGCGCCTGGCCACCGAGCACGCGATCGAGGTGCTGCGCCTGCAGGCCATCGGCCTCGCTGTGTTGACCCTGGCAGCGGCGGTGCTGCTCGCCATTCGCCTGAACCGGCGGCTGCAGGCGCCCATCGCCAGCCTGCTGACCGGCACGCAGGCCTTGCAGGCGGGCCAGATGGACCATCGCATGGCGGTCGGCTCGGGTGACGAATTCGGCCAGGTGGCCGAGAACTTCAACGCCATGGCCGCCGAACTGCAGCAGCGCCGAAGCGATGCCGAAGCCGCGCGGCACAAGCTCGAAGAAGCAGTGGATGCGCGCACGGCCGAGTTGCAGACCGCGCACGTCACGCTGCAGAACATCGACCAGCGCCGCCGCCAGTTGTTTGCCGACCTGAGCCACGAGCTGCGCACGCCGGCCACCGCCATCCGCGGCGAGGCCGAGATCGCGCTGCGCGGCACCGACAAGCCGCTGGCCGAATACAAGGAAACGCTGTCGCGCATCGTCGGCGGCGTGGAGCAGCTCGCGCGGGTGATCGACGACCTGATGCTGATCGCGCGCGCCGAGGCCGATCAGCTCGTCATGCGGCAGGACCAGGTGGACCTCGGCCTGCTGGTCGGCGATGCCACCGAGCAGGCCGAGGCGCTGGGTGCGCTGCACGGCGTTGGGGTTCGCCTCGATGCCTCGCGCGACGCACAGCCAGGGCTGCTCTACGTGCATGCCGATGCCGACCGGCTGCGCCAGGCCTTGGTGATCGTGCTCGACAACGCGGTGCGCTATTCGCGCTCGGGCGGCGAGGTCCGCATCGGCTGGCGTGAAGTCGACGGATGCGCGGAGATCGCAGTGCGCGACAAGGGCATCGGCATCGACGCCGACGAGCTGCCCACGGTGTTCCAGCGCTTCACGCGCGGCCAGCGCGCGCGGGCTCATCGGGTCGACGGCACCGGCATCGGCCTGTCGATCGCGCAGGCCATCGTTGTCGCGCACGAAGGGCGCATCGACATAGACAGCGAACCGTTCGTGGGCACGACGGTTCGCATCCGGCTGCCGCGCTTTGATGGCGCAGCCAGCCCCACAACGCCGGAGGCCGCATGAACAACATCCTCGTGGTCGAAGACGATCCGCGCGTGGCCGACTTTCTGCAGCGCGGCCTGCGCGCCGAAGGCTATGGCGTGCAGCTGGCGCGCACTGGCACCGAGGGCCTGGCATTGGCGCGCGGCGGAGAGCCGGCGCTGCTCATCCTCGACCTGATGCTGCCCGGCATCAGCGGCCTGGAGCTCTGCCAGACGATGCGCGCCGAAGGCCATCATGTGCCGGTGCTGATGCTCACGGCCATGAGCTCGCTGGAGGACAAGGTCAACGGCCTGCGGCTGGGCGCGGACGACTATCTGACCAAGCCCTTCGCCTTCGAGGAACTGCTCGCGCGCATCGAGGCGCTGCTGCGGCGCGGACGCGAACAGCGCGTGAAAGCGAGCAGCCTGCAGGTGGCCGACCTCGTGCTGGACCGCGAACGCATGCAGGTCACGCGGGCCGGACAGCCGATTGCGCTGACGGCGAAGGAGCTGGCCTTCCTGGAGCTGCTGATGAGCGCGCCCGGCCGCGTCTACAGCCGCGAGCGCATCCTCTCGAACGTGTGGGGCACCAACGAGGATCCGCTGACCAATGTGGTCGACGTCTACGTGCGCCGCCTCAGGGCCAAGATCGACGAGGGCCACCCGCTCGCGCTGCTCAAGACCGTGCGCGGCTTCGGCTACCGGCTCGACGCGCAGGAGGCCTGAACAACTGGACGCCCGGGCGCGCGTTCATCCGTTGTTCATCTGCGCTTCAACCTGCGTTCATGGCCCGCCACGGGTCGTGTTCATCTCTGCGCCAGAGACTTGATTCCTGCCTCGCGAATGCGGTGCAGCGCCGGCAGACACCGGTGCTTCAACACTTTCACAACAAGGAATCTCCGTGAAGAAAAGTCTCGTCACCAGTGCCGCCCTCGGCGTTCTTTCTCTCACTCTCGCCACCGGTGCGCTGGCCCAGGGTTCGGGCGCCGTTGCTTGCGCGCCGACCAATGAAGCGCAGATCGGCGCGCTGTTCGACCGCTGGAACAACTCGCTGCGCACGCTGGACCCCGACAAGGTGGTCGCCAACTACGCACCCGACGGCGTGCTGCTGGCGACCGTGTCGAACCAGCCGCGCACCAACCCGGCGGAGATCCGCGACTACTTCGTCAAGTTCCTCAAGAGCGAGCCGCAAGGCACGATCGACAAGCGCATCGTCAAGATCGGCTGCAACGTGGCGCAGGACGTCGGCACCTACACCTTCCGCTTCAAGGATGGCGGCACGGTGCATGCCCGCTACACCTATGTCTACGAATGGGTGAACGGGCAGTGGCTGATCGCGCATCACCACTCGTCGGCGATGCCGGAGGCGCGCGCCGCGAAGAACTGATCGATGCGGGCGGGCTCCGGCTCGCTCGCTACAGCGCCGCGACCTTCACGAACACCGGGTTCGAGTAGAACCACAGGTCGCTGTAGTTGCGCACGTTGATCGCATTGAAGCGCGCCACGTTGTCGGTGCCGGTGGTCTGCGCATCGGGCAGCGGCTCACCGGCGGCGGTTTCGTTGGGCACGTCGGTGCCCAGGTTGGTGCCTCGCAGGCGGAAGTACTGGTTGTTGCCGGCCTTCACCGTGTAGCTCACAGAGAAGTAGCCGTCGGCATCGAGCTTCCAGTCGTTGCGGGTGAAGCGCTTGAGCACGCGCGTCGACGGGTTGGTGTCGCGCGCATAGCCCGGCGTGCCCGCCAGCTCGGGCCCGGTCACGTCGCCGCCGATCAGGTCGATGTGGTCGACCACCGGCTTCACGTTGGCGAAGTTGCCGCTGCCGAGCTGGTATTCGAAGTTGTTGCGCTCGGGGCTCTTGAAGCGGATGGTGATCTTCAGGTCTTCACCGGCCTTGGCCGTCACGTCCGAACCCATCTCGCCAGCACCTTTGGCGCTTTGCACCTTGAAGTCGAGCGCGTCGATCAGGCCGCCGTTCACAGCGAAGAGCTTGCCTGAGCGCAGGGCCGAGAGCAGCGACTTCGGATCCTTGACGTCGCCCCACAGGTGGTTCCTGGCGTATTCGCCCGGCGCGTAGCCGCTGCTGTACTGGCCTTGCGAGGTGGTGAAGTGGTAGTCGGAGTCGGCCACGTTCCAGATGTGGCGGCCTTCGGACAGCAGCGCGTCCCAGGTGCCGCCGAGCTTGGCGACGAGGTAGTCGACGCCGCCGTAGGTGCGCGAGGGCAGGTTGGCCGGAATGTAGGCGCTGTTGTAGCCGCCGCGGTCGGGCTCCATCTGGTTGCCGACCATGCCTTCGAGCGAGAACACGATGTTCGGTGCGAGGTCGTTCATCTCGCGCAGCTGGGCGATCGTGTACTTGCCGGGGTTGCGCGAAGGATGGTTGATCTGCAGGTAGCTGGTGTCGGGGTAGTTCTTCTTGAGCCAGGCGATAGCGGCGAGTGTCTCGGCGTGCGTGTCGTAGTTGACGCCGGCCTTCGGGCCCCAGGCGGTGACGTCGCCGGCCGGGAAGAGTGCGGCGGCCCGGTTGGTGAAGAGGTATTCGAACTGGCTCGCGGCCTTGAGCGCGGCATCCGACATGGGGTTGTCGGTCAGGATGCCGACGTTGCCGTGGTCGTGCGAGGGCATGTCCCATTCGAAGGACGCGAAGATCGTCTTGTCGGCATATTTGCCGCCGGCCTGCAGCGCCTTGATGCGCGGCACCTGGTACTTGGCCATGCCTTCCGAGAACGGAATCTGCGCCGGCAGCTTGGTGCCGTTGTTGTCGTAGGAGGACAGGCGCAGGTGATCGGACAGCGCCGCCCAGTCGAGCCCGAACTGGTCGAAGGCCTTGGCCAGCACCTGGTCGAGCGTGGAAATCTGCTGCGTGTCGTCCGACTGGATCGTGTGGATGTGCAGGTCGCCCACGGTCCAGCGGCCTGGCGGCACCGACGGGCCTGGATCGGCCGCGGGAGCGGGTGCGGGCGCGACGGCCGCCGGGGTGCTGGGCGCCACGGGGAAGAAGGCCGGGCCGCTGGAGTCTCCGCCGCCGCAGCCGGCCAGCATGAGCGTGCCGATGGCGAGGGTGGAGAACAGCGTGCGGCGGAACGGGAGGGGCGTCGAGAGGGTGGTCGGAAGAATGAACATGGCGGTCTGAAAAAAATGACGCGCACCTGAAGTGCGCGTGTCGAAGGAAGTCGCCGAGTCTCGAATGGCGCGATGACGCTTCGATGAAAGCAGAACGAAAGTTCGTTGTTTTCGCGCCAGCAACCGGGCCGCCGGAGGGCTTGCCCTCTATAAACTGTGCCCCTTCCATGATCCCCAGCGCGCCCGTCCCCCTGCCCACCGCATCCATCGACGATGGGGTGCTGTCGCGCATGGTGCGCACCGACCAGCTCGTGACGGTGCGCCGCAGCGTTCTCTCGGCCATTCCGATCAGCGTGGTGCTGAGCTTCACCGCGGCGCTGGTCGCCCTCAATGCCGGCCGCGCGTTCGAAGGAATGAGCTGGCTGCTGCTGTCGCTCATGGTGAACGGGATGCGCAGCTACATCTGCCGCTGGCCGTTCGCGCCTTCGCCCGGTGCCGAGCCCGGCAGTGATGTCCTGACCTCGCCTGACGGCCGCCCGGTCGAATGGCACCTGCGCATTGCTGCGGTCCTGGCTGCGGTGTCGGGCTGTGTGTGGGCCCTCATTCCGTTTCTGTGCGACGGCTACTCATCGCCGCAAGCGGTGTTCTATCTCACGGTGGTGTGCGGCATCTGCGCGGGGGCCGTCACCTATGGCATTGCCTATGCGCTCGTGCCCATCAGCTTCATCACGCCGGCGCTGCTGTCGGTGGTCGGTTGCCTTGTCTATGCAGGCGGCTTCGACAACCTGAGCCTGGCGGCGATGGTGCTGCTGTACCTCGCGGCACTGGTGCGCGGTGCGCTGCACAGCGACAGGACCTTCCGCGAAGGAAGCCGCCTGCGCAACGAAGCCACCGCCATGGCCGCACAGCTGCGGCTGGTGCACGCGCTGTCGCTGGACGCCACGCAGCAGCTGGCCTTCCGGGCCTCGCACGATTCGCTCACCGGCCTGCTCAACCGCGAAGGTTTCACCGAGGCGGCGACGCTGCACATCGCCGCACCCGGCGGCGGCCAGCACGGCCTGCTGCTGCTGGACCTCGACGGCTTCAAGGCGGTGAACGATGCCTTCGGCCACAAGGTCGGCGACCGCGTGCTGCAGGACGTGGCCCGCTGGCTGCAGCGGGAGACCGCCGACATGCAGGCCGTGCTCGGCCGCTGGGGCGGCGACGAGTTCGCGGTGCTCTACAGCCTGCAGGACGAGCGGCAGGCGCCCACGGCGATTGCGCAGGCGCTGATCCGTTCGATCTCCTTCGCCACTGCGCACTACGGCGGCCACCTGGGCGTGAGCATCGGCATCTCAGTCTCGGGCGAGGCCGAGATTGCCGACATGATCAGCTTTGCCGACGAGGCCGTCTACGAGGCCAAGCGCACCGGGCGCAACCGCTACCAGGTCTTCGACAAGGCGCTCAACCAGCGGCTGGCCACGCGCCGGGACGTGGAGCGCGACCTGCTCCATGCCATAGAGGCGCGCGACATCGGTGTGTGGTACCAGCCGATCATGAACAGCGACGGCCGGGAAGTTCACAGCCTCGAGGCATTGATGCGCTGGAACCATCCGCGCCACGGCCACATTGCCCCTGAAGAGGTGATCTACGCGGCAGCGAGCACCGGCGTGGCCGAGCCGCTGCTGCGGCATCTGGTCGACGAGGTCTGCCTGGGCATGCGCCAGCTGGAGGCCGTAGGCTCCAGCCTGGCCGCCGTGCCGGTTGCCATCAATGTCTCGCCGCGCGAGATGGCGCAGCTGGCGGTCGACGACATCGTGCTCGGCATGCTGAAGGCGCGCGGCGTGGCACCGCGCCGGCTGCAGATCGAGATCACGGAAGAGGTGGCGCTCGACACCCATGCCACGCGCAGCCGGCTGAGCGCGCTGTCGGCCGCGGGCGTGGCAATCGTGGTCGACGACTTCGGCGTGGGTTATTCGTCGCTGGCGTCGCTGCGCAGCGAGTACGTGCGCCAGGTGAAGATCGACCGCAGTTTCATTCTCGACCTGTCGTCCTCGCCGGGCAACGTGGTGCTGGTGGACGCCATCGTCCAGCTCGGCCGCTCGCTGAACATCCAGGTGGTTGCCGAAGGCGTGGAAACGCAGGACGAGCTCGATGCCCTGCACGCGATAGGTTGCCGGCTGGTGCAGGGCTACCACCTGGCGCGGCCCGCGCCGCTGCCCGAGGTGATGGCGTGGGCCGCGGCGCGCTCGGCGCCCGCGGCCGTCAAGGTCATCTGAGCCGGATCAGGATCAGGCCAGCAGGTCGCTGAGCGTGCGCGCGATCACCTTGGTGGCGCGGCGCAGGTCTTCGAGCACCACGCGCTCGTCGCTGCGCTTGGCGTGCGATTCGAGCACCGTGCGCGGGCCGGCGCCGTAGATCACGCCGGGAATGCCGGCTTCGACGTACAGGCGCACGTCGGTGTACAGCGGCGTGCCCATGGCCTTGATGGGCTCGCCGAACAGTTCGCCGCCGTGCTTCTGGATCGCATCGACCAGCGGCTTGTTGCCGGCCAGCGGCTTCATCGAATTGGCGAGCAGCAGGCGCTTGATCTCGACCGTGATGCCCGCGCTCTCGGCGGCGGCATCGGCAATCACCTTGCGGATGGCGGCTTCGACCTCGACCGGGTTCTCTTCGGGAATCATGCGGCGGTCGAGCTTGAACACGACCTTGCCGGGGACCACGTTGGTGTTGGTGCCGCCCTCGATACGGCCGACGTTGAGGTACGGGTGCGTGATGCCCTCGACCTTCGACGTGACCTGCTGGTAGAGCGTGTTCTGCGCATACAGCGCGTTGAGGATCTTCACGGCGCCTTGCAGCGCGTCGATGCCGGTGGCCGGCACGGCGGCGTGGGCCATCTTGCCGTGCACCGTCACTTCCATCTGCAGGCAGCCGTTGTGCGCGGTGACCACTTCGTAGCTGAAGCCGGCCGCGATCATCAGGTCGGGCTTGGTCAGGCCCTTGTCGAGCAGCCAGCCCGGGCCGAGGATGCCGCCGAACTCTTCGTCGTAGGTGAAGTGCAGCTCGACGCTGCCCTTGGTCGGCTTGGCCACTGCTTCGAGCGCACGCAGCGCGAAGGTGAAGCTTGCGAAGTCGCTCTTGCTGACTGCTGCTGCACGGCCGTAGAGACTGCCGTCAGCGATCTCGCCGCCATACGGGTCGTGCGTCCAGCCTTCGCCGGGGGGCACCACGTCGCCGTGGGCGTTCAGCGCCACGGTGCGGCCTTCGTTGCCGTACTTGCGGCGCACGATCAGGTTGGTGATCGATTCGAGGCCGTAGTCCTTCACTTCCTGTGCGGGCACGGCGTGTTTTTCGGCGTCGAGGCCGAAGTCTTTCAGCAGCTCGGCGGTGCGCTCGGCGTGCGGCGCGTTGTTGCCCGGTGGCGTGTCTGTGGGCACCTGCACGAGTTGCTGCAGGAATTGCACTTCCTCGTCGAAGTGGGCGTCGATCCAGGCGTCGAGCTTGGCGTAGTCGGTCATGGTTGTTCTTCTGTGAATCAGTGGGCTTGTTCGGCGGTGAGGTTTTCCAGAAGCAGCTGGAAGGCCTGTACAGCGAGCTGGATGTCGTCGTTGGTGCTCGATTCGAGCGGGTTGTGGCTGATGCCCGAGTTGATGCCGCGCACGAACAGCATGGCCTGCGGCATCACCTCGTGCAGCTTCATCGCGTCGTGGCCGGCGCCGCTGGGCATGCGAAAGAGCGGAATGCCCAGCGCGTCGACGGCCTTTTCCCAGCGCTGCTGCCAGGCGGGTGCGCTGGGCGCGGCGGCGGCGCGCATGGTTTCTTCGAGCTCGTAGCGCACGCCGCGGCGCTCGCAGATGTCCTTCAGTGCGTTGACCACGTCGGTGGCCAGCGCGTCGCGCTGCGCGTTGTTGGGCGCGCGCAGGTCGAGGCTGAATTTGCAGCGGCCCGGCACCACGTTGATGGAACCGCTGGGCACTTCGAGCATGCCGACGGTGCCGACCGAGTCGCCGTCTTTGGCGGCGCGCTGCTCGGTGTAGAGAATCAGCTCGGCCACGGCGGCCGCGGCGTCGCGGCGGCGGTCCATGGGCGTGGTGCCGGCGTGGCTGGCCATGCCGATCACTTCGCCCACGTAGCGCACGCTGCCGTTGATGGAGGTGACGATGCCCAGCGGCAGGTCGAGCTCGGTGAGCACCGGGCCTTGCTCGATGTGCACTTCGACGAAGCCGAGGTAGCGCGCCGGGTCGCGCTGGATCTTCGGGATGTCTTCTTCCTTCAGGCCCGCATGCTGCATGGCCTCGCGCATGGTGATGCCGTCGGCATCCTTCTGGTCGAGCCAGCGCTGGTCGAAGTGGCCGATGAGCGCGCCCGAGCCGAGGAAGGTCGCCTTGTAGCGCTGGCCTTCCTCTTCGGCGAAGCCCACCACCTCGAAGGCGAAGGGCAGGCGCTTGTTCTGCCGCTTGAGTTCGCGCACGCAGGCCATCGGCACGAAGATGCCCAGGCGGCCGTCGTACTTGCCGCCGTTACGCACGGTGTCGTAGTGCGAGCCGGTGAGCAGGGTCTTGGCGCCGGGCGTCGCGCCTTCATAGCGGCCCACCACGTTGCCGACTGCGTCGATGTGCACCGAGTCGAAGCCCACGTCGCGCATCAGCGCGCTGATCTGCGCGGCGCAGGCGCGGTGCGCATCGGTCAGGTAGGTGACGGTGAGCTGGCCCTTCTCGGCATAGCCCGGATCGGTGTGCACCGAGAGCTGTTCCTGCCAGTCCCACACATCGTTGCCGAGCGTGACGTCGGCGGCGAACTTGTCGTCGAGGCGAATCTCCGCAATGCGATGGATGTTGCGCAGCGCCTCGCCGAGTTCGAAGTCGGGGTGGTTGTAGAGCCGGCGCGCGAAGGTGTCGATGATCTCGCGCTTGGCCAGCCCCGTGCCGCGCGGGCCGCGCACCGCGAGGATGAACGGAAAGCCGAACTTCGCGTTGTAGTCGGCGTTGAGCTGCTGGATCTTTGCGAACTCCTCGGGCGTGCAGTCGGTCAGGCCGGCCTTGCTCTGCTCGTTGGTCGATTCGGCCGTCAGCGTCTTGCTGACCATGGCCTTGCCGGCGAGTTCGGGGTGGGCGCGGATCAGGCCGATCTGCTCGTCGGCCGACGAAGCGGCCAGCGCCTGCACGAGCGCATGCTTGAGGTGCGCGAGCGAGCGGAACGGGCGAGCGGCCAGGGCGCGCTGAGCGATCCAGGGCGAGTGCTCGTAGATGCCGTCGAGCAGCGCGACGGCGGCGGCCGGCACCGCGGCGTTGAGTTGGGCGATGGTGAGGCTCATGATGCGGCTCCGGCTTCAAAGGGGTGCGCCTGCTTCCAGTGGCGCGCGATGTCGACGCGCCGGCAGACCCACACGCGGTCGTGTTGTGCGATGTGATCGAGAAAACGCTGCAGCGCCGTGATGCGGCCCGGCCGCCCGAGCAGGCGGCAGTGCATGCCGATGCTCATCATCTTCGGGCTGTTGTCGCCGTTCGGGTCGCCTTCGGCATACAGCGCGTCGAAGGTGTCCTTCATGTACTGGAAGAACGGGTCGGCGTGCGAATAGCCCTGCGGCAGCGCGAAGCGCATGTCGTTGCAGTCGAGCGTGTAGGGCACGATGAGCTGCGGCACCACGGTGCCGTCGGTCTTTTGCACCTTCATCCAGAAGGGCAGGTCGTCGCCGTAGTAGTCGCTGTCGTATTCGAAGCCGCCGTAGTCGGCCACGAGGCGGCGCGTGCGCGGGCTGTCGCGGCCGGTGTACCAGCCCAGGGCGCGTTCGCCGGTGAGCTTTTCAATGGCTTCCATGCCCAGGCGCATGTGTTCGCGCTCGGTGGCTTCGTCGAGGTTCTGGTAGTGGATCCAGCGCCAGCCGTGGCAGGCGATCTCGTGGCCCAGCTCTTTAAAGGCGGCGGTCAGCTCGGGGTAGCGCTCAAGTGCCATGCCCACGCCGAAGACGGTCAGCGGCAGGCCGCGTTTTTCGAACTCGCGCAGGATGCGCCACACGCCGGCACGCGAGCCGTACTCGTAGATGCCTTCCATGCTGATGTGCCGGTCGGGAAAGCTCGCCGGGTTGAACATCTCGGAGAGGAACTGCTCGGAGCCCGCGTCGCCGTGCAGCGTGGCGTTCTCGCCGCCTTCTTCGTAGTTGAGGACGAACTGCACCGCGACGCGCGCACCGCCCGGCCATTGGGCGTGGGGCGGGTTGCGGCCGTAGCCGACGAGGTCGCGCGGGTAGGGCAGGGTAGTGTCGTAGACGGTCATGGTTTGGATCAGGACAGCGCGAGGGAGATGTCGTTGGTGGGCACCTTGCGGTCGAACGTGAGATTGGCCTCGACGTGCTCCAGGTGTTCGGTCATGAGGCGCACGGCGCGCTCTTCGTCGCGCGCGGCCAGCGCCTTCACGATGTCGGCGTGCTCGTCGTTGGAGTGCTCGGCCGCGCTGGCGCTCTGGTACATCAGCGTGATGAGGGCGCAGCGCGAGATGAGTTCGCCCAGGATCTGCGCCAGCACCTGGTTGCCCATGAGCTCGGCCATGCGCACGTGGAAGTCGCCGAGCAGCTCGGTGCGGCCCGAGATGTCTTCGCCCGACACGGCTGATTTTTCGAGCGCAACGTGCTCCTTCAGCGCCTTGATCTTGGCGGGCGTGACGGTGCGCACGAACTCGCGCGTCATCTCGGCTTCGAGCATGCGGCGCACGGCGAACACCTGCTTGGCCTCGTCGACGGCCGGTGCGGCCACGAAGGCGCCGCGTGCGGGCTCGAGGCGTATGAGCTTGTTCTGCGACAGCTGGAACAGCGCCTGGCGCACCAGCGTGCGCGAGACGCCGAAATGATCGGCCAGCTTCTGCTCGGCCAGCTTGGTGCCGGGCTGAAGCCGGTGCTCGACGATGGCCTTCGTGAGGGCATCGACGATCGAACGGGTGGTGGAGGACTCCATGTTTTTCATGATAGACCCAAAGCCGGTAACTGTATACACTTTTGTCCACCGGAATTTCCCGCACCCATTTCAAGGAGCGCCCCATGGGCCTGAGCACTCACGTACTGGACACGATGCATGGCGGTCCCGCAGCCGGCATGGAGGTCGCGCTGTTCACCACCGACGGCGACGCCGCGACGCTGGTGAAGCGCTTCACGCTGAATTCGGACGGCCGCAGCGACGGCCCGCTGTACGACAACAACTCGCTGAAGGCCGGCACCTACCGGCTGGTGTTCGACGTGGCGGGTTACTTCAAGGCTCGCGGCGTCAAGCTGCCGGAGCCCAATTTCCTGAACAAGGTGTCGCTGGATTTCGGCGTGGCGCACACCGACCAGCACTATCACGTGCCCCTGCTCGTCAGTCCGTGGAGCTACTCCACGTACCGGGGCTCCTGAGGTCAGTCGCCTTGTTGCTGGCCTTCTGTCAGGGTGTCGAGCTGGAAGCGCCCGCTCTTGTCCCACAGCCAGGTGTCGGTCCACGTGACCGCTCCGAGGCGCGTGGCGGCGGGGAAGGGCGCGGCCTGCAGCACGGCACGCTCGATCTCGGCGATCACTTCGGGCGCATGCTGGGGCGCGCGCAACCAGTGCATCGACACCACCTTGCCACCCGCATCCAGGTTCACCTGCAGCGTACCGACCGCATAGAGCATCGGCGGCAATTGCCCGCCGTAGATGCGCGAGCGGTTGATCTCGTAGATGTGGCGCGCCGCATCGCGGCGGTAGTCGCGCGCCGTGGCGGCGTTCGATGCACGAGGCACCCGGCCGGATGCGCTGGAAGGGGAGGCGCTGCTCAACTGGCCGGGCACGGCACCAGGGCTGCCGCAGCCGGCCAGCCAGAGGGCGGAAAGAACGGAAGCAGCAAGTGCAAGGCGGCGGGGCGTAAGCTGGCGATTCATCGCCGGGTTTATACCGTGAGTCTTCACGGGCCAGGCAACCGAAGGTATCGACAACGATGAGCGGTGCGGTCGATCAACTGCTGGCACGTCTTCGCCACGAAGACGCGGTGCTGGTGCGCGTCGAATCGACGCAGGGCTCGGCGCCGCGCGAGGCCGGCACCTGGATGGCGGTGTGGGCCGATGCGCTCACGGCCACCATCGGCGGCGGGCAGCTCGAATTCCAGGCCACGAAGGAAGCACGCGAAATGCTGGCTGGCTCGCGCAAGCCCTTCGATGGCATCCAGCGCTACCCGCTGGGCCCGAGCCTGGGACAGTGCTGCGGCGGCGTGATGTTCCTGTCGTACGAGCGCATCACGGCCGCTGATGCGCCAAGGCTGCAGCGCGAACTGGTCGCGCAACTCAAGCCCGTGGCGCTGTTCGGCGGCGGCCACGTGGGCGCCGCACTGGCACGGCTGCTGGCTGCGCTGCCGTTTGCGGTGCGCTGGGTCGACAGCCGCGACGGCGTGTTTCCCGACGAATTGCCCGCGCAGATCGACACCGAACATTCAGAACCCGTGCAGGACGCCGTGGCCGCGCTGGTGCCGGGCAGCCGCGTGCTCATCATGAGCTTCAGCCATGCCGAAGACCTGGACATCGTCATCGCCTGCCTGAAGCGCCTGCGCGAGCGCAACGACCTGCCCTACGTCGGCCTGATCGGCAGCAAGACCAAGTGGGCCACTTTCAGCCATCGGCTCGAGGCGCGGGGCTTCACGGCCGACGAACTGGCCCGCATCACCTGCCCGATCGGCGTGCCCGGCATCACGGGCAAGGAGCCCGAGGTGATCGCCGTGGCGGTGGCGGCACAGTTGTTGCAATCGCTGGGCTGAACAGGGTTTTCCCGGCGGCCACGCCCTAAAAAACAACCCCGTCCCTTGCCAAAACTGTATACACTTTCGGTCCACAACAAGCCGCAGCGGAGCGAGGCCCATTTTTTCATGGAGCCTGCGTTCGCGGCACTTTCTCTGCTTACAGCGCCCGCGGTGGTGAGCAGGCTGAAACCCCTCCTTGGTGCCCCCACGCGCCAATCGGGTTGAGAGAGAAGCATATGGAAAGTTATTACCTCGACTGGGCCAACCTGCTGCTGCGCTGGGTCCACGTCATCACCGCCATCGCCTGGATCGGCGCTTCCTTCTACTTCGTGATGCTGGACAACAGCCTCGAGAAGCCGCAGGACCAGGAATCGCTCGACAAGGGCGTGGGCGGCGAGCAATGGGCCGTGCACGGCGGCGGCTTCTACAACATGCAGAAGTACGCGCTGGCGCCCAAGAAGCTGCCGGACCACCTGCACTGGTCTTACTGGGAGAGCTATTCGACCTGGATCACGGGTTTCACGCTCTTCACCATGTCGTACCTGTGGAACGCGAGCACGTACCTCATCGACAAGTCGAAGATGGACTGGCAGCCCGGCGCCGCCATTGCCGTGGCGCTGGCCTTCTTCGTGGTGTTCTGGATGGTGTACGACGGCATCTGCCAGATCTTCGGCCGGCGCAAGCACGGCGACACCATCGTCGGCGTGCTGATCGCCATCTTCATCGCCTTCGCGACCTGGCTGGCCTGCCAGTGGTTCGCGGGCCGCGCGGCCTTCTTGCTGGTGGGCGCCATGATGGCCACGACCATGAGCGGCAACGTGTTCTTCTGGATCATTCCCGGCCAGCGCAAGAACGTGGCGGCGCTGCGCGAAGGCAAGCCGGTGGACCCGGTGCATGGCCAGCGCGGCAAGCAGCGCAGCGTGCACAACACCTACTTCACGCTGCCGGTGCTGTTCGCGATGCTGAGCAACCACTACAGCTTTACGTACACGCACAAGTACAACTGGATCGTGTTGCTGCTGATCATGCTCGGCGGCGCGGCCATTCGTCAGTTCTTCGTGGTGCGGCACCGCTTCAAGCTGGGCAATGCGGGCAACCCGCTGCCCTATGCGCTGGTCGGCATCGTGGTGCTGGGCCTGACCATCGTCTGGATGAAGCCTGAACCCGTGGCGGCGCCGGCGGTGGCTGCCGCTGCGCCTGCCGTGCCGTTCAAGGACGTGCAGAAGGTGCTCGAACAGCGCTGCTTCATGTGCCACGGCGCGGCCGTTCAGATGAAGAACGTGCGCGTCGATTCGCCGGAGCAAGTGGCCGCGCATTCGCAGGCGATCTACCAGCAGGTGGTGGTCACGAAGATCATGCCGATGAACAACGCGACGGGCATCACCGACGAAGAGCGGGCCCTCATCAGCCGATGGTTCCAGGCTGGCGCAAAGACCAACTAGACAGACAGAAGTTGACCGGCGGCAAGAGGGCGGGTCACGGTCCGCAGCACAATCGCCGGATTGGAGACAAAGCAGCAATGACCGCATCGAACCCCGCCTTCGGCCCCGCTCCCGATCCGCGCGAAGCCCCGCGCGCCTTCCTCGAACATCTCTACCGTGTGGCGGTGGACCGCGCGCTGCCGCTGTCCACGCTGGGCGCCCATCTGCCGCCGCCGCCCAAGGGCCGTACGCTGGTGCTGGGCGCAGGCAAGGCCGGCGGCTCGATGGTGCAGGCGCTCGAGGCCCTGTGGCCGGCCGATGCGCCGCTGTCGGGGCTTGTCGTCACGCGTTACGACCACATTCCGCCGCGGCCCGAAGGCGTGCCGCAGCGCATCGAGATCGTCGAGGCCGCACACCCCGTGCCCGACGCAGCAGGCCAGCAGGCCGCCGAGCGCATCCTCGCGCTGACGCAGGGCCTCACGGCCGACGACCTTGTGCTGTGCCTGATCTCGGGTGGCGGTTCGTCGCTGCTGGTGTTGCCGGCTGAAGGCCTGACGTTGGCCGACAAGCAGCGCATCAACAAGCAACTGCTCGAAAGCGGCGCAGGCATCGGCGAGATGAACTGCGTGCGCAAGCACCTGTCGCGCATCAAGGGTGGCCGGCTGGCGGCGGCATGCGCGCCGGCCCGCGTGGTGACGCTGACGATCAGCGACGTGCCAGGCGACGACGCAGCCGTCATCGCCAGCGGCCCGACGGTGCCCGACGCCACCACCTGCGCCGATGCGCTCGCCATCCTCGACCGCTATGGCATCGAAGTGCCGGCGCCGGTGCGCGCGCAACTCGAAAGCGGTGAACTCGAAACGCCCAAGCCGCACGACGCCGTGTTCAAGGGCCACGAGACGCACATGATCGCCACGCCGCAGCAGTCGCTCGAAGCCGCGGCCAGGGCTGCGCGCGAGGCTGGCATCGAGGCGCACATCCTCAGCGACGAAATGGAAGGCGAATCGCGCGAAGTCGGCAAGGTGCACGCTGCGCTGGCGCGAGCGGTGGCGCACCGCGGCGAGCCGTTCGCGCGGCCCTGCGTGATTCTTTCGGGCGGCGAGACCACGGTGACGATCCGCCCACGCCAGCCGGGCCAGGCCAAAGGCCGCGGCGGGCGGGCCGGCGAGTTCTGCATGGGGCTGGCCGGTGCGCTCATGGGCCAGCCGCGGGTGTGGGCGCTCGCCGCCGACACCGACGGCATCGACGGTGTGGAAGACAACGCGGGCGCCTTCGTCACGCCCGACACGCTGGCGCGCGCCACCGCTGCCGGGAAGAAGCTGTCGGACCACCTCGACCGCAATGACGCCTATGGCTACTTCGACGCCATCGGCGATCTGTTCGTGACCGGCCCGACCCACACCAACGTCAACGACTTCCGCGCGCTGCTGGTGCTGTAAGGAGCTTTACTCCTTCAGCACCATGTCGATGCACATCACCGCCGCCACGATCAGCAGGCGGCGGGCATCGTTGGCCGGCACGCCCGGGTCGATCGACAGCATGTAGTTGTCGGCGGTGGTGAAGAGTTCCTTGCCCAGCCCCGCCCATTTCTTGGACACGGCGGCGAACTCGGTGCTGCCCTGTACGAAGCGGAAATCCCAGCTGGTCCACTTGCCCTTGAGCGTGCAGGCAATCTGCTCCTGAGCGTCGAGCACGTCGAACTTGCCGCCGATGGAAAAGAGCTTCTGCTTGAACGAACCGACGACCTGGTCGTTGCCGTCGAGCACCTGCACCTTCGACAGGAAGATGGACACGCCGCGCTTGACCGACAGCACCTTCTGCCCTTCGGGCGTCGACACCACCACGTCGAATGGCGTGAAGCGCTTGTAGTCGGTGAAGCGCAGCAGCTTGCTGAAGAAGCCGAGGTTCGGCTCACGGCACTCCAGAATTTTCTGTTGCGAATTCGGGTCGAAGATGTCGTAGTTGTTGGCGGCCTTGAAGATGCCGACGTGTTCCTTGATGAAAAACAGGTTGTTGCGCAGCGCTGCGTGCATGGATTTCCCTCGTCCTCTGTGTGTTTGTGTGACGGGGATTATGTTCGGCGCGCATGACGACCCCGTTCCTCGCCCGTGACCGCCGGCGGGCGAGGTTTGTGAACTCGGGTTAATCTATGCCCCCGGCGGCCTGTGGCTGCCGTTGAAGCCGGCGCATCCTTTCGGGTGCAGAGCCGCACAGCACCTCCAGAATTCCCCATTCTTCTTTTCATCATCCAGTCCCCGAAGGAAAGTTCGCCATGACCGCCACCTACACCGACACCCGCCTGCTGATCGACAACGAATGGGTCGACGCCACCGGCGGCAAGACGCTGGACGTCGTGAACCCCGCCACCGGCAAGGCCATCGGCAAGGTGGCTCACGCCAGCATCGCCGACCTCGACCGCGCCCTGGCCGCCGCACAACGCGGTTTCGAGACCTGGCGCAATACCCCTGCCAACGAGCGCGCCGCCGTCATGCGCCGCGCCGCCGGCCTCATCCGCGAACGCGCCCCCGAAATCGCCAAGCTTCTGACGCAAGAGCAGGGCAAGCCGCTGGCCGAAGCCAAGGGCGAAACGCTGGCTGCCGCTGACATCATCGAATGGTTCGCCGACGAAGGCCGCCGCGTCTACGGCCGCATCGTGCCCTCGCGCAACCTGGCCGCACAGCAGCTCGTGCTGAAGGAGCCGCTGGGCCCCGTCGCCGCGTTCACGCCGTGGAACTTCCCGATCAACCAGATCGTGCGCAAGCTCGGCGCTGCGCTGGCCACCGGCTGCTCGTTCCTGGTGAAGGCCCCTGAAGAAACCCCGGCATCGCCCGCTGCGCTGCTGCAGGCTTTTGTCGATGCAGGCATTCCGCCCGGCACCGTGGGCCTGGTGTTCGGCAACCCCGCTGAAATCTCGAACTACCTGATCGCCCACCCGATCATCCGCAAGGTCACCTTCACCGGCTCGACCCCGGTCGGCAAGCAACTCGCCGCGCTGGCCGGTTCGCACATGAAGCGCGTGACGATGGAACTGGGCGGTCACGCTCCGGTGATCGTGGCCGAAGACGCCGACGTGGCGCTGGCCGTCAAGGCAGCGGGCGCGGCCAAGTTCCGTAATGCGGGCCAGGTCTGCATCTCGCCGACCCGCTTCCTGGTGCACAACAGCCTGCGCGAAGAATTCGCCCGTACGCTGGTCAAGTACACCGAAGGCCTGAAGCTCGGCGACGGCCTCGCCGAAGGCACGACCATCGGCCCGCTGGCCAACGCCCGCCGCCTCACGGCCATGGCCCATGTGCTGGAAGACGCGCGCAAGAAGGGCGCCACCGTGGCGGCTGGCGGCGAACGCGTGGGCGACACCGGCAACTTTTTCGCCCCCACCGTGCTGACCGACGTGCCGCTGGACGCCGACGTGTTCAACAACGAACCCTTCGGCCCCATCGCCGCCATCCGCGGCTTCGACAAGCTCGAAGAAGCGATTGCAGAAGCCAACCGCCTGCCCTTCGGCCTGGCCGGCTATGCCTTCACCAAGTCGATCAAGAACGCGCACCTGCTGAGCCAGAAGCTTGAACTGGGCATGCTGTGGATCAACCAGCCCGCCACGCCGTCGCCCGAAATGCCGTTCGGCGGTGTGAAGGATTCGGGCTACGGTTCGGAAGGCGGCCCCGAAGCGCTCGAGGCCTACCTGAACACCAAGGCCGTTTCGATCCTCGGCGTTTGATCGGCGCTTAGTCTTCGGCGGAGGCGTTCCAGAACGCCTGCTGCACGCCGTCGAGCGCTTCGAGCTCGGCAATCACCTGGTCGAGCTCCAGCGGCTCGACTGCGGTGGCGTACAGCGTCGCTTCGATTTCCGTGTCGGCCGGCCCGAAGGCGTGCTGGTCGACGTCGCGCACCGGGTAGTTCGCGGCTTCCAGGAGCAGCAGCAACTGGTCCATTACCTCGGGCCGTGCCGCGCGCGAGCAGATCACGCGCACCGCATAGGTCGCCTCGCTCGATTCTTCGCTGATCGGGCGACGGTTGATCCGATTGACCACCGGCCGCAGCAGCGTGTTGCTGGCCAGCACGAACAGCGCGGCGATCATCGCCTCGCCCAGCAGATCGGCACCCGCGCAGGCGCCCACCGCCGCCGACCCCCACAGCGTGGCCGCCGTGTTCAGGCCCGTGATGTTGGCGCCTTCCTTCATGATCGCGCCCGCGCCCAGGAACCCGATGCCCGAGACCACGTAGGCCACCACGTGCACAGCCCCGTCCTGGCCGTGCAGCCGATTGGCCATATCGACGAACACCGCCGCACCCACGGCCACCAGCGTGTTGGTGCGCAGGCCCGCGGTGCGCTGTCGTATCTGCCGCTCGAGGCCGATCAGCGAGCCGAGGACGAACGCGGCCGCGACGCTGATGAAAGTGTCGAGCAGCGAGAGCAGGTTGATGTTCTGGATGGCTTGCATCGAAAGGTTCTTTCTTGTCGGTAGGCCCCGCATCGGGAGCCAGGGCATATTTGACGTCGCCAGGATGAAACCTTGTTGGCGAGTTGCTCGGGGCACTAGTTGATCGGCGAGCATTCATCTCACTGCCACCCATACCGCCGCGCATACCACCCCTTCACCGCCTGCGTCAGCACTGCATAGCCGACCAGCATGGCGACAAGCCAGGGGAAGTACATCAACGGCAGCGCCTGCAGCTTGAAGTAGTGCGCCAGCGGCCCCATCGGCAGCCAGATGCCCACCGCCGCAATCGCCGCACCCATGATCAGCAGCGGCCATGCCGCGCGGCTTTGCAGGAAAGGAATCTTGCGCGTGCGGATCAGATGCACGATCAGCGTCTGCGACAGCAGGCCCTCGACGAACCATCCCGACTGGAACAGCGTCTGGTGGCCCACCGTGTTGGCCGCGAAGACGAACCACATCACTGCGAACGTGAGGATGTCGAACACCGAGCTCAGCGGGCCGAAGAACACCATGAAGCGCCCCAGGTCCGCCGGGTTCCAGCGCTGCGGGCTCTTGAGGAACTCTTCGTCCACGTTGTCGAACGGAATCGCGATCTGCGACACGTCGTACAGCAGGTTCTGCACCAGCAGGTGCAGCGGCAGCATCGGCAGGAACGGAAGGAACGCGCTCGCCACCAGCACCGAGAACACATTGCCGAAGTTCGAACTGGCAGTGAGCTTGATGTACTTGAGCATGTTCGCAAAAGTGCGGCGCCCCTGGATCACGCCTTGCTCCAGCACCATCAGGCTCTTCTCCAGCAGGATGATGTCGGCCGACTCCTTGGCCACGTCCACCGCGCCGTCCACCGAGATGCCGATGTCCGCGGCGCGCAGCGCGGGCGCGTCGTTGATGCCGTCGCCCATGAAGCCCACCACATGGCCATTGGCATGCAGCGCGTGCACGATGCGCTCCTTGTGGGCAGGCGTGAGCTTGGCGAACACCTGGTGCGCTTCGACCACCAGGCGCAGGTCCGCATCGGCCATGTCCTCGATCTCTCGGCCGAGCACGATGCGGCCGACTTCCAGTCCCACGTCGGCGCAGACCTTGCGCGTGACCAGTTCGTTGTCGCCCGTCAGCACCTTCACGGCCACGCCGTGCTCGGCCAGCGCGCGCAATGCGGGCGCGGTCGATTCCTTCGGCGGATCGAGGAAGGCGACGTAGCCCAAGAGCGTGAGCCCCGATTCGTCGGCCACGCCATAGGCCGCCTTCTGCGCCTCGGCCTTCAGCGAACGGCTGGCCACGGCCACCACACGCAGGCCCTGGGCATTGAGCTCCGACGCCACGCGATGGATGCGCGCCAGCACCTCCGCATCGAGCGCCAGCACTTCAGCGCCACGCTCGACCGAGGTGCATACCGACAGAATCTCTTCCAGCGCACCCTTGCAGATCAGCAGGTGCTCGCTGCCGCCATTGGCCACTACCACCGACATGCGCCGGCGCGAGAAATCGAAGGGCACTTCGTCGATCTTGCGATAGGCCGTCTGCAGACGCGTTTCGAGTTGCAGCTCGGCATGGCTCAGCACGGCTTTGTCGAGCAGGTTCTTCAGACCCGTCTGGTGAAAGCTGTTGAGGTAGGCCAGCTGCAACACGTGGTCCGAGCCTTCGCCCCAGGCGTTGGTGTGGCGCTCGAGCACGATGCGATCCTGCGTCAGGGTGCCGGTCTTGTCGGTGCACAGCACGTCCATGGCGCCGAAGTTGTGAATGGCCTCGAGCCGCTTCACGATCACCTTCTGGCGCGACATCACGACCGCGCCTTTCGCCAGCGTGGCCGTCACGATCATCGGCAGCATCTCGGGCGTGAGGCCGACCGCGATAGACAGCGCGAACAGCGCCGCCTCCCACCAGTCGCCCTTGGCAACGCCATTGATCACCAGCACCAGCGGCGCCATCACCAGCATGAAGCGGATCAGCACCCAGCTCACGCGGTTGATGCCTGCCTGGAACGCGCTGGTGCCGCGATCGGCGGCTGTCACGCGTTGCGCCAGCGCACCGAAGAATGTGCGATCGCCCGTGTGCACGATGAGCGCGGTAGCGGTGCCGCTGATCACGTTGGTGCCCATGAAGAGCAGGTTCTCGCGTTCGAGCACGCCCGCCGCGTGGTCACCGCGATCGACGACGAATTTTTCCACCGGCATGGCCTCGCCCGTCAGCGCGGACTGGCTGATGAACAGGTCCTTGGCGGTGAGCAGTCGGCAATCGGCCGGGATCATGTCGCCGGCCGACAGCGCGATCACCTCGCCCGGCACCAGGTCGCGCATCGGCACTTCGACGCGCACCGTACCGGCGTGCGTGGTGTCGAAGCCCTCGTCGCCAGCGGCACCCGCCTTGTAGCCCGGCGCGGGCCGCAGCACGGTGGAGGTGTTGCTCACCATGGCCTTGAGCCGGTCGGCCGCCTTGTTGGAGCGCGACTCCTGCAGGAAGCGCAGCACCGTCGACAGCACCACCATGCTGCCGATCACGAGCGTGGCCTTCATGTCCTCGGTGACATAGGAGACCAGCGCCAGCACCGTCAGCAGCAGGTTGAACGGATTGCGGTAGCACTGCCACAGGTGCTGCCACCAGGGCAGCGGCTGCTCGTGGCGAACCTCGTTGCTGCCGAGGCGCTTGCGCAGCACTTGCGCATGGCCTTCGCTGAGGCCGCGCGGCGAACTGTTGAGCTTGAGCAGCATCTCGCCGGCATCGGTGCGCGAGGCGGCGCCCAGTGCCTTCGCGATGTCGGGCGGCATGCTGACGGAGGAGCCGGTGCCGACGGGCTTCGAGCCCAGCAGCGTCTGCCAGCGCTCGAAGTGATGCAGCATGTGGCGGCTGCGCAGGAAGCTTTCGAAGAAAGACTTCAGGACGTTTTTCATGGGGTTCTCCTTCGGGGCAGCCGCCGCCCGCCCAGGGAGAACCTCCGGGCATCAATCAGCCAGGAGCAACCCTTTGCGAAGCGCGGCGGCGGGCCGCGTTGTTGTTGGTGCAATCGATCGAAGCGAAGGGGGCGCGCTACGGCGCAAATGAGAGGCTGGGTCCATCGTGTGCTCCCGGGTTGCTTGCAGGTTGAAAGAAGGGTTCGGAGCGCGGCTCAGCGGCGAGGCGCGCAGGCCGGCTGGAGCACCAGGAAGCTGCGGATGCGGCGCGTTGTCCAGAGCGCCGCGGCCTGGTCGAGCGAGGCATCGATGACGGGCGCGGCGTCAACTGCCGCAGGGTCACGGACAGGCGCGTGCGCCGACGGGCGAACGCGCTGCTGCTGTTCGTGCGGCTGACGACGAAGATGAAAGTGACGCATGACAAGGCTCCTTCGCAGTGAAGGGCCTCGTGCACGGACGCACGCAAGCTGACTGAAAAAGTCAGCGACGAAACGACGGGAATCGGGAGGAGGGGAACCGCTTGCCGATGAGGCAAGAGGGCCACGCTGTGTGCACACCGGCACGCAGCGCGGGAGAAGCCTGCGCTAGAGAGCCGGGTGTGTCACGCCTGCCGAGGCACGCGTCTTGTCACTGATCCAACTGGCACTGTCCACGCACGGGGCTCCGAAATGAAGATGCAGGATTGTTGCACTGCGGCACGAACAGCGTCAACCCTTTTGGCCATGTCCCTCGATGCAAGCATGGTAGTTATCGCCTCACTGTTGCGGTTACGTCCCGCTTGTGCGGGCACCTGAGACGGTCGTGCAAACTGCGCGCCCTCACTTCACAGAACACCCGCGCTGACTTCATGCTGAATTCACTTCGCCTGAGCACACTGGCTTCGACAGCAGACGGCGCTGGTAGAGGCGAGGGAGGAATAAAACCGCTCAGGGAAGTGCCTCGATGCCGACTGCTGTCACCTTTCACGGTCTGCAGGACCATCAGACCAGATCGCTCGGGCGTGAAAAAGCCCGCTCGAAGCGGGCTTTGGGAATGTGGTCGTGAACTCTTACGCGGTCCACGCTACGGCAAATTCTTTTGCATGAAGTCATTATTGTTTTTCTCGTCGTAGTGACTTCGACGCGCTGGTGTGAGATTCAGCTTGCCTGGCCAGGCAGTGCTCAGGATCATTGAGCGAGGTCGCATTGTAGCCTCTCTGCCGCATCCATCAGCTCGCGAAATCATCCAGCCGTTGTCGCATATGAAGAAACTGGCAATTCTGTTTATTTGCACCGGCAACATCTGCCGCTCCCCCACAGCCCACGTCCTGTTGGTGCACAAGGCCCGCGCAGTGGGTTTCCACGTCGAAGTCGACAGTGCAGCCGTCTCCGACGAAGAGCGCGGCAATCCGCCCGATCCACGCTCCGCGGCCGAGGCCAAACGCCGCGGCATCGAGATGCACGCCCATTCCGCGCGGCAGGTCCGCGGGGCCGACTTCGAACGTTTCGACCTGATCATCGGCATGACTGCCCAGCATTGCGCCGCGCTGCGCAGGCTTGCCCCCGCAGGCACGGCCCACAAGGTGCACCTGTTCACCGAATTCGCCGAGGGCGTCGAAGGCGATGTGCCCGACCCCTGGTATGGCGGGCAACAGGCTTTTGTCGAAGTCTTCGACCTGATCGATCTTGGCGTCGATGGCCTGCTGACGAGGCTGGCCGCGCTTGCTACCAGCGCACCCGCACACCCAGCGACGCGTTGATCGAGCTCTTCAAGCGCGCCGCGCCGCCCGAGGCCCACAGCTTGCCCAGCTCCCCGTAGAGCGAGGCGCGCTCGCCGAGAGCGAGCGTCACGCCACCGGCCACTTCGGTGCTGGTCGAGCCCGTTTCGCTGCGGATGGCCGTGCCGCCGCCGAAGTTCAGGAACTGCGTCACGTCGGCACCGCCGGAGGCGTGGAACACGTTGATGCGCCCATAGGGCTGCAGCGTTCCGGCGCCGGTGGCGATCTCGCCCTTGATGCGCACGCCTGCGCGCACGATGAGGCCGTCATGCGGGTCCTGTGTCACCGCGGCGCCGGAGATGCCCGTGTCGTCCATGCGCAGGCGCTGGTGAATGAGCTGCAACTGCGGTTCCACGATCCAGCCGCTGCCGATGCCGAAGGCCTTGCCCACCTCGATGGAGGCCAGCAGGCTCTTGCCCTTGCCCGAGCTGCCGAAGGTCGCGAACGGCTGCACGTTGTAGCGGTGCTGGCCGGCCTGCAGCACGGCATCGGCGTACCAGCCCTCGTCGCCGTGCCAGGTGGCGTAGGCGCCGAGGTAGCGGCTGCGCAGGTCGTTGGAACCCACGTCCAGCCCCTGGATGCCGCGCGCGAAGCCGTTCACGCGGATGTTGCCTTCGAGCTGGCCGACGTAGACGCCCACGTTCCAGCGGGTGTCGGCCCACAGGTCGGTACCGGCCTGGAAGCCGTGGAGGCGACCCTTGCTCTGCGCGTTCGCGGTGCCGTGCTGGCTCGCGTCGATGTCGGTGCTGATCAGGCGGCCCCAGGCGCGGCGACCGCGAGCGCTGGCGCCGTCGGTGGCGAGCCGCGTGTCGTCGCCGCCGCGCAGGTGCAGGTTGCCCAGCATCTCGAGGTTGCCTTGGCGCAGTTGTTGCGCCAGCGCGGCATACAGCGGCACTTCGATGCGGTAGGTAGGCAACCCGCCGATCCCGCCCGGCCCGCCCGGTGTTCCAGGAAGGCCGCCGGTGGTGGAGCGCAGGTACCAGTTCTCGCCGCTGCCGCTGGCATCCGCCGGGTACAGCCGGTACTCGTAGGCGCCAGCGTCCACGTGGCCGCCGGCCAGCGAGAAGGCGTCCCTGGTGGTCTGTGCGGTGGAGGTCGCGCCGTTCAGGGCGCTGATCACCTCGATGCCGTTGCCGGTCGTCAGCGCGCCCAGTCCGCCGAGGTTGATGATCTGCACCGTGGTGCGCCCGCTCGCGGTCGCGCCGGCGTGATCGGCACGCCGGTGCAACTCACCGTGTCGTTGTCGATGGGGGCTGCGGGTGTGCATGCCGCCGCCGCTTCGCCGCTGTGAAACTGCAGCGCCGCCAGCACCGCGAGGGCAGGGAGCACGCTGTGGCATACAGCACCGGTGCTGCCTCTTGTCCTTCCTGAACCACTGCGCTTCGTCAGTTCCGATGCGACCCGGAACTCCCCCGACCGATGATCAAAGATGACACGGTAGACATGGTTCACGGCTCGCCTCCAGCCTTGTAATGGCTGCGATTATTTGTATCGAGGCGTGTGAAATGAAAGGGTACTGAAAGGCTTCACGGAGCGCGAAGCCGCGACGAATGAGGTCCAAGGAATTAACCGGCGTCGCTTGCCGGCGCTATGCGCAGAGTGCGCGAATGTCCGGCGGAATCGGCACCGCGCGGATGCCGCCGCCCTCGCGTTTCGCGCCGAAGATCCGCACCTCTTCGCATTCAAGGATCAGGTCTTCGCCGCGCGTCACGCGGTAGGTCTGCACGAAACTCTTGTCGCGCCACTCGGTGATGCGCACCGCAATCTGCAGCGTGTCCCCATAGCTCGCGGCCTTCACGAAGCGCGTGTGCGTGTCGACCAGCGGCGTGCCGATCACGCCCATCGTCTGGGCCGTTTCCTCCCAGCGCGGCACGCCGCACTCGGCAAAGAAGTGCCGCGATGCCGCATCGATCCAGCGGAAGAAATTGGGAAACCAGACGATGCCGGCGGGGTCGCAATCGCCGAATTCGACGCGTGCGGTGTAGACGATTTCTTTGATACTGTTCATCAGCCCATTCTCGTCGGCAGCCACAGGGCAATGATGGGGAAGGCGATCAGGATCACCAGCCGCACGATGTCGGTCACGATGAACGGCAGCACGCCCTTGAAGATGGTGGTGAAGCTCACGTCCTTCACCACGCTCTTGATGACGAACACGTTCATCCCCACCGGTGGATGGATGAGCCCCAGCTCCACCGTCATCACGATGATCACGCCGAACCAGATGGGGTCGAAGCCCAGGTGCACGATCACCGGGTAGATGATCGGCACGGTCAGGATGATCATCGCCATCGCATCCATCAGGCAGCCCAGCACCAGGTACATGAGCATGATGAGCGCGAGCACGCCATAGCGGCCGATGCCCAGGCCGGTGAGAAATTCGGTGAGCTTCTGCGGGCTTTGCGTGATGGTGAGGAAGTACCCGAACAGCAGCGCGCCGATCAGCACCGTGAACACCGCCGCAGCCGTGCGCGTGGCCGACAGCAGTGCCTCGCGGATCTTCGGGCCGTCGAGCTTGCGCCGCACCAGCCCGAGGATGAACGCGCCGCTCGCGCCCACGCCGCCTGCCTCTGTCGGCGTGAAGAAGCCGCCGTAGAGCCCGCCGATGACGAACACGAACAGCACCAGCGGCGCCCACACGTTCTTCAAATCCTTCAGGCGCTCCGACCACGGCTTGATCTCGCCGCCGGGCAGCCAGTCGGGCCGCAGTTTCACGATGATCGCGATGGTCAGCACGTACATGGCCATCGCGAGGATGCCGGGCACGATGCCTGCCATGAAGAGCTTGCCGATGTCCTGCTGCGTGAGGATGGCGTACACCGCGAGCACGGTCGATGGCGGCAAGATCGCGCCCAGCGTGCCGCCCGCGGCAATCACGCCGGTGGAAAACGACTGCGGATAGTTGAAGCGCCGCATCTCCGGATACGCCACCGCTGAGAACGTGGCGGCCGTGGCTACCGACGAGCCGCAGATTGCCGCGAAGCCGCCGCACGCCACCACGGTGGCCACGCCGAGCCCGCCGCGCAGGTGGCCGATCATCGAGTTCGCAGCCTTGAAGAGTTCACGGCTCACACCCGACACCGATACCAGCGCACCCATCAGCATGAACATGGGGATCACGCCGAAGGTGTAGTCGGTCACGGTGCGCATGGAGGTCTGGCCCACCAGCTTCAGCGCGGGACCGGGCCCGACGAGGTAGCTGTAGCCCACCACGCCGACCAGCCCCATCGCCATGCCGACCGGCACGCGCAACAACATCAAAACGAAGAGGGCGACGAAGCCCAGGATGGCAACTGCATCGGGGCTCATTCATCAGCCTTCTGTTCGGGGTGGATTTCTTCGAGCTGCTCGGGGTGGAAGATCAGCCTGTAGGTGCGGATGGCGATCAGCAGCACCGCGCACACGTCGCCGGCCCAGGCTACCGCGTAGAAGGGCCAGGTCGGAATGTTGAGGTCGTAGGTCTGCACGTTGTCGACGTAGGTGCCGCGCACCTTGTCGAACAGCATGGCGGTCTGCACCGCCACCACGAACAGCAGCACCAGCGTGGCGAACACGTCGATCACGCGCTTCATGCGCGGGCCCGCCGCCGTCCACACGAGGTCGACCGTGATGTGGCCGCCGCGGTAGCTGGTGGCCGCAATGCCCCAGAAGATCAGGATGCCCAGCAGCATGCGGCCGAAATCGTATGCGTCGGGGATCGAGGTGTCGAAGAACTTGCGCAGCACCACGGCCACGAAGATGTTGAGCGCGACGATCCCCACGAAGATGGCGGCAAGCCATTCGATCGTGTTGATCGCGCGGTCCATATAGCTGGCGGACCGTGTAGCCATCGCTCAGAGCGCCGATTTGTATTTGACGAGGCTGGCCTTCAGTGCATCCATGATGGCCTTCGGGTCTTCACCCACCTTCTTCACGCTCTCGGCCCATTGCGCCTCCGAAGGCGCTGCCGCCTTGCGCCATGCATCGAGCTGCTCGGGCGTGAGCTTGTAGATCTCATGCCCCGACAGCGCCGCCATCTTGGCGTGCCCCGCAAACTCGAAGTCGGCCCACGGGCCGGCCACCTTCTGCGCCCATTCGCTGGTGCAGTGGTCGTCGATCACCTTCTTCTGCGCGGTGGACATGGCGTCGTACTTGCCCTTGTTCATCACCCACACGAAGGGCGTGACGTAGAGCGGCGCGTCCATGTGGTACTTCACCACCTTGTCGATGCCGAACAGGCCGATCGATCCCCACGGGAAGGTGATGGCGTCGGCCACGCCGCGCTCCAGCATGTCGCGCGACTCGGGCGCCGAGGCCTGCACGTTGGTGCCGCCCAGCGACGTGATGAGCTGGCCCACGGTGCTGGTGGCCGGGCGCACCTTCATGCCCTTGACGTCGGTGGGCACGGTGATCTTCTTGCGCGAGTGGAAGGTGCCCGGGTCATGCACGAACGCGAAGCAGTACTTCACGTCCTTCATTTCCTTGGCCGCGTAGTTGCGATACCAGGCGTCGATGGCAGCCGAGCCCTCCTTGCCGTTGGCGAACAGGAAGGGCAGCGACGCGCCCGCCATCACCGGGAAGCGCCCCGGTTGGTAGCCGGGGTTCACGTACGAGAAGTCGGCGATGCCGTCGCGCGCCATGTCGTAGTGGTCGAAGGCCTTGCCGAGCTGTTCCGACGGAAACAGGATGGCGGTGATGGTGCCGCCCGATTCCTTCTTGATGTCGTCGGCCCAGGCCTGCAGCGCGGGGTTGAGCGGGTGCTGCGCGGGCACCCAGCTCGACAGCTTGAGCTGCACGGGCTTGTCCTGCGCCTGCACGGCGGGCGTGCCCGCGACGAGCGCGGCGCAGGCTGCGAGCAGGGCAAGGGGCTGGATGCGGCGAGCGACGCGTTGCGGGCGTGGTTTGCCGAGGCGGCGGGGGCGGTGCGTGGTTTGCATGGTCTCCTTCGTTATGGGTAGCGTGTGAAATCGTCGAGTCCGGTGAGCCTAGGCAGGCGCGCGTGCGGGGTAAATGGAGGGTTTCCCGCGCGTGCTTTCCGGAGTTCGTTGTGTGGAGCCGTTCTGTTCGTCGAGCGAACGCGGCGTGGGCCGGTCGACATGGCGCGGCCCGAGCTCGCGTGCATGCGCGGCGCCGAGCAGCGTCATCGTGCGTTCGGTCTCCTGCGCGAGCAGTTGCAGCACCGACAGCGCGCCTCGCTCGCCGTCGCAGGCCAGTCCGTAGATGGGCGGGCGGCCGACGAGGACCGCACGCGCGCCCAGTGCGAGCGCCTTCACGACATCGCTTCCACGCCGGATGCCTCCATCCATGAGCACGGGGATGCGCCCGCCGACCGCATCGGCGATGGCGGGCAGCGCCGCGATGCTGGCCGGTGCCGCATCGAGCTGGCGTCCGCCGTGGTTCGAGACCACGATGCCGTCCGCGCCATGCCGCACCGCGCGCCGCGCGTCTTCCGCGCCGAGCAGGCCCTTGACGAGCAGCGGGCCGTCCCAGAGCTTGCGCAGCCACGCGAGGCTTTCCCATGTCAGCGTGCGGTCCATGGTGCGCGAGAGCAGCGCGGCCTGCGTCTGCGCTGAGACCGGTGCGTCGTCGTCATCTGGCAGCAGATTCGCGAACTGCGGCATGCCACCGCGCGCCAGGCGCAGCAGCCATGCGGGGTGCCGCGCCATGTCGAACACCGTGCCGGGCGTGAGGCGCATCGGCACGCGGAAGCCATGCCGCAGGTCGCGTTCGCGCAAGCCGCCGACGGGCACGTCCACCGTGAGTACCAGCGCCTCGAAGTTGGCTGCGCGCGCGCGGCGCACGATGCGCTCGGCGATGGCGCGCTCGCCCATCACATAGAGCTGCATCCACAGCGTGGCGTCGGGGGCGGCGGTGCGCACGTCCTCGATGCGGGTGTTCGATGCGGTCGAGAGGATGAAGGGCACGCGCGCGGCCTGTGCGGCGCTGGCCAGCAGGGCATCGGCGCGCGGGCGCACAAGGCCGGCCAGCCCGATGGGCGCGACCGCGAAAGGCGCACGCCAGCGTCGGTCGAAGAGTTCGATGCCGATGTCCATCGCGTGCGTGTCGCGCAGGCACTCCGGAATCAGCGGCAATGCTTCGAGCGCATCGCGGTTGCGCCGCAGGCAGCGTTCGTCCTCCGCGCCGCCGTCGACATAGTCGAACACCAGTCGCGGCAGCACGCGCCGTGCGCGGCGGCGGTAGTCCTCGACGTTGAGCAGCTGCGTCATCGTGGGCGCCTTCCGTCTCAGGCGCCGCCGGTCGGCTTGCGCTTCATCCAGCGGATGGGCTGGGCCTTGATGGGGCGTGCGGGCGCGCCATGTTCGACCAGCGCGGCATCGAGCGCCTTGCCCGCGTCGTCAGCCAGTGCGGCCGTGCGCGCGGCGGCCACGGCCAGCGCGCGATCGGCCGGCGCCACGCCGGGCTGTGCGGCGAGGTGGTCGGTCACGTGCAGCAGGTTGTCCTTGCCGCGTTCGTTGGTGCTGCCGTAGCCCTTGATGAGCCGCCCGCACAGCGCGAGTTCGTGGCCCAGCGTCCAGGCTTCGCGCGTGCCGGCTTCCACGGCGGCGAGCCAGCGTTCGATGAGCGCCTGTTCCTCGGCAAAGCGGCTGCCGCGGCGGCGCAGCCAGCGCAGCGAGGCCAGCAGCCGCAGCGAGGCCATGCCGAACACCGAATGACTGCCCACCTTCAGCGGCAGCGCCCACGGCGCGAGGCCGCGCGCCTGCCGGCCCCGGTCCCATGCCGTCACGCGGCGCGAGAGCGAAGGAGGCAGCAGCGCCGCGAACTCGGCGGCACCTGGCTTGAAGTGGTCGTAGACCTTCACGATGTCTTCATCGCCGGCCCGCACCTCCTGCCGCACCCGCTGTGCGCGGCTCGCGCGGCCCTTGAGCGCGGCCACGCGCACGATGTCGTCGAAGGCCATCCACAGCGCGAGCCAGCGCGCGGCCTCGCGGGTGATGGCAAAGCCACGTGCACCGGCCGAATCGGCGGCGCGCTCTGCGTCCAGCACGCGGCCCAGGCGTTCGGCATAGAGCGCGGCGTAGGCGGCGTCCTGATAGTCGAACACGCGGGCGTGGCCGAGCGTGAGCATGTCGTGCACGGCCGGCGGAAAGCGCCGAGCGAGGTCGGCGGGCAGGGCGCTGGCTGGCGGTGGTGCGTCGTTCGTGTCGCCGGCCAGCACGCTGCTGACGAAGGCGGCCTGTGCGCGCGGGGCGCTCACCGCGTCGAAGGCTGCCGCGAAGCCCCGCAGGCTGGCGGCGGCCATCTTGCCGAGCTTGTCCGGCGCGCTCGTGTCGCCGCCGCGCACAACGTGCTCGTAGGCCTCGCGTGGGAACGGAAACAGCCCGCTGCCCGCGATGGCGCCGAGCATCACCGCGCTGACCACCGTGCCGCTGTCGCGCGCGATGGCGTTCATGTCGAACACATGATGCTCGCGGCTGAAGGCCTTCACCACGTCGAGAAGTCGTTGCGCGTCGGCGCGGCCGTCGCCGGGCTCCATGCGCTCGGCCGTCGTGAAGATGCGCGCCGACGAACTGATGACCAGCGTGCGCAGCGGCGCGCTCATGCCGTTGCCGATCTGCCGCGCGGTTTCGAGCAGCTCCGACGAGACGATCGCGTCAAGCGCGCCCGGCACCGGGCTCAGGCTGAACACGGGGCGCTTGCCGCCGAGCTGCGCGAGCGGCACGGGGAACACTTCGAGGTAGTAGGTGGTGGCGCCCGTGCGCTGCGCCACGCCGGGAATCGACGTGCTCTGCGCCGCGTAGCCGGCGTGGCGTGCGATGTCGACCAGCCATTCGGTCAGCACGCCGCCGCCTTCGCCGCCGAGGGCGCAGACGAGCAGGGTGAGGGGGCGGTTCTGTTCCATGCCTTCGCTCCTCACGCCGGTTGCAGCGCGCGAACGACCGCACCGCGCAGCCCATGCAGCAGTCGCTCATGCCACTTCGGGTTCTGCACCACCTCGGCCCGGTAGAAGCTCGGGCACAGCGTAGCCGCATGAGCATTCGCGCCGCACAGCCCGCAGCCCACGCAGCCGTCGATCACGGTGGCAACGGGGTCCACCTTCAGCGGATCGGGGTTGTCCTTGAGCGTGAGCGTCGGGCAGCCCGACAGGCGGATGCAGGCGTGGTCGCCGTTGCACACGTCCTCGTCGACGCCGTACTTCACGCGCACCACGCGCTCGCCTTTCTTCAGCAACCCGGCAATCCACGGCTTGATGCGGCGCTGGCGCTCCAGCTGGCATTCGCCCTCGGCGATCACCACCTTCAGGCCGTTGAAATCGCTGGTGAGCGCCTCGGTCAGCGTCTTGCGCATGCGCTCCACGTCGTAGGTGGTGACGGTGCGCATCCACTTCACGCCCAGGCCCTTGAGCGTGTCTTCTATGGTCTGGTTCTTGTCGACCAGGCTCTGCTGCTTGTCGACGGCGCGCTCCTTGATCTCGTCGTCGGGCGTCGAGATGATGTCCTGCGTGCCGGTGGCCGAGGTGTAGCCGTTCTTGAAGATCAGCAGCACCGCGTCGTCGCCGTTGAACAGCGCGCTCTGCACGCCCGTGAGCAGGCCGTTGTGCCAGAAGCCGCCGTCGCCCATGATCGACAGCGTGCGGCGGTTCATCATCGGCGCCACGCCTGCACGGCTCGCCAGGCTCATGCCGTAGCCCAGGATGGAGTGGCCCATCGAGAACGGCTCGAAGGTGCCGAAGGCATGGCAGCCGATGTCGGCCGCGATGTGCACCGGCCCTGTTTCCTGCTGCGCGAGCTTCAACGCCGAGAACACAGGCCGTTCGGGGCAGCCGATGCAGAAGCTCGGCGGCCGGTTGGGCAGCGGCGCGCTCAGGCTGCGCGCAACGGCTTCGCGGCGCTCGCGGTTGCCGGCCAACCAGGCCTGCGCCGAAGACGAGGCTTCGCTTGCTTCGATGTACTTCGCGGCAAAGGTGCCGATGCCGCCCGACAGCACCTCGACGCCGTACTCGCCCGCCGACGGCAGCATGTCCTTGCCGTGCAGCGGCGTCTGGATGTCGCGCCGGCGCAGCAGCGTGGCAATGTCCTGCTCGATGTACTCGGGCTGGCCTTCTTCCACCACAAGCACCGCGCGCTTGCCTACGCAGAAGTCGGCGACCTGTTCAGGTACCAGCGGGTAGGTGACGTTGAGCACGAGGATCGGGATGTCCGTCTCGCCGAAGGCATCGGCCAGCCCCTGCTGTTGCAGGCTGCGGATCAGCGCGTTGTAGAGCCCGCCCTGCACCACGATGCCAAGGTCGGCGTGGCGCTGGCCCGGTATCAGCTCGTTGAGGCCGTGTTCGACGATGTAGCGCCGCGCCGCCGGAATGCGCTCGTCGCCCTTGAGCTTCTCGTGCCGGAAGGTGACGGGTGGATGTGCGAGCCGCATGTAGTCGAAGCCCGCCGGCTCCGTCATCAGCGCGCGGGTCGAAATGGCGGGCGCCATGTTGTCCTTGCATTCGAAGCTGCCGCGCACGTGGCAGGTGCGGATGCGCAGCTCCATCAGGCAGGGCATGTTCGAGCTTTCGGAGAGGCGGAAGCCTTCCTCGACCATGCGCACCATCACGCCGAGGTCGGGCCGCGGGTCGAGCAGGCACATGCTCGACTTGAGCGCGTAGGCATGCGTGCGCTCCTGGATCACGCTGGCGCCTTCGCCGTAGTCCTCGCCCACCACGATCAGCACGCCGCCGGTCACGCCCGGCGAGGACAGGTTCGACAGCGCATCGGCCGCCACGTTGGTGCCGACGATGGACTTCCACGTGACCGCGCCGCGCAGCGGGTAGTGAATGGACGCGCCGAGCATTGCCGCGGCCGAGGCCTCGTTGGAGCAGGCCTCCACGTGCACGCCCAGCTCGTCCATGTAGGCCTTGCCCTGGACCATCACGTCGAGCAGGTGCGACACCGGCGCGCCCTGGTAGCCGCCGACGTAGGCCACGCCCGATTGCAGCAGGCCCTTGGTGATCGCGAGGATGCCCTCGCCGTGAAAGGTGTCGCCTGCGCCGAGACGCAGCATTTCCACTTCCTTGCTGAATGAGACTTCCAAGAGATTCGGCTCCGATGTTCGTTGGGGGGAGGGTTCGGGGTGCGCAGTGCCGGCACCGTGCATCCGCCGGTGCTGCACGCCGGAAGAGGGCGTTTATTTGGGAGGCGGCTTGGGCGCCGCGCCGGGAAAGCGCGCCACGTAGTAGGCGAGGGTGTCCAGGTCTTCCGGCGGAACGCGGCCCACCGCTTCGCCCATGGCCTGGGTGTAGCCCGGGCGCTTGCCCGTGCGAAAGCCTTGCAGGGACAGTTGCAGATAGTCCTCGTGCTGCTGTGCGATGCGCGGCACCTGCTGGCCGCCGCTCAGGTCGGCGCCGTGGCAGAGCAGGCAGCGATGTTCCTGCGCCAGCGCCTGGCCGCGCGCCATGCGCGCCGCGTCGGCCGGCGCGGCAGGCGGCGGGGGAGGCACCGCGGGCAGGGTGGCGATGAAATCGGAGAAGCCACGCAGGTCCTCGTCCTTCATGGTTTTCGCCACCGCCGTCATCGCGGGGTTGTCGCGCCGGCCTTCACGGAAGAGATACAGCTGCGTGATCGCGTAGAACGAATGCTGCCCCGCGAGCACCGGCGTGCCTGCCATGTCGCTGCGGCCGTTGGCGCCGTGGCATGAAGCGCAGAGCTCGGCGTAGCGCTGGGCGTAGCCGCCCTTTGCCGCCTGCGTGCCCTGTGCACCGGCCGACGATGCTGCGGCCGCCATGATCATTGCCGCCATCGCGTGTCGAAAGAGAAGGCCCGCTGGTGTCATCGGCCGCCGTAGCTGATGCGGTAGATCGCGCCGGCGTGGTCGTCGCTCACGAGCATCGAGCCGTCCTTCAGCACCAGGAAGTCCACCGGCCGGCCGAGGTAGGTGTTGTTCTCGACGAAGCCGGTCATGAAGGGCTCGACCTTCGCGCCGCCTTTGCCGTCGGGCCAGGCGACCGCGATGTCGGCGTACTTGACGGTGCGGTTCCACGGGCCGTGGCGTGCGATGAACATGGCGCCGCGGTACTTGGCCGGGAACATCTTTCCCTTGTAGAAGGTGAGGCCCAGCGCGGCGGCGTGCGGGCCGAGCAGCGCGGCGGGCTTCACGTAGTCGTTGCAGCTCTTGCCCCAGCCGAATTCGGAGTCGGCGATGTTGCCCTGGTGGCAGTACGGGTAGCCGAAGTGCTGGTCGGGCCTGGTCACCACGTTCAGCTCGTCGTTCGGCAGGTCTTCGCTGAGCCAGTCGCGGCCGTTTTCGGTGAACCAGAGGTTGCCGGTCTTGGGGTCGAAGTCGAAGCCCACCGTGTTGCGCACGCCGCGCGCCACGGTCTCGATGCCGCTGCCGTCGGGGTTCATGCGGAAGATGCGCGCGTGCGCGTCGTCGGGCTCGCACAGGTTGCAGGGCGCGCCGACCGCGTAGTAGAGCTTGTCGTCGTGCATGCGCAGGTAGCGCCAGCTGTGGTCCTGCCCGCCGGGCAGCTTGTCGTTGAGCACCACGGGCGTGCCGGGGTTGTCGAGCTTGTCCTCGATGCCGTCGTAGCGAACGATCTGCTTGTGGGTCGCGAGGAAGAGCGCACCCTTGTAGAACTCGATGCCGGTGGCGAACTCGGTCTTGTCGATGATGGTCTTGGGCTTGCGGTCGCCCTTCTCGGCAATTGCATAGACCTTGTTGCCCACGAAGAGCGTGCTCACGAACACCGTGCCCTTGGCGCCCTGGCGCAGCTCGCGCGCGTCGAGCACGCCCGAGGCCCAGGTCTCGACCTTGAAGCCGGGCGGCAGCTTGAACTTGGCCGTGGGCAACTGGTCGGCCGCGGTCGGAATCGGGAAGGAGGGCACCGGCGCCATGCGCGTGGCGGCTTCGTTCTTCGGCCTGCCCTTGGCCCAGCCCGGCTCTTCGGTGGGCGGCTGCTGGGCCCATGCGGTAACGGCTGTGCAGAGAAGGGCGGCGAGCGCCGCATGCGCGCGGAACGCGCCGAATGCACGAATCGGGGCCATGTCTTGTCTCCTTCTTGTCGTGGGGCTGTCCGGTCGCGGGGGGCGATCCGGACAACGCCCGCCAGTGTGCGTGGCGCTGCTGCAGCGTTCAATAAAATAATCGAGCTAAGTAATATGAATAGCATGCATATGGAAACGCTCGACCTCAACCTGCTGCGGCTGTTCGACGCGGTCTACCGCGAGCGCAACGTGAGCCGCGCCGCCGAATCGCTGGGCCTCACGCAGCCGGCAGCCAGCCACGGCCTGGGCCGCCTGCGGCTGCTGCTTGCCGATGCGCTCTTCACCCGCGCCCCCGGCGGCGTGGCGCCAACGCCGCGCGCCGACCGGCTGGCGGTGGCCGTGCAGGCGGCGCTGAGCGTGCTGGAAGAGGCGCTGCACGAGTCCGACCACTTCGAGCCGCTGGTGTCGCGCAAGACCTTCCGCATTCACATGAGCGATATCGGCGAAGGGCGCTTCCTGCCGGCGCTGATGGCGCGGCTGCGCGAGTTGTCGCCGGGGGTGAGGGTCGAGACCATGCCGCTGGCGCCGGGCGACATCGCCACCGGCCTGGATGGCGGCAAGGTCGATTTCGCCTTCGGCTTCCTGCCGCGAGTGAAGGACACCCAGAGTACGCAGCTGCTGAAGGACCGCTACATCGTGCTGCTGCGAAAGGATCATCCCTTCGTGAAGCGGCGGCGCAGCGGGCAAGCGTTGCTCGAGGCCCTGCAGGAACTCGAGTACGTGGCGGTGCGTACGCATGCCGACACCCTGCGCATCCTGCAGCTGCTGAACCTCGAAGACCGGCTGCGGCTGACGACCGAGCACTTCATGGTGCTGCCGGCGATCGTGCGTGCTACCGATCTGGCGGTGGTGATGCCGCGCAACATTGCGCGTGGCTTTGCGCAGGAGGGGGGCTACGCCATCGTCGAGCCGCCGTTTCCGCTGCGGGACTTCACGGTGTCGCTGCACTGGAGCAAGCGCTTCGAGGCCGATCCGGGGAACCGGTGGCTCAGGCAGGTCATCGTCGAGCTGTTCTCGGAGAAGCCGTGAATTCGTGAGTTGGCGCGCGGTTATTCTTGGGTGGCCGCCGCCTCTGCGCTTCCCGTTGCCCTGATTGCTTTCGAATGTTCGTTTTGCTCCCCCTTTCCCCCGCACTCTGAAGACGCAGCCGGTGCAAGAAGTTCTTTCCCAGGCCGGCCCCGTGCTGGTCTTCATGGCCTGCGTGGCGCTCGCCACCTATGCGCAGAACCTGACCGGTTTTGCATTCAGCCTCATCCTGCTCGGGCTGGTGTCGGTGTTCCATATCGCCAGCGTGAGCGACACCGCCAACGCCGCCACGGTGCTGAGCCTGATCAATGCGTGGACGTATTTCCGCGCCCGGCCCGGCGTGGTGCCCTGGCAGCTGATGAAGCCGGCGCTCAATGGCAGCACGGTAGGCGTGATCGTGGGCCTGATGCTGCTCACATGGCTCAGCGGCGGGGCGGTCAACTGGCTGCGCGGGCTGCTGGGCGTGTCGATCCTGGGCTGCTCCGTGCTGCTGGTGCTGCAGGGCAAGCCGCTGCCGGTGGTGTCGGGGCGCACGAGCTTTGCCGTCATCGGCGGGTTGTCCGGTGTGCTGGGCGGGCTGTTCTCGAGCTCGGGGCCGCCCATCGTCTTCCATATGTACCGCCAGCCGCTGGATCGCGAGCTGGTGCGCCGCGCGCTGCTGCTGATGTTCGCGTTCAACTCGCTCGTGCGGCTGGTGATCGTGGTGCCGACAGGGCATTTCTCGTGGCATGCGGCGCTGCTCGCCGGGTGCGCGATGCCGGTGGTCTACGGGGTGACGCGTGTGCACCACCGGTTGCCGAACAAGCTGCGGCCGCGTACGCTGAAGTGGCTGGTCGGCGGCTTGCTCGCAGCGGCGGGCTCGACGCTGATCGCCTCCGCGTGGGTGGCCATCGCGCACGGCTGACCACCGCCTGGGCCACGGCACCGCCCGGTGTGTGGCCCGGTAATTGCAGCGCATGCGCAAGGGTTTCCCCGTACGTGGCATACCGACCCCCACATACGCGTTATGGGCCCCTCCGTATGCACGACGCCGAACAAGCCGCTAACGTCCATGACTGACCCACGACGGGTCCCCCACGAGCCCAAAAGCATGAGCACCGACAGCAGCAGTAGCAGCCAGATTCACCCGATCCGCTTTTTCCATCGCGGAAAGATCGTCGACGTCACCGGCGTCCACCCGACCCGTTCCGTGCTCGACTGGCTGCGCGAGGACGCCCGTTGCACCGGCACCAAGGAAGGCTGCAACGAAGGCGACTGCGGCGCCTGCACCGTCGTCATCGGCGAACTCGCAACCGACCCGAACGCCCCGGGCGCCGTTGGCGGCCTGAACCTGCAGACGGTCAACGCCTGCATCCAGTTTCTTCCCACGCTGCACGGCAAGGCCCTGTTCACGGTCGAAGACCTCAAGGCGCAGACCCAGTGCCAGGCCAAGGCACAGGACAGCAACATCGCCAAGAAGCACCCCGTGCACACGCTGCACCCGGTCCAGCAGGCCATGGTCGACTGCCACGGCTCCCAGTGCGGCTTCTGCACGCCCGGCTTCGTGATGTCGCTGTGGGCCACCTACGAGCACCACCAGGCCGAAGGCACGCAGCCCACCCGCCAGCAGCTGGCCGACGACCTCTCCGGCAACCTGTGCCGCTGCACCGGCTACCGGCCGATCCTCGATGCCGGCCAGCGCATGTTCGACCTGCCTTCGGTTCGCCTCGACACCCAGCCCGTGGTCGCAGCGCTCACCGCCCTGCAGAACGACGGCCTGGACCTGAACTACGCCGCCCCGCTCGGCGCCCGCATCGACCACTTCCACGCCCCCAAGACCCTGGCCCAGCTCGCCGCGCTGCGCGAACAGAAGCCACGCGCCCAGCTGCTGGCCGGTTCGACCGACGTCGGCCTCTGGGTCAACAAGCAGTTCCGCGACCTGGGCGACATCATCTACGTGGGCGACGTGGCCGAAATGAAGACGATCGAAGACCGCCCGAACAATGCAGGTGGCGAGCTCTACATCGGCGCGGGCGCCTCGCTCGAATCCGCCTTCGCCGCACTGGTCGAGCGCGTGCCCAGCCTGGCCGAGGTGTGGCTGCGCTTCGCCTCGCCGCCGATCCGCCACGCAGGCACCATGGGCGGCAACGTGGCCAACGGTTCGCCCATCGGCGATTCGCCGCCGGTGCTGATGGCGCTCGACGCACAGATCGAACTGCGCCGCGGCGATGTGGTGCGCCGCATGCCGCTGCCCGAGTTCTATCTGGACTACATGAAGAACCAGCTGCAGCCCGGCGAATTCGTCCAGGGGCTGGCCGTTCCGCATGCCGCGCTGCGCCGCCAGATTCGCGCCTACAAGATCAGCAAGCGCTTCGACTGCGACATCTCGGCGCTGTGCGCGGGCTTCGCCATCGAGCTCGAAGCCGGCAGCGACACGGTGAAAGCCGTGCGCCTGGCCTTCGGCGGCATGGCCGCTACCGTCAAGCGCGCCGCGAATGCCGAGGCTGCGTTGCTCGGCAAGCCGTGGACGCAGGCCAGCGTGGCCACTGCCAAGCTGGCGCTTGCGCAGGACTTCAAACCGCTGTCGGACATGCGAGCATCGGCCGACTACCGGCTGCAGGTGGCGCAGAACCTCATTCAGCGCCTCTGGCTCGAAACCCGCGCCGAAGACGCCCTGTCGCTGGAAGAAACCAGCGTCTGGAGCGTGATGCCCCACGCGACCCCGGCTGCTGCCGCAGGAGTCTGACCATGAACAAGCCCATCGACGCCCGCCTGCTGCAGCCCTCCGAGGCCTTTGCCGACTACCTGACCAACACCGCCGCCCGCATCGACGTGGGCGCTGAAGCGCTGGCGCACGAGCGCGGCATGCGCGTGGGCATCAGCCGGCCGCACGAATCGGCGCACCTGCACGTGGCCGGTGAAGCGACTTACATCGACGATATTCCCGAGCTCACCGGCACGCTGCATTGCGCGCTGGGCCTGTCGCCGGCCGCGAATGGCCGCGTCACGGCGCTGTCGCTCGACGCCATCCGCGCCATGCCGGGCGTGGTCGCCGTCATCACGGCCGACGACATTCCGGGCACCAACGACTGCGGCTCGATCATTCACGACGACCCGATCCTGCTGCCCGTGAACGACGGCGGCGAGATCCGCTACCTCGGCCAGCCGGTGTTCGCCGTGATCGCCGAAACCCGCGCCGACGCGCGCCGCGCCGCCGCGAAGGCCAAGGACGCGCTGACCATCGAGGCCCAGCCGCCCGTGCTCACGCCGCAGGCCGCGCACGAACGCGGCCAGTACGTGGTGCCGCCGATGCACATCGTGCGCAGCGGCGGTGCCGCCAACGAAGGCGACGAGGCCGCAGTGCGCACCGCCATCGCCAACGCGCCGCATCGCCACAAGGCCACGCTCGACGTGGGCGGGCAGGAACAGTTCTATCTCGAAGGCCAGATCAGCTACGCCATTCCGAAGGAAGGCGGCGCGCTGCACATCCATTGCTCCACGCAGCACCCGAGCGAGATGCAGCACCTGGTGGCGCATGCGATGCACCTGCAGTCGAACGAAGTGCATGTGGAATGCCGGCGCATGGGCGGCGGCTTTGGCGGCAAGGAGTCGCAGTCGGCACTGTTCGCCTGCGTGGCGGCCATTGCGGCGCGTCAGCTGCAGCGCCCCGTGAAGCTGCGGCTCGACCGCGACGACGACTTCATGGTCACGGGCCGGCGTCACTGCTTCTGGTACGAGTACGAAGTCGGCTACGACGACGAAGGCCGCATCCTCGGCGCAGAGATCACGATGGTCTCGCGCGCCGGCCACTCGGCCGACCTGTCGGGCCCGGTGATGACGCGTGCGCTGTGCCACTTCGACAACGCCTACTGGCTGCCCAACGTGACCATGCACGGCTTCTCGGGCAAGACGAACACGCAGAGCAACACGGCCTTCCGCGGCTTCGGCGGTCCGCAGGGCGCGATCGCCATCGAGAACATCATGGACTCGGTGGCCCGCGAGCTGAAGCGCGACCCGCTCGATGTGCGGCGCGTCAACTTCTATGGCAAGGCGGAGAACAACGTCACGCCGTATCGCCAGACCGTCACCGACAACATCGTCCACGAACTCGTGGCCGAGCTGGAAGCCAGCAGCGACTACCGCGCGCGGCGCGAAGACATCGCGGCCTTCAACAAGAAGAGCACGGTGCTCAAGCGCGGCCTGGCACTGGCACCGCTGAAGTTCGGCATCTCGTTCAACGTGAAGCACTTCAACCAGGCCGGCGCGCTGGTGCACGTGTACACCGACGGCTCGATCCTCGTGAACCACGGCGGAACCGAGATGGGGCAGGGCCTCAACACCAAGGTGGCGCAGGTGGTGGCGCACGAGCTGGGCGTGAGCTTCGAGCGCGTGCGCGTCACGGCGACCGACACGACCAAGGTGGCCAACACCTCGGCCACTGCCGCGTCGACCGGTGCCGACCTGAATGGCAAGGCCGCGCAGGACGCAGCCCGCCAGATTCGCGAGCGCCTGGCCGAGAGCGCGTCCGAGCGCCATGGTGGCAAGGCCAGTGAAGTGCGCTTTGCCAACGACAAGGTCGAGGTCAACGGCCGCACGCTGGCTTTCAGCACCGTGGTGGGCGAGGCGTATCTCGACCGCAAGCAGCTGTGGTCCGACGGCTTCTACGCCACGCCCGGCCTGAGCTGGGACAAGGACAAGATGCAGGGCCGCCCGTTCTACTACTACGCCTACGGCGCGGCGGTGAGCGAAGTGATCGTCGACACGCTCACCGGCGAGTGGAAGCTGCTGCGCGCCGACATCCTGCACGACGCGGGCAAGTCGCTGAATCCGGCGGTGGACATCGGACAGGTCGAAGGTGCCTTCATCCAGGGCATGGGCTGGCTCACCACTGAAGAGCTGGTGTGGCACCCGCAAAGCGGCAAGCTCACCACGCACGCGCCCAGCACCTACAAGATTCCGACCGCCAACGACTGCCCGCCCGTGTTCAACGTGCGTTTGTTCGAAGGCCAGAATTTCGAAGACTCCATTCACCGCAGCAAGGCCGTGGGCGAACCGCCGCTGCTGCTGCCGTTCTCGGTGTTCTTCGCGATCCGCGATGCGGTGTCGGCGGCCGGTGGGCACAGGGTCGATCCGCCGCTGAAGGCGCCGGCCACCAGCGAGTCGATCCTCCGAGCCATCACCGCCGTGCAGGCGGTGGAACCCGCATCGGCCGAATGACAGCGGGCCGTGCTCGCACGGTCCGAGCTTCACTTCCACACCCGGTTTCGCCAAATGCTGCGCTGTATAACTGTTCGCACAGACAAGAAAGGTGTGAACAGCCATGAGAGACCAGGCGCTTTTCGACAAGATCGATCTTCATTTGATCCGGGTGCTTCACACCGTGCTGACCGACCGCAGCGTCTCGCGCGCAGCCATCCGCCTGGGCATGTACCAGCCGGCCGTCTCGGCCGCGCTGAAGCGCCTGCGCGAGCTGTCGGGCGATCCGTTGCTGGTGCGCTCGGGCTCGGGCATGGTGCCCACCGACGCGGGGCTGCGCATGATCGAGCCGGCTGCGAGCATTCTTCGCGCGGCCGAGATGCTGTTCTCGGATGCGAGGGGCTTCGAGCCGCAGTCGGCGGCCACCACCTTCCGCATCGCGGCCAGCGACTACATGGACCCGCTGTTCCTGCCCATGCTGGTGGCGCAGGTCAAGCGCGACGCGCCGCTGTGCCAGATCGAGATCCACGCACTCTCGCCCGACTCGGACTACCACGGGCACCTGGCGCTCGGCCAGGTCGATCTGGTGATCGGCAACTGGCTCAAGCCACCAGAAGACCTGCACATGGCGCGGCTCTTCGGCGACGAGGTGGTGTCGCTGGTCAACAAGGACCATCCGGCGGTGCGCCGCGGCTGGGATCTGGAGACATGGCTTGCGGCAGAGCACATCGCGCCCACGCCCATGCACCCGGGCGGGCGCGGCATCATCGACCAGATGCTCGACGAGCTGGGTCGGCAGCGCAACATCACGGCGCGCTGCGCGCACTTCAGCCTCATTCCGGACATGGTGGCTTCGAGCCTGCTGGTGCTGACCACCGGGCGCCAGTACTGCGAGCGTTTTGCGTCGCGGCTGCCGCTGAAGATTCTCGATTGCCCCGTGGCGCTGCCGCGCCTCATGTACTACCAGCTCTGGCACGAACGCACCCATTCGTCGAGCTCTGCGCGCTGGCTGCGCGAATGCATCAAGGACGTGGCGGCTTCGCTGCGGCCTCCGGCTTCCGCCATACCCGGTGTATCTGGCGCCGCGGCGCGCCCGCCCGCCGCCCCTGAAACCCCGGATCCCTGAGAAAACCCCGTTCGCGCCGGCGTCGTGAGCGGGGGAACGATGAAAACCGCCACTACAACAGCTGGAGACAAGCGAAATGAGTACGTTGGAACAGGCGCCGAAAGGCGCCGAGCCCCGCATCCCGGGGCATGTCGAGTCCGCGCGTCCGCGTGCGGCTGTGGGCAGCGCAAGCGGCTCGGGCCTGCTTGAACGCCTGTTCAAGCTCAGTGCGCACAACACCACCGTGCGCACCGAGGTCATCGCGGGGCTCACCACCTTCCTGACGATGGCCTACATCATCTTCGTGAACCCGTCGATCCTCGGGGACGCGGGCATGCCGAAGGGCGCGGTCTTCGTCGCCACCTGCCTGATTGCCGCGCTGGGCACGCTCATCATGGGCCTGTACGCCAACTACCCGATTGCCATGGCGCCGGGCATGGGCCTGAACGCCTACTTCGCCTACGTGGTGGTGCTGGGCATGGGCTACACGTGGCAGGTTGCGCTGGGCGCGGTGTTCATCTCGGGCTGCCTGTTCCTGATCGTCACGGTCACGGGGTTGCGGGAGCTTTTCATACAGGGCATACCGCAGTCGTTGCGAACTGCGATCACCGTGGGCATCGGCATGTTCCTGGCGCTCATCGCGCTGAAGAGCGCCGGCGTGGTGGCAGCATCGCCCGCCACTTTCGTCACGCTGGGCGACCTGCACTCGGCACCGGTGGTGCTGGCGACGCTGGGCTTTCTCATCATCGTGGCTCTCGACAAGCTCAAGGTGCGCGGCGCGATCCTGATCGGCATCGTCACGGTGACGGTGCTGTCGTTCTTCTTCGGCGGCAACAAGTTCCATGGTGTGTTCGATGCGCCGCCGTCCATCGCGCCCACCTTCATGCAGCTCGACATCCTGGGCGCGCTCAAGGGCGGCATCCTGAACGTGGTGCTGGTGTTCTTCCTGGTCGAGATGTTCGACGCCACCGGCACGCTGATGGGCGTGGCCAAGCGCGCCGGCCTGCTGGTGCCGGGCAAGATGGAGCGCATGAACAAGGCGCTGCTGGCCGACAGCGGCGCGATCTTCGCCGGCTCGCTGCTCGGCACCTCGAGCACCACGGCTTATGTGGAAAGCGCTGCGGGCGTGCAGGCGGGCGGCCGCACCGGCCTCACGGCCGTGGTGGTGGCGCTGCTGTTCCTGGCCTGCCTGATGATCTCGCCGCTGGCGGGCTCGGTGCCGGCCTATGCCACCGCGCCGGCGCTGCTCTTCGTGGGCTGCCTGATGCTGCGCGACCTGGTCGAGCTCGACTGGGAAGACACCACCGAGGTGATCCCCGCCGCGGTGACCGCGCTGACGATGCCCTTCACCTACTCGATCGCCAACGGCCTGGCCTTCGGCTTCATCACGTACGCCGTGCTGAAGCTCTGCACCGGCCGGGCACGGGAAGTGCATGCGATGGTCTGGGTCATCGCCGCCGTGTTCCTGTTCAAGTTCGCCTATATCGGCGGACACTGATGCAATGAACTGAGCGAAGCGCCGTCGGGCGCCGATGGTCGCGGGAGCACGCTATTAAACTGATAGCTGTTCCCGCTTTGTTGCAGTTGAACGAGACAAATCCACGAAACCCGGCATGACAACCCCCAGACTCCAGCTCGCGAACATCACCAAGCGGTATCCCGCGGTGGTGGCGAACAGCGACATCTCCCTGGCCGTGCAGCCCGGCGAAATCCACGCCGTGCTCGGCGAGAACGGCGCCGGCAAGTCGACCCTGATGAAGATCATCTACGGGTCGGTCAAGCCCGACGAGGGCACCGTGATGTTCGATGGCCACGTCGTCAACCTGCGCAACCCGCAGCAGGCGAGGGCGCTGGGCATCAGCATGGTGTTTCAGCACTTCAGCCTGTTCGACACGCTCACCGTGGCCGAGAACGTCTGGCTGGGGCTCGACAAGTCGCTGCAACTGGCCGAGGTTGCGCGCAGCATCACCGCCAAGGCGAGCGAGTACGGGCTCGACATCGACCCCTCGCGCCCGGTGCACACGCTGTCGGTGGGCGAGATGCAGCGGGTGGAGATCATTCGCGCGCTGCTCACCAACCCCAAGCTGCTGATCCTCGATGAGCCGACCTCGGTGCTCACGCCGCAGGCGGTCATCAAGCTCTTCCATGTGCTGAACAAGCTGGCCTCCGAGGGCTGCAGCATCCTCTACATCAGCCACAAGCTGCACGAGATCCAGGAGCTGTGCAGCGCCTGCACCGTGCTGCGTGGCGGCAAGGTGACGGGGGTGTGCAATCCGCAGAACGAGAGCACGCAGTCGCTGTCGCGGCTGATGATCGGCAGCGAGCCGCCGCCGTTGCAGCACCGGCCGGTGCATGCGGGCGCAGTGGCGCTGCGCGTCGACGGGCTGTCGCTGGCGCGCGAAGACCAGTTCGGCGTGGACCTCGAGGGCATCTCGTTCGAGGTTCGCGCGGGCGAGGTCGTCGGTATTGCGGGCGTCTCGGGCAACGGCCAGCGCGAACTGCTCTACACGCTCTCGGGCGAGGACGTGCGCGCCGAGGCCTCGATGGTCCGGGTGTTCGACAAGCCGGCCGGCCGGCTGCGCCCGCGCTCGCGTCGTGCGCTCGGCCTGCACTTCGTGCCCGAAGAGCGGCTGGGCCGCGGTGCGGTGCCCACGCTGGGGCTCGCGCACAATCTGCTGCTCACGCGCAGCGACGCAGTGGGCCGGGGCGGGTGGATTCGCACCGGCGCGCTCGAGCGCCAGGCCAAGGCCATCATCGAGCGCTTCAAGGTCAAGGCCGGCGGGCCGCGCGCAGCGGCGCGTTCGCTCTCGGGCGGCAATCTGCAGAAGTTCATCGTCGGCCGCGAGATCGACGCCAACCCGAAGCTCTTCATCGTCTCGCAGCCGACCTGGGGCGTGGACGTGGGCGCGGCTGCGCTCATCCATGCGGAGATCCTTGCGCTGCGTGACGCGGGTTGTGCCGTGCTGGTCATCAGCGAGGAGCTCGACGAGCTGTTCAACATCTGCGACCGGCTGCACGTGATCGCCAAGGGGCGGCTGTCGCCCTCCATCGACCGCGCGGCTGCCACGCTGCCGCAGATCGGCGAATGGATGAGCGGCTTGTGGCAGACCTCTGGCAACAATGTTGGCCAGAAGGCGGAGGCCGCCCATGCTTAAGCTCGAACCCCGCCCGGAGCTGTCGCGCTTCTGGAGCTATGCCTCACCGATCCTGGCGCTGCTGATCACCGTGCTGATCGGCGTGGCGCTGTTCGCCGCACTCGGCAAGGACCCGGTCAAGGGCCTGCTGGTGTTCTTCTACGAACCCATCAAGAGCGGCTACGCCATCGGCGAGCTGATGGTGAAGGCGACACCGCTGCTCATCATCGCGCTGGGGCTGGCCGTGTGCTTCCGCTCGAACGTGTGGAACATCGGCGCCGAAGGGCAGTTCGTGTTCGGTGCCATTGCGGCAGGCGGCGTGGCGCTGCTGGCCGACAAGACCACGGGGCAGTGGATCGTGGTGGCCATTTTGCTGGCCGGCATCCTTGGCGGCATGGTGTGGGCGGGCATCGTCGCGTTCCTGCGCGACAAGTACAACGCCAACGAAATCCTGGTGAGCCTGATGCTGGTCTACGTGGCCACGCTGCTGCTGGGCTACATGGTCTATGGACCATGGAAAGACCCGAACGGCTACAACTTCCCGCAGACCAAGACTTTCGAGGCAGTCACGCAGATTCCGCGCTTGTTCAAGGGCTCGCGCGTGAGCATCGGACTGGTCATCGCGCTGGTGGGAGCGGGGGCGCTGTGGGTGTTCCTGTTTCGCACGCGGGCGGGCTTCGCGCAGCAGGTCGGCGGGCTGGCACCGGCGGCATCGCGTTATGCGGGCTTCTCGGCGCGGCGCGCGGTGTGGATTGCGCTGCTGACTTCGGGCGGCGCGGCCGGCCTGGCAGGTGCGCTCGAAGTGGCAGGGCCGCTCGGCCAGCTCACACCCTATGTGCCGGCGGGCTACGGCTTCGCGGCCATCATCGTGGCCTTCGTCGGGCGGTTGCATCCGGTGGGCATGATCTTCTCGGCCATCCTGATGAGCATGTTCTATATCGGCGGTGAGCTTGCGCAGTCGCGGCTGGGCCTGCCCAAGTCGCTGACCGGTGTGTTCCAGGGGCTGCTGCTGTTCACGCTGCTGGCTTGCGACACGCTCATCGCGTACCGCATCCGGCGCAAGGCGGCCGCGAAGGCCGCCACCATGACCACCGCCTCGCTGCAAGCGAGCACGCCGATCACCGCACCCGTCGCGCGTGCCACCGAAGGGAGCCACTGAACATGGAAAGCTACGCACTCCTGCTCGGCTCCACGCTGAGCGCGGGCACCGTGCTCGCCATCGCGGCGCTGGGCCTGCTCATCAACGAGAAGGCCGGCATCGTCAACCTCGGCGCCGAGGGAATGATGCTGTGCGCAGCGATCGCCGGCTTCGCAACGGTCGTCACCACGCACAACCCCTGGCTCGGCTTCCTGGCCGGCATGGCGGCGGGCGCCTTGCTCGCAGCCTTCTTCGGCGTGCTGGTGATCTGGCTCAACACCAACCAGTACGCAACGGGCCTGGCGCTGAGCCTGTTCGGCGTCGGCTTCTCTGCCTTTGCCGGCATCAACTTCGTGCAGGCCAAGCTGCCGGAAAGCACGTCGTACGCGATCCCCGTGTTGAGCGACATTCCGCTCGTTGGCCCCGCATTGTTCCGCCATCACCCGATGGTGTATTTGGCGGTGGTGCTGACCCTGGCGTTGATCTGGTTCCTGTACCGCACGCGTGCCGGCCTGGTGCTGCGCTCGGTCGGCGAATCGCCCGAGTCGGCGCATGCGCTGGGCTACCCGGTGCGGCGCATCCGCTTCATGGCGGTGATTGCGGGCGGCTCGCTGTGCGGGCTCGCGGGCGCGTATCTGTCGACCGTGTATACGCCGCTGTGGGTCGAGGGCATGGTGGCCGGCCGCGGCTGGATCGCGCTCGCGCTCACCACCTTCGCCACCTGGCGGCCGGTTCGCGTGCTGCTGGGCGCGTACCTTTTCGGCGGCGTGTCGATGCTGGGCTTTCATTTGCAGAGCAGCGGCGTCGACGTGCCCTCGCAGTTCCTCAGCATGCTGCAGTACATCGCGCCCATCGTGGTGCTGGCGCTGATCTCGCGCAACCCGGCCTTCATCCGCGCCAACATGCCGGCTTCCATCGGGAAACCGTTCTACCCCGGCTCATAATCGCGTTTCGTTTTCCGCCAACCTGTCCTTTTGAGGATTTCCGACAATGAATGATCTGAACAAGCGCTCCCTGCTCAAGCTGGCCGCTCTCACTGCGGTCGCTTCGGCGGCCCTGATCGGCTGCGGCAAGAAAGAAGAAGCGGCAGCACCGGCCGCGGCGCCCGCGCCGGCCCCGGCACCTGCTGCGGCCGCTCCGGCTCCGGCAGCGCCGCTGAACATCGCATTCGCCTACGTCGGACCGGTGGGCGACGGCGGCTGGACCTTCGCGCACGACAACGCCCGCAAGGCGCTCGAGAAGGAATTCGGCGACAAGATCAAGACCACCTTCGTCGAAAGCGTGCCCGAGGGCGCCGACGCAGAGCGCGTGTTCCGCGACATGGTCGGCCAGGGCAACAAGCTGATCTTCGGCACCACCTTCGGCTACATGGAGCCCATGCTCAAGGTCGCGGCCGACAGCAAGGAAGTGAAGTTCGAGCACGCCACCGGCTACAAGACCTCGGACAACATGCGCACCTACGACAGCCGCACGTACGAGGGCGCGTACATGGCAGGCGTCATTGCCGGCGCCATGACCAAGAGCAACACGCTGGGCGTGGTCGGCTCGGTGCCGATTCCCGAAGTGCTGCGCAACATCAACAGCTTCACGCTGGGCGCGCAGTCGGTCAACCCGAAGATCACGACCAAGGTCGTGTGGGTGAACGAGTGGTTCAGCCCGCCCAAGGAAACCGAAGCCGCCACCGCCCTCATCAACGGCGGCGCCGACGTGCTGTTCCAGAACACCGACTCGCCGGCCGTGCTCAAGACCGCACAGGAAAAGGGCAAGCGCGCCTTCGGCTGGGATTCGGACATGACCGCCTACGGTCCCAAGGCCCACCTGGCCTCGGCCACCATCAACTGGGCTCCGTACTACATCAAGGCCACCCAGGAAGCGCTGGACGGCAAGTGGGCCACCGGCCAGAGCTGGTGGGGCGTGAAGGAAGGCGCCATCGACCTCGTGTCGATCGCCGAAGACGTGCCGGCCGAAACCAAGGCCAAGGTCGAGGCCGTGAAGAAGGGCCTGAAGGACGGCAGCTTCGTGATCTGGAAGGGCCCGATCCTCGGCCAGGACGGCAAGGAAGTGGTTGCCAAGGACGCAGTGGCCGACGACAAGTTCCTGTCGGGCGTGAACTTCTACGTCAAGGGCGTCGAAGGCAAGGTGCCGGGCGGCGACAAGAAATAAGCTCGCCCCCAGGCTTCGCGCACTTCGTGTCGCTACGCCAACCCCCTACCGGGGGCGACACCTGAGGCCCGGCGGAGCCGGTTCCTCGGTGTCCGCGAATCGGCCACGTTCGCGAGCGAGGGCGCTTATACATTCAAAAGTTCTAACCTCCCGCGCGTTGCGCGGGTTTTCTTTTTTGGGGCGACCCAGTTGAAAAGTCCTCGCGTCCGCTACAGTAACAATTAGTGTCTAATTCGCGTTCCTGCCGCAGTGCAGATCGCGGCCGCAGCACGCTCCGGAGGACTCTCAACGATCCATCACGACGAGACTGAAATGCAGGATGCCGTCACCAACCCCACGCACGCAGTGTCGCAATCATCATTGCCGAATCCGTTGGAGATTCCGGGCTACGAGTTGCTGGAGGAGCTAGGCGCCGGCGGCTATGGCACCGTGTATCGCGCGCTGCAGAAGAACACGGGCACCGTGGTCGCAATCAAGGTCGTGAAGCTGCAGGTCGGCAGCCAGCGCGTTGCACGTTTTCACCGTGAGACGAAGCTCTGCGCCTCGCTGCACCACCCGCACATCGTCCAGTTGCTCGACAAGGGCGAGCAGGGCCCATGCGTCTATGGCGTCTTCGAGTACGTGCCGGGTGAAACGCTCACCAGCCTGATCCGGCGCAAGGGCGCGCTGACGGCCACCGAGACCGCCCACCTCATGGCGGAAGTGCTGGACGCGCTGGACTGTGCGCACAGCGCAGGCATCGTGCACCGCGACCTGAAGCCCGACAACGTGATGGTCACCTTCACCGGCGCCGTCCCGCATGCGAAGGTGCTCGACTTCGGCATCAGCACCGTCATTCCCTCGAACAGGGGTGCCGAGTTCCCTACGCTCACGATGACCGACGAGTCTCTGGGCACGCCGGCCTACAGCGCGCCCGAGCAGCTGCGCGGCGAGCCGCCCGGCGTCAAGTCCGATATCTATGCCTGGGGGCTGATGTTCATCGAGTGCCTCACGGGCGTGCCCGCCATTCGCGGCGCATCGGCGGCAGAAATTCTTCACCAGCAACTGAGCCCGCAAGAGGTGCCTCTGCCGGCGGAAATCGCCAGCCATCCGGTGGCCTCCGTGTTGCGCCAGGCATTGAGGAAAAAGGCGGCCGACCGCAGCGATTCGGCGGCCACGCTGCTGGCCGAACTCGGGCGCCTGCGGCTTGACGACCTGGTGGGTGTGCTGCGATCGGCGAAGCAGGCGCAAGACGAAGCTCTCAGCCACACCGTGGCCACCACGCGCGGCTTTTCCGAAAAGCGGCAGCTCACCGTGCTGTGCTGCAGCGTCTCCGTCTGGCCGGACGCCGGCGCGGACGAAGAGGGCATCGACGACGCCTTGCCCTCCGACATTGAAAACCTGGAGCTGCTGCAGCGCAACGAGCTCACCCTGTTCGCGGAAACCGCCACGCGGCGCGGCGGATTGCTGGCGGGCACGCTGGGCGACCGGATGATCGTGCTGTTCGGCTATCCGCACGCCAGCGACACCGATGCGCGGCAGGCCGGCATGACGGCGCTGGAGCTGATCGACCTGAGCCGCGAGCGCTCGGCCGCCATCGAGCAGGCGCACGGCGTGCACCTGGGCATTCGCATGGGCATGCACACCGGCATGGCGGTGGTGGCCGCCGGAGAAATCCCGTCGGGCCATGCCGTCAACGTCGCGGTGCGGCTCGAGGGCGTGGCCGATACCGGCACGCTGCTGGCAAGCGAAAGCAGCTACCGGCTGCTGGGCCGCCATGCGCGTTTCGACAAGGCCGGCAACGTGACCCTGCCGGGGCAGTCCGGCGGCATCCAGACCTACCGCCTGGGCGGTGAACAGCAGGCGCCCGCGCCGCATGGATCCGTGGAGCAGGCACTGCACACCGCGTGCATCGGACGCGAGCCCGAACTGCAACAGCTGCGCGCCGCATGGGCGCAGGCCCGGCAAGGCCACGGCGGCGCGGTGTGGGTCCGCGGCGAGCCCGGCATCGGCAAGTCGTGCCTTGCCGACGTGCTGCGCGAGCAGGTGGCGCGGGAAGGCTGGCAGACCGTCAGCGCGCAGTGCCAGCCCGAGAACCAGAACAACGCGCTGACGCCGTTCCTGACGCTGCTGCGCCAGCGCCTCGAAGCCGCGCCGGATGCAACCACGCCCGACGCCCGCCGCGAGCGGCTGCGCGAGGCCCTGCAGGCCGCCGGCTGCGACGCCGAAGCGGTACTGCCGATCTTCTGCGCGTGGCTGTCTCTCCCACTGGGCGATCGCGCACCCAGCCAGGTGTCTCCCGCGATGCAGAAGGGATTGCTGCTGCAGTCGACCGCACAGTGGCTGCTGCACATGGCCGAGGCGGCGCCGCTGCTGCTCCTGCTCGAAGACGTGCACTGGGCCGACCCCACGAGCATCGAGTTCGTCGAGCAGCTGGTTGCCCAATTGCCGCAGCAGCGCGTGCTGCTGGTGCTGACCGCGCGGCCCGAATGGGTGAAGCCGCCGGCGCTGCAGGCCGAGTGCATCGAGGTGCGTCGGCTCGAAGACGCGCAGGCCGCCGCACTGGCCCGGCAGGCGCTGGCGCCAAGAGTCGCCGCGCAGCAGGTGATCGACAACGTGGTCGCGCGCACCGACGGCGTGCCGCTGTTCATCCAGGAAATGGCGCGCATGCTGCTCGACGCCTACCTGGTGGAACAGGAGGGCGTCTGGGTCTTCAAGGACACGGCGCAGCCGGCTGCCATTCCGGTCACGCTGCGCGACTCTCTGGTCAGCCGCTTCGACCGGCTGGGCTCCGTCAAGGGGCTGCTGCAGCTGGCAGCCACCATCGGGCGGCAGTTCGATGCCGAATTGCTGTGCGCCTGTTCGGGCAAGTCGCCCGAAGCGATGGACAAGGACATGGCCGTGCTGCTCGACGCGGGGCTCGTGGCCCCGGCCGGGCCGCCGGGCGCCTTCATCTTCCGCCACGCGCTGATCCGCGACACCGCCTACGAATGCATGCTCGACGCGCAGCGCCGGCAACAGCACCGCAACGTCGCGCAGACGCTGCTGAGCAGCCAGCCTCAGCGCGTGGCCAGCGAGCCGGGCAGCGTGGCCCAGCACTGGGCCGATGCGGGCGAGCATGCGGAGGCCGTCGCGCTGGCCGTGCGGCAGCTGCTCATTACCCAGCACCGCTCGCTGAACGACGAAACCATTGCCTATGCCCAGCACATCGACGGCTGGATGGCGCACCTGGACAGCGCCGCGCAGCGCGAGGCGCGGCTCGACGTGAACAGCTACGTCACGCAGGCCATGATGAACAAGTACGGCTGGGCGCATGCGCAGGTGGTGGACCGCATCGCCCTGTCGCAAGAGCTGCTCTCCGACGACGTGGCGCGCGAGAAGCAGGTGCAGCACCTGTGGACGCTGATCACCTTCCACCACGTCGCGAGCAATCGCGCCGAGGTGCAGCAGCTGAGCAACCGGCTGCTCGACCACGCCACCCAGCAGCAGGACGAGGGCGTGTTCGTCGCGGCGCAAACGTACCTCGGGCTCGCGCACTATTCCGACGGCTATTTCGAGCGCGCCGAGCAGTCGCTGACGGACGGCATCGAGCGCTACAGCCCCGAGGGGCATGCGCACCATGCCGCCTACTTCGGCTTCGACACCCGCGTGTGGGCGACCACGGGGCGCGCACTCGTGCGCTGGTTCGCGGGCCACGACGCGGCCGCGCGCGCCGACGCCACCAATGCCGTGCGCTGGGCTCGCGAGATGTCGCACATTCCGTCGCTGAGCATGGCCCTGCTGTACCAGAGCCTTGGCCATCAGGGCCGCAACGACAAGGCGCGGGCGCTGGTGAGCACGGGCGAGCTGCTCGGCATCACCGAGCGCTATGGCCTGCCGGCATTCCAAGGCTACGCGGCAATCATCCGCTGCTGGGCCACCGGCGACGTCGACAACATCGCGCAGGCCGACGGCTGGGTGCAGGCGCTGTGGGGCATGGGCTGCCGCTATTGCCAGACCTACTACCGCGCCTTTGCCGCCGACACGCTGGCCGCCAATGGCCGCTGGGGCGAGGCGCTGGAGCGGATCGACGAGTGCCTGCGCCTGGCGGACGAGCTCAAGGAAGGGCTCTACAGGTCCGAGCTCCATCTGCAGAAGGCCCGTTACCTGCAGGCCTCGGGCGGCGAACACGACGCAGTGGCCGAGTGCTTCTCGCAGGCCGCCAACGTCGCGCGCGAGGGCGCGAAGTACAGAACCGAATACGAAGCCCTGGCGGCGTTGCAGGCACTGGCACCCGCCGGGCACAACGTGGCTGGACGCCTCAAGGAGCTGGCCGACCTGCGGCCGGAACTGTCGTCGCGCATGCCCGTGCATGCGCCTGTTTCTCGAACCATGTCTTGAACCAAGGATGAAGTCACCATGACCTTTCAAAGCCAAGCTGCCGACCCATTGCTCGAATTCCGCCTTGCCTACCTGCGCGGCATTGCCAAATCGTGGCAAGACGACGCCTATCGCGCAAAGCTGCTCGGCGCGTCGGACATCCAGCAGATGCTGCACGACGACTTCGGCCTGCCGACGCAGTGGCCGCTGCTCGACATCTCGCTCTTCCAGGACCCCAATCCGGACATGCGCGCCGCATGGAAGCCGATGCTGACGTCCGGCTGGGTCGGCCCTGACGATTCCTTCGTCATCGTGCTGCCGCAGGCACCGTCGTCGCAGGCCACGGAGGCCCTGGCTGCTTACTACCAGCTGTTCCCGGACTTCATGGGCCCTGCTGCCGCCTTCGAAACGCCGACCGGCCTCATTGGTGGCGCGCTGCCCACCGGCCTCGGCATTCCTGGCGGCGGCGACGGTTCGCTGCTGGCGTTCGGCGGCGTGGTGCTGCGTGCGGTCGCCCTCGCATGGCAATCGCCGGAGTTCCTCTTCGACCTGACGCGCGACCCCGACACCGACAAGGCGCCCGTGCTGAGCCAATGGCTGGGCTACAACAACCCGTTCAACTTCAAGATCCTGTTCACGACCAACTCCGCCTTCACGTGGGACGCGGCGAAGGGCGAATGGAACCTGAAGAACGCCAACGACTCGTTGATCAAGAACGGCATCCGTCTCAACTACCCGACTGCTCCGGTGGAAGTGGAGCTGCGGCCGATCGCGCTCACCTCGTACAACAACACGGGCCCGGCCTATCCCTTCACCTGCTGAGTCCGCTGCCGAACAGGGGCAGGCCACGGGCGCGCTGCAAGGCGCCTCGGCCACGCTCCTGCTGACGCTGGCCGCGCGTGCCGACTCCGGCAGCGTGGCCGATGCGTCGGTGTTTTCCGATCCCGAGGCGCGGCGCATCGCGGCGTCGCTGCCTTTCGATCTGTCGGCTTACGCGAAGGACGCGGCATTCGTCAGGAGCGTTGTCCTGCGTGCCGCACTGTTCGACCGCTATGCGGCCGAGTTCCTCGCGGCCCACCCTGCCGGCCTGTGCATCACGCTCGGCGCGGGGCTTTGCACCCGGCGCAGCCGCCTCGGGGCCGCCGTCACGGCGAATTCCCGCTGGCTGAACATCGATCTGCCTGAAGCCATCAGCCTGCGGGCGCAGCACGTCGCGCGTCATGAGGGCGAGAGCGACCTCGCATGCTCGGTGCTCGACGACGCGTGGTTCGACGCCGCCGACCTGCCCGGCGAGCGGCCCGTGCTCGCGATGCTGGAGGGTGTCTGCCCCTATCTTCCGCAGGCGCCGCTGGAGGCGCTTCTGCGCCGGTTGGCCGGCCGCTTCGAACACACCGCCACGCCATGTGTCGTCGTGCTCGACCACGTGCATCCGGTGTTCGCGCGCATGCCCATGGAGGTGGGCGGCATGCGGTTGCCGGTGGTGTCGGGCTTCGAGGATGGCGCCCGCATCGCAGGCCTGCATCCGGCGATGCGAGTGCTGTCCGAAGACCATATCTACGCGCAATTCTCGGAACAGCATCGGCTGTTCGAGGCGGCGTTCCGGGCCACGACGGGGGCCTGGCCCTATGCCGTCGTGCGCCTCGCGCTGGGCCTGAAAGACGATGAGTAGCGCTGCGGCGGCGCCGGATTTCTTCGGCGAGGTTTTCCGTTGGCACGACAAGTACCTGCCGCCGGTGGTGCTGCAGGACCGCCTGCTGCTGCCCAGCGAGAACGACCTGTCGGTGCTCGGCTCGCCGGGAGTCATGGCCGTCGAACGCGTGCTGCGCGAGGGCGTCAGCCTCGCCACCTATTGCCGCACCGAAGGTGCGGCCGCACTGCTTGCACAGATGCTGCATGCGCTCGAGGCGTTGACGCGCCAGGGGCTCGTGCGACCCGTTGCGATGGACGGCAGCGAGCCCTACCTTGTGCCCGATTTTTCGGCGGTGCATGTGCGCACGGCCATCTCCGACCACGTGGATGTCATCGCGCTGTCGAACGCGGTGAGCGGCGACGCGGCAAGCGGCTGGGCGCAGGCGTTCGCCGACACCGGCCTCACCCTCGTTTTTTGCGACGACTACCTCGACCCCCGGCTCGGCACCATCGATGCGCAGCAGCGCGCCTCGGGTCGTCCCTGGCTGCTGGTCAAGCCCACCGGCGAACAGGCCATGGCCGGCCCATTCTTCAGGCCGGGCGCGGCGACGGCCGGCCCCTGCTGGCATTGCCTCGCGCACCGCTGGCTGAGGAACCGGCCGGCGCGTGCATGGTGGCAGGCGCGGCATGGCACCCCGGGCAGCGGCCTGCCGGTGCGGGCAGGTGACCGGCTAGTCGCCGAACGTCTCGGCCAGTTGCTGCCCATCGCGCAGCAGATCGCCACGCATGCGGACGCACAGGTGCGGACGCTGGATTCGCCGCAGCTGCATTCCGTCGCCGCCCGCCCCCAGTGCCCGCATTGCGGAACGCCGGGGCTCGTCGCGCAGCGGCAACGCGAACGCATCGTGCTGGCGCCGGGCCTACCCATTGGCCGGCGCGATGGCGGCTGGCGCACGGTGCCGGCCTCGGTCACGGTGGCGCGGCTGGCGCCGCACGTCAGCCCGCTGTGCGGGGTGATCGCGCAGATCGCGCCGCTGAACGCCGAATCCGAGGGCGCGCTGACGGTCTATCGCAGCGAAATCTTCAGGACGCCGCCGCCCGGCGACGATCTCTTGCCCGGCGCGCTGACCCAGATCTGCCTCGGCAAGGGCATGTCGATGGACCAGTCCCGCGCCAGCGCGCTGTGCGAGGCGGTCGAGCGCTATGCCGCCTTCCACCAGGGCGACGAAGCCTCGGTCGTGGCCTTCGCCGCCGACCTCGATGCGCGCTGCATCCAGCCGCAGGCGCTGGCGCTCTTCAGCGACCGGCAGCGCGAGCGATTCGACACGGCGCAGAAGCCTCCGCATGCCGTGGCGTCGTCCGTGTCGTCCGGGCCCGCATGGTGGACGCCTGCCTGGTCGCTCACGGCCGATGAACGCTGCTACCTGCCGCTGGCCTTCTGCTTCGCCCACGCGCCGGCGCAAAGCCAGTGCCACGTCAGCTGGACATCGAACGGCTGCGCCGCCGGGAACACGCGCGAGGAAGCCATCCTGCAGGGCTTTCTCGAACTGGTGGAGCGCGATGCCGCCGCCATCTGGTGGTACGGTGAAGTTCCCAGGCCGGCCATCGACCTCGGCGGCCTGTCCGACGAAATCCGCCAGCGCGTCGAACGCACCTGCGGCCCGCAATGGGAGAGCTGGGTGCTCGACATCACCCACGATTTCGGCATTCCGGTGGCGGTTGCCATCGGCCGGCATCTGCAGACGGGCGCGTGGGCCATCGGCTTCGGCTGCAGCCCCGACCGTGCGCTGGCCTGCGAGCGTGCGCTCACCGAAATGAGCCAGTTGATCGCGGCCGGCAAGGCCTTCGCGATGCAGCGTGCCGCCGGGGAAGAAGGCCCGCCGCGCTTTCTCATGCCGTCGGGCGCGGGCAACGTAGTGCCGGCGCCAGCCGCGCGCACGGACATCGCAGAGGAGATCCGGCGCTGCGTTGCCATTGCCGCTGCGCTCGGCCTGGAAACCATCGTCCTGGACCACACGCGCCCCGACATTCCCCTGCACACTGTGAAGGTGGTCGTGCCGGGGCTGTGCCACATCTGGCCGGAGCTGGGCAATCCGCGCCTGTACCGCGTTCCAGTCGCCATGGGATGGCGCGACACTCCGGTGTGCGAAAGCGACCTGAATCCGCAGGCGCTGTACGTCTGATACGGTCCGATTTCAAGAGAAGGAGAAAAGGGAAAGCCGATGGCCATTTTCAGGAACAAGCTCGACGAGCGCGCCATCATGCTGCGACCCGTGCACGCCTTCGGCCGCCGCGCCTCGGCGTGCCAGACGGTGCTGAAGGCAGCGGACGTGTCGCAGGTCCATGCGATGGTGCGATGGAACAGGCACACATGGGAAATCGTCGACCAGAGCCGCAACGGCACCACCGTGAACGGCGAGCGGCTGCCCAGCGGCCGATGGACTGCCTTGCCCGTGGGCGCCGAAGTCCGCATGGGCGTGGGCGATGAAACGGCCTGGACCGTGGTCGACCTGGCACCGCCGGTCACCTGCCTTTTCCCTGTCGATGGAGGCGTTGCCCCGCTGGCGCTGGGCCTGCGCGAGAACCTGCTGCCGGACGAGCACCAGCCCGAAGTGAACGTGTATTTCCAGGACGGCAGATGGATGCTCGAGCACATCGACGGCATCGAGCCCCTGAGCGACGGTGCCATGGTCCGCACCGCGGTTCGCAAGTGGGAGTTCGTGCTGTGCGACGACCTCGCGTTCACTTCCGAGAACCCGATCACGCCGTCGGCGCCGGACTCGGCATCTGCGGATGTCGCGCTGCACTTCAACGTCAGCCAGAACGAGGAGCACACGAGCCTGAGCCTGGTGGCGGAAGGCAAGTCGGTATCGCTCGGCGAACGCATCCATCACTACACCCTCGTCACGCTCGCGCGCGTGCGCCAGAAAGACGCGCAAAGAGGAATCGCGCCGCAGAGCCAGGGCTGGATCGGGCTGGACGAACTGTCGCGCATGCTGGGCGTGGAGCCCTCCTACGTGAACATCCAGATCTTTCGCGCCAAGCACCAGATCCTCAATGCATTGCCGCCCCATCTGGCCGAGCCGCCGCTGGTCGAGCGGCGTCGCGGGACCGTGCGGCTGGGCAACTATCCCTTCGAGATCCAGGGCGGTGCACAGCCTGTGTAATCGTCTGTAATTCCATTCGACCCCTGCGCTCCCTAGAGTGACGTCAAGTTCGGTGCCGCCGTCGCGGCATGAACTGGCTGATCAACCACTTCCGGGAAGTTGTCATGGGAATGATCTATTCCGTCACGGTCAACAACCATGCGAGCCATTCGGCTTATTTCATGGTGTTCCAGAACGACCCGACGCAATGGGCGCCGAATGCCCTGTCGCTGGCCTGGTTCGCCAGGTTCTCGAACCCGAGCCCGACTTCGCGCGTCAAGTTCCAGTGGAGCATCGACACCGGCTTCTCCTGGGCCGAGACGGGCGAGCTGCAGCCCGGCATCCAGTTCATCGCCACTGAAACCTACGACCCCAGCGGCCTGAACAACAAGATCACGCTGGACTACAACGGCGCCTACCGGTTCGTGAACCCCACCCAGGGGCCCGACCAATCCCGCTTCTATCTCGCCGAATCGCCCAGCATCCCGATGAGGTCCGCGGCCGCTGTGGGCGTGACCATGGGGGGCAGCACGGTGTATGCGGCGCAGGCGCGCCCCAACCAGAACCTGGCCTTCTCGCCGCGGCCCAAGTACTTCATCGCCTACGGTGACTACGAGGAAGGCGGCGTGATCGACGTCAGCACGGTCAACAACCCGCTGGAGCTGCCATTCCCGGCAGGCGTCTACGCGTTGACCACCACGCTGAACGCAGACGGTACCTGGGACCAGCCGGAGAGCCTGGCCCATTCCAACGCGAGCCGCCTGCGACTGCTCGCGGCCTGAAATTCCAAGCCTGTCACACAACGTGCGCCTCCGCCGAGGATGACGACCATGAGAAAGCCACGCCATGTTGCAATACCCCATGCCGCTGAGGCAGCCATCACCGCTGAAGTTCCGGAGTCCGGCGATGCACTCGCAAACCGCCGTTGAAAGAGTCGCCATGCGGCGCGTGTTCCTGGTGCCCCCAGGTGCCCGCCCGGAGGATCCCGGCGTCGACTGCCTGCCCATGGACGAAGAGGTCTGGGAGCGCGGCTACACGCTCGTGATCGACGAAGTCAAGCGCGGCCTGCTGCAGGACTTCTGGAAGAACTACTACGGCGCCTCCGCCGAAATGGCGATGTCCGGCGACCGGCTGATGGAGTTCCGCAAGGACATCATGGCGATCACGCCGGACTGCCTGTGCGAGCCGACCGTGTTCCGCTTTCTCGTGCAGCTGACCCGCATGTGCGTGCGGGCGTACAGCGTGCAGGGCAGCCTGCAGGTGGTCGCCGACTGACTAGGATTGCGCCGCCTGGAGCTGCGCCGCCATCTTCTGGTGAATGAGGTTCACCGCCTTCAGGGGGCGCAGCATCACCTTGAACTCGGTGATCCTGCCTGCGTCGTTCCACTTCATCATGTCGACGCCGTTGATCTGGATGCCGTCCAGCTCCAGCGCGAATTCGAGCACGGCGTCGTTCGCGGACCGGAGCTCGCGCACATAGCGGAAGCTCTCGTTGAAGAAGACCTGGAACGCCGCGGCCAGGTACTTCTGCGTGATGGCTTTCCCGACCTGGGGCTTGTGCACCACCGGCGAGTGGAAGACGGCCTCGTCGTCCAGCAGGGCGTCGAGCCCCGCCACGTCGCGTTCCTTGACGAGCCGGTGCCAGGTGGCGAGGGTGTCGATGGCCATGGTTCTCCTGAGGCTGTGAGTGAAGATGCCCGGCATTTGACGCACCCGCGTGCGACATGGCAAGGCTTCCCCCGCGCCTTGGCGACTCGGCTCCCTCAGACGGCAGACGCCGCGGCAGCCCTCGTACCGCGACGGTCGAAGACCGGCGGCGTCTTGACGATCGAAGTCAGCGCGGGTTCGGCCATGCGCAACGAGGCCAGGTCGGGCCGCGGGCGGCGCAGCGGCGCGTGGGCCGAGAAGGCTTCTTCCATCGCCCGCGCTGCGCCCAGCACCTGGTGGTCGGCGCGAAAGCCGCCCACCACCTGCAGCCCGAAGGGCATGCCCGCATGGTCGAGACCGCAGGGCAGCGAAATGGCCGGGTGCGTGGTCAGCGTGACCACGTAGGTCAGCGCCAGCCAGCGGTAGTAGTTGGCCTGCTGCTCTCCGTTGATGTGGCCGGCATACAGCTGCGTCCACGGAAAGGGCGACACCGGCGTGGTGGGCGACAGCACCAGGTCGTAGTCGGCGAAGGTCGTCTGAAAGCGCTTGATGAGCCGCGTCTGCTCGGCCTGCGCCCAGGCGCTGTCGAGCAGGCTCATGCGAGCGCCCATCTCGTAGTTCGCGCGCGGGTTGGGTCCCAGGCTGGCGGGGTCGCGCTCGTAGGCCGCCTGCATGCCTGCCACGAAGGCTTCGGCACGCAGCACGTCGAAGCAGCGGTGCGCCTCGCCCATGTCGAACTCGACCTTGTCGCAGCGGCGGAACAGGTGCCGCATGGCTTCGATCTTCTGCCGGAAGGTGGCGCGGATGCCGTCGTCCACTGCGCAGGTGCCGAAGTCTTCGGTCCACGCCACGCGCAGGCCGGCCAGGTCGACCTGCGCGGGCGCCAGAAAAGACATCGGGTCGAGCGGATAGCTCAGCGGGTCGCCCGCGTGCATGCCGGCGGATGCCGCCATCTGCAGGCAGGCGTCTTCCACCGTCCGGCCCATGGGGCCGACGACCGAAATGGGCGTCCAGCCCAATGGCTTGCGCACGCTGGGCACGATGCCCGGCGACGGCCGGAAGCCCACCACGCCGCACTTGGCCGCCGGAATGCGGAGCGACCCGCCGGTGTCGGAGCCGGTGCACACGGGCAGCATGTCGCAGGCCAGCGCAGCCGCCGAGCCGCCCGAGGAGCCGCCGGCATTCAGGTTCGGATTGAAGGGGTTGCCCGTGGCGCCCCACACGTCGTTGCGCGAGTTGGCGCCCGCGCCCATCTCGGGCACGTTGGTCTTGCCCGCCACGATGGCGCCCGCGCGGCGCAGGCGGGCCACCAGCTCGATGTCTTCCGTGGGCACGTGGTCGCGGTAGATCGCCGAGCCCCAGGTCGTGAGCAGGCCTTCGGTGGGCTCCAGGTCTTTCACGCCCAGCGGAAGGCCGTGCAGCAGGCCGAGCGCATCGCCGCGCATCACGGCGCTTTCGGCCACCATGGCTTCGTTGCGCGCGCGCTCGAAACAGGTTGCGGTCACCGCGTTGACGAAGGGATTCACGCGCTCGATGCGCGAGATGCATGCTTCAAGGAGCTCGACGGGCGAGATGGCCTTGCTGCCGATGAGGCGGCGCAGTTCGACGGCGGATTTTTCGACGAGCTCGGTGCTGGTGTCGCGGGATGTGTTGTTCGTCGGGTTCATCAGTCGGCTGTGATGTTTGCGCGAGCCGCAACGGCACGCATCAAGGGCAGTTCGCGGTTGATCAGCTCACTCGACGCGGTACTGCTGCTGAACGCCGGCTCCAGCCCCTGGCCCAGCAGCTTGGTACGCGTTTCGGGGTCGGCGATGGTCGCGGCCAGCGCCTTCTCAAGCTTGGCCTTCACGTCGACGGGCACGCCCTTCGGGACGGCGATCATCAGCCACGAGTCCATGTCGACGCTGGCATAACCGCTCTCGGCGAAGGTGGGCACGTCGGGCAGCAGGGCGGAGCGCTTCGCAGTCGTCAGCGCAATGGCCTTGATCTTTCCGCTCTTGAGCTGCGGGATCGCCGCGCTCACCGTGTCGATGCTGAACGGAATCTGGCCTCCCATCAGGTCGGTCATTGCGGGCGCGCTGCCCTTGTAGGGGATGTGCGTCATCTTCAGGCCAGTGGCATGCAGCATGGTTTCACCGGCGAACTGCGCGGTGGTGCCGGTGCCGAAGGAGCCGTACGAATACTTGCCCGGCGAGGCCTTCACGTAATCGACGAACTGCTTCACCGTCTGCACAGGCACCTCGCTGTTCGCCAGCAGGATCAGCGCGACGCGACCCGCGATGCCGATGGGGTCGAAGCTCTTCACCGGGTCGTAGGGCAGGGTGGCGCGGATCGCGGGGTTGACGGTGAACGTCGAGCCCGAGCTGATCAGCAGCGTGTAGCCGTCGGGCGCGGCCTTCGACACATAGCTTGCGCCGACCACCGTGCCGGCGCCCGCGCGGTTCTCGATGATGACGGGCTGGCCGAGCTCCTTGCCCAGACGTTGCGCGATCACGCGCCCGTTGACGTCCGTCGCCCCGCCCGGCGGGAACGGAATGACCAGCGTGATCGGGCGCGAGGGAAAGTCCGCCGCGGCGGCGGGCGCGGTCAGCGGCAGGGCGCCAAGTGCGAGGCCACATACCAGTGCCATGCGCGCCATGAGCGGGAGACGGTTCATCGGGAACTCCTGGATTTCGACGGGGGATTTCGATGGGGATCGGGAGAGGGCGGGTTCATCCTAGGAGCGTCATGCCGGTGTCACAAGCGCAATGTTTAGAATTCTGCGTTGCCGAATCGGCAATCCACGCAATCCGTTTCGGGCCATGCCACAGGAGAAATTCATGCAGCTTCGTGCCTTGCAGGAGACCGCGGTGCGCTACTTTCTCGAGGTCGTGAAAACCGGCTCCGTGAAGGAGGCAGCGCTCAAGCTCAACGTGGCGCCCTCGGCGGTGAGCCGGCAGGTGGCGCGGCTGGAGCGCGAACTCGACACCCTGCTGTTCGAGCGCCATGCGCGCGGCATGGTGCCCAATGCCGCGGGCGAGCTGCTGGCGGCACACGCCAAGCGGGCGCAACAAGACATCGAGCGGGTCACGAACGACATCGCCGGCCTGCGCGGCCTGCGCAGCGGCCATGTGCGCGTGGCGAGCACCGAGGGCTTTGCCTTCGACTTCATTCCCAGGCTGATCGCGGCCTTCCGCCGCAAGCACGAGGGCATCCGCTTTCACCTGGAGGTCTGCTCGCCCACCGATATTTCGAGCCAGGTGCGCGACGGCGAGGCCGACGTAGGCATCACCCTGAGCGCTGCGCCCGAGCCCGGCATCGAGATCCAGCTGCGGTACCCCAGCCCCATCCTCGCCGTGATGGCCAGGGACCACCCATTGGCGCAGCAACGGCAGCTGTCGCTGCGCCAGGTGGTCGCGTATCCGCTGGGGCTGCCGCAGGAAGACAGCTCCATACGCCGCCTGCTCGACGCAAGCTGCGCCCGGCAGGGGCTGCGCTATTCACAGGCCATGTCCAGCAACCACGCGAATGCGCTACTGAGCTTTGCAGCGGCCGGCGGCGGCAGCATCGCCTTCTACGGCCCGCTGTCGATACGCACGCTGCTGCAGAGCAAGGCGCTGGTCGCCCTCCCCGTGAAAGACCGCGAAATGAACGAACGGCACCTGGAGATAGAGACCATGGCGGGCCGCTCGCTGCCCGATGCCGCGAAAGCCTTCGTGCGGCATCTGGTGGAGGCCGTCAAGGCCAGCGGATAGGCCCTGGGGTTGCGCCGCCTTCAGCGGGCGTCAGGCTGGTTTCAGCTATCCGCGCCGTTCGAGCGCAGCCTTGATGAGCGAAGGGTAAGGCGGCCGCGATTGCGGCGTGGCTGCAAAGCGCTGGCCGGCGATGTCGATTTCGTACTCGCCGTGCATTGCCTCTTCCCTCGTCAGTGGTTCGGCGCTGCGTGCGTAGCCCATCACCACCATCCGCTCCAGTACCGCGCTGTAAGCCGTGGAGGTCAGCTCGCCGACGGCCTTGCCGTTGCGCAGGATCGGTTCGCCACCCCATGCGAAGGCCTGCGGGTCGTCCAGCGTGAACATCATCAGCCGCTTGGAGAGCCGTTCGGGTGTGATCTTCGCGAGCGCGGCCTGTCCGATGAAGGCAACCGGCTTGTCCAGCTGGACCGCGAATTCCAGGCCCGCCTCGAACGGGTTTTCGTCCGGACCAAGTTCGAGACCGAAGGCCCGGCGCCCGGCCTCGATGCGCAAGGCGTCGATCGTGTAGTAGCCGCCGTCGCGAAGGCCCAGGTCGGTGCCCGCGTCGAACAGCGTGTCGTACACATGCACCGCCATCTCAGTCGGGATGTACAGCTCCCATCCCGGACCGCCGACGTACGAGACCTTGGCCGCGAGTGCGCGCGCGTAGCCGACGTCGATCTCGATCACTGCCGATTGTGGAAACGCCTCCTTGCCCAGGTCCTGTGGCGTGACCCGGGACAGCAGCTGCTGCGCCTTCGGGCCGGTCACCGTGAGGGTGCAGTAGCTGGAGGTCACGTCCGTCACCGTCACATGCTCGTGCGCATGCATGTGGCGCCTGATGTGGCCGATGTCGCGGCAGGGCTGAGCGGAGCCGGTGATGATCAGGAAGCAGTCTGCCGCCAGCCGCATCACCGTGAGGTCGCTCTCGAAGCCGCCGCGTTCGTTGAGCAGCGCGGTGTAGACCATGCTTGCAGGCCGGATCGCCACATCGTTGGCGCACAGGCGCTGCAGCAGCAGCTCGGCGTCGCGGCCCTGCACCATGAGCTTGCCGAACGAGGTCTGGTCGAAGACAACCACGTCTCGCCGCACCGCCATCTGCTCTTCGATGCAGGCATCCAGCCAGTCGGGGCGGCCGAAGCCGTAGCGGGCGTGCGCCTCGTGCCCCGGCAATGCGAACCAGCTCGCGCGCTCCCATCCCAGCTTGCTGCCGAAGGCGGCGCCCTTGGCCTTGAGCCGGTCGTACAGCGGCGAGCGGCACAGCGGTCGTCCGGACTCCAGCTCGTGGCGCGGCCAGCGCATTGCGTAGTGCAGCCCGAGCGCTTCCACCGTGCGGTCCTTCAGCCAGCGCCTGTTGCTGTTGAAGGGCGCGAAGCGGCGGATGTCCACGTCGAGCAGATCGGCCGGCGCGGCACCGCCGACGATCCATTCGGCGATCAGCTTGCCCGCGCCGCCCGCGTTGGCGATGCCGGCCGAGTTGAAGCCGGCGGCCACGAAATAGCCGCGCACTTCGGGCGCTTCGCCGAGGATGAAGTTGCCGTCCGGCGTGAAGCTCTCGGGGCCGTTCAGGAACAGCTTGATCTCGGTGGTCTCCAGCGCCGGCGTGCGGTGCACCGCTTCGTCGAGCAGGATCTGGAACTGGTCCATGTCGTCCGGCAGCAGCTGGAACTCGAACTTCGGCGGGATGCCGTCCATGCCCCAGGGCTTGGCCACCGGCTCGAAGCCGCCCATCACCAGGCCGCCGACTTCTTCCTTGTAGTAGATGTAGCCGTCGGGGTCGCGCAGCACCGGCAGGTCCCGGTGGACGCCTTCGATCTCCTTGGTGACCAGGTAGAAGTGCTCGGCCGAATGCAGCGGAATGTTGACGCCCGACATCTTGCCCAGCTCGCGCGCCCATTGGCCGGCGCAGTTGAGAAAGCTCTCGCAGCGCACCGTGCCCTGGCTGGTCTCGACGCCGACGATGCGGCCGTTCTCGATGATCGTGCCGGTGATCTGCACGCCCTCGAAAATTTTCGCTCCGCGGTTGCGCGCGCCCTTGGCCAGCGATTGCGTGAGGTCGGTCGGGTTCGCCTTGCCGTCGCCGGGCAGCCAGACTGCGCCCACGAGATCGTCGATGCGCATCAGCGGCCACAACTCCAGCGCTTCGGCCGGCGTGATGAACTCGGCCTCGATGCCGAAGCTGCGGGCCGTGGCGATGGTCCGTCGCAGAAGCGTCATGCGCTCGGGCGTTCGGGCGACCGTGATGCTGCCGCACTGTTTCCAGCCGGTGGCCAGGCCCGTCTCGGCTTCGAGCGAGGCATACAGGTCGATGCCGTAGCGGCTCATCTTCGTCATGCTGCGGTTCGCGCGCAGCTGGCCGACCAGCCCGGCGGCATGCCAGGTCGTGCCGCAGGTGAGCTGGCCTTGTTCGAGCACGATCACGTCGGTGCAGCCGAGCTGGGTGAGGTGGTAGGCCGCGCTGCAGCCGGCAATGCCGCCGCCCGCAATGACGACCTGCGCATGGGAGGGAAGTGGCGTCGCCATGATGTGTCGGAGGACTCGTTGATTGAGGGAGGGTTACTTGAAGACCACCGTCTTGTTGCGATGGACCAGGATCCGGTCTTCCAGGTGGAGGCGCACGCTGCGCGACAGCACGCTCTTTTCGATGTCCTTGCCGAGCCGCACCATCTCCTCGATCGAGTTGCCGTGGTCGATGTCGATCACGCCCTGGTCGATGATCGGGCCGGCGTCGAGCTCGGCCGTCACGTAGTGGCTGGTTGCGCCGGTCATCTTCACGCCGCGCTCGAAGGCCTGGTGGTAGGGCTTGCCGCCGACGAAGGCCGGCAGGAAGCTGTGGTGGATATTGATGATGCGGTTGCGCAGGCGCTGGGTCATGTCGTCCGACAGCACCTGCATGTAGCGTGCGAGCACCATGAAGTCGCCGCTGAACTCGCGGAACAGCCGCTCCACTTCGGCGTAGGCCTGCGTCTTGGTGTCGGGCGTCACCGGCACGTGGAAGAACGGGATGCCGTGCCACTCGACGAAGGATCGCAGGTCGTTGTGATTGGAGATCACGCACGGAATTTCGCAGTGCAAGTCCTTGTTGCGCCAGCGGTGCAGCAGGTCGTTCAGGCAGTGGTCGAGCTTGCTCACCAGCACCAGCATGCGTTTCTTCACCGAGCTGTCGGAAACGCTCCACTCCATGTCGAACTGCTTGGCGACCGGCGTGAAGCGTTCGCGCAGTTCGTCCAGGTAGAAGGGCAGCGTGTCGGCCTGGATCTCCACCCGCATGTAGAAGCGGTTGTGCAGCGCGTCACCGTGCTGTGCGGCCTGGGTGATCAGGCCGCCGTGGCTTGCGATGAAGCTGCCCACGCCCGCCACGATGCCCGTGCGGTCCGGGCAGGTGAGGGTGAGGATGTAGCGGCGTGGCGTTTCGTCGCCCATTGCCATGCCTTCAGGCGGCAACGGGTGCGGTGACGCGGCTGATGCCCATGGCCTTGAGCGTCTCGCCGATGGCGGCCACGGCGCCCGGAATGCCCGCCTCGCCGAAGTGGCCCATGCAGCCGACGCGGAAGGTCTCCACCTGCGTGAGCTTGCCGGGGTAGAGGATGTAGCCGCGCTTCTTCACCTCCTGGTAGAAGGTCTTGAAGTCGTAGTTGGCATCGTCGGGCGCGTGGAAGGTGACGATGATCGGCGCCTGGATGGCGGACTCCAGGAAGCTGCGGATGCCCAGCGAAGCCAGGCCTTCGATCAGCGCCTTGCAGTTGCGCGCATAGCGCCCGCCGCGCGCCGCAAGGCCGCCTTCCTCGATGTACTGCGCGATGGCGGTGTCGAGCGCGGCGACCACGTGCGTAGGCGGCGTGAAGCGCCACTGCGTGGTCTTCTCCATGTACACCCACTGGTCGTACAGGTCCATGCTCAGCGAGTGGCAGTTGCCTTCGCACTTCTCGAGCGTGCTGCGCTTGATGACGACGAAACCCATGCCCGGCACGCCTTCGAGGCATTTGCCCGAAGCGGCGACGACCGCATCGAAGGGCGTCTTGCGCGCATCGATCTCCAGCGCGCCGAAGGAGCTCATGGCGTCGATGATCAGCCCGCGGCCGTGCCTGGCGACGACCACCGCGATCTCGTGCAGGGGGTTGAGCACGCCGGCGCCGGTTTCGCAGTGCACCACCGCGACGTGGGTGATGCCTGGGTCGGCCGCGAGCGCCCGGTCAACGTCGGCCGGCGAGACCTGCTTTTCTTCCGTGTAGTCGATGGTGGTCAGCTTGCGGCCGAGCACCTTGCAGATCTTGGCGAGCCGCTGGCAGTACGCGCCATTGCTCGGCACCAGCACGTGGCCGTCGCGCGGCACGACGGTGCCGATGGCAGCTTCCACCGAGAAGGTTCCGCTGCCCTGCAGCGGCACGCATTCGTGCGTGCCGGTGCCGTGCACGATCTCCAGCACATGCTTGCGGATGCGCGCGGTGATCTGGTTGAAGTCGGCGTCCCACGATCCCCAGTCGCGCAGCATCGCCTGCCGCGTGCGGTCCGAAGTGGTCAGAGGGCCGGGCGTGAGAAGAATGGGGTAGGGGGCTTGACTCATGATGTCTCCAGGCAGGGAAAGGAATGAGAGGAAGGGGAAGACAGAGGGGCCGCCGTTCAACCGCGGCTCAGGTTGCGCCAGGCCTGCGTGCGCGACAGCAGCACGCGCGTCAGCAGCGAGTAGGCGATGCACACGATGGTCGAGGTGACGACGATCAGGCTGGCCAGCGCCGCGGCCGGGCCGATGTCGCCGGCGTCGTCAAGATGCATGATCGCGACCGAGGCCAGGATGGTCTCCGGCGTGTAGAGAAAGATGGCGCACGACAGGCTGGCCATCGACACCACGAAGAAGTAGCGCCCGATGTCCAGGATCGCCGGCAGGCACACCGGCACCGTCACGCGCAGGAAGGTCTTGAAGAACGGCACCTTGAGCGAGGCCGACACGGCTTCGAACTCGTTGTCGATCTGCTTGAGCGCCGTCACGGCCGTGAGATGGCTCGAGGTGTAGTAGTGCACCACCATCGAGATGATCAGGATCGCCATCGTCTGGTAGAGAAAGTTCAGCGGGTTGGCCGGATGGTTGAAGAACATCACGTAGCCCAGCCCGAGCACAAGGCCCGGCACCGCCATCGACAGCACCGCCATCAGATGCATGCCCTTGCGCATCAGGCCGAGGTTGCGCGTCTTCTCGATCAGGTAGGCGCCCACGAAGACGATCAGCGAGCCGGCCACGGCGGTGGCCATGGCAACGATCAGGCTGTTGCCGTAGGCCGCGGCCATGTCGCTTTCGACCAGCACGAAGTGGTAGTGCTTGAGCGTGAGCGAAAGGTCGTAGGGCCACAGCGAGATCAGCGAGGTGTAGATCGCCATGCCGATGGTGGCCAGCAGCAGCCCGCACACGGCCGCGCAGAACAGCATCAGCAGCGGATCGGCGAGCTTGCGGCGCTTGGGGCTGTAGGGCACCGAGCGGGCCGTGAGCTGCGCCTTCAGCTTGCGCCGCACCACGTAGTCGATCACGAAGGAAATGATCGAGGGAAGCAACAGCAGCATGCCCACCACCGCGCCGATGGAGAAGTTGTGCTGCCCGACCACCTGCTTGAACACATCGACCGACAGCACGTTGAAGTTGCCGCCGATCACCTTGGGCGCGCCGAAGTCGCTCACCACGTAGGTGAAGACCACGGTCGCCGCGCTGATGAGGCCGTACTTGCACGAGGGTAGCGTGATGGTCATGAACTGGCGCGACGGCCGCGTGCGCAGCGCGGTGGCCGCCTCGTACAGCCGGCCGTCGGCGAGCGACAGTGCGGTGACCAGGATCATCAGCGCATGCGGAAAGGTGTTGTAGACCTCGGCCAGGATGATGCCGGGCGCGCCGTAGATCGACGCGCCGCCCAGCAGGAACTTGAGAGCCCCCTGGTTGCCGAACCACTGCACGAAGGAAATGGCCGAGAGCAGCGAGGGCGCCAGCAGCGGAATCAACGCGATGAGGCGGAACACCGCCTTCAGCGGCGCCGGCATGCAGCTGCGCGTGAGCGCGTAGGCAAAGACGAAGGCGGTGGGCACCGAGATCATCACCACCGCCGCCGAGACCCACACCGAATTCCACGCCGCGCGCAGCAGGCTCGGCGTCTGGAAGTAGGTGATGAAGTGGGCGAGGCCGACGAAGCGGCCGTCCTTGTCCTGCACCGCATGGGCCAGGATGGTCGCCAGCGGTGCGATCAGGAACACGAAGAGCATCGCCATCACCACGAACAGGATGACCCGGGCAATGGTCTCGTCGCGGCTCCAGCGCATGGCCGGTCGCGCGGCGAACGAAGGGCGAGGGTGTGCCAGCGTGTTCATGGCTTCAGGCTGCGTGCAGAGAAGGCGCGGATGCGGTTGGCGCGCAGCGCGATGTCGATGGTGTTGCCTTCGCGGATGTCGAGGTCGTGCAGCTGGTTGAGCGAGAAGTGCAGGCCGAGCGTTTGTCCGTGCAGCGCATCGGCCGTCACTTCGGCGATGCACAGGCCGCCGAGGAATTCGACCTTGGTGACCAGCGCCTGCAGGCGGTTGGCCGTGTCGTCGCCCAGGTGCTCGACCGCACGGTCTTCGGGGCGCAGGTAGAGGTTGACGGCTTCGCCGGGCTCGAAGGCACCGTCGCAGGCATCGCACTGCAGTTCCATGTCGCCCACCTTGAAGCGATGGTTGCCCAGCGCCACCGCGCGCAGCACGTTGACCTTGCCGACGAAATCTGCAACGAAGGGCGTGGCCGGCTGTTCGTAGACTTCCATCGGCGTGCCGACCTGCTCGATCACGCCGTGGTTCATGACCACGATGCGGTCGGCCATCGACAGCGCCTCTTCCTGGTCATGCGTGACCATGATGGTCGTGATGCCGACCTGCTTCTGCAGCCGGCGGATTTCGCCGCGCAGGCGAATGCGCTCCAGCGCATCGAGCGCCGACAGCGGCTCATCGAGCAGCAGCAGGCCGGGGCGCGTGGCGAGCGCGCGGGCCAGTGCCACGCGTTGCTGCTGGCCGCCCGAAAGCTGGCTCGGGTATTTGCTGCCCGAGGTCGGCAGGCCGACGAGCTTCAGCAGCTCTTCGACTCGCACCTTGATCTCACCCCGTTTGGCGCGACTGTTGACCAGCCCGTAGCCGATGTTCTCGGCAATCGACAGGTTGGGAAAGAGCGCATACGACTGGAACACGATGCCGTAGTCGCGCCGGTCCGGCGGCAGCCACGAGACGTCCTTGCCGTTCTGCAGGATCTGCCCGGCGGTCTGCGTTTCCAGCCCCGCGATGATGCGCAGCAGCGTGGTCTTGCCGCAGCCCGAGGGGCCCAGAAAGCACAGCATCTCGCCCGGGTTCACGCGCAGGTGCACGTCGCGCAGCGCACTGAAGGATTCGAAGTCCTTGCGAACGCCGACGATCTCGAGCGCTGCAGGAGCGCTAGCAGGCACCGGGCTGGCAATGAACTTGGTGTCGGTCATATCCATTTTTCGCACTCGTCGTTGGCGGGCGTCACCACTGCGGCAGCGCCCGCGGATTGAAAGTCGTCGGGAATGCCGTCGGGCCTACTTGGGTTCAGCCTTGCCTTCGTAGCGCTTGCTCCATTCCGCCAGGATGCGCTCGCGGTTCTTCGCTGCCCAGTTGATGTCGTTCTTGGCGAGCAGCTTTTCGTAGTTGTCCGGAATGCCTTCGAGCTTCGAGGCCACGCCGGGGTAGGCCACCACCGCCCACCATGTGGAGGTGATCTGGTTGGCCTCCTTGCTGGCCATCCAGTCGGCGAAGCGCTTGGCCTGTTCCGTCTTCTTGCTCGTCTTCATGATGCTGGTGGCCTCGATGTCCCAGCCCAGGCCTTCCTTCGGAAAGATCAGGTCGACCGGCGCGCCCGACTTCTTGACCTGGTGCGCGCGGAACTCGAACGAGATGCCGATGGGGAACTCACCCGCTCCAGCCTGCTTGCAGGGCTTGGAGCCCGAGTGCACGTACTGGGCGATGTTCTGGTGCAGCGCGTCCATGTACTTCCAGCCTTCGGCGTCGCCCATGTTCTGCAGCCATGACGACACGTCGAGATAACCGGTGCCGCTGGAGGCCGGGTGCGGCATCGAGATGGTGCCCTTGTAGACAGGCTTGGCCAGGTCCTTCCAGCTCTCGGGCTTGGGCAGGCCGAGCTTCTGGGCCTCGACGCGGTTGAAGCAGATGGTTGCGGCCCAGACGTCCATGCCGACCCAGGCCGGCGGGCGGGCGCTGTCGGAATAGGCGGGGTTCAGGTCCTTGAAGCCCTTGGGCTCGTAGGGCAGGAGCATGCCTTCCTGCTGCAGCAGCGCGAGGCTGCTGGCGGCCAGGCCGGCCACCACGTCGGCCTGCGGGTTGGCTTTTTCGGCCAGCAGCTTGGCGGTGACGATGCCGGTGGAGTCGCGCACCCACTTCACTTCGATGTCGGGGTTGGCTTTTTCGAAGGCGTCCTTGTAGAGCTTCATGGCGTCGGTCTCGAGCGCCGTGTAGACCAGGAGCGGAGTCTTCTGCGCCCAGGCGGCGCCGCCGGCCATGAGGCCTAGCGCCGCAACGCACAGGGCCGCGGTGAGACGGCGCGTGCTTTGTTTCATCGTCATCTGTTTCTCCTGAAGTGGCTTGCTGTCACAGGGGGTGAGTGAGTGGCGGGCTCCGGCGCGTGGCGTTCCAAGGTCCGGTGAACGCAATGTAGATTGCTGATTGAAGACTGTCAATAAAAAATTGTTGACAGTTTTCAATCCTCGGGGAAAATACGCCCCATGGTCACCACCAATCACTCCGCCGCCCTCGCGTTTCTCCAGTCCAGCTCGCTGCCGATGCTGATGCAGGAAGAAATCGAGCGTTTGATCATGACGGGCGAGCTCCCCGTGGGCAGCCGCATCAACGAGAGCGAACTCTCGCAGCGCTTCAACACCAGCCGCGGCCCTATCCGCGAGGCGTTGCGTGCGCTGGAAGAGGCCGGCCTCGTGCGCAACGAAAAGAACCGTGGCGTCTTCGTGCGCGAGATTGCGTTCGAGGAAGCCGACGAAATCTACGAACTGCGCGAGGCGCTGGAAGAAATCATCGGCCGGCGCGTGGCGCTCGCCATCAAGCCCGACGCGGTCGAGCGCCTGCGCGCCATGCTCGATGCAATGCGCTCGGCAGCCCAGGCGCAGGACGTGGAGCAATACGCGCAGCTCAACCTGCAGTTCCACGAGATCCTGCTCGACACGGCCGGCAGCAAGAAGCTCACCGAAACCTACAAGCGCCTGGTCAAGGAGCTGCACCTTTTCAGAATGCGTGCGCTCGACAGCGGCGGCGGCCTGCGCGTGTCGGCCGACGAGCACCGCGACATCGTCGACGCCATTGCCAGCGGCGACCCCGACACGGCAGGGCGCGCGCTGCGCCAGCACGTCGCGGGCAGCCGCGCGCGCATGCACAAGGCCTTCGGCCGCGCCGATTCCGACGCGGCGACCGCATCGAACAACCCACCCCAAAAGGAAGTCTGAAATGACACCGGAGACACTCGAAGTCAATGCCCGCAGCTACCGCTGGATGAGCCGCCCCGTCGTGGTGGTGTGCGTCGATGGCTGCGAGCCTGCGTACCTGGACGCGGCCATCGCAGCCGGCGTAGCCCCCTGCATCGAGCGCATGCGCAAGACCGGAGCCGACCTGCTGGCCGACTGCGTGGTGCCCTCCTTCACCAACCCGAACAACCTGTCCATCGTCACCGGCGCCCCGCCGGCCGTGCACGGCATCTGCGGCAACTACTTCTTCGACCGCGAACTCGGCCAGGAAGTCATGATGAACGACCCCAAGTACCTGCGCGCGGGCACCGTGCTCGCAGCCTTCGCCGATGCAGGCGCCTCGCTCGCGGTGGTCACCGCCAAGGACAAGCTGCGCAAGCTGCTGGGCCACCGCATGAAGGGCATCTGCTTCTCGTCCGAGAAGGCCGACCAGGCCACCATCGAGGAGAACGGCATCGACGGCGTGGTCGAGATGGTCGGCATGCCCGTGCCCTCGGTGTACAGCGCGGAGCTCTCGGAGTTCGTCTTCGCCGCCGGCGTGAAGCTGATGGAATCGCGCCGCCCCGACCTGATGTACCTGTCGACCACCGACTACGTGCAGCACAAGGCCGCCCCCGGCAGCCCCGCGGCCAACGCCTTCTACGCCATGATGGACGGCTACCTCGCGCAGCTCGATGCGCTGGGCGCCACCATCGTGCTCACGGCCGACCACGGCATGAACGACAAGCACGACGCCGACGGCGCCCCCAAGGTCATCTACCTGCAGGACGTGCTCGACGACTGGTATGGCAAGGACCAGGCCCGCGTGATCCTGCCGATCACCGACCCGTACGTGGTGCACCACGGTGCGCTGGGCTCGTTTGCCACCGTGTACGCCCCCGACGAGGCCCGCGTGCCGGGCTGGATCGAGCGCATCCAGCGCCTGCCGGGCATGGAGCTGGTGCTCTCGCGCAAGGACGCGGCCGCGCGCTTCGAGCTGCCGCCCGACCGCATCGGCGACATCGTGGTGGTCAGCGAGCAGAGCACGGTCATCGGCACCTCGGCCAGCCGGCATGACCTGTCGGCACTGGAAGTGCCGCTGCGCTCGCACGGCGGGGTGTCGGAGCAGCGCGTGCCGCTGATCTGCAACCGGCCGGTCACCGGCATTGCCGCCAGCCGCCGGCTGCGCAACTTCGATGCGCTGGACCTCGCGCTGAACCACGCCCAGTAACGACAACGACTTCCGGAGCACTCCCCCATGAGCCAAGCCACCCTGAAGCCAGGCACCATTCACCGCGAAGCCCTGCGCATTGCCGGCGAGCGGATTCACCGCGACCGCACGATCGACGTCACCTACCCCTACACCGGCGAAGTGATCGCCACCGTGCCCAAGGCCACGCTCGAAGACGTGCGGGTGGCCTACAAGATCGCACGCGACTACAAGCCCACCCTCACGCGCTACGAGCGCTACAAGATCCTGATGCGCGCGGGCGAGATCATCGCCTCGCGCCTGGACGAGATCTCGCGCGTGATCACGATGGAGTCGGGCCTGTGCCGCAAGGACTCGCTGTACGAGGTGGGCCGCGCCTCCGACGTGCTGCTGTTCGCGGCCAACCAGGCGCTGGTGGACGACGGCCAGGTGTTCTCCTGCGACCTCACGCACCACGGCAAGAGCCGCAAGGTCTACACGCTGCGCGAGCCGCTGCAGGGTGCGATCACGGCCATCACGCCGTTCAACCATCCGCTGAACCAGGTGATCCACAAGGTGGCGCCCTCCATTGCCACCAACAACCGCATGGTGCTCAAGCCCAGCGAGAAGACGCCGCTGACGGCCTTCATCCTGGCCGACATCCTGTACGAGGCGGGCCTGCCGCCGCCGATGCTGTCGGTGATCACGGGCGATCCGCGCGAGATTGCCGACGAGATGCTCACCAGCGCCGACGTGGACCTGGTCACCTTCACGGGGGGCGTGGCCATCGGCAAGTACATCGCGGGCAAGGCGGTGTACAAGCGCCAGATCCTGGAGCTGGGGGGCAATGATCCGATCATCGTGATGGAGGATGCGGACATCGAGGAGGCCGCCACACTGGCGGCCAGCGGCTCGTACAAGAACTCGGGCCAGCGCTGCACGGCGATCAAGCGCATGCTGGTGCACGAGGCGGTGGCGGACCGGTTCGTGGAGTTGCTGCTGGCCAAGACGCGGGCGCTGAAGTACGGCGACCCGATGGACCCGGCCACGGACATGGGCACGGTGATCGACGAGGCGGCTGCGATCCAGTTCGAGGCGGTGGTCAATGAGGCGATCAAGGCGGGTGCGAAGCTGCTGTACGGCAATGAGCGCAGCGGTGCGCTGTATTCGCCGACGGTGCTCGATCACGTCGATCCCGGGATGACGGTGGCCAGGCACGAGACCTTCGGGCCGGTCTCGCCGGTGATCCGCTTCAGGACGATCGAGGAGGCGATCCGCATCTCCAACGGCACGGCCTACGGGCTGTCGTCGGCGGTGTGCACGAACCGCATGGACTACATCACGCGCTTCATCCGCGAGCTGAACGTGGGCAGCGTCAATGTGCGCGAGGTACCGGGCTACCGCCTGGAGCTCACGCCCTTCGGCGGCATCAAGGACTCGGGCCTCGGATACAAGGAAGGCGTGCTCGAGGCCATGAAGAGCTTTACCAACACCAAGACTTATTCGTTGCCGTGGTAGTCGCCGCATCGCTCGCTGTACCGCTGGACGTGGAAGGCATCGTCGCCCTGTTCGAGGCCAAGGGCCACGCGCAGTACGACGGTGAACCCGTCACGCAGCTCCAGCACGCGCTGCAGTCCGCGCACCTGGCCGAGCAGGCCGGTGCATCCAGCGAACTCATCACCGCAAGCCTGCTGCACGACCTGGGGCACCTGCTGCACGACATGGACGGCACGCCGACGCAGCAGGGCCTGGACGACCTGCACCAGTACCGCAGCCGCGCCTTCCTGAAGCACCTGTTCGGCCCGGCCACGCTCGACCCGATCCGGCTGCACGTGGACGCCAAGCGCTTCCTGTGCGCGCGCGAGCCGGGGTATCTCGAAGCGCTGTCGGCCGATTCGCAGCGCAGCCTGGTGCTGCAGGGCGGCGTGTTCGACGAAGCACAGGCGAGGCAGTTCGAAGCGCTGCCGCATGCGCTCGACGCGGTGCGCCTGCGCCGCTGGGACGACAGCGCCAAGTGCGCCGATGCGAAGACGCCCGACCTGATGCACTACGCGCGGCACATGGTGCTCGCGTCGAGGCAGGCTGCCACGCCGCAGCCATAACCTGAAACCGAGAGCCTTCCGACATGCGCCCCTTCTGGATCGAACAGGCCCTCTTCAACGACGGCGACCTCGCACCTGCGCTGCAGGGCGCACAGCGCGCCGACGTCTGCATCGTCGGTGGCGGCTTCACCGGGCTGTGGACCGCCATCCAGGCGAAGCAGCGCAACCCGGCGCTCGACATCGCCATCGTCGAGAGCGATCTCTGCGGTTCCGGTGCGAGCGGGCGCAACGGCGGCTGTCTGCTGACGTGGTCGACCAAGTTCTTCACGCTGCGCCGACTGTTCGGCGAAGCCGAGGCCATCCGCCTCGTCAGGGCCTCGGAAGATGCGGTGCAGCACATCGCCGACTTCTGCCGCGCGCAAGGCATCGACGCCGAGCTGCGGCAGGACGGCACGCTCTACACAGCAACCTCGCAGGCCCAGGTCGGCGCGCTCGACCCCGTGATGAAGGGGCTGGAGAACTGCGGCATTCATTCCTACCGCACGCTGCCGCCCGAAGAAGTCGCGCGCCGCTCGGGTTCCGCGCGCAACCTGGCAGGCGTGTATTCGCCCATCGCCGCGACCGTGCATCCGGGCAAGCTGGTGCGCGGGCTGAGGCGCGTGGCGCTGGGCATGGGCATCCGCATCTACGAGCGCAGCCCGATGATCGACTTCACGCAAGGCCATCCGGTCACGGTGCGCACGCCGGCCGGCAGCATCGAGGCGCCGAAGCTGGTGCTGGCGATGAATGCGTGGATGGCCAGTGCCTTGCCTCAGTTCGAGCGCACGACCGCCATCGTGTCGAGCGACATGGTCATCACGGAAAAATGCCCCGAGCTGCTGCGTGCGACGGGATTGGTCGATGGCGTCTCGGTGCTCGATTCGCGCACCTTCGTCTATTACTACCGCACCACCGTGGACGGCCGCCTGATGCTGGGCAAGGGCGGCAACACCTTCACCTGGGGCGGGCGCATCGCGCCGGTGTTCGACCAGCGCTCACCTTACGAGGCCGAACTCACGCGCGCGCTGCATGGCTTCTTTCCTTCGCTGCGCGACGTGCCGGTGACCGCGAGCTGGAACGGGCCGTCGGACCGCTCCGTCACCGGCTTCCCGTTCTTCGGCAAGCTCAACGGCGCGCCGCACATCTACTACGGCTTCGGCTACTCGGGCAACGGCGTGGGGCCGACCTACATGGGTGGGCAGATCCTCTCTTCGCTGCTGCTGGACGAGGACAACGCCTGGACGCGCAGCCCGCTCATCCAGGGGCCGCTGGGGCAGTTTCCGCCCGAGCCGATCCGCTACATCGGCTCCATCGTCGTGCGCGACGCGATCCGCCGCAAGGAAGCGGCCGAGGACCGCGACAGCCGGCCGTGGATGGTCGACCGGCTGCTGAGCAAGTTCGCCGACGCGGCAGGCAAGTCGGACAAGGGCTGAGCGCGTTCAGGCCAGCCGGTCGAGCAGGCTGTACCAGGCCACGCCGCCTGCCACGTAGAAGCGCTGCAATCCGTGCAGCGGGATCGGTGTGATCGGCGTTACCGGGTACGGAAAACCCGCGCCCGCATCGACCAGTCGCGCCGCCACGTGCTTGCCCATGCTCGTGGCCAGCGCGATGCCGCGTCCGTTGTAGCCCAGCGCCACCGTCACGCCCGGCGCCGGCGTGTGCACGTGCGGCATGAAGTCGCGTGTGACCGCGATGCGGCCGGCCCAGCGGTACTCGTAGCGCAGCGGCCCCAATTGGGGAAACAGCAGCTCGAGCGAGCGCTCGAGGTGCGCGAAATCCGCGGGCCCGGCCGGGTCGGCAAAGTGGCCGCGACCGCCCATCAGCAGGCGGCCCTGCGCGTCCTTGCGGAAGTAGAGCAGCAAGCGCTGCGAGGTCGAGGCGGTTTCGCCGCCCGGAAGAATGGCGTCGGCCGCCGCACCTTTGAGCGGTTCGGTCGCGACGATGAAGCTGTTGGCGGCCAGCACAGTGCTCGACAGCTTCGGCCACAGCGCGCCGGTGTAGCCGTTGGTGGCAATCAGCACCTGCTCGGCAGTGACGCTCGCGCCTGTCGATGTGCTTGCATGCCAGTGCGTGCCGCGGCGCTCCAGCGCCGTGACTTCGGTGCCGCCGTGCACGGCAGCGCCCGCGGCGTGCGCGGCACGCACCAGCCCGCGTGTGTAGGCCAACGGCTGGATGCCGCCAGCGCGGCCGTCGAGCCAGCCGCCGGCAAAGGCTTCGGTGCCGAGTCGCGCGCTGACGGCGGCGTGGTCGAGCTGCTGCGTGCTGACGCCACGCTTCGCCCACTGCTCGGCGCGCGCATGCAGCGCGGCCACGTCCTTCTGTGCGTAGGCGGCCTGGATCCAGCCTTTGCGCACCGGCTGGCAGTCGATGCGGTGGCGGGCGATCAGGTCGAACACCAGGTCGGCCGAGCGCGAGACTGCATCGATCAAGGGCTCTGCACGCGCATGGCCATAGAGCTGGACCAACTCGTCGGGGTCGTGCTTGAGCGAAGGATTCACCTGCCCGCCGTTGCGCCCCGACGCGCCCCAGCCGGGTTCGTGCGCCTCGAGCACGCAGGCCTGCACGCCGGCCTCGGCCAGGTGCAGCGCAGCCGAGAGGCCGGTGAAGCCGCCGCCGACGATCAGCACGTCGGCCTTGCGCGATTCGGCCAGCGGCGGTGTCGGTGGAGCGGGTGGCGCGGTGTCGGCCCAGAGCGAAGGAGGCAACGCGCGAACGCTCATGCGCGCACCTCCGCGGACGCCACGGCACCGGAGGGGTGCAGCACGCGCCGCAGAAAGTCTTGCGTACGCGCCTGGCGCGGCGCGCCTAGCACCTGCGCGGAAGGGCCTTCCTCGACGATGCTGCCGCTGTGCAGGAAGCACACGCGGTCGGCCACTTCGCGCGCAAAGCCCATCTCGTGCGTGACCACGATCATCGTCATGCCCTCGTCGGCCAGTGCGCGCATCACGCCGAGCACGTCGCCGACCAGCTCGGGGTCGAGCGCGGACGTGGGCTCGTCGAACAGCATGGCCTCGGGCTTCATCGCGAGCGCGCGGGCGATTGCCACGCGCTGCTGCTGCCCACCCGAGAGCTGCGCCGGATACGCCTGTGCCTTCTCGGCCAGCCCCACCTTGGCCAGCAGCGCCAGCGCTTCTTCGCGCGCCTGCGCCGCGTTCTGGCGCAGCACGTAGACCGGGCCTTCCATCACGTTCTCCAGCACGGTGCGGTGCGGGAACAGGTTGAAGCGCTGGAACACCATGCCCATGCGGCTGCGCAGCCGGTGGATGTTGGGCGCGTTGCGGTCCACCCGCTCGCCGAAGGCGCGCACTTCGCCGCCTTCGTATGACTCCAGCCCGTTGATGCAGCGGAGCACCGTCGACTTGCCCGAGCCCGAAGGGCCGATCAGGCACACGACCTCGCCCTTGTCCACGTTCAGGCTCACACCCTGCAGCACGCGGTGCGTGCCGAAGCGCTTTTCCAGTCCTTCGACGTGGATCATGGTTGTTTTCTCCCGGCGGCAAAGCGCTTCTCTAGCCGGCGCAGGCCGTAGACCAGCGGCAGGCTCATCAACAGGTAGAGCAGGGCGACCAGCGTGTAGACCGTCATGTTCTGGAAGGTCGACGAGGCGATGAGCTGGCCGGCGCGCGTCATCTCGGCCACGGTGATGGTCGAGACCAGCGAGGAGTCCTTCAGCATCATCACCAGCGTGTTGCCGTAGGGCGGCAGCGCGATGCGAAAGGCTTGCGGCAATATCACGCGCCGCATGATCAGCGCCGAGCGCATGCCCATGGCTTGCGCGGCCTCGCGCTGGCCCGGATCGACCGCCTCGATGCCGGCGCGGAAGTTCTCGGCCTGGTACGCCGAGTAGGCAATGCCCAGCCCGATCACGCCGGCCTGGAAGGCCGTGAGCTGCACGCCGAACTCCGGCAGCACGAAGTAGATATAGAACAGCTGCACGATGATCGGCAACCCGCGAATCACGTTGATGGCCACCGTGGCGGCCCACGAGAGGGCGCGCACGGGCGACAGCTTCATCAGCGCGAGCGCAAGGCCGAGCGCGCTGCTCAGCAGGAAGGCGAGCACCGTAACCTGCACGGTGACCACCGCGCCCTGCAGGAGGATCGGCAGGAAGTCCTGCGCGTTCTGTAGAAAGGTGGGAGCAGCCATCTGCATCAGCCTCGTCGCTTGATGCGCGGCGCATCGAACTGGTCGGCCGACGCAGTCAGGCCCATTCGGGGAACACCGCGGAACCGGCTTTGCCGGGCCGCAGGTGTTGCCCCCTGCAAGGGGGTTGGCGAAGCGACACGAAGTGCGCGAAGCCTGGGGGTGTGCATCAGATCCCCCATTTCTGGACGATCTTGGCGAGCGTGCCGTCGGCCTTCACGGCGGCAATGGCCTTGTTGATGCGGGCCATCGTCTCGGTGTCGCCCTTGCGCACCACCAGGCACACGTCGCCCACGTTCACGGCCTTGTAGCTGTCGACCAGCTTCACGCCGGGGAAGGTGTTCTGGCGGATCTGGTAGGCCATGATGGGTTGGTCGCCCAGCCCTGCCTTGATGCGTCCGAGCGAAAGGTCGCGCGTCATGTCGGCCACCGAATCGTAGCTGCGCACTTCCTTGAAGATGCCTTTCTTGTTCAGCATGTCGAGGAACACGGTGCCGACCTGCGCGCCCACCACTTCGCCCTTGAGCTCGTCGAGCGAGACATACGCGCGGGTGTCGTCGGCCTTGACGATCAGGCCCTCGCCGTACGAATACACCGGGTCGCTGAAGTCGACCACTTCCTGGCGCGCCGCTGTCTTGAGCATGGCCGCCGAGACGATGTCGATCTTGCGGGCCGTGAGCGAGGGAATCAGCGCCGAGAACACCGTCTGCTGCACGTTGACGTTGAAGCCGCCCGCCTTGCCTACGGCAGTGACGGTGTCGACCATCATTCCCTGGATGGTGTTGGTCTTCACGTCGAGGAAGGTGAAGGGCACGCCGGTGGCGGTGGCGCCCACGTTGTAGGTCGGCGTGGCGCCTTGTGCCATGGCCAGCGAGGCGGTGCCGGCGATGCAAAGACCCAGGGCCAGGCGGTGAAGGCGGCGAACGATGCGATTCATGGAAGCACTCCTCGGAGGAAAAGGACGTTGAAAAGTGGAAATGAACGGAAAGGGAACGGAAAAAGGTGATGCACCTCGCGATGCAACATGCATGCCAATGGTCGATTCTTTTGAATCTCTAATCAATAAATAGAAACCACTAGTCGGGTTTTAAGAATCGATATTCGATATTTCGAGGGGATGTAGCTATACTCCAGCGCCATGGACGCCACACCCGACACAGCCCCCGAAGACAGCCAGAGCCTGCTTTTCAACCAGTCGCTGGAGAAGGGCCTGGCCGTGCTGCGCGCCTTCAGCGCACGGCGGCGCACCATGACGCTGGCCGACGTGGCCGAGGCCACCGACATCACCAAGAGCTCGGCCCAGCGCATGGTCTTCACGCTCGAAAAACTGGGCTACGTGCGCAAGCACCCGAAGACGCGGCGCTACCAGCTCACGCCGCGCGTGATGGAAATCGGCTTCAACTACCTGGCGGCCCATTCGCTGATCGACATGGCCAACCCCTTCCTGTCGGAGCTGACCAAGGTGACGACGGAAACCTCCTGCCTCACCGAGCCCGACGGGCTCGACATGGTCTACGTGGCGCGTTTCGTCAGTGCGCAGTTCGTGCCGGTGCACATGCCCATCGGCAGCCGCATTCCCATGTACTGCACGGCTTCGGGGCGCGCTTTTTTGAGTGCGCTGCCCGAGGAAGAGGCGCGCTCGCTCATCGAGGCCTCCAACCGCGTGGCGCACACCATGCACACGTGCACCGATGTGGACGCAATCCTCGAAACGCTGCGCCAGGCGCGCCTTCAGGGCTTTGCCACCAATGCCGAGGAGCTGTTCCTCGGCGACATGACCATCGCGGCGCCCGTGCTGGGCAGCCAGGGGCGGCCGGTGGCCTCTGTGCACATCGTGGCGCCGACCAGCCGCTGGACGATCGACGAAGCCGTGCGCAAGCTGGCGCCCACGCTGCTGCTGTGCGCGCGCTCGCTGACCAGTTCGGCGCGCAGCATCGACTGACTGACGGCTATACGGTTTCAGGCATCGCGCTGGCGGTGGCTGGCTTTATGCTGTGCGGGATCACAACGCAGCAGCATAGTCCCCCACCATGACCGATTTCCGCCCCGTCTACGACAAGAGCTTCGACCGCATCGCAGCCGACCGCCTGCCCGAGTTGCTGCGCGCCATGCCCAAGGCCGAGTTGCACATGCACATCGAGGGTTCGCTCGAACCCGAGCTCATCTTCGCGCTCGCGCAGCGCAATGGCGTGTCCATTCCCTACGCCAGCGTCGAAGAATTGCGCAAGGCCTACGCCTTCACCAATCTGCAGAGCTTTCTCGACATCTACTACGCCGGCGCCAGCGTGCTGCTGAAGGAACAGGATTTCTACGACATGGCCTGGGCCTACCTGGAGCGCGCCGCGGCCGACAACGTGGTGCACACCGAGATGTTCTTCGACCCGCAGACGCACACGGCGCGCGGCGTGTCGATGGAAACGGTAATCAACGGCCTGCACCGCGCCTGCGTCGATGCGCAACCGAAGCTGGGCGTGAGCGCCACACTCATCCTGTGTTTCCTGCGGCACCTGAGCGAGGAAGAAGCCTTCGAGACGCTGGAGCAGGCGCTGCCATTCCGCGACAAATTCATCGGCGTGGGGCTCGATTCGAGCGAAGTCGGCCATCCGCCAGAGAAGTTCGCGCGCGTGTTCGCACGCTGCCGCGAGCTTGGCTTTCACCTTGTCGCGCATGCGGGCGAAGAGGGCCCGCCGGCCTATGTGTGGAGCGCGCTCGACGTGCTCAAGGTCGAGCGTGTCGACCACGGCGTGCAAAGCACCAAGGACCCTGCGCTGATGAGGCGGCTCGCGCAAGACCGCATTCCGCTCACCGTGTGCCCGCTGTCGAACCTCAAGCTCTGCGTGTTCCCGGACCTGTCGCAGCACAACCTTGGCGCGCTGCTGGGCGCGGGCCTGGTCGCCACCGTCAACTCGGACGACCCGGCCTACTTCGGCGGCTACATGAACCAGAACTTCACGCAGACCTTCGCGGCCACCGGGCTCAGCGTGCAGCAGGCCTGGCAACTCGCGGCGAACAGCTTCGAAGGCAGCTTCATCGACGCGGCGGCCAAGCGCGCCTACGTCGACCGGCTCAACGCGGCCTTCGCGACTTTTTGATCCGCAACGGCGGGCCGCGGCACCAACAGCGGCATCGCCACCAGCGCGCAGACGCTGGCCGCCAGCCACACCATCGGCCAGCCCTGCAGCGCCAGCAGGTGCGGAATGGAAAACGGCGTGACGAAGCAAACAAGGAACACGCTGGTGTTGGCCATGCCCAATGCCGTGCCGGCGCGGGCTGCACCGGCCAGCGTGGCGAGTTCGGTGTAGGCCACGCCGTGCCAGGCCGACACGCACACGCCGCTCACGCCCAGCAGAACGACCAGCGCGATGCGCAGCGCAACTGAATCGGCGGCATGCGTGCCCGAGGCCATCACCAGCACCGCGAGGCCAGCGAACAGCAGCACGCTGAGCGCACTGCAAGCCCGCAGGTAGGCCGGCCGGTTGCGCCGCCGATCCGTCCAGCGGCCGCTCCACACGCGCATGACCATCGCGCCGACCTGCGTGAACACCATCGTCGCGGTGATCGTCGCGAAGCCCGCATGGCCGAAGTCGTGCAAGAAGACGGTGCCGAAGGACAGCACCGCGAACTGCGGCGCGCAGAGGATGCCGATGCCGGCCACGATGCGCCACACGCGCACGTCGCGCAGTGGACCACTCTTGGGTGCGGCCGCTTCCACGGTCTTGTTGCCGCGCGGCGCAATGGGTGGCTCGTGCACCCACGCCCAGCTCATCGCCGCGCTCAGCGCGCACAACAGCGCGAGCAGGCCGTACAGCGCGGCAAAGCCGAAGTGCAGGGCGACGAAAGGCAGCACCAGCGCGCCGATGCCACCGCCCAGTGGCACGGCCGTCTGCCGGATGCTCATCGCGAGGCCGCGCTCGCTGGCGTCGAACCACGTCATCACCGCGCGGCCACTGGCACCGTTGACGCTGCCGCCAAGCAGGCCGACCAGCAGCAGCCCGGCGCCGAGCCAGCCCAGGCCGGGAATGTGCCCCGCCGCTGGTGCGGCCCACAGCGCCATCGCCACGAGCGCAGCGGCCGTGCTGCCCAGGCCCATCAGCAGCACCGGCCGGTCGCCCCAGCGGTCGGTCAGCAGGCCCCATGGCAACTCGCTCACCGCGATGCCTAGCCCCATGAGGCCGAGCACCAGCCCGAGCGTGGCGTTGTCGAGCTGGTAGCCGGTGCGCATGAGCACGGCGGTCATCGGGATGCCGCTGAAGGCCACAGAGAACGCCGCGTTGGCGGCCACACCGGCAGTCAGCACCTTCCAGCGGTGGCGCGGCGAGAACGTAGAGGAGGAAGAGGGAGATTGCGTCATGTTGGGCGCAGTGTCTGCCGCCGCCAAGGTTTTGAAAATCAGAAAATAATGTGCCAATCGTCCTGAAAAACAGGATGGTCAAAAAAGGAGCCCCGACATGAGCCAGGTGATGTTCGATCTCGACGTGCTGCGCACTTTCTCCACCGGCATCGCGCTCGGCAGCTATGCGCGTGCCGCCGACAAGCTGGGCCGCTCGACTTCAGCAGTGAGCGCGCAGCTCAAGAAGCTGGAGTCACAGGCCGGCACCGTGCTGTTCCGCAAGGCCGGTCGCGGGCTGGAGCTAACCGACGCCGGCGAAACGCTGCTGGCCTATGCGCACCGCATGCTCGAACTGAATGAAGAAGCCAGCGCCGCCATGCGCGGCGCCGACCTGCAGGGCTGGGTGCGCCTTGGCCTGCAGGAAGACTTTGGCGAGACGCTGCTGCCGGCTGTGCTCGGCCGCTTCGCGCGCGCGCATCCCAAGGTGCGCATCGAGGCCTGCGTGGCGCGCAGCGGCGAGCTGCGGGAGCGGCTCGAACTCGGCCAGCTCGACCTGGCGCTGGCATGGGACGCGGGCGACCAGCCCCTGTCGCCGTATGCCGAGCGCGTGGCCCGCCTGCCCTTGCTGTGGATCGGCCCCAAGGCGCCCGATCGGGTCGAAGCCGACTGGTGGACGCAGCGCGAGTACCGCGGCACCGGTACGCGCCAGGCCAAGAGCAAGGAGCCGTTGCCGCTCATCATGCTCGACGCCCCGTGCCCGCTGCGCGAGATCGTCATCACTGCGCTCGACCGCGCCGGCGTGCCATGGCGCCGCGCCTTCGGCAGCGCCAGCCTGGCCGCGCTGTGGGCCGCTGCCTCGGCCGGCCTGGGCCTCACTGTGCGTACGCCTTTCGGGCTGCCCTCGCACGTGCGCATCATCGATCGCACGATGCTGTCCCTGCCGGCACTGCCGCAGATATCGCTCGTGCTCTATCGCGCGCAGGCCCACTCCGAGGCCCCGGTGGGCCGGCTGGCCACGCTGCTGCTGGAGGCGGTGCGCCAGCATGTGCAGCCCATGGCCGTTCCGATGCGGGAGAATCCGCCGCTGGAGACAAAAACAAAAGTGATACGGCATGGCAACGCAAAACTTCCTGCACCTGTGGGATGACCGGTTCCTCTACATCACGCCGGCGATCCAGTCGGGCCTGACGGCCCGCTCGTCGGCCACGCTGCTGGCGTCGATCAGCGGGCATCCCTTCGCGCTGGAGGCGGTCGACGGCACGCGCGTGCACTGCACCGCGGCGCTTGTCGCTCCGCACGTGTCGCGCCGGCTCGACGTCGATGGCTGCGGGCTGCTGTCGCTCAATCTCGATCCGGCCTCGAGCGCCTACCGCATGCTCGCCAAACGCATGGGCGGCCACGGCATCCTGCCGATCGATGCGCGCCGCTTCGGCCGGCTGCGCGACGATTTCGATCCGGCGCAGCACGGCGCGCTTTGCAGCCGCGGGCTACGGGCGCTCAGTGTGAAGCTGGTCGAGGCCATCAACGAATTCCCCGAGAGCGAAGCGGCCATCGACCCGCGCATCGAACGCGTGCTGCAGGCCATCCGCGCGCATGCGGGGCAGATTCCGCTGCGCGACCTGTCGGCGGTGGCCTGCCTCTCGCCCGACCGGCTCACGCACCTGTTCGCCCGGCAGGTGGGGGCGTCGGTCAAGCGCTATGCGCTGTGGACCAAGGTGCGGCGCACGGTGCAGCAGTTCACCGTGCGGCGCCCACTTACCGACGTGGCGCTGGTCAGCGGCTTCACCGACGCGGCGCACATGAGCCGCACTTTCCAGCGCTACTTCGGCCTGTCGCCGTCCTTCCTGGCGAGCCAGGTGCGCGTGACCGCTGACGACGGGGCCTCGCACGCCTGGGGCCACCAGCAGGGGCTGGCGTCAATGTAAAGAAGGGCACGCGCGCGAGGCGTTCGCGTCGCCCGTCTTAAGATTGCCGCCGAACGCGCCACGCACGCTCATCGCCCACGCAGCTGCGTTCCTCATACACAACAGGAACACTGCATGCGCTCGAAATTCAAGTGCGGCCTCGGGTCGCTTTTTCTCGTGCCGGTTGCCATGGCCCTCGTGGCGTGTACCGGCATTACCGACCGTTCAACGCCACCGCACGGCAGCTACAAGGCCGAGATCCGCCGCACCGCCATGGGCGTGCCGCACATCAAGGCGGACGACTGGGCCGGTGCCGGCTATGGCTACGGCTATGCGCAGGCGCAGGACGATCTCTGCACCATGGCCGACAGCTTTCTCACCTACCGCGGCGAGCGTTCGCAGTTCTTCGGCGCCGAGGCGCTGCTGACGGCCAAGAGCACCATCGGCCAGCCCAGGAACATCGACTCCGACTTCTTCCACAAGCACGTGATCACGGCCGACGTGGTGGGGGCCATGGCCCGCGCGCAGCCGGCCAGCATCCGCGGCATGGTCGAAGGCTTTGCCGCTGGCTACAACCGCTACGTGCGCGAGCTGAAGGCTGGTGCCGGTGCAGGCAACGCACATGCGGCCTGCCGCAACGAGGCGTGGGTGCGGCCGGTGAGCGCCGACGACATCTACCGCCGCATGTACGCCACCAACCTGGCGGCGGGCTACAGCAACTTCCTCTCGAACATCGCGAATGCGGCGCCGCCTGCCGCCAAGATGTCGTCGCGCGAGGAGCACGGCACGCAGCCGCTGGCGCTGCAGGTCGGCGGCGAGGCGGGCGTGGGCAGCAACATGATCGGCTTCGGCACGGCCGCCACCGGCGACGCGAGCCCGCTGCTGTTCGGCAACCCGCACTGGTACTGGCGCGGGCCTGATCGCTTCTATCAGGCGCAGCTCACCATTCCGGGGCAGCTCGACGTCAGCGGCACGTCTTTCCTCGGCGTGCCGGTGATCCTGATCGGCTTCAACGACAACATCGCGTGGAGCCACACGGTGTCGGCGGCGCGGCGCTTCGGTCTCTTTCAATTGCAGCTCGCTCCGGGTGACGCCACGAGCTACCTGCGCGACGGTCGCGTGGTGAAGATGCAGGCCCGCGCTGTCACCGTGAACGTGAAGCAGGCCTCTGGCAAGGTCGAGCCGGTAACGCGCACGCTCTACACCTCCGAATACGGCCCGCTGGTGAACCTGGGCGCGATCAACCCGGCGCTGGCCTGGAGCCAGAGCATGGCCTTCGCCATCCGCGACATCAACGCCGACAACTACCGCACCTTCCGCACCTGGCTGCGCTGGGCGCAGGCGAAATCGCTCGACGAGCTCATCACCGTCCAGCGCGAGGAGGCCGCGATCCCTTGGGTCAACACCGTGGCCGTGGGCCGTGGCAGCGCCAAGGCCTGGTATGCGGACATCGGCGCGGTGCCCAACGTGTCGCCCGAGCAGATGGCTGGCTGCACCACGCCCGCCGGCAAGGCGATGGCAGTCGCGCTGCCGCGCGTGCCGGTGTTCGACGGCTCGCGCAGTGCCTGCGACTGGCAGAGCGACGCCGACTCGGTGCAGAAGGGGGCAGTCGGCCCTTCGCGCATGCCGAGTCTGCTGCGCGACGACTACGTCGCCAACATGAACGACAGCTACTGGCTCGCCAACCCGAAGGCGCCGCTCACGGGCTACCCGGCCATCTTCGGCCCGACGGGCAGCAACGCGCAGACATTCCGCACGCGGCTCGGCCATCTCATTGCGCAAGACACGAGCAAGGGCGCAACGGTCGATGCCGTCGAGCGTGCGGCGCTCGGCAGCCGCGCCTACACAGCAGAACTGTTCAAGGCCCGCGCGCTGGAGCTGGTGTGCGGCGTGCCTCGCATTGCGGTGACGGGCGATGCGCAGACCGGTGAGGCGTTCTCGCCGCCGCGCAGCGTCGACACCGGACCCGCCTGCGCGGTGCTGAAGGCGTGGAACAACACCGGCCTGGCCTCGGCGCGCGGCGCTCATGTGTGGGACGAGTTCTGGGCGCGCGCCTCGCGCCTGCCTGCGGACAGGCTCTATGAAGTGCCTTTCAGCGCGAGCGATCCGATCAACACGCCGAGTGGCCTCAAGACTTCAGCCGCCGAAGATCTGCGGCAGGCCTTCGGCGCCGCAGTGCTGCGCGTGCAGGCCAGCGGCTACGCGCTCGACGCGCCGCGCGGCGACACGCTGTTCGTGACGCGCAGCGGCCAGAAGATCCCGCTGTCGGGCGGCTGCGACGGCCAGGGCTACTTCACGATCCTTTGCTCGGAGAACCGGCTCGACAAGGGCGGCTACACGATGGACGCCAACCCCAACGGCAACAGCTACATGCAGATCGTGCGTTTCCCCGCAGGAGGCGTCGAGGCTCACACCTTCCTCACCTTCTCGCTGTCGGACGATCCGGCATCGCCGCACAACGCCGACTACACACGCGCCTACAGCGCCGGGCAGTGGCTGCGCCTGCCGTTCTCGGAAGCGGAGATCAAGGCCGACGCCGCCTACAGCAGCGTGACCATCAGCGAGTAGGGAGGAGGGGGCAGCGGTGCTTCAGCGCCGCTTCGCCAGCCAGTTCCACCCGGCGCCCGCGGCCATCAGCACGCAGGTGCCGAGGAACACGGCGCGCATGCCGATGTGCCCGCCCACGAAGCCGCCGAGCAGCGGCCCCGCGACCTGGCCCGTGTACTGCGCAGAAGTCGAGTAGCCGAGCATGTTGCCCGCCACTCGCTCGGGCACGTTGTGGCGGATCACGCTCGCGATGCAGGGCAGCAGCCCGCCGAGCGACAGCCCCATCAGAAAGCGCAGCACCACCAGCTGCCAGCCCGAGCTGACGAAAGCCTGCGGCACCAGCAGCAGCGCCGACACCGCGAGGCAGCCGACGATCACGTTCCAGTGCCCCACGCGGTCGGCCAGCTTGCCCAGCCACGAGGCCGAGAGGATGCTACCGAGCGCCGCTGCCGACATCACGAGGCCGGCCATCATCGTCACGCGATTCGGGTCTTCGACCAGCGTGGCAACGTAGACGGTGATGATCGGCTCGATCGACATGTTCGCGAGCATCAGCAGCATGCCGGTGAAGAGCATCGCGACCAGCGGTCGCTTGTCGGGCACGGCGGCCCAGCCGGTGTCGTCGGAGGCGCCGCGTTGCTTCGATGCGGAAGGCGCCTTCTTCTCTTCGCGGATGAGGAAGGCCGTCGCGAGAAAGGCCACGAAGATCATCGCGCCCGCCGCGAAGAAGGTGTTGCGAATGCCGACCAGCGGCGGCAGCACGCCACCCACCAGCGGCCCCACGAGGTTGCCCGCCATGATGGCCGACGACATCGTGCCCAGCGCCCAGCCGGTGCGGTCCTTGGGCGTCTGCGTGGCGACCAGCACCATCGAGCCCGAGGCATAGCCGCCGAGCAGCCCCGCCAGCAGCCGCAGTCCCACGAGCTGCCACACGTTGCCCGCAAGGCCGATCAGCGCCATCGCCACCGCCATGCCGAGGCTCGCGCGGATCAGCATCGGCTTGCGCCCGTAGCGGTCGGCCAGCCGGCCCCACAGCGGCGCGACCAGCGCGGCGCTGAAGAAGGTGGCACCGTAAGCCGCGCCCGACCACTGCACGATGGCCGCATGGTCCTTCACGCCGAGCTGCTCGACGTACAGCGGCAGGAAGGGCAGCAGCAGCGTCATCGCGATGATGGTGGTGAAGGAGCCGAACATGCAGACGGCGAGGTTGCGCTGCCAGTGGGTGTGGGCGCCCGTCCCGGCTGGCGGGGCGTTTGTTGCGTTCGTTGTTGTCGGGGGCGTCATGGGGAGCGCCCATTGTGGGACGACGCGGCCGGGTTGGCGCTTGCCGATTGGTGGCGGCACCCATCGCCGCGCGGGAAGGCCGTGCTGCGTATCCCTCACGCCAACGCGGTCAGCGCAGGTCGTCTAGCCTCGCGTCCGTCATTCAGCGCAACCCTCTTTTCAGGACATGGCAATGAAACGCATCGGCGTGCTCGTCTTCCCCGGCTTCCAGATCCTCGACCTCGCGGCGATTGCGGCGTTCGAGCTCGCCAACATCCATGCCGGCAAGGCGGTCTACAAGGTCGAGCTGCTATCGGAAGAGGGCGGCCTCGTGACCAGCTCGTCGGGCGTGGCCACCGACAGCAAGCGCTTCGGCACGGCGAAGTTCGACACGCTGGTGATGAGCGGCGCGCTCTTCATCGCGCCCACGTCCGAGAAGATGCGCCGCTTTCTGCGTGCGGGGCTGCGCAATGCGCGCCGTGTGGCCAGCATCTGCACCGGCGCCTTCGGGCTGGCAGATGCGGGCCTGCTCGACGGACGCCGGGCGACCACGCACTGGTCCTTTGCGGGCGAGCTGCAGAAGCGCCATCCCGACATCAGGGTGCAGCCCGACCGCATCTTCATCAACGACGGGCCGGTGTGGACCTCGGCCGGCATGACGGCCGGCATCGATCTCGTGCTGGCACTGGTGGAGGAAGACCTCGGCGTGGAGGCCGCCCGGTTCGCGGCGAGGAAGCTGGTCGTGTATCACCGCCGCGCGGGCGGGCAGTCGCAGTACTCCGCGCTGCTCGAGCTGGAACCCAAGTCCGATCGCATCCAGAAGGCGCTGGTGCATGCGCGGGCCAACCTGCGCGAGGCGCTTTCGGTGGAGGAACTGGCCGAGGTCGCGCACCTGAGCCCGCGCCAGTTCAGCCGCGCTTTCAAGGCCGAGACCGGGCAGTCGCCCGCGCATGCGGTCGAGAACCTGCGCGTGGAGGCGGCGCGCGCGCTGATCGACGAGGGCAGCCTTGCGCTAGGCGTGGTCGCGCGCGAAACGGGCTTCGGCGACCCCGAGCGCATGCGCCGCGCCTTCCTGCGCACGCTGGGGCAGCCGCCGCAGAGCGTGCGCCGAGTGGCCCGGAAAGAGGCCGCCACGGCCTGAAGCGTCGGATGTCCTGAAAGGTGGCTTATATGACATTTACGCCATAGCCTTGCAGGAGGAGACTTCCCCTCATGGCCACAACCCCGTGGCGATCAAAGGAAACTCCATGACTGCAACTTCAAATCCCGGCAAGGGCACAGCCCTCATCACCGGCGCCTCGTCGGGCATCGGCGCCGTGTACGCGGACCGCCTTGCGCGGCGCGGCTTCGACCTGATCCTGGTGGCGCGCAACCGCGAGCGCCTCGCCGCACTGGCCGCGAAGCTCGCGGACGAGACCGGGCGCAAGGTCGAGGTCCTTTCAGCCGATCTGTCCGACCGAAAGGACATCGCGTCCGTGGAAGCCGTGCTGCGCACTCGCGGCGACATCACCGTGCTGGTGAACAACGCCGGCTTCGGCGCCGCCGCACCGCTGCTCGGCTCGGACATCGACAGGATGGAGGAAATGATCGAGCTCAACGTGAGCGCGCTCACGCGGCTCACCTATGCGGCCGTGCCCGGTTTCGTCGAACGCGGCGCCGGCACGCTGGTGAACATCGCCTCCATCGTGGCGATCTCGCCCGAGACGCTCAACGGCGTGTACGGCGGCACCAAGGCCTTCGTGCTGGCGCTGAGCCAGTCGCTGCAGCACGAGCTGAAGGACAAGGGCGTGCGCGTGCAGGCGGTGCTGCCCGGTGCGACGGCCACCGAGTTCTGGGGCGTCGCGGGCGTGCCGATCGAGCATTTGCCCAGCGAGATCGTGATGACCGCGCAAGACATGGTCGACGCGGCCCTCGCAGGGCTCGACCAGGGCGAGCAGGTCACGATTCCCGCGCTGCCCGACCTTGCCGAGTGGGATGTCTTCGATGCGGCGCGGCGTGCGATGTCGGGGCGGTTGTCCAGCACCGTGCCCGCGGTGCGCTACCGCGCCGCCTAGACGGCTCGGGCATAAAATCCCCACCCCGCAGCAGGGCGTCCCGGCCTGCTGCGGGGTTTTGCTTTTCCGGGGCCATGTAGAGGAACACCATGTACAAAAACCTCGCGGGCCGCGCCGTTCTGGCGCTGGCCGCCGCGTGCTTTTTATCTCCCGCCTTCTCGCAAACGCAGCCGCCGAAAGCGCCGCTGAAGATCGGCTTCGTCTACGTCACGCCCGTCACCGATGCCGGCTGGGTGCGCCAGCATGAAGAGGGCCGCAAGGCCGTCGATGCTGCGTTGGGTGACAAGGTCAAGACCACCTATGTCGAGAACGTGGCCGAAGGCGCCGATGCCGAGCGCGTGATCCGCGACCTCGCGCAGCAGGGCAACACGCTCATCTTCACGCCGAGCTTCGGCTACATGGAGCCTACGCTGAAGGTGGCGAAGGACTTCCCCGAGGTGAAGTTCGAGTCGATCACCGGCTACAAGACCGCGCCCAACGTGGCGACCGCCAATGCGCGCTACTACGAGGGCCGTTATCTCGCGGGCATCGCGGCCGGCCGCATGACGAAGACCAATATCGCGGGATACGTGGCGGGCTTTCCGATTCCCGAGGTGCTGCAGGGCATCAACGCCTTCACGCTCGGCATGCGCTCGGTGAACCCGGCCGCGAAGGTGCACGTGGTGTGGCTCAACGAGTGGTTCGATCCGCCGAAGGAGCGCGACGCGGCCATGGCGCTGTTCAACCAGAACGCCGACGTTGTCGCCTTCCACACAGGCTCCACCGCCGTGATGGCTGCGGCGCAGGAGCGCGGCAGGATGGCCATTGCCTACCACTCCGACATGCGCAGGATCGCGCCCGATGCGCAGATCGTCGCGGTCACGCACCAGTGGGGCGGCTACTACACGCAGCGCGCGAAGGCCGTGCTCGACGGCAGCTGGAAAAGCGGCAACCTCTGGGGCGGCGTGAAGGAAGGAATGATCCGCGTCGGCGACTTCGGCACGAAGGTGCCCAAGGCCGTGCAGGACGAGGTGCTGGCGCGGCAGAAGGACATTGCGGCAGGCAAGCTGCAGCCGTTTCGCGCAACTGCCGGTGACGTGCGTGACAACGAAGGTCACGTCGTGATCGCCAAGGGCGCGCAACTGAGCGACGAGCAGATCCTGAAGATGAACTGGCTGGTCGAGGGCGTGCAGGGGCGGGTGGCGCGCTAGCTCAGCCGCTCGACCACAAAGTCCACAAAGGTCCGCAGCTTCGCACTCGGCCGCGCTTCCGGCAGCCGCATGATGTGCACCTGTCGCGTGGGCAGTTCCCACTCGGGCAACAGCTGCACCACCTGACCCGACGCTAGGGCGGGGCCTAGCAGCGCATCGGCCTGCACGATCACGCCCACGCCGGCCATGGCTGCGGCCAGCAGCGCCTGGCCGTTGTTGGTGGTGAGCGGGCCGCGCACCGGCACGTGCACCGTCTCGCCCTTGCGCGTGAAGCGCCACGAATGGTTCGGCCCCCAGGTCGCGAAGCCCAGCAGCGGAAAGGCTTCCAGATCGGACGGGTGCTTCGGCTGCCCGTGGCGCGCGACCCACGCGGGGCTGGCGACGGCATACATGCGCGCCAGCGCGAGCGGTCTTGCAATGAGCCGCTCGTCGACCGCGGCGCCCGAGCGGATGCCGCAGTCGAAGCCCTCCTCCGCGAGATCGACCACGCGGTCGTTGAGGCTCAAGTCGACCTTCACCTGCGGGTAGGCGGCGATGTAGTCGCCGATCACCGGCGTGAGCCGGTGCGCGCCGTAGGCCACGGGCGCGGTGACGCGCAGCACGCCCTGGGGCATGGCGCGCAGCGACTCGGCCACGCCGTCGGCGGTGTGCACGCTGGCCAGCACGTCGCGGCAGCGCTCGAGGTAGGCGGCGCCGATCTCGGTGAGCGAATGGCGGCGCGTGGTGCGCTCCAGCAGGCGAGCGCCAAGCTGCTCTTCGAGCGCGCGGATGTGCTTGCCGACCATCACGGCCGACAGGTCGAGCGCCTCGGCGGCGGCCGCGAAGCTGCCCGCATCCACCGTGGCGACGAAGACTTCCATGGCGCGGAGCTTGTCCATATTGAGAATCCAGAGTTTCGAATGACCGAACCAGGTGGCAATTTATCAAATCAATGGTTCGTAAAACAATCGCTGCTTGTTGATTCACTTTTGGCGAGGTTCTCCATGAAGGTTCTTGTTGTGGGCGCGACGGGCGCAATTGGCAGTGCGGTGGCTCAGACGCTGGCTGAGCGCGGTCACGAGGTGATTCGCGCAGGCCGCACGCGCGGCGATCTCCAGGTCGACATCACGAGCGATGCGAGCGTCGAGGCGCTGTATGCGGCGGTGGGACGCGTCGATGCCATCGTGTCGGCGGCGGGCGGGCTGTTCTTCGGGCCGCTGAATGAAATGCGGCCCGCCGACTTCAACGTCGGCCTGCAGGACAAGCTGCTCGGCCAGGTGCGGCTCGCGTTGCTGGGCCAGCATGTGCTGACCGATGGCGGCTCGATCACGCTGACCACGGGCATCGTGGCGGACGAGCCGATCCGCCAGGGCGCGAATGCCACGGCCGTCAATGCGGCGGTCGAGGGCTTCGTGCGCGGCGCGGCGATCGAACTGCCGCGCGGCATTCGCATCAACGTGGTGAGTCCGACGGTGCTGACCGAATCGCTGCCGCTGTACGGGTCGTTCTTTCCCGGATTCGAGTCGGTGTCGGCGGCGAAGGCTGCGCAGGCCTATGTTCGCAGCGTCGAAGGGCCGCAGACGGGGCGCGTGTATCGCGTGTGGCAATGAGAGTGCGTGCGTTGCTTGGGGGCGTGTCGCTCGCGTTCGTGGCGGCGATGGCTTCGGCTGCGCCGGCCGGGGTGCAGGCCTTGCCGGACGACTGGTATCCGGAAAGCGTCGCCATCGGCCCGGACGGCTCGTTCTACGTCGGCAGCTGGCGCGAGGGCGCGGTCGCGCGCCTGAAGCCGGGTGTCGCGCCGAAGGCCGAGGTGCTCGTGAAGCCAGGCGCCAATGGTCTGGCGAACGGGCAGGGCGTGCTGGTCGATGCGAAGCGTCGGGCGCTGTGGGTCTGCTCGGGCAGCAGCGGCTTCACCACCGTGCCGCAGACGCCGAGCGCACTCAAGCGCTACGACCTGGCCACGGGCGCGCCGCGCGCGAGCTATGCAATGCCCGACAGCGGCTACTGCAACGACCTCGCGCAGGACGCGCGCGGCAATCTCTACGTGACCGACTCCTACCACCCGCGCGTGCTGAAGCTCGCACCGGGCGCCACCGCGCTCACGGTGTGGAAGGAAGACCCGGCGCTGGCCGGACCGGGCCCCTACAAGGGCCTGAACGGCATCGCCATCGATGGTGGGCGCGATGTCTATGTGAGCCTCGTGGCGGCGGCTCCTTACGTGCTGCGCATCGGTTTGGGCGCTGAAGGCAACGCCGGTGAGGTCACGCGCATCGAGGCGCCGCGCGTGCTGAAGAACGTCGACGCAATCCGCGCCTGGAAGCCCGGCCGGCTCGTGCTGTTCGAGAGCAATGCCTTCGGCGAAGGTCCCTACGGTGGCCAGATCACCGTGGCGCGTGTCGACGGCACGAGGCTCGGCCTGCAGACGGTAGTGACGGGGCTCAACGACCCCTCGTCGGGCGCGGTCTGGGGCGATCGCGTCTACTTCATCGAATCGAAGTACGCGCTGCTGACCAAGCGCAAGGACGGTGACGGGCCCGTGCCGACCGGCGTGCCCTTCGACATCCAGTCGCGTGCGCTGCCGCCGCGGTGAGTGCGTTCCGCATATAGCACTCATATGCGCATGGAAATTGCGGTGCAGTGGGGCTGGATTACCCTCCGCACCCACGATGAAAAAAGCCTACCGCGCCTCCCTCCTGCGATTCGACGCCGCCGGCCAGCCCGTTTTCGATGAAGACGGCCTGCTGGTCGTGGCCCCCGACAGCACCGGCCGCCAGCGCGTGCTCGATGCGGGCAGCCATGCCGCCGTCGCGCCGCGCCACCCCGGCGCCCACGTGACCCATCTGCCGGGGCGCATCCTCGCGCCGGGCTTCGTGGATATGCACATCCACTATCCGCAGACCGACATCATCGGTTCGCCCTCGCCGGGCTTGCTGCCCTGGCTCGAGAACTACACCTTCCCTGCCGAAAGCAAATTCGCAGACCCCGCGCATTCGAACGAAGTAGCCGACGTGTTCTTCGGTGAAATGCTGCGCAACGGCGTCACTACCTCGTTGACCTTCGCGACTTCGCATGTGGCCTCGGTCGATGCCTTCTTCGAAGGCGCGCAGCGCCGCGGCCTGCGCATGATGACCGGCAAGGTGCTGCAGGACCGAAATTCGCCCGACGGCGTGCGCGATGAAACCGAGCAGAGCCTGATCGACTCCGAAGCGCTGATCCGCAAGTGGCACAACGTCGACCGGCTGGGCTATGCCATCACGCCGCGCTTTGCACCCGCGAGCACCGATGCCCAGATGCGCGGTGCGAGCGAGTTGGCCGCCAAATACGCCGACACCTGGATCCAGTCGCACGTGGCGGAGAACCGCGACGAAGTGAGCTGGGTGCGCGAGCTGTACCCCAAGGCGCGCTCGTATCTCGACGTGTACGCCGGCTTCGGCCTGATGCGCGAGCGCGCCGTGTACGCCCACTGCATCTACCTCGACGACGCCGACCGCGCCCTGCTGCGCGAGACGAAGACGGCCGCGGCCGTGAGCCCCACGAGCAACCTGTTCCTCGGCAGCGGCTTCTTCGACTTCGGCGCGGCCGACCGCGTGGGCTACCCGTACGGCCTCGCCAGCGACGTGGGCGGCGGCACCAGCTTCAGCCCCTTCCACACCATGATGGCGGCCTACTACGTCGGCCGTGAAGGCCAGACCAAGACCGGCCTGAGCATTGCGCCTTCGGAGCTCTGGTGGCGCCACACCGGCGGCGCGGCGCGCGCGCTGGGCCTCGACGGCGTGGTGGGCAACCTGCAGCCGGGCTGCGAGGCCGACTTCCTGGTGCTCAACCCGGCGGCCACGCCTCTGCTGGCGCGCAAGACAAAACTGGCGAGCACGATGGAAGAAATGCTCTTCGCGATGATCGTGCTGGGCGACGACCGCCTGGTCGAGCGCACGGTGATTTCGCAGGCGCTGTAGCACCCGGGGCGGCGGGGAGGGCAGTGGCGCATGCCACAATTCGCGCCATCTCCCCCGCAGCAGCAGTAGCGACCGCATATGAGCATCAAGAGCGACAAATGGATCCGGCGCATGGCCGAGCAGAACGGCATGATCGAGCCCTTCGAGCCCGGCCAGGTGCGCGAGAGCGACGGCCACAAGATCATCAGCTACGGCACCTCGAGCTACGGCTACGACATCCGGTGTGCGCCTGAATTCAAGGTTTTCACCAACATCCACAGCACCGTGGTCGACCCGAAGAATTTCGACGAGAAGAGCTTCGTCGACATGCACGGCGACTACTGCATCATTCCGCCCAACAGCTTCGCGCTGGCGCGCACCGTCGAATATTTCCGCATCCCGCGCAACGTGCTCACCATCTGCCTCGGCAAGAGCACCTATGCGCGCTGCGGCATTATCGTCAACGTCACGCCCTTCGAGCCCGAGTGGGAAGGCTACGTGACACTCGAATTCAGCAACACCACGCCTCTGCCCGCCAAGATCTACGCGGGCGAAGGCTGCGCGCAGGTGCTGTTCTTCGAGAGCGACGAGGTCTGCGAGACCAGCTACAAGGACCGCGGCGGCAAGTACCAGGGCCAACGCGGCGTCACCCTGCCAAAAACCTGACGAAACACCAAGCCGTCTGCTGACGGCCGGTTACCCCGGAGGGCGCCGGGGCAAGTACCATCCTGCGACCGCCGGCAAATCCTCCTGCAATGGCCGGCAAGGAGACTGCGATGAGATGGGAAGGCAACGAACAATCGGACAACGTCGAAGACCGCCGCGGTGAAGGTGGCGGTGGTGGCGGGGGCGGCGGCTTTATCGGCGGTCGCGGCATCGGCATCGGCACTATCGCGGTCGCGCTGATCGCGGGCTGGGTCTTCGGCATCAACCCGCTCACGGTACTGAGCCTGCTCAGCGGTGGCGGCGGTCCGGCCCCGGTGCAGCAACAGCAACAGGGGCCCGCACCCAAGCCACCGTCCGGTGACCGCGAGGCGGCCTTCGTCTCCACCGTGCTCAAGAACACCGAAGTGGTCTGGACGGGCATCTTCAAGCAGAACGGCGGCACGTACCACGCACCCCGGCTCGTGCTGTTCCGCAATGCCACGCCCACGGCCTGCGGCACGGGGCAATCGGCCATGGGCCCGTTCTACTGCCCTGGCGACCAGAAGGTCTACATCGATCTCGGCTTCTACGACACGCTGAAGAACCAGCTCGGCGCGCCGGGCGAGTTTGCGCAGGCGTACGTCATCGCGCATGAGGTCGGCCATCACGTGCAGGACGAACTCGGCATCACCGCCAAGGTCGACGGCATGCGCAACCGCCTGAGCCAGACACAGAACAACGCGATGAGCGTGCGCGTCGAACTGCAGGCCGACTGCTTCGCGGGCGTGTGGGCCCACCATTCGCAAGAGTCGAAGAAGTGGCTCGACCCGGGCGACATCGAGGCCGCCATGAACGCCGCGCAGAAGATCGGCGACGACGCTCTGCAGCGTTCCGCAGGCCGTGCAGTGGTGCCCGACAGCTTCACCCACGGCTCGAGCGCGCAGCGCCAACGGTGGTTCGGCGCGGGTTATCAAAGCGGCGATATCAAGTCCTGCGACACCTTCAATGCGCGTAGCCTCTGAGCTGCATCGTCTTGAAGGGCCTGCCAGTGCTAGGTTGGCTGCTATCTAATAAATAGCAATTCCGCTGGCGCGGGCGTTGTCATGCCGCCGTCACTGCCGTTTTTTGCGGCAATGCGACAATAGCGGGCTCAATGACAAGCTCCTTCTCCAATCTATCGCTGGCGGAACCGCTGGCGCGCGCCGTAGCCGAAATGGGCTACGAGACCATGACACCGATCCAGGAGCAGGCCATTCCGGTCGTGCTCGCGGGCCAGGATGTGATGGGCGCCGCCCAGACCGGCACCGGCAAGACGGCGGCGTTTTCGCTCCCGCTGCTGCAGCGCATGCTCAAGCATGAAAACGCCTCGACCTCGCCCGCGCGGCATCCGGTCCGGGCTCTCGTGCTGCTGCCCACGCGTGAACTGGCCGACCAGGTCGCGCAGCAGGTCAAGCTGTACGCCAAGTACACCAACCTGCGCAGCACGGTGGTGTTCGGCGGCATCGACATGAAGCCGCAGACGCTGGAACTGAAGAAGGGCGTCGAAGTGCTGGTCGCCACGCCGGGTCGGCTGCTCGATCACATCGAAGCCAAGAACGCGGTGCTCAACCAGGTCGAATACGTCGTGCTCGACGAAGCCGACCGCATGCTCGACATCGGCTTCCTGCCCGACCTGCAGCGCATCCTGAGCTACCTGCCCAAGCAGCGCACCACGCTGCTGTTCTCGGCCACGTTCTCGCCCGAAATCAAGCGACTGGCCGGCAGCTACCTGCAGAACCCCGTCACCATCGAAGTGGCGCGGCCGAACGAAACGGCCTCCACCGTCGAGCAGCATTTCTACAGCGTGGCCGACGACGACAAGCGCCGCGCGCTCAAGCAGATCGTGCAGCAGCGCGGCATCACGCAGGCTTTCGTGTTCGTCAACAGCAAGCTCGGCTGCGCGCGCCTCGCACGCTCGCTGGAGCGCGATGGCCTGCGTACCACCGCACTGCATGGCGACAAGAGCCAGGACGAACGCCTGAAGGCGCTCGCCTCGTTCAAGGCCGGCGAAGTCGACCTGCTCGTGTGCACCGACGTCGCGGCCCGCGGCCTCGACATCAAGGACGTGCCCGCGGTCTTCAACTTCGACATTCCGTTCAACGCCGAAGACTACGTGCATCGCATCGGCCGTACGGGCCGCGCCGGCGCCTCGGGCCTGGCCGTGAGCTTTGCCAGCGGCGGCAACGATGCGCGCTTGGTGGCCGACATCGAGAAGCTGATCAAGAAGAAGATCGAGCTCGAACCCGTCGAGTTCGAAGAAGACCGCCCGCGCGGCCGCATCAACGACGGACGCCGCCACTGGCGCGAAGAAGGCGAAGCCGGCGACGCACGCGATGTGCTCGACCAGCCGCGCGAACGCCGCGAGGCCGAAGCCCGCCGCGGCGGTGGACGTCCGCACCGCGCACCGTCGGCACCGCGCGATCCGTTCTTCGACAAGCCTTACGAAGCCGGCGAGCCCGATGCCACACCGGCATGGGAAGCTGCCGCCAAGGCTGCAACGCCCGCACGCGGCATCTCCAGCAACATCAAGACCAAGCGCAAGGTCGCCGCTCTGTTCAAGAGCGCCGAGCCGAGCTGATCCAGGCGTGTAGAGGCGGCATCAGCCGCCTCGGTTCAGCGCCAGCCGCGGTGCCATCCGTATTGCGGGTGGTGCCAGCCCCAGCCGTAGCGCGGGTGGTAGGCCCACACGAAGCCGACACCGGGCGACACGTAGGTCGGTGCCACATAGGCCACACCCGGAGGTGCTGAGTACACGGGGGCTGCCGGTGCGACCACGCAGCCGGTCAGGACTGCTGCCAGCGCGGCGGCGGACAAGGCAAGAACAGGGAATCTCATGGCAAAGCTCCTGGGACGAGTTGTTGTCGGTATGAACAACCAACGTCCCGTGGCATCGCCGGATGACGGCCTTTACCCAGCCTACACAGTGTCACCGCCGTGTTGTCATCCTTTCAAAACGCTTGCATCTAGATCACGTTGAAATGATGCGTGCCGTCGCGCCCTAGCTGCGCCACCAGGCCGTACTCCCAATCGAGATAAGCCTGCATCGCTTCGGCCGGCGCGTCGGTGCCTTCGTACGGCCGGCGATAGCGATCAGTGCGCGCAGTTGCAAGGCGTGTCTCGCCGGTCTCCGCGTCGAGGCCTGCGGCGAACCATGCCGCGTTGCCACCGGTCAGCACCAGCACTTCGACATCGCCCTTGCCGCGCGCATCGAGCAGCGCGCGCAGGTCGGCCGCGGCATATCGGGCGAGCAGGCTGCTGCCGCAGGTCAGCACATAGCGCTGCGCCGGTGGAATGACCGCATCGAGGGCCTGCGCCAGTTGCGCGCGGATTACATACCAGGCGCCGGGAATGTGGCGCTTCACGTAGTTCGCGCTCGTCGTCACGTCGATCACCGCGGTGCCGGGTTGCTTCAGCAACGCCGCCAGTTCCTTCGGCGCGAGCTCGCCCACAACGGCCGCAACCGGCGGGTATGAGCTCGGCGGTGCCGAGGTCTCGATGAAGTCCGCAGCCGTTGGCACGACATCCGGCACATAAACCTCCCACCCCATCTGCGCAAGCCACGACGCGCTCATCGAAGCCCGCACACCATCGTCGTCCGCCAGCACGATGCGCGCGCCGCGCACGGGCACCTGGTGATCGGTTTCCTGCACAAGTTGCCCGCCGGGCGCACTGGCAAAGCCGGGCAGGTGGCCCGCCGCATATTCCTCGGGCGTGCGCACGTCGAAGCGGTACACGGTGCGTCCCGGCGCTTCGAGCGTCTGCAATGCGTCGAGCGCGATGCGGCGCACGCCAGCCAGATCGGCCACGCGTTTTGCATCGGCCTGCGCCTGTGCGCGATGCGTTTGCGACACCACGGCAGGCGCCTGCCGGTCGGCACCATGGTCCAGCACCTGCCCCGCAAGCTTCCAACCGATCGTGCCGTTGCGCAGCGCAGCCACCGGGTTCGGAATGCCCGCGTTCACCAGCGACTGCGTACCGATGATGCTGCGTGTGCGTCCTGCGCAATTGACGATCACCTGCGTCGAAGGATCAGGCGCCAGCTCGCGCACGCGCAGCACGAGCTCCGCGCCCGGCACGCTGGTGGCCGAGGGAATGCTCATCGTCTGGTACTCGTCGAAGCGGCGCGCATCGAGCACCACCACGTTGGCCTTCGCATCGACCAGCGCCTTCACCTCGGGCGCGGACAGCGAAGGCGTGTGCCGTTCGTGCTCGACCAGTTCGCCAAACGACTTGCTCGGCACGTTCACGTCGCGGAACAACTCGCCGCCCGCGCGCCGCCAGCCTTCGAGGCCGCCTTCGAGCAGATGCAAGTTCGTGTAGCCCAGCGCAGCCAACGTCTTCGCGGCCAGCGGCGCAAGGTCGACACCGCCGTGCTCGCCGTACAGCACGATGAGCGTATCGCGCCGCGGAATGCGCCGCCACGCTTCGATCTCGATGCGCGACAGCGGCAGGTTCGCAGCCCACAGCGGATGCTCCTGTGCGAACGGATCTTCCTCGCGCACGTCGAGCAGGGCGGTTTCGTCGCGGGCGATGAGCCGTTCGCGCACGGCGGCGAATGAAAGAACGGGAAAGGAGGCAGTCGTCATACGGTGTTCGAGGATGCGAGTTCAGCGGAGCGATCCCACAGGTTGGGCAGCAGCGCGTTGGAGTATCCGGAGACAAAGGGCTTGCGGCCGCCCTCCGTCGGGTAAGTATGCCGCCGCACGGCGCCGATGTTCGCGCCGTACACGTGGATGCTGATCGACACGCGATCCGCATGCGCGTTGTGCACGCGATGCAGGTCGCCGACGGTGGGCGACACGGCTTCGACGTCGCCAACATCGAGCCGCACCGCCTCGCCCTGCGGCTGCGCACGGCCCTGCGCATCGAGCGCATAGCCCTGGCTGTACTCCGCGCCGCGCAGCATGCCGATCAGCCCCCACACCGTGTGGTCGTGCACCGGCGTGGCCTGTCCCGGCCCCCACACGAAGCTCACGACTGAAAAGCGCTCGGTGCTGTCCGCGTGCAGCAGAAATTGCCGATAGCGCACAGGGTCGGGCTGGGCAAAGGCCTCGGGCAGCCAGTCGTCGCGCGCAACCAGCGTGCGCAGCAACGCGCCGCCTTCAGAAAGAATGCGGGGCTCGTCGGGCGCGCTGTCGAGCAGCCGGCCGAAAGCGCCGACGAATTCGCGCAGGGGCGCCAAGGTGGCGATCACGCCGGGCGCTTCCAGACGCTGGTGTCGGTAATCGCGCGCACATCCACCCGCACCGGCAGGATGCCGTCGCGCGCCGAGCGGTCGGCCACGGCCTGCAGCGCGACGATGTCGGCTTCGCTCACCGGCCGGCCTGCCACCGAAGCCCGCGCGGTGATGATGCGCGACGACTCGATCGGCAGCCGCGTGAGCTGGCTGTAGGCCTGTGCGTAGGCTTCGGGGTTGGCCAGCGCCCAGTCGCCCGCGCGGCCCAGCCGGTCGAGAAACTGCACGATGGCCGCGCGCCTGGCCGGGTCGGCCAGCGAATGTTCGCTCGCGGTGATGAAGCCCAGGGCAGTGTTGATTCCGCGCCCGTCGCGCAGGATGCGTCCGCCTTGCTGCACGGCGATGGTGTAGTACGGATCGAAGATGGCCCAAGCGTCGATCTGTTTCGAGGCGAAGGCGGCGGCTGCGTCGGTCGGCAGCACGAACTTCACCGTTACCTCTTCGCGCCGCACGCCGGCTTCTTCGAGTGCGCCGTACAGCTGGTACTGCGAGATGCTGCCGCGCGCCGACGACACGATCACCGTCTTGCCGCGCAGGTCCGCAACGCTGCGCAGCGGCGAATCGGGCTGCACGACGATGCCCAGCGAGTCGGCCTTGCCGACGCGCGTGGCGACGATCTTCAGCGGCGTCTTGCCCACGGCCGCGGCCAGCACGGGCAGGTCGCCGGCCATGGCTGTGTCGACCGCCGCGCTGCGCTGCGCCTCGAACAACGGTGCCGCCCCCTGGAAGTTGGCCCAGCGGTAGGCGAACGGCGCGCCTTCGAGTGTGCGCGAGGCCTCGAAGAGCGAGCGCAGGCCACCGGCCTGGTCGCCAAGCACCAACGTCGTCTGTTGCGGCTGCGCCCACACGCGCAGCGAGCCAGCGGCGGCCAGCGAGAGCGCGGTGCCTTGCTTCAGCCAGCTGCGGCGGGAAGCCCTGGAAAACAGCAGGTCGGTCATGCAGCGGCTCCCGTTGAGAGCAAAGCGCGCTTGCCCGCGGCCACCAGGATCGCATCGTTCTGCGGTGTGTGGATGCGGCTGCACAGCACGTCGCGGTAGTGCCGCTCCAGCGGGTTCTGCCGCGTGAGGCCGTGGTTGCCGCTGAGCTGCAGCGCCAGCTCGACCGCGCGGATTGCGTTGCCTGTCACGGCGTACTTGAGCAGGCCGCTGTCGGCGGAGGGTTGCGCATGGCCGCGATCGACGGCGGCGGTTGCGTCGTCGAGCAGCACCCGGTTGGTTCGCAGCAGCGCCTCGATCTCGCCCACATGCTCCTGCACGCGCGGCAGGCTGGCCAGCGGCGCGCCGAGGCTGCCAGGCGCTCGCTGATTCAGGAAGCCGACCAGCCAATCGCGTGCGGCCGTGGCCACGGCGTCGTACAGGCTGCCGAGCAGCACCGTCATCCACGCCTGCTGCGTGGCATGGGCGTCGATATCGGTCTGGCTGCCTGCATCGGGCGCCCAGTCGGCTGGCGCGCGAAGGTCCACCGCGTGGTCGAGATCGATGGCGACGTCTTCGAACACCACCTCGTGGCTGCCCGAGGCGCGCAGGCCCAGATGGTCCCAGCTCGCGATCACGCGCACGCCGGGCGCGTTGCGCGGCACCAGGAACACGCCGGTGCGCGGGGTGGCTTCATCAGCCTCATCGGTACGAGCCCACACGGCGAGCCAGCGCAGGCCCTCGATGCCGGTGGTGTAGAGCTTGTGGCCGTCGATCTTCCAGCCGCTGCCGTCGCGCCGCGCGATCGTGCCGGGCAGGCCGCCGCGGGCCGGCGAGCCGAGCGCGGGCTCCACGCGCAGCGCGTTGATCAGCGCGCCGTTTGCGACTGCATCTCGCGCCACGCGTTCGCGCAGATGCGGTGGCCAGCGGCTGTCGATGCGCGTCAGTGCGTGGTGTTGCAGATAGGTCATCGTGAGAATCAGCGCCGTGGCCGGCTCGCCCCGCGCCACGGCCGAGATCACGCGCCGTGCCGTCGCCAGCGTGGCACCGCCGCCGCCGTGCTCGGCGGGCGCGACCAGCCCGATGAGTCCATGCGCTTGCAGTGCCGCGAAGTTCTCGCGCGGAAAGGCGCCGCTGCGGTCGTGGTCGGCCGCGGTGGCTGCGAACTGGGCCGACAGGCGCGCCAGCACGGAGGCATCGACGGTGGAAGGCGGGGAGGGATGTTCAGGCGTGGCCGGTGTGCGGCGCAAGGGGAGTGCACTCATGGTTCCCGCACGGTACCGGGCCGCCCGGCGCGGGAAAACGACGCATCCCGCATATGCAAACTCGTTTTTCTGCGTTCGCTTCCGTGGAGCGTCTGGTTACGGTTCGGTGCATGAAACCAGACTTTCCTTTGGACAGGCGTCGCCTGCTGCAAGCCGCCGCAGCGTTGGCCGCGACAGGCACAGCAGGCTGGACGCAGGCGGCCACGCCCTCGCGCGACCTGTCCGGCGTCACGCTGCGCGTGGGCACCTACAAGGGCCTCTGGCGCCCGCTGCTCGCCGCCTCTGGCCAGGCGAACACACCCTACAAGATCGACTGGCGCGAGCTCAACAACGGCGTGCTGCACATCGAGGCCATCAACGGCGATGCGCTCGACCTGGGTTCGGGCAGCGAGATACCGCCGGTGTTCGCGGCGCGACAGAAGTCCAGCGTGAAGCTGGTGGCCGTCACGCATGAAGACCTGAACAACCAGGCCACGCTGGCGCGCAAGGACGCGCCGATCCGCACCATCGCCGACTTCAAGGGCAAGCGCGTGGGCTACGTGCGCGCCACCACCTCGCACTACTACCTGGCCAAGCAGCTGGCCGAAGCGGGCCTGTCGTTCAGCGACATCCAGGCCGTGAGCCTCACCCCGTCGGACGGCCTCTCGGCCTTCGCGCGCGGCGACCTCGATGCCTGGGCCATCTACGGCTACAACGGCCAGCTGGCGCGCACGCAGTACGGCGCCCGCGTCATCAAGACCGGCGTGGGGTATCTCTCGGGCAATTTTCCGATCTACGCCAACCCGCGCGCGCTCGACGACGCGTTGCGCCGCGCCGCACTGAGTGACCTGCTGCAGCGCCTGCAACGTTCGTTCGCGTGGATCAACGGCAACTTTTTGGCCTATGCCCGCGCGCAGTCGGCCGAAACGCGCGTGCCCGTCGGCGACATCGTCGAGCTCTTCAACGGCCGCAGCGGCGACTACAGCCTTGGCCCCGTCAGCGATGCCGTGGTGCGCAGCCACCAGGACGTGGCCGACACCTTCCTGAAGATCGGCGTGCTCGACGGTCCGGCCGACGTCAAGCCGCTGTGGGACCGCAGCTTCGAGAACGCGCTGCGCCTGCCCGCTGCCTGACATCCACCTCCCATTCATATTCAAACAAGGACAACACCATGAGCCAGCAACACCAAGACGGCGTCGAGTTCATCGGCATGATCCAGGGCCAGAAGGTCTCGGAGATCCACGCGGCCAAGGGGCCCTCACTCGACCGCGACTACGTGCGCGCCTTCGCGCAGGCCCACGAAACGGCCGGCTTCGACCGCGTGCTGGTGCCGCACCACTCGACCAGCCCCGACGCCACGCTCACGGTGGCCTACGCCGCCTCGGTGACGCAGCGCATCCACTTCATGCTCGCGCACCGCCCCGGCTTCGTGGCGCCCACGCTGGCGGCCCGGCAGTTCGCCTCGCTCGACCAGTTCAGCGGCGGCCGGCTGGGTGTGCACTACATCTCGGGCGGCTCCGACGAAGAGCAGCGCCGTGACGGCGACTGGCTCGACCACGACCAGCGCTACGCCCGCACCGACGAATATCTCGAAGTGCTGCACAAGGTGTGGACGGCCGAGAAGCCCTTCGACCACGAAGGCGCGCACTACCGCTTCCAGAACGCGTTCTCCGAAGTGAAGCCGCTGCAGGCGCGCAACGGCAAGCCGCACGTGCCGGTGTACTTCGGCGGCGCTTCCGAGGCTGCGATTCCGGTCGCCGGCAAGTACGCCGACGTGTATGCGCTGTGGGGCGAATCGCTCGACCAGGCGCGCGAGCTGACCACGCGCGTGCGCGCTGAAGCGGCCAGGCACGGGCGCAGCGTGCGCTTCTCGGTGTCGTTCCGTCCGATCGTGGCGGAGACCGAAGAAGCCGCATGGGCGCGCGCCGAGAACATCCTGGCGGAGACCAAGCGCCTGCGCGTGGTGCAGGGCTACAACCGCGGCGGTCCGCAGCAGAGCGAAGGCGCCAAGCGCCTGCTGGCCGCGGCCGAGAAAGGCTCGCGGCTCGACAAGCGGCTGTGGACCGCGGTCGCGCAGGAAATCGGCGGTCGCTCGAACAGCACCGCGCTGGTCGGCACGCCCGAGCAGGTGGCCGATGCGCTGCTCGACTACTACGACCTGGGCGTCACGACCTTCCTGATCCGCGGCTTCGACCCGCTGGAAGACGCTCTGGACTACGGGCGCGAGCTGATTCCGCGTACGCGCGAGCTGGTGGCGCAGCGCGCGCAGGCACAACGCAAGGCGGCCTGAGTCATGAGCGCCGTTCTCTCCATCGACCGCAACGCCCCCCAGCCGCTGAAGCTCAACCCGAACCCGCAGCAGAAGTACTGGTTCGACCCCATCCCGCCGCGCACCACCGTGCAGGCCGAGCGCCGCCACCGGCAGGAGCGCCTGGCCGGCGCTTTTCGCCTGTTCGCGCGCTTCGGTTTCGCGCAGGGTCTGGCCGGTCACATCACCGCGCGCGACCCTGAGCTGAGCGACCACTTCTGGGTCAATCCGCTGGGCATTCATTTCTCGCGCATCAAGGTATCCGACCTGTTGCTCGTCAACTCGAAGGGCGAGACCGTCATTGGCGACAGGCCGCTCAACAAGGCCGCCTTTGCCATTCATGCCGCCATCCACGAGCACAACCCGAAGATCATTGCTGCCGCCCACACGCATTCGACCTACGGCAAGGCCTGGTCCACGCTGGGCCGCAAGCTCGATACGCTCACGCAAGACAGCTGCGTGTTCCACGAAGACGTGGCGCTGTTCGACGACTTCACCGGCATGGTGGTCGACACCAGCGAGGGCGACCGCATCGCCCACGCGCTGGGCGACAAGAAGGGCGCCATCCTCAAGAACCACGGCATCCTGACCGCAGGCCCCACGGTGGAGGCTGCCGCGTGGTGGTACATCGCGCTCGACAACGCCTGCCACACGCAGCTGCTGGCCGAAGCCGCCGGCAAGCCGCAGCCCATCGACGAGGCCACTGCGCGCCACACGCACAGCCAGATCGGCGGACCCGAGGGTGCCATCCATTCCTTCGACAGCCTCTATGAAGGCCTGGTCGAAGCCGAGCCCGAACTGCTGCTGTAACGCGACGACGATGATCCCAACTCTTTCCCGCCGCAGCGTGCTGCGCGCCGGCGGTGCTGCCGCCGTGGTCGCCTCGGGTGGCCTGATCGCCTCGCAGGCCTTCTCGCAACAGGCTCGCAAGCTCACCTTCGCCTGGAACGCCGCAGCCTTCTGCCTCTCGCCCGTGGTGGTGGCGCAGGAGCGCGGCTACTTCGAGCGCAACGGCCTGCAGGTCGACCTCATCAACTACACCGGTTCCACCGACCAGTTGCTGGAGTCGCTGGCCACCGCCAAGGCCGATGCGGCCGTGGGCATGATCCACCGCTGGCTCAAGCCGCTCGAATCGGGCTTCGACGTGAAGATCGTCGGCAGCTCGCACGGTGGTTGCGTGCGGCTGGTGGGCGCGAAGAGCGCGGGCGTTACCAACCTGGCGAGCCTCAAGGGCAAGACCATCGGCGTGTCCGACATCGCGAGCCCGGGCAAGAACTTCTTCTCGATCCTGCTCACGAAGAACGGCATCGACGCCGACAAGGACGTCACCTGGCGCCAGTACCCGGCCGACCTGCTCGACATCGCGGTGAAGAAGGGCGAGATCCAGGCCATTGCCGACGGCGACCCCAACATCTACCTGATCGAGAAGCGCAACCAGGGCGCCTACGTGGAGGTGGCGAGCAACCTCTCGGGCGAATACAAGGACAAGGTCTGCTGCATCGTCGGCGCACGCGGCGAGCTCGTGCGCAAGGACAAGGCCACCGTTGCCTCGCTGGTGCGCGCCATCGCGCAGGCCTCCGACTACGTGGCAGAAAACCCGAACGAGTCGGCCAAGCTCTTCGCCAAGTATTCGCCCAACGTCCCGGTGGAAGACCTGCGCGCCTTGCTCGGCACGCTCACGCACAACCACCATCCGCTCGGCCGCAACCTGCGCGACGAAGTCGAGTTCTATGCGCGCGATTTCCGAGGCGTGGGCGTGCTCAAGAAGAGCACGGACCCGGTGCGCTTCGCCGAGCATGTTTCCTTCGATCCGCTGGCATGAAGCCCGGCATCAGCAAATCCATGACCCACAGTTCACGTCGCCAGTTTCTCGTTCAAGGTACGGCTGTTGCCGCCGCCATCGCATTGCCCGGTGCAGTTTCCGCGCAGGGTCGCCCGGTGCTCAAGGCCGGCGACCAGAAGGGGGGCCTGCGCGCGCTGCTCGAAGCAGCGGGCGGACTCGAAGGCCTGGGCTACGACATCCAGTGGTCGGAGTTCCCGGCCGCTGCGCCGTTGGCCGAGGCTCTCAATGCCGCTGCGGTCGATTCCGGCCCCATCGGTGATGCGCCGCTGATCTTCGCGCTGGCCGCGGGCACGCGCGTGAAAGCCATCGGCGCGAACCGCTCCGACTCCTACGGCACGGCAGTGCTCGTGCGGCCCGATTCACCGCTGAAGACCGCTGCCGACCTCAAGGGGAAAAGCGTCGCGACCAATCGCGGCTCCATCGGCCACTACATCACGCTCAAGGCCATCACTGCGGCCGGCCTCAAGCCCGAGGACGTGAACCTGCGCTTCCTCGCGCCGGCGGATGCCAAGCTCGCGCTCACGCAGGGCTCGGTCGATGCCTGGGCCACGTGGGAGCCCTACACCGCACTGGCTGAGGTCAGCCACCATGCGCGCGTGCTGGTCAGTGGGCGAGGGCTGCTGCCGGGCCTGAGCTACCTCGCGGCGACCGACAGCGCCATCGCGGCCAAGCGGCCGGTGCTGCAAGACTTCCTGCAGCGCGTGGTGAAGGCCCAGATCTGGTCATACCGCAACGTCGACGCCTACTCGGCTGCGCTGGCTCGCATCATCGGCATTCCGCCCGAAGCCGCGAAGCTGCAGTTCGAACGCCGCCAGCAGAAGTGGGTGCCCATCGACGCGCAGGTCATCGCCGATCAGCAGGGCACCGCAGACTTCTACCGGCAGGTCGGACTCATCAAGCAGCCGCTTGATGTGAAGGGTACTTTCGACACGGGCTTCGGGGTAGCGGCTGGCTAGTGATGCCCGGCTGCAGATGCGCCGGCTTTCACCGAATGCTCTGCCGCGGAGGCCGTAACGGCCGCGGTGCCCGTTTCGAGCGAGCACCATGCTGCCGAAGGTTTGCCCGCCTCCAGCGAACACCATGCTGCTGCGGGTTTGCCTGCCTCGAGCGAACACCACGCTGCTGAAGCCTTGCCCGTCTCGAGCGAACACCATGCTGCCGAAGGGTTGCCGGCCTCCGCCGAACACCACGCTGCTGCAGGCTTGCCCGCCTCAAGCGAGCACCATGCGGCCACATCCTTGGCCGCCGCATGTCGGGGCGCTGGCGCAGGCTCGCCGAATTCCTCGACGGTCAGGCGCTGCATCTCCAGGAAGGCTGCTTGCAGCGCCTGGGCATCTTCCTCGCCGCGCAGGCCGAGGTACGGAAAGTGGTGCAGGAAGTAGCCGAAAGTGGTTTCGCAATCGGCTGCGTACTTTCTCGTGTCGAGGATGTGCATGTGCCAGAAGCGGTCGACGTCCTGCTCTGGAGCGAGCGTCAGGTCGGGGTGCTTGGCGTGCAGTATCAGGTAGCGCTTGTAGGCCACCTCCATCTGATCCGCGTAGGCTGCCGACCAGCCGTAGCCGTCCTCCTTGCGGCAGGCCTTGAACTTGATCGGTGTGAGGTCGAGCGCATTGATCGCGGTGATCGTCTGCTCCAGTGTCTTGCCTTGAGTGGAATGAACCATGAATGCTCCTGTTGAGTTGCTGGAAGGTCCGAGCGAACGTGCCCGGTGAAGATTGCTCCGAAGGTTCGGCCGTCAGACCACTACCGATGGGGCAAATTGGTTGCGCAGGTGATGCGCCATGAAATCGCGCGCCTCGTCGGCGGGTACGGGCTTGCACAGCCAATAGCCCTGGGCCTCGTCGCATCCGTGGCTGCGCAGGTAGTCGAGCTGGGCTGTGGTCTCGATGCCCTCGGCCACCACCTTCATCCGCAACCCGTGGGCCAGGGTGATGATTCCGTCGATGAGCGCTCGTGCGTCGGGGTCTTGCGAAAGGTCGTTGATGAAGGAGCGGTCGATCTTGACCGTCGACAGCGGGAAGTGCTTCAAGTAAGAGAGCGAGGAATAGCCCGTTCCGAAATCGTCGATGGCGAGCCTGACGCCCATGTCCCGAATCGTCCGGAGCAATTTCGCCGCATGCTCGGGGTTCGCCATCACCGCGCCTTCGGTGATTTCCAGCTCCAGCAGCGACGGCTCCAGGCCCGAGGTTTCCAGGACGGCCCGTATGTCGGCGATGAGCGTGCGGCTTTCGAATTGGCGCGGCGACAGATTGACGCTCACCAGCACCGCGGGCAAACCGTATTTCTGCCACGAACGCGAATCGGCGCAGGCCCTCTCCAGCGCCCACTTGCCCATGGACACGATCAAGCCGATCTCTTCGGCGATCGGAATGAACTGCATCGGCGGAATCATGCCCAGAACCGGATGGTGCCAGCGCATCAGCGCCTCGACGCCGACGATGCGCTGGGTCTGCAGATCCATCTTCGGCTGGTAATACATTTCCAGCTCGCCACGTTCCAGGGCATGGCGCAGCGCGCTTTCCAGCATCAGCTGCTCGGTACTCTGCGCATTCATCTTCGCTGCGTAGAACCGGTAGGTGTTGCGGCCTTTTTCCTTGGCGCGGTACATCGCCGTGTCGGCATTTTTCAGGAGCGCTTCGGCATCGGCGCCGTTCTCCGGATAGATGCTCACGCCGACGCTTGCGCTGACGTGCAGTTCGCGCCCCTCGATCACGAAAGGCTCGGCGCAGCAGGCCAGCACCTTTTCGGCGAGCACCTCGGCATCTTTCGGGCCGGACAGGTTCTCCAGCACCAGCACGAACTCATCGCCGCCAAAACGCGCCACGACATCGGTATCGCGCAGCAGCGCCGTGAAGCGCTCGCCGCAGATCTTGATCATTTCGTCGCCCACACCGTGGCCCAGCGTGTCGTTGATGTGCTTGAAGCGATCCAGGTCGACGAACATCACCGCGAACTGCCTCTGATGGCGGTTGCTGCGCCTGATGGCACGGGCAAGCTCGTGCTGCAGCGCGGCGCGATTGAGCAACCCGGTCAATTCGTCGTGGCTGGCAATGAAGCGAAGGCTCCGCTCGGCCCGCTTGCGTTGCTTGTACTGGGCGATCTGCAAGGCGATCACACGCAGCGACTCCAGCGTCTCTGCGTCGGCAACGTACGGATTGGAGCCAAAGAGTTCCAGTGCCGTGGTCGCATCGGCGGAGGCCATCGGCACGATGAGGCCGACGGTCAGCCCGGCCTGGTGGGCCATCGCATCACGCGTGAAATGGCTCGGAGCCGCCAGCGTGTCGATTCGCACAACGCCACCGATCCCCCAGGCGCGGCCCAGCGAACCTTCGCTGGGCCGATAGGTGAGCGACCGGCTGGCGCTGACGAATCGCTGCACCGCCGGGTCGTTGTCGGCATGCCAGGCCGCGGCACAGCGAGCCAGGCCGTCGTCGCCAACGCTCCACAACGCGCCGCAGTCCCAGCGCAGGTCGGTGCATACCGCCTCCAGCGCCAGCGCGATCACCGTCTCGGTCCTGCCGTCACCGGCAAGCAGCCGGGCGATCTTGTATTCGAGCTTCTGGCGCAACGCATCCTTGCGCGGCTGCGTGGCGTCGCGCACGGTGCCGCGCACCAATCTCTTGCCTTCATCTTCGGCCGATTGCGCGATGACGTGGAGCCAGCGTTCGGTGCCATCGGGCAGGCACAGACGATGCTCGAATTCGCTGCGTTCCGTGGACCGGGATGCCATTGCGATGCGCTGTTCGACCGCGAAACGCTCTGCGGGCGGAATGCGCAAGAGCAGCGTGGGCAGGTCCGGCGGCAAGGGGCCCGCCTCGAAGCCCAGGATGCGCCGGGCTTCTTCGGAGCATTGCAGGGCTCCGGTTTCAGGATCGAGGATCCAGCTGCCCAGGCTTGCCAGGTGCTGGGCCTCCTCCAGCTGCCGCTCGCTCCTGCGCAGGTGGCTGGTCATCCTGTTCGCCAGGACCTGGGCCCGGCTGCGTGCGGTGGTCAACGAAAAGACGATGCCGGCAAGCAGCATGCTGGTGGCCAGGCCACCAAGGACAATGAGCCACGGGATGGTCTTGTCGAGCGGGCCGAAGACCTGGTTTTCGTCCTGGCCGACTTCCACCAGCCAGGAGTGCCCGCCCAACTCGAAGCCGAGCACGCGCTCGAGGCTGTGCGCCGGTGCGGCAGCGGGTTTCGCCAGGGACGCGCTGTCGAACAGCAATTGCCGCTCGCCGAATGGGGTTGGCGTTACAAACTTGGTCTCCACGCGCGTCCCGATCGCCCCCTTACCCGGCCCGGCATCGATCAGGCGCAACCGGAACGTCCTCGCGGCATCGGTACCGACCACGTCGCTCAGCATCCCTGCGATGCTGAAGCCCGCGCCAACCGAACCGATGTAGGCACTGCGCCGCTGCTCGAGCGTATCGAGCGGTTGTCTCGGGCGATAGACCGGCAGCCGCATCGCCAATCCAATGTCGGACTCGCGACCCGGGAGGCGGACCTTGCGGCCGGACATGACGAGCCCGCCGGTGTCGCGCCCCTGCTCGAGCGCGTTTCCTCTGTCGGGCATCGCGCCCAGATCATTGCCGAGCAGCTTCTCGTTGCCGCCCTGCGGTTCGACGTAGATCAGCGGGTAGTACGTGTCCCGCCCACCGGGCGGCTTGATGGCGAAGCCGGAGGCAACGCCGGCGTCGAGGCCGGCATCACCGCGGACTCGTTCCTCGAACGCCTGCTTGTCGTTGGCCGCGACGCGGGGCGCATAGTTGACAGCCTGGAAACCGGGGTAGGCGCTCGCCAGGTTCAGCCCCGCGACGTAGTCCCTGAAGTCGCTCCGCGTCACGGAATCGGAGGTGTTGAATCGCGCACGCAGGCCGATCAGGACGGCGATGTAGTCGTCGAAGCGGGCCTCGACCTTGCGAGCCAGATCGAAGGCGGCTGCGTCGAAGCGCGTCTGGGCACTACGCCCGATCTCCTGGTGGGCGGAGACACCGAGGGCGATCGACAGCGCCGTGCCGGCCACGAAAATTACCAGCGGCAAGCGAATCCTGACCCAGACGGACACTGACATCGGATTTGATCCTGTCGTTGGTACAGGCCGGTTAGCTCTGTGTGCAGCGGTGCGGCACGGCAGAGAACGCAGCAGGTTGCTTCGTTGCCGCAATATATATGGCTGGCGAGAGGGCGTCACGCAATTCGTTACAACAATAACAGCACATGCATGGGCGGCTCATTCCGAGTTTGAATGCTTAAGTTTCAACTCTGGCAAGGCGGAATCTGGCATTCGGATCAACCTGCCGATTCGGGGAACGGCGGTTGATCGCCCGGCGTAGCGACGGCGCTCCTGTGCACGCGCCCCGAAAAGAGACGTCAAAACGAAAACGTAGCCAAGTCCAAGACTCGCGTAGATGCGTCCCCCGGAAGCGGGGCACCGCTGGCTAGAGTTGTTACATGATTTCTGCCACCGACACCCTCTACGCCATCGCACCCGCGCCCGTTCACTCGCTGCCCATCCAGGGCGAACGCGCACGCTTCCCGGTCAACCGCATCTTCTGCGTGGGCCGCAACTATTCAGAACACGCCCGCGAGATGGGCCACAACCCCGATCGCGAGCCGCCGTTCTTCTTCATGAAGCCGGCCAGCGCCATCGTGGCCGACGGTGGCGAGTTCGCGTACCCGACGCTGTCGAACGATGTGCACCACGAGATCGAACTGGTGGTCGCGCTCAAGACCGGCGGATCGAACATCGCCGCCGCCGATGCGCTCAGCCACGTGTACGGCTATGCCGTCGGCCTCGACATGACCCGCCGCGACCTGCAGGGCGAGGCCAAGAAGATGGGCCGCCCCTGGGACACCGGCAAGGCCTTCGACGGCTCGGCGCCTTGCGGCGAACTGGTGCCCGTGGCCAAGGCCGGCCATCCGGCGGCCGGCGAGATCCGCCTCGAAGTGAATCGCGCGCAACGCCAGGTCGGCGACCTCGCCGACATGATCTGGAACGTGCCCGACACCATCGCCTACCTGTCGACTCTGTTCACGCTGCAGCCTGGCGACCTGATCTTCACGGGCACACCGGCCGGCGTGGCGGCCGTGCAGCGCGGCGACCGCATGCGCGGCACGGTGGCGGGCGTGGGCGCGCTGGAAGTCGTGGTCGTCTGAGCCTGAGGACGGTCCGCGCATCGGACCTGCCGGGGCTGGCCGCCTCGCACGCCGCAAGTTGGCGTACCCTCGCGGGCAGACGCCTGCCGCCACGCCTGTTCCGATGCGCCCCTCTCCCTCCACGTCCGTCCGCACCTACGGCATGCACGAGCGTGCCGACCACCTCGACTTCGACATCCGCTTTCAGGGGGCTCGCAACGAACTCACACTGCCGCACCGGCATGCGTACTTCCAGATCCAGATCGGCATCGAGGGCAGCTCTCAGCAGGCCATCGGCGGCGAGGTGCGCCCCTTCGGGCCGCGTCACCTGAGCTTCGTGCTGCCGTACCGGGTGCACGTGATTCCGCATCCGCCCGAGGCGCTGTACTGCATCGTCAACTTCGACCAGCGCTTTTTGTGGCCCGAACTCGAGGTCGACGCGCTCGACCTCGACGACGTGTCGCTCGCGCGCTACCCCGACCTCGCTCCCTTCCTGTTCCAGGAGTACGTCGACTTCGCCTTCGACGAGACCGACTTCGCCCGCATCCGCGGCTGGCTCGACGAGCTGCACGCACTGAACGCGGGCCGCAACTTCGGCGCCAAGATCGCGATGCGCGGCATCGTGCAGCAGATCATCGGGCTGGCCTGCATGCGGCAGGAGCAGGCGCTGATGCGCCTTTCGCTGCAGCACAACGGCAAGACCTCGCAGCGCGATGCGTTGCAGCGCGTGGTGCGCTACGTGCGCGACAACCTCGACAAGCCGCTGTCGCTGACCGATGCAGCGGCCGCTGCATTCCTCTCGCCCAACTACCTCGCCAACCTGCTGCGCAAGGAAACCGACCGCACCTTCACGGACCTCGTGACCGAGCGGCGCATCGAGCGGGCGAAGGAGCTGTTGTCGTCCACCTCGCTGCTGGTGCGGGAGATTGCGCACCAGTGCGGTTTTACCGACGAGGCGTATTTCAACCGGCGCTTTCGTCAGTGGGTGGGGAGTACGCCGCGCAATTTCCGGCGCGACCACGTGGTGAATGCGCGCGGGTAGTTTTCCTCAGATCAAGACGCCGAGCGCTCCAGTCAGGCTTGGGTCACGCCGTCGATGGGGCTTACGTCGCCTACGAGCTGCAGGAGGTCCACCATCGTAAAAGTCCCAGGCGTGCGCGAGGGAAGAGTCGGCGTCCAGTCCGGGCCTTTCTTCCAAAGGTAGGACTCATGATCGCCGTGGACCAATCCGATGAAGACTTCCGCCACGATACGCGCGCCCACAGGCCCCAATCGCTCGCCGCCCTCTCTGACCGACGCTTCCTTGAGGATGTAGTACCACAAGGGCGTCTGCTCATGTAGTCCCTGCGCCTTGGCCACCGCGCCGTCCGTGCCGGACGAGATCTCGGCGCTTGTCAAAGGGTTGGGCACTTCCATTGACTGCGCAACCGATTGGCCTGAAGGCAGTCCGAGCATCACGCCCCGCTTCAGGTTCAGGAACGGCAGGCTGGCACCGCCAGGCAGCGCATGCAGCGTCTTGACGACGAAAGGATCGATGCGCCGCGCATGATTGAGCGTGACCCCTGGTGGGTTGTTGCCGAAATCGTAGAAGCGCCGCCAGTCGATGATCCAGTTGCTGGCGAGCTTGCTTATCGGAGTCGGAGCGGTGAGCGGGTTGGGCGCCAGGTCACCCACGATGCCACCTGAGAGGCCGGAGAACGCGAAGAGAAGTCCCAGCGAGGCGGGTGCGAGCCCGCCCGGGGTGAAGACTCTGTTATGGCTGTAGACCTCCCGAACCATGCTGTGTCCGAGCCGGTAGGCCGCACCGGAGAACTCCACGGGCATGTAGGGCGTCTTCTTGAACCGGTAGAACTGGCGGCCCTCGTTGAGAACGCGAGCCACGATGCCGTCTTCGGTGAGCCGTTCCACGAAGTCGTGCAGCACGAGCCATTGATAGTGCCAAGTCACCTCGCGCCGGGCTTGAAAGAAGAGCTCGGCGGGCGTGGGAGCCGTTGGCGAAGCCATCAGCAGGTCCACCACCTTGTTGTGGAACTTCATGAAGGCCAGATGAGTTTGTGCGACCAGCAGGTTCTCGTCATTGCGATGGTCGCCGATCAAGGCCTGGCCCTCGGGGCTTCTCGGAAGGTCGTTGGGGAACACGCCAGGTATGTCGGCCGCATTCTGTTGAAAGCCCAGGGTGGTCTTGCCGATCAGCAGCTTCGCGCTCGGCGCATTGTTGGGGCCGCGGGCGTAGAGGTGCGGGCTGCCGTCCGGACCTCGCCCATAGATCGAGTCCAGGTCCAGCGCCGGCGTCCTGAAGTTCTCGACCCCGGTCGGGTCCTCCAGCTTGTCGCCGATGGAGGTCAGATCCAGCGTGATGTCGTGGTCGACGAACTGGCCCAGATAGGTGAACCCCGCCGGCACTCGTGCGTTGTCTGCGCTGCTGTTGTCGTCCAGCATTGCAGCGGCGAGCGCCTTCAACTTGTCGTCGGAAACAGAAAGAGGCGCCAAGTGAGGGAACATCCGGCCGAACATGCCCGGATCGCCATGTCCCGAGAGCGCATCCAGCGATCCTTTGGTGGGGTGGCGGCCGGCTCGGCCGTGCTTGGGATCGACACCGATTTCATCAGTCATGACGAATTCCTTTGCTTCGTGTGTGGGGCTTCGAGCAACATGATCGGAGCGGGTTTGCATCCTACGGAGCGGCAGAAGAATTCATATACGCTGCTCGCGGTAGGCCGGTTGTTTGCGATAGACCGGTTGCGCTAGGAAAGTTCTACAACGAAGAACTCACTCAATAGCCAGGTTCTTTGTTGGGACCGTCCAACCTTCCTGCCGCGCGTGCGAGTTGCGACAACTGCTTCACCAGCGGCTCGAATAGCTCCGCCGGCGTGTTGCCATACCCCAGCACCAGCCCGTTGTCCGACGGCGTGGGCTGCAGCGCGAAGCCCGATAGCGGTGTGGGCGCAATGCGATGGCGCAGCGCCTTGGCCGCGATAAGTCGATCGTCATAGCGCGCGGGTAGACGCACCGTCAGATGTAGGCCGCAGTAGCCACCGTCGATCTCGTGTAGCACTTTGAAATGTTTGTTCAGCGCGAGCCGCAGCGCCTGCTGTCGGTCGCGGTACAGCCGGCGCATGCGGCCCAGGTGCCGGCTGAATTGGCCGCTCTCGATGAAGTCGGCCATGGCCAGCTGCTCGTGGCGGTGCCCGCCGCGCAACATTTCTTCCAACGGCGCCTGCACGGCGGACATCAACTGGGCAGGCAGCACAAGAAAGCCCAGCCGCAGCGAGGGAAACATCGTCTTGCTGAAGGTGCCGACGTAGAGCACGGGCGCATCGTCCACCAGCCCCTGCATCGCACCGATGGGCTCGCCCGTGTGGCGAAATTCGCTGTCGTAGTCGTCCTCGATGATCCACGCGCCATGCAGGCGGGCCTGCGCGATCAGGTCGAGGCGGCGCGCGATGCTCAGCACGGAACCCACCGGGTACTGGTGCGAGGGCGTGGTGTAGATCAGCCGGGGCGAGTGCTTCTGCCAGTCGCGTTCGTTCACGCACAGGCCTTCGGCATCGACCCGCACGGGCACGATGCGCATGTCGCCCGCATGCATGGCAGCCTTCACGCCGCGGTAACCCGGGTCTTCGACCCAGCCGATGTCGCCGGGGTTGGACAGCAGCCGCACGCACAGCGAGATGGCTTCCTGTGCGCCTTCGGCAATGACGACCTGGTGCGGCTCACAGCGCACGCCGCGTGCCACCGACAGGTGACGCGCGATGGCCGCGCGCAGCGGCGGCTCGCCCAGCGGGTCGCCGTAGCCCAGCGCGGCAGAGCCGGCGTCGCGAATCGCCCGGTCGAGCGCGCGCCGCCATGCGGCCGACGGAAAGTGCGATAGCGCGGGCACGCCGGGGCGCAGTGCCATGTCTGTCTCGGCGCGCGACACGCTGGGCTTGATGTTCGAGAGGCGCAGCGCGGTGGTGGGCGTGCCGGCTGGCTTGCCTGCGCGCTTCGGCGGAAGGGCGGGCGACGAAAGCTCGGTCACGCGCGTGCCCTGCCGGTCGGGCCGCACATAGCCTTCGGCCGCCAGATGCTCGTAGGTTGCGGTGACGGTGTTGCGCGAGATGGCGAGCGCCTCGGCGAGTGCACGCGAACCCGGCAGGCGGCTGCCCGGCGCAAGGCTGCCGTCGAGGATGGCGCGCTTGAGCCGGTCGTGCAACTGGCGCTGCATCGAACCAGCGTCGCGCTCCTTCACGAGAGGAGATTCGAGCAGGGCGGTGGGGGAAGGGAGTGGGCGTGGCACCATTGAATAAGGCATGCGTGGCACTTTCATTAGAGCCACGATGCGGGTACTTTACGTCCTCCGACCTTGCCGCTCCAGCTTTTCAGAAAGACACCCGCATGCCAGTCCGCCACAACGAATTCGGCCAGTCCATCGGCCCAGACCTGCCCGAATGGACCCCGCGTTCCCTGCCGCCGCGCCGCTCCCTCGAGGGCCGTTTCTGCACCCTCGAGCCGCTCGATGCAGCAAAGCACACCGACGACCTGTACGCCGCCTACGCGCAAGCCCCGGACGGCCGCGACTGGACCTACCTGGGCATCGAGCGGCCCGCTGACATCGACAGCACCCGGGCCTACGCCGAGCGCATAGCGAAGAGCACCGATCCGATGCACTTCGCCGTCATCGACAGGCAAAGCGGCCGCGCCATTGGCTCGTTGGCGTTGATGCGCATCGACCCCGCCAATGGAGTCATCGAAGTCGGTACCGTCAATTTCTCGCCGCTGCTCAAGCACACGCCGATGTCCACCGAGGCGCAATACCTGCTGATGAAGCTCGTCTTCGACGAACTCGGCTACCGCCGCCACGAATGGAAGTGCGACAACTTCAACGAGCCCTCGAAGCGCGCGGCCCTGCGGCTGGGCTTCCAGTACGAAGGGCTCTTTCGCCAGGCCGTGATCTACAAGGGACGCGGCCGCGACACGGCGTGGTTCTCGATCATCGACAGCGAATGGCCGGCGTTGCGCACCGCCTTCGAGCGTTGGCTCTCGCCCGAGAACTTCGACGCGCAAGGCAAGCAGCGCATGTCGCTCGACAAGTTCCGCCTGCCTTCCTGAGCCTGCATCGTCACTGCGTACCGGGCGCAGGCAGCGCCTTGCACAGGAAGTCGAGAAAGGCACGCACCACCTCGGGCAGCGTGCGCCCGGCCAAGGTCTGCAGCTCGACCGAGCGCGCCCGCATGCCGCGCTCGCGAATCTCCGCGGCATGCAACTCGCCGCGCCGCACGCGTTCGCGCACCGTGATCTCGCCGGCAATCGCAAGGCCGCCGCCGTGCAGCACGAAGCTGGCGAGCGCCTCGAAACGGTTGCTCACCAGCGCGGGCTCGAACACCACTGCGCGGTTGCTGCAGGCCACGTCGAACAGCTGGCGCACGGTGGTGTCCGGCCCCGACAGCCCGATGGGAAACGGCAGCATCTGCGCCAGCGTCACGCTGCGCTGCTTCGCCAACGGATGGTCGGGCCGCATCAGCGCGAACACCGAGGCCGCCTGGCGATGCGACACCCGAACGCCCTGTACCGCGGCGCGGCTGTAGGTGAGGCCGATGTCGGCATCGCCGAGCAGCACGGCTTCGGTCACGTCGGCGGGGTCGCAGGCCTCCAGCTCGAACTGGATGCCGGGGTGCAGCGCGCGGAACGCGACGACGGCCTGCGGCAGGAACTCGTTCGCGAAGCCCGACGAGCAGGCGATGCGTACATGCCCGCGCTGCAGGCCTTGCAGTCCCTGGATGTCGGACACAACGCGCTCGGCTTCCAGCGCACCGCGTCGCGCGTGCGCCGCCAGCAGCTCCCCGGCTGCGCTGGGCGCCATGCCGCGCGGGCGGCGCTCGAACAGCGGCACGCCCAGCAACTCCTCGAGCATGGCCACCTGCCGGCTGATGGCCGATGCACTGACGTTGAGGCGCGTGGCCGCTTCGGTCAGCGAGCCGCTGCGGACCACCTCGAGAAAGTAGCGAAGCGAGGTTTCCTGCAGGCGATGGGAGGACATGGCGGCGGACGCGGGTTGGCTGCGTTGCAAAAAAAGCAAAGATATCCCGAAAAATCGGCAATTGTTCAAAAGCACGCGTTTGCCTAGACTGCCTCGCAACTGTTACAAAGCGGATCCCGCCATGCCCTTACAGCGCAGAACCTTGCGCAGCCCGCTCGCGCTGCTCCCACTGGCCTTGCTCGCAGGCGCCTGCATGACCTGCATGGCCGCAGCCGCAGAACTTTCCCCGGCCGATGCCGAGCGCCATGCGCAGGCCACCTATCGCGAGTACTTCGAGCTTCTGTCCTTGCCCAACGATGCGATCTCGCCGGAGGACATCCGCAAGAACGTCGAATGGCTGGAGCAGGCCTTCCGCAAGCGCGGCTTCACCACGCGGCAGTTGCCCAACGACGGCAAGCCGATGCTCTATGCCGAATACCCGGGCAGCGACCCCGCGCGCAAGACGGTGCTGTTCTACATGCACCTCGATGGCCAGCCCGTCATTCCCGCGCAATGGGCGCAAAAGAGCCCGTGGACGCCCGTGCTCAAGCGCAAGGCGGCCAACGGCGGATGGGAAGAGATCGATTCGGCGCCGCTCTTCAGCGGACCGCTCGACCCCGAGTGGCGCGTGTTCGGCCGCGCGTCGGCCGACGACAAGGGGCCGATCATGATGATGCTCGCGGCCATCGACGCCCTGAAGGCCGGCGGCGGGCAGCCGGCGGTCAACGTCAAGGTGATCCTCGACAGCGAGGAGGAAAAAGGCTCGCCGTCGATCAGCAAGGTGATGCAGGCGCACCGCGACCTGCTGCGCTGCGACGCGATCGTGATCCACGACGGCCCCATGCACGCCACCAACCGGCCCACGCTGGTGTTCGGCAACCGCGGCGCGGCCAGAGCCCAGCTCACGGTGTACGGTGCCAAGGTGCCGCTGCACAGCGGGCACTATGGCAACTACGCGCCCAATCCGGCGCAGCGGCTGGCCAGCCTGCTGGCCTCGATGAAGAACGATCAGGGCCGCGTGACGGTGGCCGGCTACTACGACCACGTGAAGATCGGCGAGGCCGACCGCAAGATCATGGCCGCCGTGCCCGACGACGAGGCCGCACTCAAGCGTCGTCTGGGTATTGCCCAGACCGACAAGGTCGGCGCCAACTACCAGGAGGCGATGCAGTACCCCTCGCTGAACGTGCGCGGCATGGCCGCGGCAGCGGTGGGCGACAAGGTGGCCAACATCGTGCCCGACAAGGCCGTGGCCGAGATGGACCTTCGCACCACGCCCGACTCCGATCCGGCCTACCTCGGCCAGCTCATCCAGAAACACATCGAGCGCCAGGGCTACCACCTGGTCAAGGGCGAACCGACCGACGAGGAGCGCAGCCGCTACGACAAGCTCGCGAGCTTCTCCTACCAGAGCGAGGGCGGCGAAGCAGCGGGCTCGCAGATCGACTCGCCCGTGGGGCAGTGGGCCTACAGGGCGCTGAGCGACACCTTCGGCGCCAAGCCCGAGCCGGTGCGCATCCGGATGATGGGCGGCACGGTGCCCACCGCCGAGATCGTGCGCGTGCTGCCGGTGCCCTTCGCGATCATTCCGCTGGTGAACGCCGACAACAACCAGCATGCAGCCAACGAGAACCTGCGCATGGGCAACTACGTGAGTGGCGTGCGCACCGTGTACGGGCTGATGACGCAGGCGTTCTGAGAGGTCCTTCAGCCGAGCTTCAGCCCGGCTTCTGCGCCTGCTCGCACTCGACCTGGATCAGCTCGCGCTCGTCCAGCGTCGCGCCGATGCGCACCGCACTCAGGCAGCCGCCCCACACACAGCCCGTGTCGGTCGAGAGCAGGTCGGGCCGCGAGAGCCAGCCCAGCGTCGACCAGTGGCCGAAGGCGACGGTGGCGTTGGCCGTCTTGCGCCCGGGCACGTCGAACCAGGGCATGAAGCCTTCGGGCGCGGTGGCCGCGCTGTCCTTGGCATCGAACTCCATCACGCCGTCGGTCGTGCAGAAACGCAGCCGCGTCAGTGCATTGACGATGGCGCGCAGCCGGGCGCTGCCCGTGAGCGTGTAGCTCCACTGCGCCGGCTCGTTGCCGTACATCGACATCAGGAACTCGCCTAGCGCCGGCCCGCGCAGCACCGATTCGACCTCTGACGCCAGCACCAGCGTGTCGCCCACCGTCCACTGCGGCAGCACGCCGGCGTGCACCATCAGCAGATCGCCGTTGCCGATGCGCATGTGCAGCGCCATGTGCTGCTGGCGCACCCATTCGAGCAGCGCCTCGATGTCGGGCGCGGCCAGCAGCTCGGCCAGGGTGTCCTTGCGGCCGGCCTTGCGCGCGCCGTGCGCCACGCCCAGCAGGTGCAGGTCGTGGTTGCCCAGCAGGCTCAATGCCGATGCGCCGTAGCCCTGCACACGGCGCAACACCGCGAGCGAATCGGGGCCCCGGTTCACCAGGTCGCCCAGCAGCACGATGGTGTCGCGGCTGGGGGAGAAATCGATCTTTTGCAGCAGCCGCCCGAGGGGGGCGTCGCAGCCCTGCAGGTCGCCAATCAAGTAAAGTGACATTCCCTCATTCTCTCCCTCAGTTCATGGATGTCTTCCTCCTGGCCTTGTTGACCACGCTCAACGCGTTGTTCGCAATGTCCGAAATGGCCCTTTCCACCAGCCGGCGCGCACGTCTCGCGGCATTGGCCGAAACGGGAGACACCGGCGCGGTGGCCGCGCTGAAGCTGATGGAGTCGCCCACGCAGTTCCTCTCGACGGTGCAGATCGGCATCACCTCCATCGGCATGCTCAGCGGTATCGTCGGCGAGGCCGCCTTTGCCGAGCCGCTCTCGGTGTGGATGGAAAGCGTCGGCATGGGCCGTGGCACCGCCAGCATCGCGTCTACCGCGGTGGTGGTTACCTGCATCACCTTCTTCACCATCATCTTCGGCGAGCTGGTGCCCAAGCGCATCGGCCAGCTCTACCCCGAGCCCGTGGCGCGCTGGGTGTCACGCCCCATGCGCGGACTGGCCAAGGCCGCCAAGCCCTTCGTTTGGATGCTGGCGGGCGCCACCGCCACCATGCTGAAGGTGCTGCGCATCGATGCCAACGCGGCCCGCTCCGTCACCGAAGAAGAGATTTCGGCCAGCCTCGAAGAAGGCGTGGACGCCGGCGTCATCGAGCAGCATGAGCACCAGATGGTGCGCAATGTGTTTCATCTCGACGACAGGCGCCTGTCGTCGCTGATGATCCCGCGTGCCGACATCGAATGGCTCGACGCCTCCTTCAGCGTGCAGCAGGCGCTGCAGAAGGTGGCCGAGGCCGGTGCGCTCAACCTCGTGCATTCCTGGTACCCCGTGTGCCGCAACTCGCTCGACGACGTGGTCGGCGTGATCAGCGTGGCACACCTGCTGCGCCTGGGCGCCGCACACCCCGGCGTGCTCGGCCAGGAGGCCACGCCCGCCGTGTTCGTGCCCGAGACCCTCACCGGCATGGAGCTGCTGGAACAGTTCCGCGCCCGCGCCGGCCGCCTCGTGTTCGTGGTCGACGAATACGGCGTGGTGCAGGGCCTCATGACTCCGCGCGACCTGCTCGAAGCCATCACCGGCGAGCTGCAGCCTGGCATGCAGACCGACGCCTGGGCGCGCGAGCGGCCCGACGGCGTGTGGGAGCTCGACGGCCTCATGCCCGTGTCGGAGCTGCGCGCGCGCCTGGGCATCCGCGAGCTGCCCGACGAAGAGCGCAACCGGTACAACACCGTGGCAGGCCTTCTGATGGCTGTGTCCGGCCACTTGCCCGAGGTGGGCGAGCACATCGATTGCGCCGGCTGGTGCTTCGAGATCGTCGCGCTGGAAGGCCGCCGCATCGATCGCGTGCTGGCATCGCCCGACCCGGCGGCGCCCCCCAAGGAAGACTGAGGCGCGGGCCATGCTGTCGCTGCTTGCTCTCAGCTGCCCGCAATGTTCCGCGCCGCTGCCGCGCGCCGCCCGTTGGCGCACGGTGAACTGCAGTTACTGCGGTGCCACTGTCGTGCGCAGCGAGGAAACCGTCGAGCGCGAGAGCTTCCGCGCCGCGCTGCGCCGGGCCAATGCCGACGTGGCCGGCGGACGCATCCTCGCGTGGCGCGGTGTGCGCTACCGCGTGCTGGCGCCGCTGGCTACCGGTGAGCACAGCGAAGTGCTGCTGGCCGAACGCCTCGGCGCATTGCCCGAGCGCGTCACCTTCAAGCTCGCGCGAGACAGCGCGGCCAACGACGTGCTTGTGCGCGAAGGCGCGGTGCTGCAGGCCCTGCAAGACTTGTCGGTGCCCGGTGCTGCCTACTTCACCCGCCGCCTGCCGCAGCCCTTGGGTGTGGGCGTGGCCGAGGGGCTGGGCGACGGCGCTCGCCAGGCGCTGGTGCTGCGCCATCCGCCCGGCTTCTGGGGCAGCCTGCAAGACGTGCAGCAGGCCAATGCACAAGGAGGCATCGACCCGCGCCATGCCGTGTGGATCTGGCGCCGCATGCTCGAAGTGCTGGCTTTCGTGCACGGCGCTGGCTGGACGCATCGTGACCTGTCGCCTGCGCACGCGCTCGTGCATCCGCGTGACCATGGCGTGCTGCTCATCGGCTGGTCGCGCGCTCAGCATGCGACCGGCGCGGCCCAAGGCTCCGCTGTTGCTCGCGACCTCATGCAAGCCGCCTGGACCGTGCGCGCCGTGTTGCATGGCGGCGCGGCCGGTGAGCCCGGCTTCGGCTCTCACACCCCCGCACCGCTCGTCGCCTTGCTGCGCCAGTGCAGCGAAGACGCCGCCACCTGCCGGCGCCTCGGCGCGCAGGGCATCGAGCAAGAACTCTCCGCCGCATCGCGCGAAGCCTTCGGCGCATCGAAGTTCGTTCACTTCGACCCCGCGCCGCGCGCCGGCGCCTGAACCGCAGTCATCAAGGAAGAAAAGCTCATGGGATACGGAAACTACTCGCACGCCGCCCACACGGCGCTCATTGCCGATCGCGCCGCCAAGCCTGGCGCCGAGGTTTTCACGCAGCGCTCCACCCACCCGCTGATGAACCCGAAGGGCCTGAAGGTGCGTGAGTCGCGCGACAACGCCGACCACCCCAACTCGCTGGGCATCGTCTTCGCGCTCGACGTCACCGGTTCCATGGGCGACATCCCGCAGACCTTGGCGCGCCGCGAGCTGCCCACCTTCATGAAGCTGCTGACCGACTGCGGCGTGGCAGACCCGCAGCTCATGTTCATGGCCATCGGCGACGCCACCTCCGACCACGCGCCGCTACAGGTCGGCCAGTTCGAGTCGACCGCAAACCTCATGGACCAGTGGCTCACCTGGAGCTATCTCGAAGGCGGCGGTGGCGGCACCGGCGAAGAGAGCTACGAGCTGGCCTTCTACGTCATGGCGCAGCACACCGACATGGACTGCTGGGTCAAGCGCAAGAAGCGCGGCTACCTGTTCGTTACCGGCGACGAGCTGCCGTACCCGGCAGTCTCGCGCCACCAGGTCGAAGGCCTCGTCGGCGAGAAGCTCGACGAGGACATTCCCATCGAGGAAGTCATCGCCGCCGCGGCCGAGACCACCAACTTGTTCTTCCTGATTCCCGATGCCCAGCGCCGCCGCCGTTGCGAACCGCGATGGCGCGAACTGCTGGGCGATCACGTCATCTGCATGGATTCGCCCGACGACGCCTGCGCCGTGGCCGCCGGCATCGTCGCCCTCACCGAGAAGGCAGTGCCCAGCCTCGAAGCGCTGGCCGGCGTGATGAGCGGCACCGGCATGGCCAAGGAGCGCGTCGGGGGCGTTCTGCATGCGCTCGACGGCTATGCCGCGCTGCTCGACCCGAGCGCATCGCGCCGTGCACCGCCGGCTGTGGCCACCGCGGCCGCGGGCCCGCGTTCGTCGTGGTGGAAGCGGCTTTTCGGCTGATGGCCGTGTGACTGCCGCCACGCGCTACGTCTCGCTGCTGGGCCTTGGATTTGGAGACTGCGGCAAGGGGCTCTTTACCGATCACCTTTGCGGCACGCTGCAAGCCCACACCGTCGTGCGCTTCAACGGCGGCGCGCAGGCCGGGCACAACGTGGTGCTGGCCGACGGGCGGCATCACACCTTCTCGCAATTTGGTGCTGGCAGTTTTCATGCGGGCGTGGGCACTGTGCTCGCGAGCCCGGTGGTGGTGCACCCGACGGCACTGCGCGTAGAGGAAGCGGCATTGCGCCGCGTGGGTGTGGAAGACGCCTTCTCGCGTTTGCTGATCGACGCACGCTGCCGCGTGACCACGCCTTTCCACCAGGCTGCGGGGCGGTTGCGCGAATGGGTGCGAGGGGAGGGCGCGCATGGCAGTTGTGGCGTGGGTGTTGGCGAGACCGTGCGGCACGCGCTTGCTTCACCCGACGAAGCCTTGCACTACGGCGACTTGCTGCAGCCCGCACGCGCGCTTGAAAAGCTGGAAGCCTCGCGCACCACGTTGCTGCGCGAGTTCGCAACCAACGCAGTTCCCTCGCATGCAGATGCCGCGCAGGAACTCGCCATGCTCCACGACGACACGCTCGCACGGCGCTGGCTCGATGCCGTGGCGCTGTGCCTGAAGCAGTCGCCGCCCGCAAGCGCGGATCGAATCGCTGAATGCCTCGCGCAGCCCGGCACCGTGATCTTCGAAGGCGCGCAGGGCGTGTTGCTCGACGAGTGGCGCGGGTTTCATCCGCACACCACGTGGAGCACCATCTCGACCACAGCGGTCGAAGCCGTGCTGCGAGACGTGGGCATCGATGCGCCCGTGCAGCACCTCGGCGTGCTGCGCACCTACCTCACGCGCCACGGATCAGGCCCGCTTCCCACGCATGACCACGCACTCGACGCGCGGCTGGCCGAGCCGCACAACGCCGATGACGGCTGGCAAGGGGCGTTTCGGCGAGGGCACCCGGACGCGGTGCTGCTGCGGTATGCACTCGATGCGGTCGGCAAGCTCGATGGGTTGGTGGCGAGCCATCTCGACGGCATCGAAGGCGCAGGCTTGCGCTGGTGCTCTGGCTATCGCAGCGCAGATGGTTCGAGGCTCGCCTCGCTGCCTTGCAGTGAGACGCCAAACCTCGATCACCAGCACACCCTGACGCAACAGCTACAAGGCGTGCAGCCACTGTACGAGCCCGGCGCCATCGCCACGCCGCAGGAATGGGTCGAACGCGTCGAGACCCTGAGCGGCCTTGCCGTGCGCTACGGTGCCTTCGGTCCGACGCGGGGCACAGTGAGCGCATTGCAGCCCGTCAATCGTCTTTGAAAGACGTCATGCCCTACAACATTCCCTTGATCATCGGCGCCGCACTCAGCGCCATCGCCGCACTGCTGCATATCTGCGTGATCTTCGGCGGGCCTGCGTGGTATCGCTTCTTCGGCGCGGGGGAGCGCATGGCCGCGGGCGCGGCGGCCGGGCATCTGTATCCACCCATCGTCACGTTGCTGATTGCGTGCGTGCTGGGGACGTGGGCGGCGTATGCGCTCTCTGGGGCAGGGGTGCTGCAACCGCTGCCGCTGCTGGCGTTCGTGCTGCCTGCAATCACGGCTGTGTACCTGTTGCGAGGGCTCGTTGCATTGGCGTTATTCGTCTTCGACCGGCAGCGGTTGACGGCCTTCTGGGTGTGGAGTTCGGCGATCTGCCTCGTGTTCGGCATCTTCCATCTGGTTGGGTTGGGCCAGGTGTGGGATAGGCTTTGAATTTGTCGAATGCGCGTCCGAGCGGTTCGTACGCATCTGCGCATTGGTAAGAAAACCAGATGAAACAAGGGATCAAGACATGAAGAAATTCGCGGTTTCCGATGTGGCCCGTGGCGGGCCATGCGAGACGCTCGATGCGCAGGAAAGCATCCGCAGCCTGCTCGCCAAGCCTGTCGAAGGCAAGCGGGCGAGGTCGACATCGATTTCTGGCGCTCTTTCTTTCGCTACCAGAGCGGTTCGGGTCCCTCTGAGCTGCCCGGCTGGATCGTTACCTTGTTCCCCTACCTGATCGTCGATTGGAGAACCAAGGCGCTTGGGCCAAACAAGTACCTGGGCAACTGGAAGGCGCACTTCGACGCTGCGAATGCGCGCACGGGATGGCTGCGTTACGACGTGCCATCAGAAGGCCCTGGCATCCATGCGGTGCCGCAGGCGCTGGCTAGCGCGCCCGTGCGCTGCATCGATCTGCTGAACGGCTCGAAGAAAGAGCTGCGATTTGTGGCGGGTATGTTCGGCGTCGCGCAGGATGGTGACACGGGCGCGCTGTCAGCGAGCTTTGGATGGGCGGTGGTTCATGAACCGGCGGTTGATGCGACCGCCGCCAGCCCGCTTTCCGAGCCAGTGCCTGTTCTCGATGAAGTCACGGGGAAGTGGATCGCCGAATAGGTACAGAGGTACAGGTCGTTCCGTTGAGCAAATCGATGCTGCCACTATGATCCGTCGGCGACCGCGGTTGACAGTCTGGCTTCCACTAAAACCATCATCAAGGAACGCGACATGGAGACAAGAGGGATTCTTCGCAGGCTCATGTTCACGGCAGGTTGTGCCCTGCTGCTGGAGCTTTCAGGCTGCGGCGGAGGAGGCGGAGGCGGAGGGGGTGGCGCAGCGGTATTGCCCGTAGCTCCTGTAGTCACCACACCGCCGCCCGCGAACACCTCGAGCGGCCGGGTGGTCAGCATCTCGATGAAGTCGGATGCCACGGGCGCGACCTATCCCATCCAGTTCTATCTGCCGGCCGGATACGACAGCGCAACGTCGTCCTATCCCGCGATCTACATCACCGATGGCGACGCCGTCTACAACAACAGCGTGACGCGCTTCAAGAACTTCACGGACATCCTCGAGGCGGCGGGCAAGAAGGCGATCGTCGTTGGCATCGGCGGCACCGCGCGCCGCAACACCGACTATCTGATGCCGGGTGCCAAGGCGTACCACGACTTCCTCACCGGCCAGCTGGTGCCGTACGTCGAGTCGAACTACCGTGCCAACCCGGCCAAGCGCATGCTCTCGGGCTTGTCGAACGGCGGCATCTTTGTCGCATGCGCCTTCTTCATGGAAGGTGCGAGCCAATTCACCTTCCAGTATTTCTTCTCTTCCGAGGCGCCCTTCAACGGCGCACACGACCAGATCGATCCGCTCGAAAGCCAGATGTACGCGAGCAGCAGCGGGCGGGACATCCCCGTGACCTTGCTGCTCGGATATGGCATCGGCAACGCCGGAGGAACGGTGATCACCGCGATGTACGACCAGATCGCCAGTCGCAACTACAAGGGCCTGCAGCTGAGCGTGAAGGGCTATCCGGGCGGCCACACGCCGATGGACCTGCCGTCATTCGAGGACATCGTGGCAAGGTTCATCGACTAGCAGCGCAAGCCGGTCCCCTTCTTCCAACGTTCAGTCCCGCCGGGTGCCCCTGGGCAGCAGAGCCGCCACCACGCCCAGCAGGGGCAGGTAGGCGATGGTCTGGTAGACGAAGGCGATGCTGGTGTGGTCCGCGAAGATGCCCAGCACTGCGGCGCCCAGCCCGCCCATTCCGAACGCGAAGCCGAAGAACAGCCCCGACACCATGCCCACCTTGCCCGGCATCAGTTCCTGCGCATAGACCAGGATCGCAGAGAAGGCCGAGGACAGCACGAGTCCGATCACGACGGTCAGCGCCGTGGTCCAGAACAGATCGGCATGCGGCAACAGGAGTGCGAACGGTGCCACGCCAAGAATGGACACCCAGATCACCGGCTTGCGGCCGATGCGATCGCCAACGGGTCCACCAAGCAGCGTGCCCAGCGCTGAGGCAAAGAGGAAGAAGAACAGGTGCAGTTGCGCGTTCTGCACCGTCAGGCCGAAGCGCTCCATCAGGTAGAACGTATAGAAGCTGCTGATGCCCGCTACGTAGAAGTACTTGGAGAAGATCAGCACCAGCAGCACCGCGATGGCGCCCATCACCACCTTGGGCGGATACGGCGCCGCGGCGGGCGGCTTCTTGCGGCCGGCCGTGGCGACATGGTGCGCGGCATACCAGCGGCTCACCTGCAGCAGCAGGACGATGCCCAGCAATGCCGCCAGCCCGAACCAGGCCACGCTGCGCTGGCCGAAGGGCACGATGACGGCAGCAGCCAGCAGCGGCCCGATGGCCGTGCCGGTATTGCCGCCCACCTGGAACACCGACTGCGCGAAGCCGTGCTGCCCTCCCGAGGCCAGCCGCGCGATGCGCGACGACTCCGGATGGAAGATGGACGATCCGATGCCCACGAATGCCGCGGCCAGAAGCACGAAGCCGAAGCTGGGAGCGAAGGCCAGCAGCATCAGGCCGATCAGCGTGGACATCATTCCGAAGGGCAGCGAATACGGTTGCGGCCGGCGGTCGGTGAACAGGCCCACCAGCGGCTGCAGCAGCGATGCGGTCAGCTGATAGGTCAGCGTGATCAGCCCGATCTGGGTAAAGCTCAACGAGAACTCGCCCTTCAGGATGGGATACATCGCCAGGATCAGCGACTGCATCATGTCGTTGATCATGTGCGAGCTGCTGATGCCGGCGAGGATGCCGAAGGCCGGCTTGGATTTTTGAGAAAGAGAGGCCGGATCGCTGGCCGCACCGGTCGGCGTGGCGCTGGCGTCCAAGGATGCTGCTGCGGAGGTTGTCATGGGAGAATTATCGAAAGCACCGCTGCGCCTGTCTCGCGCCAATCCACCAGAAACCCTCGCGAAAAGGACATGGACTCATCTCGCAAGCCCAAGGCCCTGCCTCAGGTGCTCAAGGAGATCGACGACGCGCCGACGCCCGTCACCGGCCGGGCCACCGACTACCCAAGCGGCTGGTACATAGAGCCGCATGCGCACACCAAGCACCAGTTGATCTATGCCGTGCGCGGCGTAATGGTGGTGCAGGCCCGGGCGGGCCGCTGGGTGGTGCCACCCACTCGCGCCATCTGGATGCTGGCCGGCATGACCCACGAGATCCGCTGCATCGGAGAAGTGCACATGCGCAGCCTGCAGGTGGCGACCGATGCCGCCCCCAAACTGCTGGGCGAGACCCGGGCCGTGGGCATATCGCCCCTGCTGCGCGAACTCATCCGAGCCGCCATGGAGGTGCAGCAGCCTTACGTGCCCGGCACCCGCGATGGCCGCGTCATGCGCTTGATTCTGGACGAACTGCGTGCCTTGCCGGTGTTACCACTGCACCTGCATATGCCGTCCGACCCGCGGCTGCTGCAGATCTGCGAACTGCTGCAGCAGCAACTGGACGACTCCTCCACCATGGCTGATTGGGCGCGGCGCCTTGCGGTGAACGTGAAGACCATCCAGCGCCTGTTCGTGAACGAGACCGGCATGACCTTCGGTCAATGGCGGCAGCAAGCTCGGCTGCTGCGAGCGCTGGAGCTGCTGGCGGCCGGCGAGAAAGTCATCGACGTTGCCCTTGCGCTGGGTTACGAAAGCCCCAGTGCCTTTGCCACAATGTTCCGCAAGCAATTCGACCAGACGCCCAGCCAGTTCTTTGCCGAAGGCTGAGTCCTCGCGGTAATCATCGGAACGAGCCATGAAGATCGACGCATTCGACGAAGGCCTTGAGCACCGGAATATCGTCCCGTATGACCTTGCATACGCCCGAGTCTTCGCCGGGGTGAAGGAGTACGTGTGCATGCATTTGGCCAGCGTGGAACTCGTGCACATCGGGAGCACGGCGGTGGTCGGACTGCGTGGCAAGCCGATGATCGACATCACGGCGATCACCTCCCGCGATGACCTTCGGGAAGAGCAGAGGGCGTTCGAGCGCATCGGCTTTCACCGTCGGCCGGTCTGGGTCGACAGGGATGAGAAGCCGTATGTCTGCGCCTCCGTCTTACATGAAGGGCGGCGCTTCAACGTCAACATCCACATCTGCCATCGCGGCGATCCTGTTCACAAGGATTCGCTGGCCTTCATCGACATACTCAGCCGCCGCCCGGATCTGCGCAGAAGGTACGAAGAAGCGAAGGATCGCGCCCATGCGGTAGACCCGGCCAACCCCCAGGTCTACAACCGGGAGAAAGAGGCCGTGATCAAGGAGATAGAGGCGCAGATTCCAAAGGCCTCGACAAAGGAAGGATGCATGGAAGTTCATCAAGTTGGCGCTTCAGAACTCAAGGACCTTCTGGCCTTGTACAAGTATCTTCACGACGCCGATGACCCCTTGCCCAACGCCGCAACTGTCGAGGCCGTCTGGCAGGAACTGCTGGGCAACCCTCGCTACAAATACTTCGGCGGTTATGTGGGCGGCAAGCTCATCGCAAGCTGCGCCCTCACCGTCGTCCCGAATCTCACCCGCGGTTGCAGGCCCTATGGCGTGATCGAGAACGTCGTGACCCACGCCGACCATCGCAAGCAGGGACATGGCAAGGCGGTGCTTGCAGAGGCCTTGTCCTTTGCGTGGTCGCAAGGCTGCTACAAGGTCATGCTGATGACCGGCAGGAAGGATGAAGCGACCTTCCAGTTCTACGAGTCGGCCGGCTTCAATCGCAATGACAAGCAGGCGTTCATTGCAAAGACGCCTGCCGACCAGGGCCGTTCCTTCCCGTGAGCCTCGAAACGAGGCTCATCCTCTTCACTTCAGGAGAACACAACCATGGCTACCAACACCGTTCGTCTGCACCGCGTGCTGCGCACTCCGCCGGACCGGCTCTACCGTGCCTTCGTCGAGCCCGGCGCTTTCGAGCGCTGGCTGCCACCGTTCGGATTCACCGGAAAAGTCCACAGCATGGAGCCCGTGGTCGGAGGCGCCTGGCGCATGTCGTTCACCGCCTTTGGTACGGGCCACAGCCACTCGTTCGGCGGGAGGTACCTGGAGCTCGTCCCCGGCCAGCGCATTGCATACGACGCCACTTTCGACGACCCCAATCTGCCTGGCACCATGAAGACCACCGTGACGCTGACTCCAGTGTCCTGCGGCACTGAAATGTCCGTTGTGCAGGAGGGCATCCCCGACGTGATTCCTGTCGAGATGTGCTACCTGGGTTGGCAGGAATCGCTTGTCGCACTGGCCCAGTTGGTCGAGCCGAATATTCCGGGTTGAGGAGGCCGCTTTGAGCTTGTGGTGCCACCTCTGGAGAAGGGCGTTGCGACCTGGCCAGAATTTGCTAGTCAAAACTTCAGGGGAAAGGGTAATTCAATGCACCCTGTGATCCGTCTTCTCGCAACCCTCATCGTGTTATTGAGCAGCGTGGCACACGCAGGACAGGGGCGCGAGTACGTCAACTCCTATTTCGAACTCTGGCTCAAGGCCCACAACTTCACGAAATTCGAGAAGAAGCCGGATGGGCTTTTCTTCCCCGCGCAAGGGGTACTTCTCGACGGTGAGATCCATGAGGCAAAGGAGTTTTCCTCCAGCAAGTTGTACTCGGTCGAATCCCGGGTTTCCATCACGTTCAAGGATGGACGTCGGCTCGATGATTTCGTCGCAGGCATAGGGAGCAGCGCCGAGGACGCGTTCAAAGACTCGCTGCAGAACTTCTGTCTTACGACGTTGCACCCGATCTACGCGGAGCTCTTCGATCATTCCGACTCCCATGTCAGAAAGGATGCATGGGAGATCAATGGCACTCGGCGCCGGATTTTCTTGTCCGAGTGGGGGCAGCGGGGTGTGTCGATCAATGAGGCCACCCAGAAGCAGATCGAGCAGTTGATCGCGGCGGAGTTGCGGAACACCTCCCCGACAAAGGAACTGCAATGGGCGAAGCTGGTTGTCCTGATCGTCAAGGGGAAGGTGGAGCAGGTGGCGTTCACGGTCAACGGCATGCAGGACGAGCGCATTACGCGACGGCTCTCCGCCTTCAAGTGGCCGGTCTCCGGCGAATTTACGATGGCGAAATTGTTCTTTGTGATCGGCGGGGTGTAACTACCGGAGTGGCGGTCAAAGGCCGGCACTGATGAAGCATTGACGACAGCGCAGCGCCACGCTTATAGTCGCCCCCGCAGTCGCCTCCACGGCACTGTCGTAGGCGTTACCGTCATCCAACGCGTCCTTTGTCGAGAGGATCCCAGCAGGGAGTGTCTCGACGCAGTAAAGGAGCCTTTGGCATGACATCACTTCCCTCATCCTGACCCCGTTGCCACGCTTGTCGCACTGATCCTCGGTCGACTGGCGCTGGACTCGTCCATCTTTTCCTTTCACAAGCCGCATCGCCGATCCTTTCAAGGACGAGGCGAATGCGCTGTCACGTCACCTGCATACGACCTCAACACAACAAGGAGTAGCGAATCATGAAAATGACCGGCAACACGATCCTCATCACCGGCGGAACCAGCGGCATCGGCCGTGCGCTCGCCGAAGCTTTTTACGACCGCGGCAATCGCGTCATCGTCTCGGGGCGACGGCAGGCCCTGCTCGATGAAATCACGGCGAGCCGGCCGGGCATGGTCGGGATGCCGCTCGATCTCGATGACCCGGCCTCGTTGCCTCGTCTCGCCGAAGACGTTCGTGCGCGCTTTTCCGAACTCAATGTGCTCGTCGCCAACGCCGGCATCTCGCGGGCGGAGAACATGGCCGCAGACGGCTGGGATGTTTCTGCTGCCCAGGCCATCGTGGAGACGAACATCATGGGCGTGCTGCGCGTGACGGCGGAGCTCCTGCCGCTGCTGAAAAGGCAGCCAGACGCGGCAATCATGGCGACCAGCTCCAACCTTGCCTTCGTGCCCCGGGTCGATTTTCCGACCTATTGCGCCAGCAAGGCGTTCGTGCACTCCTGGCTTCAATCGCTGCGCCATCAGCTGCGCAATGTTCCGGTCGAAGTGCTTGAACTGGCGCCGCCCTATGTGCAGACGGAACTCACGGGCGACAGCCAGGCATCCGACCCGCGCGCCATGCCGCTTGCCGCGTACGTGGCGGAGGTCATGCAGCTGCTGGAGTCGCAGGACCACCTCCGGGGCGAAGTGCTGGTTGAGCGCGACAGGGTCCGGCGCTGGGCCGAGCGGGATGGCTGCTACGACGCTGCCTTTGCCGCCATGAACCCGACTGCGGCGTAGTTTTAGAGAAGAGCGGCGCGGTGCGGAAAAAGCAAATGCGCTGGGAAGTCTCGATTTGTGGGATAACTTTTCTTCAGCCCACAATGGCGGCTTGAGTACAACGAAGTCGTGGCGTCGGGCTTCTTTTCCACTGAACGAGCAAGGGAGCTTCTATGGATTTCGAATCGCTGCTGGGGCGGCAGCTGAAGGATGACGAGGTTGTCGAGGTGTTGGAAGTGCAGGACATGCAAGTCGTCTACGACTTCGACCGGACACACGAGAATCTTGAGGATGTTTATTGGGCTGCAGCACAAGCGTCCGGTTTTCAGTTCCGCTTCGACCAAGACCAGAAGCTGGACGTTGTGTTTCTCTATATCGCGGCCAGCGAGGGTTTCAGGCCTATCGCGCGTGACGAAGTGGGCATCCCCTTGTATGAGAGCTTCGATGAGGCGAAGCAGGGCTTCATGCGGGAGGGAATTTCTTTCAGAGAAAGCCCTGGGGAGAAATGGTGGATCAAAGGCGATTTTGGGTCCAACACACGGCACTACGAGTTTCAGGACGACGCGCTGTTTCGTGTCACGCTGAGCATGAAAGCGGCATAGGCTGTGCCGACGGCAATGTCTCGATTGGCGTCTGCCAGGGTGCGCATCGCAACTACCGGCTACAAGCCGGTATCGATGTCGATTGCTTCACTAACTTTCTTCGTATCTATCCGATCGGTGTCCGTCTAATGTCCGCGCCACCATTCTTCAAATAGACGTGACTTCGCTAGAGCGACAGGATGCTCAGGCAAGCCAGATTCATACTTTGTTATGAACGCAGACAAGAACTCTCGCAGCCTCTCTTTGCCATTCAACGCACCAGATTAGTACTTCGGTGAGCTCGATCGCGCATCGCTTTTGCGCAAAACCAACCGCAGGGGCAGCATATCAATCCGCGCCCGTAACAACGCTTGAAATTGTCATCGGTTCGGGCCCACACTCCGAACGCCTGTCACTCTGGATAGATCGCGATGTCCTTTTCGTTCGGTGCCGTTGTCGTCACCTATTTCCCCACCGACGGGCAACTGACGAACCTCCATTCACTCGCGCAGTCGTGCCCGCGCCTTTGTGTGGTCGACAACACGCCAGAAGTGGGCGACTGGCATCGCGCGCTCATCGACGCGGAGATCCCCGTGCTGCACAACGGCAACCGTGGTGGCATCGCGGGTGCCTTCAACTGCGGCATTGTCGAACTCGAAGCGCGGGGCGTTGAACTCTTCTTTCTGCTTGACCAGGATTCGGAGCTCCCGCCCGGCTACTTCAACGCCATGTGCCAGGCCGCAGTGGCAGCACGAGACAGGAAACACGATCGCGGCACAGGCGATGCCGGCGAGAGCGAAGAGGGCGCTGCCTTCCTGATCGGCCCGCTCGTCCATGACACGAACCTGGACGCGCTGATTCCGCAATTCGGCCTCGAGGGCAAGCGTGTCTATCAGTTCGACCTGCGAAAGCCTTTCACCGAACCGCTGGTTCGCTGCGCCTTCCTGATCTCTTCTGGCTCTTTGATTTCGCGCGCGGCCTGGGCCAGGATAGGTCGCTTCGACGAGCGCTACGTGATCGACCACGTCGACACCGACTACTGCATGCGCGCACTGCACTGCGACGTACCGATCTATCTGAATCCGCACGTCGTGCTTCAGCACCAGATCGGCGATCTCCAGGCGAAGTCGCTGTTCGGCTGGAAGATCTACGTCATCAACTATTCGGCCGTGCGCCGCTATTACATTGCGCGCAATGCCCTCGACCTCTCGCTGGCGCATGTGCGCGCCTTTCCCGCGATTCTGTTCATCAACGTCTACACGCTGAAGCAGATCCTGCCCATGCTGATCTTCGAGCGCGATCGTTTGAGAAAGTGCATTGCACTGATGGTCGGCTTATTCGATGGCCTGCTCGGCCGGCTTGGCGGCATCCGCGAGGCGCGCCCCCGGATGAGCAAGTACCTGAGCCGCAGCGGTTGAACTCGCGATGAGCTCGACCCTTCAAGCGCCCCGCGCCCGCCGCGCCGCGCTCGCTTTCATATTCGTGACCGTGCTGATCGACTTCCTCGCGTTCGGGTTGATTCTTCCTGGTCTGCCGCATCTGGTGGAGCGCCTCGCTGGCGGCAGTACTGCAACAGCGGCGTATTGGATCGCAGTGTTCGGCACGGCGTTTGCGGCTATTCAGTTCATCTGCTCGCCGATTCAGGGCGCCTTGTCCGATCGCTTTGGGCGGCGACCTGTGATCTTGCTGTCGTGCCTGGGGCTGGCCGTGGACTTTGTGTTCATGGCCCTGGCCAACAGCTTGCCGTGGCTGTTCATCGGCCGGGTGGTGTCCGGCGTGTTCTCGGCCAGCCTTACTGCAGCCAATGCCTACATCGCCGATGTGACGTCGCCGGAGGAGCGCGCCAAGAGCTACGGCATAGTGGGCGCGGCGTTCGGTGTGGGCCTGGTGCTCGGGCCGGTGCTCGGCGGGCAACTGAGCCACATCGATTCACGCTTGCCGTTCTGGTTCGCGGCCGGCCTGACCATGCTCAACTTCTGCTACGGATGGTTCGTGTTGCCGGAGTCGCTGCCCTCGGACCGGCGCAGCCGGAAGTTTGACTGGTCGCACGCCAATCCGATCGGATCGCTGGTGCTGTTGAAGCGTTACCCGCAGGTGTTCGGGCTGGCGGCGGTGATCTTCCTTGTCAACCTCGCGCAGTATGTCTATCCCAGCGTGTTCGTGCTGTTCGCCGACTACCAATACCGCTGGAAGGAAGACGCGGTGGGTTGGGTGCTCGGACTGGTAGGCGTGCTCAGTGTGCTGGTCAACGTGCTGTTGATCGGGCCGGGCGTGAAGCGCTTCGGCGAGCACCGCACCCTGTTGTTCGGGCTGGGTTGCGGCGTGCTCGGCTTCGTCATCTACGGCTTCGCCGATGTCGGCTGGGTCCTTGTGGCTGCGCTACCGTTCGGCACGTTGTTGACGGTCGCCGGACCGGCGGCACAGACGCTGCTCACCAGGCAGGTCGACGCTAGTGAGCAAGGTCGCGTTCAGGGCGCGTTGACGAGCCTGGTGTCGGTGGCAGGTATCGTCGGACCAGCGACGTTCGCCGGCAGCTTCGGTTATTTCATCGGGGCGGACGCACCCGTGCATTTGCCAGGCGCGCCATTTTTCATTGCCGCGGTGTTCCTGGGCATCGGCGCGCTGATCGCGTGGCGCTACGCACGGCCGACGGTGGCAGTGGATGCAACGACAGCGGTGATCGAGCCGACCTAGCACGGCCTTCTCGGCTATGCCTCGGCAAGGTCATGGGCAACGGAAGCTATATTGTTCATTCAGCAACAAGAGAGAAGTCACCATGGCAAAAGCCTATTGGGTCAGTGCGTACCGTGCCATCAAGGACGCCGACAAACTTGCGGCCTACGCAAAACTGGCCGGCCCGGCGATCACTGCTGGCGGTGGGCGCTTTCTGGCGCGTGGCCTGCCCGCCAAGGTCTACGAGTTCGGTTTGTCCGAACGCACCGTGTTGATCGAGTTCGACAGCCTCGAGCTGGCTACGTCCACGCATGACAGCCCTGACTACCAAGCCGCGCTTGCCGCGTTGGGCGACGGCGCCGAACGGGATCTACGGATCATCGAAGGAGTCTGAGCAACCGCGGGCCAGGGCCCGGTGCCGACTCAAGCAGCCGAGTCCTTCTCTGGCAGCAACGCCTCCAGGACGAAGCGTGTCGGTCCGCTGGCACCCCGGTCGCTGACCGCGAGACCGAGCTGCCGCCATAGAGCCGGGCTGAGCGAGCGAACGGCGATGCGAGGATCGCGCGCGGGTTCGTGCGATTCCTCCGGCAGCAAGGCCGCTCCGTAGCCAGCGGCGACCAGTGTCCTGATCGCATCGTTGTAGTTGAGCTCGATGCGCGGCCGGCAATGGACGCCAGCCGCAGAGAACCATTCCGCGGTCAGCCGGTAGAGACGCGTGGAGGAGTCGTTCATGATCAGCGGTCGCTGGGCCAGCCACTGCGGGGTAAGCCGCTTGGGTGCTTTCCAGTCCGCCGGCAGAAAGGCGACGACAGACTCGCGCCGCAGCGGAGTGACATGAACACCGCGCACAGGCGCCTGCGGCAGTGCCACGACTGCCAGGTCGAGGCTGCCTGCGGCGAGCCGGGCCATGCTGTCGTTGGAGGTCAGCACCTGCACGTTCACGTCGATGCCGGGATGGTTCCGGGCAAGACGTTCGAGCGCGGGCGGCAGCAGGTGCGCGATGGCGCCCGTCGATGCCCCCACCCGCACGCGGCCCGTTTGGCCGGCGAGCTGACGTCGAACGTCCTCCACTGCGTCGTCCGCGTCTGCCAGCAACCTGCGGGCACGCGCGATGAAGCGCTCTCCCAAGGCAGTCGCTTGCGCGGGCCCCCGCCCGCGAACGAGCAACTGGCCACCCAGGCGCGACTCCAGTTCCGCGATCTGAACGGTGACGGTGGGTGCCGCCAGGTGAAGGGCGCGCGCAGCATTGGCCAAAGACCCGAGGTCGGCGATGGCGACAAGGGTGCGCAGATGGTCAAGGCTCAGTTCCCGCATATGGCTAATTTAACTTTTCTTAATCTGGGGTTCCATATATTTAGCTGGAGCCATCGAGGTCGTATCCCTACGATCGCGCTCCATGGACCTCAATATCTTCATCGACGGCGACCAGGGCACCACTGGCCTTGACCTGCAGAACCGCCTGCGGGGCGGGGAATTTCGCATCCGCACATTGCCGACAAGCCTGCGCAAGGATGCGGCTGCCCGCCGGGCCGCTCTCAACGAGTGCGACATCGCGATCCTTTGCCTGCCCGATGCCGCGGCGCGCGACGCGGTGGCGATGATCGAGAACCCTGCCGTGCGTGTCATCGACGCCAGCTCAGCCCACCGCACCAGCCCGGGTTGGGTCTACGGCCTGCCGGAGCTCGATGCGCAGCAAGGCGAACGTATCGCCTCGGCACCGCGGGTCACGAATCCGGGCTGCTATCCCACCGCCGCGGTCGCTCTGCTGCGACCGCTGACGGATGCGGGCCTGTTGCCCGCTGACTATCCGCTTGTCATCCACGCCGTCTCAGGCTATTCGGGTCAGGGCAGGGCGGGGGCGGAAGCGCATGAGGCCGGAGCTGGGGGCGCAGGAGCGCATTCGCTGAAGGTCTATGGCCTTGCACTCGAGCACAAGCACGTCGCGGAAATCGAGACCTATGGCGGCTTGGCGCAGCGGCCCATCTTCGTGCCGGCCTATGGCAGCTACCGGCAGGGCATCGTGCTCACCATCGGATTGCACGCGCGGATGCTTCCCTCTGATGCTTCGGGCGTGCGCATCCACGAATGCCTTGCGGAACGATACCGCGATGCGGCGCATGTGCGCGTGCTGCCGATGTCGTCTGCTGTGCCGATGACCGAACTGGACCCGCAAGTCCACAACGGCTCGAACGACATGAGTCTGGCCGTTGCATTCAATGAACGCACAGGTCAGATCGTCTTGAGCGCGGTTCTCGACAATCTGGGCAAAGGTGCCGCAGGCGCGGCCGTGCAGAACCTGCGATTGATGGCGAGCGCTTAGTAGCCCACTTTGTGAATTCGAAAGGGATATGGCTCACGCAGCCGGATTGTTGTGGGTCCTTCTTTCCACACCTCTCACCACGCATACCCCGCCTGCACCCGAGCCGCAACCCTGTTATTGCTCCCACTGCTCGTAGCAGTCGAAACCCCCACCCCCAGATTCAGGTTGTCATTGACCTGATAGCCAAACGCGAAGCCGACAGCCGATGCACCCGCATAGTTGCCCACAGCCGCGCCCATCCATTTCTTGCCCACCGGCAGCGTTGGCATCGACGGCATGGCCAACGCCGCGGCCACGCCCTGCGCAGCAAATGCATTGGCCTGGCTGGTCGCGTTGCTCACCGCCTGCTGCAGCTGATTGACGTTGACTGCGTCAGTGCCCAGCACCCCCGGCGCGACATTCGTGATGCCGCGCAACTGACCGGTGGCGGCATTGCCCACCGACACGGTGTTGTCGCGCTCCGCCACGGAGCCCTGGCCCAGCGCGACCGCGTTGCTGCCCGAGGCCAATGTGTTGGCGCCCAGCGCCACGGCGTTGTTGCCGGTGGCGATGGCGTTGTTGCCTACTGCGGTGGTTGGGTCGGCCAGCGCCTTGGCGCCGGCACCGATGGCGACCGAGCCTGCATTGCTGGCTTGCGCCCCGTTGCCGATGGCCACGGTGTTCTCGCCGTTGGCCTGTGCGTTGGTGCCCATCGATGTGCTGCCCGCGCCGCTGGAACTGGCGCCGGGGCCGCAGGCCACGGCACCGCCAGCGCCCACAGCGCACACGCCGCTGGCCAGGGCCTGGTTCATCAGCGTCTGCAGCGCCGTCACCTGCTGCACGGTGAAGTTGTTGGCCGTGGTGATGGCGGTCTGTTGTGCCTGCTGCACCTGGCCGACGTTGGCTGCATCGGTGGTCGCCTGACCCGCGCTCACGTTGCTGATGGTGGTGCCGGCGCCGCCGTTGGCGTTGAGTTGCAGCGATGTGCCGCCCGCGCCGTACTGCGCCGAGTTCTGCGCGAGGGACTGCGCAGTCGAGGCGGTCTGCTGCACGGTGTAGAGCTGGCTGCCGTTGACGGCATCGGTGCTCGTGGCGTTCACCGCGCCGGCGTTGACGTTGACGAGGGTGCGCGTCTGGCCCGCCGAGCCGAATGAAACGGTGTTTGCCGCGGTGGCGACCGAGTTGGCGCCGATGGCTGCGCTATTGGTCGCGCCACTGGCAACCTGGCTGCCCGTGCCGACGGCCACGCTGCCGGTGGCCAGCGCCGACGCACCGGATGACCCGTTGTAGGCGCCGCCAATGGCGGTGCTGCCGTTGCCCGATGCCACGGCGCCCTGGCTGGCGCCCGAGGCACTGCCGATGGCGACCGCCGAGACGCCCGATGCCTGCGCGCCGCCGCCGCCCGCCTGGCCGCTGAAGCCGCAGCAGCCGTCCGTGCCCTGGCCTCCCGACCCGACGGCGATGGCGCCGCTGGCAGAAGCTTGTGCACCGCTGCCGCCGTTGCCGCCCGTGCCGCCCGCGAACCCCTGCCCGGCGGTGCCGCCGCCGCCGATGGCCGTCGCGCCGTTCGCGTTTGCGCTGGCGCCCGCTCCACCTGTGCCGCCGGTTCCGCCGGCGGTTCCGTTGCTGCCGTCGCCGCCCGCTCCGATCGCGGTGGCGCCATCTCCGGAGACCGTGGCTGCGCCACCGCCGCTGCTGCTCGTCCAGCCCGGCTGGTTGGGGCCGGGGTTGCCGGCGTCACCGGCCACGTAGCCCGCTGCGTGAGCGCTTCCCATGGTGAGCAGGGCCACGGCCGGCAAGTACCGGCGCGAGAGCTGGAGTCGAGTGAGCATGGTTCTTCCCTTGCAAAAACGAATAAGACAAAACGCGGGCGAGTGTGTCTTTTTGTTTGCAGAAGAGCCATACCCGAGAACTGGTAGATCCGGCTCCGGCAAGGCTCGGCGTCAGGTTGAGCGCGTCATACTCCCAGCCGGATCATTCGCACGGGATGTGATGTGCCAACCGAGCCGGGAGTAGAAAAAATGATCACTGCATGCTGGCGTGCGCTGCCTGCCGCACTGGCGCTTGCCCTCTCGCTGCTGATGAGCGCGTGCTCCAGCCTGCCGCCCCGGGTACCGGAACAGCCCGTCAGTGCCATCGCCGATTTCTCGGCCACGCCGTTGAGCGCGATCACGCAGAAGGTGCTGCCCCCAGATACCCGCTCGGGCTTCCAGCTCCTGCCCTATGGCCCCACTTCCTTCGCCACCCGCATCGCAATGGCGAAGCTCGCCACGCGCAGCCTCGACGTGCAGTACTACCTGCTGGCCGCGGACAATACCGGCCGCGCCCTGATGCGCGAGCTACGCGACGCCGCGCTGCGCGGAGTTCGCGTGCGGCTGCTGGTCGACGACCTCTACACCACCGGCGAAGACGATCTGCTGCTGGCGCTCGCCAGCTATCCGAACGTGCAGGTGCGCCTGTTCAACCCGTTTCCGGGCGGGCGCGGCAGCGACGTGACGCGCTTCATCAGCTCGGGCCTGGACTTCGACCGCATCAACCGGCGCATGCACAACAAACTGTTCGTGGCCGACAACGCCGCGGCCGTGGCGGGCGGTCGCAACATGGCAGACGAGTATGTGATGAATGCCGCCGGCAGCAACTTCGTCGACATGGACGTCTTCGCGGCCGGCCCGGTGGTGCGCGAACTGTCGAACGAGTTCGACCACTACTGGAACAGCGAAGTCGTCTACCCCGTGGGCCAGATCGCCCGCAGCACGCTGACACCCGCGCAACTGCAGCAGAACTTCGAAGCGCTCACCGCCACGGCGAAGCCGCCCGAGGCGTTCCGAATCCCGCTGGACGGCAAGATCCTCAACGCCAGCGCAAACGAGCCTTCCGTCGTGCCGCTCGACATGGTGCCCATGCTGAACCTGCCTTTCGAGCTGGCCGAGCACCAGTTGAGCCCGCTGCTGTGGGCCAATGCGCGCGTGCTGTTCGATCCGCTCACCAAGACCGAGGGCCTGAACGAGCGCGAGAACTCCATCAAGGGCACGGTGACCGAAGGCGTGATCAAGTGGTTCGAGACTTCGCGCTCCAGCATCAAGATGGTGTCGCCGTATTTCGTTCCGTCCGATGCGGCCGTGGCCAACCTGGCGCGGGCGCAGGCCGAGGGTATCAGCGTGTCGCTGGTCACCAACTCGCTTGCGTCCACCGACGAGCCATGGGTGTACGTGGGCTACTGGCCGCACATCCACGAACTGCTCAAGTCCGGCGTGACCATCTACGAACTGAGCCCCACGCTGAGCGTGAAGCGCGGCAAGTACGGCATCTTCGGCCACCGCACGGGCGCGTTGCACATGAAGAACGGCATCGTCGACCAGAAGCAGGTGTTCCTCGGCTCGATGAACCTCGACCCCCGCTCGGCCCGGCTCAACACCGAACTGGGCGTGATCATCGACAGCCCCGAGATGGCGCGGCAGCTGCTGAGCTTCGCGGATGCGGGCAGCTCATACCGGCTGCGGCTCGACGCCACCGGCCGGAACGTCGAGTGGGTAGAAGAAGACGAGGACGGCAAGGAAACGGCCTACGACGTGCCGCCCGAAACCTCGGCGTGGCAGCGCTTCAAGCTGCGGTTGATCGCGCCGTTCATTCCGCAGAGCCAGCTGTAGCGGCTCTGCGTTCGCGGGCTCGCCCTTACCGCTCTTACACGTTGCTGGTGGCGCGCACTTCCTCGATGGTGGTCTGACCGGCCAGCACCTTCTCGATGCCGTCCTGCCGCAGCGTGCGCATGCCTTCCTGCAGGGCCGCCTGCTGAAGCTCTTCCGCGCGTGCGCCGGTCTGCACCAGGCGGCGCAGCGTCTTCGACATGGTCATCAGCTCGTGGATACCCACGCGCCCCTTGAAGCCGGTGTCGCCGCAATGCTTGCAGCCGGTGCTGGTGTAGGTGTGCAGGTGCCCGTCGCGGCCGTATCGCTGCACCCAGTCGCTTCGCACCGCCTGGCGCTGGGCCGCATCGTGCTGCTGCGCGCCGAAGGCGTGCATGTAGTCGTCCAGCAGTTCGTCGACGGTCTCGGGGCTTGCGGGCTTGCTGCTGATGCATTGCTTGCAAAGGCGGCGCACCAGCCGTTGCGCGAGAACGGCCAGCAGAGAGTCTGCGAAGTTGAACGGGTCCATGCCCATGTCGAGCAGTCGGGTCACGGTTTCAGGCGCGCTGTTGGTGTGCAGGGTCGACAGCACGAGGTGGCCGGTCAGTGAGGCCTCGATGGCGGTCTTCGCGGTTTCCTCATCGCGAATTTCGCCGACCATGATCACGTCCGGGTCGGCACGTACGAAGGCGCGCAGCGCCTTGGCAAAGGTCCAGTCGATGCGCGGATTGATCTGCACCTGCCGCAGCCCGGCCTGCGTGATTTCGACCGGGTCTTCGGCAGTCCAGATCTTGCGTTCGGGCGTGTTGATGTGCATCAGCGCCGAGTGCAGCGTCGTCGTCTTGCCCGAGCCCGTGGGGCCCACGCACAGCACCATGCCGTAGGGACGCTCGACGGCCTTGGTCAGCTGCGCAAGGTTGTTCGGCGACAGGCCCAGCTCGCTCATGGGAATGGGCTTGGCCGATGCCAGGATGCGCATCACCACGTCTTCGAGGCCATTGTTGGTGGGAATGGTTGCCACGCGCAGTTCGATGCGGTGCTGCGGCGAGTACTTCGCAAAGTTGATCTTCCCGTCCTGCGGGTTGCGCTTTTCGCTGATGTCCAGGTCGCACATGATCTTCACGCGAGCGACGATGGCGTTGCGGTAGCTCGGCGGCAGCTCCAGGTAGGTGTAGAGCAGGCCGTCGCGGCGAAAGCGGATGCGGGTTTTTTCCTGGCCGGGGTAGCTCTCGATGTGAATGTCCGACGCGCCCTCGCGATGCGCCTCGAGGATCATGCTGTTGATCATGCGCACAAGGGAGTTGTCAGACTGTTCGATAGGCGCGTCGGAAGTGGGTGCGGCGGGGCCTTCTTTCTCCAGCGTCTGCAGCAGTTCGCTGGTGCCGGCCATGTCGAAATCGAGCGGCTGGCTGGGATCGAGGCTGGATGAGAAGACGCCGGGAGCGGAGGCCGTGTGCTCGCCGATCTTTTCGTACACCGCTCGCAGCACGCCGTCGAGGTCGAGGCATTGCCCCACGACCGGCGTGACCTTCATCTGGGCGATGAACTCCACTTCGTCGAGGGCCGAATGCCGGCTGGTCGGGTCGTCGATCGCTACGACGAGGCGCCCTTCGTGCAACATCAGCGGCATCACCTGCAGGCGGCGCGACACCGCATACGGGAGCTTGCGCAACGCCTCGGCAGCAGCGGGAAACAGATGCAGGTTGACGAGGGGGTAGCCCATCTTGCGCACCAGCGCGGTCTGCAGCTGGCCGCGGCTCACTACGCCCATGCGCACCAGCGTCTCGCCCAGCGGCACGGTGGGCTCCAGCTTTTGCTGCGCCAGCCCCGCGCGAAGCTGCTCGTCGGTGATCATGCCCAGCGATGTCAGCGCCTCGCCGATGCGTGCGATCGGCGTGCGGCTCTGGGCTTCGAGCGCGCTATGCAACTGCTCGGGCATGACGACTTCGATGGGGGGCATGGGGCGATCTCCTGTCTGGATTGCGGACAGGCAATCGTAGAGCGTGATCGATGCACTTGCCACCAGCTTGACCCTTGAGTACACAAGTTCTCAATGCTGCAATGAAATGCCCCCAAGGCTTCGCGCACTTCGTGTCGCTTCGCCTGCCCCTCGCCGGGGGCGACACCTTCTCGGCCGTGGTTCGCACCCCGAATCTCCTTTAGTCCTACGCGGATTGCCCGCCATCTGCCCAAACATGGCCGCGATGCGTCAATTGATCCTTGCAACGACCCTGGGGCTGAGCGCGCTCGGCGCTTCCACACAGGCCGAGCCCGTCAAGGTGCCCGTCGACAGCGACGAGAAGGGCTCCGTCTACGTCGCGCCCAACGTCAACCCGACCGAGACATCGGCCACCGTCAAGGGCGGCACGGTCGGCGTGCTGCGGCCCGATGGCAGCGGCACCTACATCGGTACCGACACCTCCATGCCACGGCCTACTTACTCGCTGGGCGGAAGCACCGGCGGCAATCTGTCGCTCTCGGGCGGGTTGTCGTCGGACGGCAAGAACAACAACGGCGTGAAGGCCGGCGTCACCATCAAGTACTGAGTCGGGTACCGAAGGCCCCCACGGGCTCAGACCAGCGTGCCGTACACGATGAACCCATCGTGCGTCGCGACCTTGTCGTAGAGCGTGCGGCCGGCTGTGTTGGTCACGTGCGTCTGCCAGTACACGCGATGCACGCCTGCATCCTTCGCGCGCTCGTACACACCCTGGATGAGCTGGCGGCCAACGCCACGCCCACGCTCCGACGGCAGCGTGAACAGATCCTGCAGATAGCAGGTCGGCTCCAGGCGCGTGGTGCTGCGGTGAAAGAGGTAGTGCGTGAGCCCGACCAGTTGGCCATCTCGCTCGGCGACCAGCGCGTGCACCGGCTCGTAGGCATCGAAGAAGCGCTGCCAGGTGGCCTGCGTGATTTCATCGGCGAGCGCGGTCGCACCCTCGCGTCCGTAGAAAGCGTTGTAGCCGTCCCAGAGCGGCTTCCATGCCGCGTAGTCTTGCGGCGTCGGCGGGCGAATCAGGAGGGAGGAGGTCATGGCGTCGGTGGTCTGCACGTTGAAAGACATGCGATTGCAACATGACCCGGCTCAGGGCGCGAAGAACTCCTTCAGCGCTTCTTCAGGCAACTGTCCGCGCAGGCCGATGGCGACAACGCCGGGGCGCGTGTCATCGACGGGTGGCGCGGCCTTGCGGAAGCTGCCATGGCGGCCGGCGAACTGCACCTCTGACCATTCACCGTCGCCAGTGCGCAGCAAGCCCTTGAGCCGCAAGACACCCGGCGGCACCTCGCGCAGCCAGGCGCGCAGCGTGGCGGCGGGAATCGCGGCTTGGGGCAGCGCGCTCCACGTCTGGAACAACGATCCGTGATCGGGGTTGTCATGACCGTGGTGATCGTGACAGTCATGACCGCAGACATGCGGAGCCACATCCGCATGCGGCAGCCCCGACAGCAGCGCCAGCGGCACCGCCGATTCCGTCGTCTCGATGCATGGCGTGCCCGGCGCCGTCGCACCGACCCACGCTCTGGCCCCAGCGAGCGCCTCGGCGGACGCAAGGTCGGCCTTGTTCACCACCACGAGGTCGGCCGACTTCAGCTGCCGCACCAGCGTGTCGGCCAGCAGCGGGTCTGCCGACTGCTGCGCCACCGCACTCGCATCCACCAGCACGATCACGCCTTCGAGGCTCAGCTCCGGCGCGGCCATGCCGATCTGCGCGATGCGCCACGGGTCCGACACGCCGCTGGCCTCGATCACCACCGCGTCGAAGGGTGTCTTCGCCTCGATCACGTCCACCAGCGCCCGCCCCAGGTCGTCGCCGATCTGGCAGCACACGCAGCCGTTGGTCAGCGCGGTGGTGTCGCCGTGCGTGGCGGCGATGAGTCCGGCGTCGATGTTGAGGGCGCCGAAGTCGTTCACCAGAACCGCCATGCGCAGGCCGTTCGCCTCGCGCAGCCAGCGGTTGAGCAGCGTGGTCTTGCCCGCGCCCAGGAAGCCGCCGATGACGGTGAGCGGCAGGCGCTTCTTCTTCGGCGTCATGTGGCTTTCAGCCTCTTTGCGCCTCGAACACGCGGCCCGACAGCACCGTGCCCCACACGCGCGCGTCCTTCAGCGTCATCGGGTCCATCTCCAGCGGATCGTCTTCCAGCACGCAGAAGTCGGCGCGCTTGCCGCATTCGATGCTGCCGATCTCGCCGTCGAGCTTCAGCGTCCACGCCGCACCGAGCGTGATGGCGCGCAGTGCCTGCGGCACGCTGATGCGCTCGGCCTCGCCCAGCAGCCGGCCCTTGGGCGTGATGCGGTTCACGGCGCACCATGCGGTGAAGAGCGGCCCAAGCGGCGTGACGGGCGCATCGGAGTGAATGGCCAGCGGCACGCCCGCCGCCAGCGCGCTGCCGCAGGCGTCGAGCCGGTTCGCGCGGTCGGGGCCCATGGTCATTTCGTAGTGCTGGTCGCCCCAGTACCAGATGTGGTTGGCGAACAGGTTGGCGCACAGGCCCAGCGATGCCATGCGGCGGAACAGCGGTGCGTCGATCATCTGGCCATGCTGCAGCGTGTGGCGGTGGTCGGGGCGCGGGGCTCGTGCGAGCACGCGGCCGATGGCGTCGATGGCAACCTCGCTGGCTTCGTCGCCGTTGGTGTGAGTGTGGATGGTGAGCCCGGCGCGGTGATAGGTCTCGAAGTCGGCCTCGTACTGCGCGGGCGCGGTCACCCAGATGCCGTTGGGTGCGCCGTTGAAATGCCCCGGCCAGCGCAGCCGCGCCGAGAAGCCCTGGATCGAGCCGTCGAGCATCATCTTCACGAGACCGTAGCGCAGGCGGTCGGTGTTGCGCGGCACCAGCGCCTTCACGTGCTCCGCGCCCTGCGCGGCGCCATGCGTGCCGTGGAAGGCCTGGAACGCGGGCAATATGCGCACGCCGAAGCCGTCGTCCTGCGTCACCGTCTCCAGCACGCCGCAGTCTTCGGGCGTGAGCTTGTTGACGAGGTCGGTCGCGGTGGTCACGCCCTGCAGGCAGGCCAGCCGCGCGAAAGAGCGCACGCCCGCTTCGGTCATCGGCGCGAGCAGGCCGGCGTTGCCGATCTTGCGCAGCACCAGGAACATGGCAGCCGGCTCCTGCAGCTCGCCGGTGGGCTCGCCTTCGCTGGCTCCGTCCGCGAACTTGACCACGCCTTCGACCTCGTTGTCGCGCGTGATCTCGGCGATGTTCAACATCGCGCTGTTGACGTTCATCAGGTGCCCGTTGGCATGGCCGATGACGATGGGCCGCGTGCTGCTCGCACGGTCGACGTGCTGCACCGTCATGCGCTCGCCGCCGAAGTAGATGGGGTCGAACCCCCAGGCGATGAGCGGCTCGGTGTCGGGTATGCCATCGGCCGTCATCTTCGCGGCCACTTCGCTCAGGCGAGCGACCACTTCGTCCATCGAGCGCAGGCCACTCCACACCTTGCCTTCGGGGTCACGGCGGTCGAACCAGCCGAGGTACGTCCAGTCCCACATGCTGCCTTCCTTCAGGTGGCAGTGGCCTTCGACGAGGCCAGGCATCAGCACCTTGCCGGCAAAGCGCTCGTCGAGCGTGAAGGGGCCCCAGCCCTGAATGTCCGCCAGCGCGCCGACGGCAAGCACGCGGCCGTCGCGCACCGCCACGTGAGTGGCGTGCGGCTGCATCGGGTTCATGGTGATGATCTTGCGGGCGGCGTAGACGGTGGTGTTGCTGGTGCTCATGGCGATGTGGGAATCGAAAGAGGAGGGCGCGGCAAGCCGTCGACCACGTCGACGCGCCTGCAGCGTACCCAATGATCGGGCGCGACTTCGCGCAGCGGCGGCAGCTCGGCCGCGCAGGCCGGCTCCGCCACGGGGCAGCGGCCGGCAAAGCGGCAGCCCTGCGGCGGGTTGATGGGGCTCGGCGGATCTCCGCTGAGCTTGATGCGGTTCGCCGCGCGCCGCCGCCCGCCGCTTACCGTGGGCACGGCCGACATCAGTGCCACGCTGTACGGATGCAGCGGCCGCGCGAAGAAGCTGCGCCGCGGCGCGCGCTCGACGATCTGGCCGAGGTACATCACCGCGATGTCGTCGCAGATGTGCTCCACCACCGCCATGTCGTGCGAGATGAAGAGATAGGTCAGGCCCAGCTCGCGTTGCAGACGGGCGAGCAGGTTCAGTATTTGCGCGCGAATGGCGATGTCGAGTGCCGACACAGGTTCGTCGCACACCACCAGCTCCGGGTTGGTGGCCAGCGCCCGCGCAATGTTGATGCGCTGGCGCTGCCCGCCCGAGAACTGGTGCGGAAACAGGTGCTGCTGCTCGGGCCGCAGGCCCACCGCCTCGAACAGCTCTGCCACACGGCGCGTGCGTTCTTCCGGCGTGCCCACCCGCATCAGGTCGAGCGGCGCGCGCACCGCTGCGCCAGCCCTCTCGCGCGGATTGAGCGAGGAGAACGGGTCCTGAAAAATGATCTGCATGCGCGTGCGCGCCTGCCGCAATGCTTCGCCCTGCAGCGCGCCCAGGTCGGTGTCGCCGAGCCGCATGCGGCCCGAGGTAACGGGCGAAAGCCGCATCACCGCCAGCGCGGTCGTGGTCTTGCCCGAGCCCGATTCGCCGACCACCGCAAGCGTGCTGCCGCGGCGCACCTCGAAAGAGACGCCGTCCACTGCCTTCACCACCTCGGGCGTGCGGCCCCAGCCGGCCTTGCCGCGCGGAAAGTGCACCTTCAGGTCATCGACCGAAAGCAGCGTGTCGGTCTTGCCGATGAACGTCATGCGGCCTCTCTTTCGCGTTGGTCGAGCGCTTCGGCATGCAGCCAGCAGGCCGCGCCGTGCGGCACGCCAGCGGCCACATTGCCGTGCAGCGCGAACATCGGCGGCACTTCGGAGGCGCAGCGTGCCATTGCGCGCGGGCAGCGTTCTCGAAAGGCGCAGCCCGTGCCCAGCTCCCAGATCGAAGGCACCACGCCTGCGATCTCAGCCAGGTCTTCACGCGCATCGTCGTCGTACGCTGCGCTGCTGCCGAGCTCGGGCAGGCAATCGATCAGCCCGCGCGTGTAGGGGTGGCCGGGCTCCGACAGCACCTGCTCGGTTGTGCCCTGTTCGATGACGCGGCCCGCGTACATCACCATCACGCGGTCGGCCATCTCGGCGACCGCGCCCATGTCGTGCGTGATGAGCATGATGGCCGTGCCCTTCTCGCGCTGCAACTCGCGCAGCAGGTCGAAGATCTGCGCCTGTACCGTCACGTCGAGCGCAGTGGTGGGTTCGTCGGCAATGAGTATGTCGGGGCGACAGGCCAGCGCCATCGCGATCATCACGCGCTGGCGCATGCCGCCGGAGAGCTGGTGCGGGTACTCGTCCACGCGCCGCTCGGGCGCCGGAATGCCCACCTGCTGCAGCATCTCGATGGCGCGCTGCCTCGCTGCGCGTGCGTTCATGCCGGCATGCAGCTGCAGCGATTCGCCGATCTGGTCGCCCACGGTGAACACCGGGTTCAGCGAAGTCATCGGCTCCTGGAAGATCATCGAGATGCGGTTGCCGCGCACCTCGCGCATGCGTGCGTCGGTGGCCTGCACCAGGTCTTCGCCCTGGAACAGCACCCGGCCGTCGCGGATGCGGCCCGGCGGCGAGGGAATGAGCCGCAGCAGCGCCAGTGCCGTCATGCTCTTGCCGCAGCCCGATTCGCCGACCACGCACAGCGTTTCGCCGGCGCGGATCTCGAAGTCGACCCCGTTGAGCACCAGCGCCTGGCCTCGCCTTGTCTTGAACTCGACGTGCAGGTTCTGCACGCGCAGCAGTGCGTCGTCGTTCGTCATCAGCGTTCCCTCAGCTTGGGGTTGAGGGCATCGTTCAGGCCGTCGCCGATCAGGCTCACGGCCAGCACGGTGATAAAGATCGCCGCACCGGGAAAGGCCACGGCCCACCAGCACGAGAGCACGTACTGCCGGCTGGAGCCGATCATCAGCCCCCAGCTCATCTGGTTCGGATCACCCAGCCCGAGGAAGGACAGGCCCGCCTCGAACAGAATCGCAGCGCCGATGGCCAGCGTGGCCGACACCACCAGAGGCGGCAGCGCGTTGGGCAAGATCACCTTCCAGATGATGCGAGCGTCGCGTGCGCCGATGGCACGCTCGGCCCGCACGAACTCCAGCCCGCGAAATTTCATGAACTCGGCGCGCGTGAGCCGCGCGGTGCCGGTCCAGCTCACGATGCCGATGGCCAGCGTCACCGTTACCAGCGTGGGCGAGAACAGCGTTACCACCACCATCGCGAACAGCAGCGCGGGCAGCACCTGGAAGAACTCGGTCAGCTTCATCAGCGCCGCATCGACCTTGCCGCCGTAGTAGCCCGCGAAGGCGCCGAGCGTGATGCCGATCAGCACCGACAGCAGCGCGGCAACCGCGCCCACCAGCAGCGTGGCGCGCCCGCCGTAGATCAGCGCGGTGAGCACGTCGCGGCCGAGATAGTCGCTGCCGAGCCAGGCGTCCTCGCTGAAGGGCGGCGTGAGCGGCGCGGCCTTGATCTCGAACGGATCGGCCGGGTAGAGCCATGGCCCGGCAATGGCCACGAGCAGCACGACCAGCAGCATCGCCATGCCGGCGATGGCCGCGGGGTTGCGCAGGAACATGCGCATCGCTTCCACCCCCGGATGCTCGACGCGCACGGCGGGCTTTGCCTGGGCCTTGGAAGATGCGGCAGCAGCAGCGGTAGGCATCGTGATCACCTTGCTCATGAGGCCTTGATCCGTGGATCGATGAAGCGGTAGCACAGGTCGGTGAGCTGGTTCATCACCACCACCACGATGGAAGAGAACAGCAGCACGCCGAGAATCGTCGGATAGTCGCGCCGCAGCACAGACTCGAAGGCCAGCCGGCCGAGGCCCGGCCAGTTGAACACCGTCTCCACCAGAATGGCGCCGGCCAGCACGTTGCCGAACTGCAGCCCCAGCACCGTGACCACCGGCAGCAGTGCGTTGCGCAGCGCATGCTTGTAGAGCACCACGCGGTCGGCCAGCCCTTTTGCGCGTGCGGTGCGGATGAAGTCGGAGCCCAGCACGTCGAGCATCGACGAGCGCGCAAGCCGGCTGTACTGCGCGAGGTACACCAGGCTCAGCGTGAGCGTGGGCAGCACCAGGTGCTGTGCCACGTCGAGCATGTCCGCGAAGCCGCCGGTGCCCGTCGAGTCGATGGAGCGCATGCCCGCGACAGGAAGAATCGGAAACACCGATGCCAGCAGGATCACCAGCATGATCCCCAGCCAGAACACCGGCGCGGCGAAGCCCACCAGCGACAGCACGGTGATGAACTGCGACAGCAACCCGTTCGGCCTGCGCGAAGACAGCACGCCCAGCGCAGTACCCACGAAGAAGGCCAGCAGCACCGAGCTGAGCACCAGCAGCAGCGTGGCCGGCACGCGCTCGGTGATCATGCTCGTCACCGGCAGGTTGAAGAAGTACGAATAGCCCAGGTCGCCCTGCGCCACCTTGCCCAGGTACACGCCCAGCTGCACCGGCAGCGACTTGTCGAGCCCGTACTGCGTGCGCAGCTGCGCCATCAGCTCGGGCGACATGCCGCCGCTGGCGCCGGCAATGGTTTCCACCGGGTCGCCCGGCGCCGCGTGCACCAGCACGAAATTGAGCACCACCACCGCGAGCACCAGGCCCAGGGCCTGGAGCAGTCGCGAGGCGGTGTAGCGAAGCGTGCCCATGTCGTGCCCGCCTTACTTGAGGTACACCTCGTCGAGCGGCGACAGCGGCCCCCAGATGGTGGTCGGCACGTTGCCGACCCTCTTGCTGGTGATGGTGTGGTACGGCACCTGGTTGATGAACTCGATGGGCAGCTCGTCGGTCACGATCTTCTGGAAGGTCGCGTAGTAGGCCTTGCGCTGCGTCGGGTCGATCAGGCCGCCTGCGGTGTTGAGCAGTTCGTCGACCTTCGGGTTGGCGTACGACTGCGTGTTGGTCCACACAATGGGCTTGATGTTGGTCGACAGGTAGGTGCGGTGCACGCCGATGATCGGGTCGCCCCAGTTGAACACCGCGTCCATCGACATGTCGAAGTCGTGCGAGGCCAGGCGCTTGGCCCAGGCCGGGAAGTCGGCCGAGGCGCGCACCTCCACCGTGATGCCCACTTTCTTGAGCTGGCCGCGGATGTACTCGGCCACGTTCTTCTGCTGGTCGTCGCCGCCGGGCAGGTAGTCGATGGTGAGCTTGAAGCGCTCGCCGCCCGCGCCTGCCTTGTAGCCCGCGGCGTCGAGCATTTCGCCGGCCTTCTTCAGGTCGAGCGGGTAGCGCACGAGGTCGGGCACGGCAAAGGGGCTGCTGGCCACCAGCGGGCCATCGGACACGGTGGCAAAGCCGCCCATCAGCGCCTTGGTGATGAAGTTCTTGTCGATGGACGTGGCGATGGCCTTGCGCACCTGCACGTCCGACAACGGCTTCTTCGCAGTGTTGAAGGCCAGCCAGTTGAGCGGGCCGATGCCGTCGTAGCCCTTGGGCGTGAGCGACACCCTGGGGTCGTTCGCGAAGCGCTTCAGGTCGGTGGGCAGCGTGGCGAAGGGCAGCATCTGGATGTCGCCGCGCTCCAGCCCGAGCACCAGGCTCGCCATGTCGGGCGTGACGTTGACGATGATCTTGTCGAGGTAAGGCTTGCCGGGCAGGAAGAACTTGTCGAAGCGCTCCAGCACGATTCGCTGCGCAGGCTTGAACTCGGTCACGCGGAAGGGGCCCGAGCCGATCACGTCGGTGGTGTTGCGCGGATGGTTCTTCAGGTCTTGCCCGTCGCCGTAGATGTGCTTGGGAAGAATGGGGCACAGCGCCGGCGACATTGCCAGCACGATGGCCGGGTGCGGCACGCTCATGCGGATGATGGCCGTGTACGCATCGGGCGTTTCCACCTTCTCGACCGGGCCGAGCATGGTGGTGAACGGATGGTTGGCCTTGATGGCCATGATGGAGAAGGCCACGTCGGCCGAGGTGACGGGCTTGCCGTCATGGAACACGGCATCTTTGCGCAGCTTGAGCGTGAGCGACTTGCCGTCGTCGGCCAGCTTCCACGACTCGGCCAGGTAGGGCTGCGGATTCCACTTGTCGTCGAAGCGCAGCGGGCTCGCAAAGATCTGCGTCGAGGGCAGGGCGGTGGCAATGCCCGACTGCACCGCGCCGTTCAGGTGCCGGGGCGTCTGCGTGCTGCCGATGACCAGCGTGCCGCCGCGCTTGGGCTCGTCGGCCGCGGAGGCGGGCAGCGGAAGCAGGGTGCTCGCGGCCAGGAGCGCGGCGGAAAGCAGTGTGGTGCGGCGCGTGAAAAGAGAAAGCGGGAGCTGCATGACAAGACCTCGGAGAGTTCGACACAGGCAATCGGATTCGGCCAACGCCAACGCGAAGACCTTGTGTCGAAGATAGGCGCTTGGTACACACCGGCGAAGAGCCAACGCGGCACGACTCACAGGGCCAGAAGGGGCGGGTTTGCCCCGTTGTGCAGCAGGGCGTGCGCCACTTCGGTGAATGCGCGCAGGCGGTGCGCCTACTTCTCGTCGCGCAGCCAGTACCACTTGTAGAGCATGCGCTGGCCGATGCGCCGGAACGGCGCGAACGCGCGCGACTCGACCACCCCCAGCACGTTGGGAAAGGGCAGCGGCGAGCGGTAGATGGGCAGCTCGAACACGTCCTTGCCCGAGTCCTTGCCCGCCACGCGCTCGGCCAGCCGCTTGCCCGCCCAGGTCGAGAACGACACGCCGTTGCCGCCGTAGCCCACCGCGTACCAGATCTTCTTGCCGGCATCGGGCTGCGTGATGCGCGGCATCATGTCGTGGCTCATGTCGACCCAGCCCCACCACGAGTAGTCGATGTGGATGCCCGCCAGCGGCGGGAACTTGCGCGCGATGGCGTCGGTGAGCAGCTTCAGGTGCACCGGGCCTTCGGCGTCGGCGCCGCTCACGGCGCTGCGGCTGCCTATCTGCAGCCGGTTGCCCTTGAGCAGCCGGTAGTAGAAGCGCAGCGTGCGCGTGTCGGTCAGGAAGGTCTGCGACTTGAAGTTGGTGGCTTGCAACTCGGCATCGGTGAGCGGGCGCGTGACCACCGAGTTCGACAGGATCGGCATGATCCGGTTCTTCAGCAGCGGGTTGAGCGCCTGCCCCGTGTAGCCACCGGTGCACACCGCCACGCGGCGCGCGCGCACCACGCCGGCCGGCGTCTGCAGGTGGTGCACGCCGTCGATGGTCTGCCAGCCCTGCACGGGGCTGGATGTGTGCACCGTCACGCCCAGCGCGCGGGCGCGCCGCATCAGGCCGAAGGTGAACTTCAGTGGGTGGATGCCCACGCCCTCGGCCTCGTACATCGCGCCGACGGTCTCGCGCTCGTCGCAGTAGTCGTGGCGCACTTCCTCGGCGCTCATCATGCGGGTGGCGTAGCCGAACTTCTCGCGCATGAGCCGTGCCTCGGCGTCGAGGCCGGCGAGCTTTTCGGGGCGGTGCGCGAGGTAGAGGTGGCCGCCGTCGTAGGCGTCGCAGTCGATCTGCGTGGTGAGGTGGCGAAAGTTCTCGAAGCCGCTGCGGATCTCGGCGTCGAGCCGCTTGGCGGTGTCGAGGCCCCAGCGTTCGATCCACTGCGATCGCTTGAGCCGGCCGCTCGCGTTCTGGCCCTGGCCGCCGCTGCGGCTGGAGCAGCCCCATGCGGCCTGGTTGGCTTCGAGCACGGTGGCGCGGATGCCGTGCTCCTGCGCGAGGTAGAGCGCGGTCGACATGCCGGTGGCGCCCGAGCCGATGATGGCCACGTCTACATCGATGTCGCGCAGCAGCGGGCCGTCGTCTTCCGGCGGCTCGCCGGCGCTGGCCACCCACCAGGTGGGTGCGTAGGCTCGGCCGGCGCCGGGGTCGGGCGCGCGCAGCGGGTCGTACTGCGGGTCGTAGGGGCGGAAAGGGGCCTGCGGCGGCTGCTGCTCGAACGCGGCGGCGTCGATGGCCGCGCTGGCGGTGGCCGTGGCGGAGGCGAACTGCACGGTGCCTGTCATGGTCATGAAGGGCTCCAGGAGAAGGGGAAAGAAGAGGGCCGGAAAGAAGTGGGCCGAGGCGTGCTTGCCTACTTCGCGGCGGGCAGGTTCGGGCGTGCCTTGCGGAACACGTTCTTCAGGTGGATCTTTCCGCCCTTGAAGGTGAAGACGTCGATGCCGTCGGTCTCGATGCGGCTGCCGTCGGCGGCGGTGCCGGTGAAGGTCCATTGCGAGGTGCCGAAGTCTCCGTGCACGAAGTGCTGGCCGTTGATCCATTGCGCGTCGGGCACGGCTTGCCATGCTGCGGCAAAGGCCTTGCGCACCGCCTCGGTGCCAACGTGGCGGGTGCCGCAGGCGTCGGGGCCGGCGGCGGTCTGGAAGATGCAGTCGGCCGTCATGAAGCTCATGAGGGCGGCGATGTCGTGGCGGTTCCAGGCGTCGCTGAAGGCGGCAAGGGTGTCGGTGGTCACTGAAGTGGAAGGCATTGCGGTCACGCGGGAACTCCGGAAATTGATGCGGCAAGAGTAGGCAGCCGCCTGCCGGCGCGATAGGGCCAGTTGGGAGGATTCGACCGAGCCAGAGCACCACGAACTGCGTGCGCTGCCCTAAACTGCGGCGCACCATGCCCCCGAATCCGCGAGCCACCCAGTGGGCGCAGCTCTTCGCGCTGCCCGATCAACCGGCGCTGCCGCTGCAGGCCCGTTTGCGAGCCGCCGTGGTGCAGGCCATTCTTGAAGAGCACCTGGCGCCCGGTGCGCCGCTGCCCTCGTCGCGCGAGCTTGCGGCGTTGCTGGGGCTGAGCCGCAATACCGTTACCTCGGCGTACCTGCAGCTCATTGACGAAGGCTTTCTGGAAGCGCGTCCGCGCAGCGGGGTGTTCGTGGCGCACGATGCCCGTCCGCTTTCAGCCGTTCATGCGGAGCCGCTGGTCGGGCGCAGCGGGCAGGCGAGCCAGCCGCCCGACTGGTCGGGTCGCGTGCTGCGCTCGCTGGTCGACAAGCCCACGCTGTCGAAACCCGACCGGTGGCGCGACTATCCGTACCCTTTTGTCTACGGCAACTACGACCCGCAGCTCTTTCCCACTGAAGACTTCCGCGAGTGCTGCGCGCGCAGCCTGGCGCGCTCGCAGCTGCCGCACTGGACGCCCGACTTCGAAACCGACGACGTGCCCGACCTGATCGAGCAGATCCGCACGCGCCTCTTGCCCAAGCGCGGCGTGTTCGCGCTCAAGGAAGAAATCCTCGTGACCATGGGCGCGCAGCATGCCTACTACCTGCTGGCCGAGGCGCTGTTCGACGAGCAGACGCGCGTGGGGCTGGAGGAGCCGGGGCATCCGCATGCACGCAACAGCTTCTCGCTGCGGCAGCCCAAGTGGGTGGAGGTGGATGTCGACGAAGACGGGCTGGTGGTCGATGCGCTACCGGCGGCGGACTACTTGTTCGTCACGCCTTCGCACCAGAGCCCCACCACCGCAACGCTGAGCCTCGAACGGCGCCAGTGGCTGCTTCGCAAGGCCGAGCTGCAGGACTTCGTGATCATCGAGGACGACTACGAGGCGGAGAACCTGTACGAAGGCACGCCCATGCCCGCGCTCAAGAGCCTGGACAAGACGGGGCGGGTGATCTACGTGGGGTCGGTGTCGAAGAGCCTGTCGCCTGCCTTGCGGCTGGGCTTTATCGTGGCGCCGCGTGCGCTCATCAAGGAGCTGCGCGTGATCCGGCATGCGATGGTGCGGCACCCGAGTGCCTTCCTTCAGCATGCGTATGCGCTGTTTCTCTCGCTGGGGCACCACGAGTCGCATGCGCGGCGGGTGAACCACGCGATGCAGGAGCGGCTTGCGCTGGCTGCCCAGGCGCTGCGGGACCATCTGCCCGATTTCGAGTTCCGGCTGCCTTCTGGCGGGGCTTCGATCTGGGTGCAGGCGCCGACGTGGGTGGATGCCACGGAGCTGTCGCTCATGGCGCGCAACCATGGGGTGCTGATCGAGGCCGGCGATGTGTTCTTTGCGAAGCCGCCGTATCCGTGTCCTTTCTTCCGGCTGCGCCTGTCTTCGATTGCGGCCTCGCAGATTCCGGCGGGGATCCGGGCCCTGGGAATAGCGGTGGAAGAACTGGCTTTGGCGCGCGGTGAGAAGCGGCCGGCGGGCGGCCGGACCCACTGACCGGCTGAAGAGTCCGGGGGAGGCAACGCCCCGTCTGAGTGCCATGTGCACCAGAACAAGGGTATTCACCCATCGGCTGGCTCCATGCCCGCCCCGGTGCTGGTACTTCCTGGCTGGAGGCGATGCGTGCAAAGTCGCTGCGAGATTCACCTACTGGAGAAACCCGATGACCATGTCCCGCCGTCTCCCCCTGCAACTCGCCGTGCTGGCCACCACGCTGGCAGCCTTGTGCGGCACCGCTTCCGCACAGCAGGCCAAGGAACTCACCTTCGCCCACCAGGACATGCTGGTTCCACTGCGCCTCGTCATGGAGTCCGGTGAGGTCGAGAAGGCCACGGGCTACAAGATCAACTGGCGCATGTTTGCGGGCGGCGGCGACGTGATCCGCGCGATGGCTTCAGGCGACGTGCAGATGGGTGAAACCGGCTCCAGCCCGCTGACGGCCGCGGCCAGCCAGGGGCAGGACATCAAGCTGTTCTGGATCTCCGCCGACATCGCGAATGCGGAAGCGCTCATCGCGCGCAATGCATCGGGCATCAACAGCATGAAGGACCTGGCCGGCAAGAAAGTGGCCACGCCCTTCGTGTCGACCGCGCACTACCAGCTCATGGCCGGCATGAAGATGGACGGCGTCGACCCCAAGAGCGTGAACGTGATGAACATGCGCCCGCCGGAGATCGCGGCCGCATGGGAGCGCGGCGACATCGACGCCACTTTCATCTGGGACCCGGTGCTCTCGAAGATCAAGGCCAGCGGCAAGACCATCGCCACCTCGGGCAGCATCGGCAAGCGCGGCGCGCCCACTTTCGAGGGCATCGTGGTCAACGCCAAGTGGGCGGCCGCGAATGAGCCTTTCATGATCGCCTTCGTGAAGGCACTCAACCGCGCGAACGAGGAATACAAGGCAACAGGCAAGAGCTGGACGCCCGACTCGCCGCAGACCAAGGCCATGGCCAAGTGGACCAAGGCGGATCCGAAGGACGTTGGTGCGGCCATGGCGCTGTACACCTTCCCGACGATGGCCGAGCAGGTTTCGCCGACGTGGCTGGGCGGTGGTGCTGCCAAGGCGATGGCTAACACGGCGGCCTTCTTGAAGGAGCAGGGGCGGGTGCAGGAGGTGAAGCCTGACTACGGCGCGTTCGTGACCACTACTTATGTCGAGAAGGCAATGGGCAAGTAGCAACGAACGGAAAGCGGAGATCTGAAATGCCCACGCTAGACATCCGAGACCTGACGGTCAACTACGCGGTAAAGGGCGGCACGCTGCAGGCGCTGGCCCCCGTCAACCTCACGATGCACGACGGCGACTTCGTCGTAGCGCTAGGCGCCTCGGGCTGCGGCAAGACCACGCTGCTCAACAGCATCGCCGGCTTCCTGCCGCCATCGACCGGCGAGATCCTGCTGGACGGAAAGCCGGTAGTCGGCCCCGGCGCTGATCGCGGCGTGGTGTTCCAGAAGCACGCGCTGATGCCTTGGCTCAACGTGCGCGACAACGTGGCGCTGGGCCTGCGGCTGGCCGGCGTGGGCAAGGCCGAGCGCGACCGCATCGCCGAAGAAAAGCTCGGCCTCGTCGGCCTGCAGAAATACGCCGACCGCGCGGTGTACGAGTTGTCTGGCGGCATGCAGCAGCGCGTTGGCATTGCGCGCGCACTCGCGAGCGACCCGGCCGTGCTGCTCATGGACGAACCCATGGGCGCGCTCGATGCTTTCACGCGCGAACAGGTGCAAGAGATTCTTCTGCAAGCCTGGTCCAAGTCGAACAAGATGGTGTTCTTCATCACCCACTCGGTGGAAGAGGCGCTGTTCCTCGCCACCCGGCTGATCGTGATGAGCCCGAGCCCCGGGCGCATATCGCACGTCTACGACGACGTGCCGTTCTCGCGCCAGTACCTCTCGCACGGCGATTCGCGCAAGGTGAAATCGGAGCCCGAATTCATCCGCATGCGTGAAGAAGTGCTGTCGATCATTCATCATCGCGAGGTTGCCCATGTCTGAGGTGTCGATCGCATCCCCCGTCGCCATGACGCCACCGCCTTCCAAGCCCGCCACCCCGCCAGTACTGCCTGCACCCGCAGCAGGCGCCAAGCTCAAGACCAGCGCCTTCAAGGTGCCGGGCGAAGGCTCGAGCGTGGCCATCAGCATCGTCACCGTTGTGGCGTTGGTGGCGCTGTGGTTCATCGTCACCAACATGGGCTGGGTCAAGCCTCTGTTCCTGCCCACGCCGCAGGCGGTGTTCCAGCAGTTCTACGAATACCTCACCGGCCAGGCCAACGACAAGCCGCTGTGGCAGCACTTCCTGGCGAGCATGTTCCGCGTGTTCTCGGCCTTCTTCCTGGCCTGCGTCACCGCCATTCCAGTGGGCATTGCGATGGGCATGAGCCGCTTCTGGCGCGGGATCTTCGATCCGCCGCTGGAGTTCTACCGGCCGCTGCCGCCGCTGGCGTACCTGCCACTCATCATCATCTGGTTTGGCATTGACGAGCTGCCGAAGGTGCTGCTGATCTTTTTGAGCTGCTTCGCGCCGCTGGCGCTGGCCGCGCGCTCTGGCATGCGCAGTGCCTCACAGGAGCAGATCAACGCGGCCTACTCGATGGGCGCGAGCTACATGCAGGTGATTCGTCACGTGATATTGCCGTCGGCATTGCCCGACATCCTTGTGGGCATGCGCATCGCCATCGGCTTCGGCTGGACAACGCTGGTGGCCGCCGAGATGGTGGCGGCCAACATGGGGCTGGGTCAGATGGTGCTGAATGCGTCGAACTTCCTGCGCACCGACATCGTCATCATGGGCATCATCGTCATCGGGGTGGTTGCTTATCTGTTCGACCTGCTGATGCGGTGGCTCGAGCGACGTCTGGTGCCCTGGAAAGGGCGCATGTAGTCGGTGCCATGTGCACGGGCTGCTGTGGCGGCAGCGCCGGGCCTTCGGCCAGCGCGCCCATCGATTGCTCCAGGAAGTCGAGCATCGCGCGCATCGCGGCGCTGTTGTGGCGGCGCTGCGAATACGCGGCATACAGCCAGTGCTCGCGCGGCATGTGCTCGCGCAGCACCGGCACCAGCGCCCCGCGCTCCAGGTGCGACTGCGCCAGCGGCTCGGGCACATAGGCCACGCCCACGCCACGCAGAGCCAGCTCGATCAGCGCCACGGCGTCGTTGGCTTCCATGCGGCTGTGCACGGGCACGTCGTACGGCTTGCCGCTGGTCTCGAAGGGCAGGTGGGTGGTCGGCTTCGCCGAGAAGCTCAGCACATCGTGCCGGCCCAGGTCTTCGGGCGTCTGCGGCATGCCGCGCTGGGCCCAGTAGGCCGGCGTGGCGCAGACCACCATGTCGAACTGCACCAGCCGGCGCACGATCAGGTTCATGTCGTCGATGCGCCCGCCCGTCAGGTGGATGTCGATGCCTTCCTCGATCAGGTCGAGGTTGTCGTTGGTGAACACCAGGCTCACGTACACATCGGGATAGAGCTTGATGAACCCGGCGATCACGTCCGAGAGCCAGCCGGCGATAAGCCCGTGCGGCGCGCTCATGCGTAGCCGACCGCGCGGATGCGAGCCGTGGGCCTGCAGGTCGTTCAGGGTGTTCTCGGCCATCGTCACCAGTTGCGTGCTGCGGTCGAGCAGCACCTGGCCGGCGTCGGTCAGGCTCAGGGAGCGGGTGGAGCGGTTCAGCAGGCGCACGCCGCTGCGGGTTTCGAGCTCCGCCACATAGCGGCTCACCGTGGCTTTCGACATGCCCAGCGAGATCGCCGCGCGGGAGAAGCTGCGCCGGAACGCGACTTCACGGAATGTTTTGATGAGATCGAGGCCGTCCATGGTGGAGGCATTGTTCCAGCATCGGGGATGAGGCCGTGGGGTGTAGGGGCATACCCAGGCCTGGATCGGACTTCACGCGAGACGGCTTCCGTGACGATCGACACGAGTAGACTCCGCGGCTTTTCCTTTCTGCAGAGGAGCGAGCTGCATGGCTATCTTGGACGCCGGCCCCTACTTCCACGGTACGCGGGCGGACCTTCAGATGGGCGATCTGCTCACGGCCGGCTTTCGGTCAAACTACGACGGCCGCGTCGTCATGAACCACATCTACTTCACCGCCTGGCCCAAGGGCGCCGGGCTGGCTGCCGAAATGGCGAGGGGCGACGGCCGTGGCCGCGTCTACATCGTCGAGCCCACGGGCGCCTACGAGGACGATCCCAACGTCACCGACAAGAAGTTTCCGGGCAATCCCACACGCTCGTACCGCAGCCGGGAGCCGCTTCGGATCGTCGGCGAACTGGAGACCTGGGAACCCTTCGATCCGGAGTACATCCGGCAGCTCAGGGAGCGCGTACGCGTCGGCATGGGAGAGATCATCAACTGAATCCCGTCTGCCGTGCCGCGCCGGGTAGCGAACGGAAATGGACTGGCTTGTTGACCGTCTTGGGCCTCTCGGCGCCACTGCTGTGCGGCTGAATTCGGCGAGAAGCGCTCCCCCGCAGCCGACGTTCGAAGCTGAGGCAGGTAGCCGCAACGAGTTCAACCCACAGGTCTACGGCAGTTGGTCATTTTGGATCGATGACATCAAACTCGAACTGCACCGGAGCGGAGTCTTCGACGTAGGCGCTGATCAGGTAGTGGCCGGCAGGATCGCCATCGGCCACGCCCCAAGACTTCGAAATGGTGCCGTCGTAGATGGTCAGGGTCACGTCCAGCGAAATGGTCTTGCGATCCGCCGACGTACCGTAAGGCTGGCCACCGCTGCCCCACGTCTTCGGGGTTTCCGGCAATGTCACGCGTTCGAGAACGCGGACCTTGCCAGATTTCCGGTTGAGTTTCAGGATCCAACCGTAGTTTTGGTTGATCGCCCGTGGCACGGTGTTCGAAACCTTGAAGTCCAGCACGTCGTTGTTGGGCGCGAGCTTGAAGAGCCCAAAGACCGCATCGAGCGGGCACGCTCCATTCGTTGTCGGGGCGACGGCGCAAGCTTTGAACACGGCGGCATTGGATTCAGAAATGAATCCATGCGATGCGGCGCCCGTTGTTTGAGCGCCAATGTGGGTGCATGCGACCGCGGCGAAAAGAACAGGAAGATGGCTTAAATTTTTCATGGCGGATGAGGCTCAGCAAGCGACTGTCAAACGATCAAACCTTGCATGTCTTGTGGCATAGGTTGAGCCAGGAGCGAGCTCGACCTTCGATGCGAGATGCGCCCGCCATGCTCTCCCGGCGAAACGCAGCAGCATTGCCAGCGAGACCTACTTGAATGTAAGGCTCAAGGGTCGGCTCCCGTCAACCAGGCGTACCCGGCGGAATCCTAAGCGTCCGCTTTCGAGAACGTCGCTGGGCCCTTTGCGCAGACTTCCCGTGCGGCCAGAACCGGACGCTCTTCGATGGCTGCTTTGCCGCCGTATCGATTGGGAGATAGCCCTGCGAAGGTCTTGCTTGTGAACGCTGGTGCTCACAGATCGGGCTGTCGTTTTCCATCGATTGCACTGTCTTGGCTTGATATGCCGAACCAGCACAGTACGAAACCAGCCAGCAGCAAGGCTGCTGCCATGGCAATTGCACGGTGCATACCTTGCATGAAGACGGCAGGCTCGGTGCCCCGGACCAAAAAGCCGCAGACAGCCACACCGAGCATGCCGCCCACCTGGCGTGCGGCATTGAGCACACCCGAGGCAATACCGGTCTGCGCCGGAGCGACCGATGACAAGGTCAGATTGGTCAAGGTCGGGACCATCGTCGCGATGCCACTGGAGGCAATCAGCATGGGCGCGATCAGCCAGCCATAGGCACCCTCGATGCTGACGGGCCATAGCAAGGCGTAACCGAGAGCCGCCCAGGACATGCCGAAGAGAAGCAGCCCCCTTGCACCCATTCGGCCATTCAGCCGACCGACGAAGATGCTCACCGCCATCAGCACCGCCGTCATGGGCAGAAAGGCCAAGCCGGTCTGCAACGGCGAGAGATGCTGTTCGATCTGGAAGAACAGGCTGAAAACAAAGATCAGGCCGTAGTACGCGAAGTTGATGATGGCACCGCACACCGAGGCCAGCGTGAAGCGTTGCAGCCGGAACAGCGTCAGCGGCAGCATCGGTGCGGCGCTGCGGGACTCGATGGCGATGAAGCTGGCCGCCGATGCCAAGGAAAGCAGCAGGCCGCCATAGACCCAGGGGTGTTCCCAGCCCAGGCTGCCCGCCGCGCTCAGGGCATAGGTCAGGGCCGCCAGGGCAAGGCAGGCGGTCGCCTGGCCGGGAAGATCGAGCCCGCGTTTGGGGCTTGCTGAGCTGCGTTGGCCGGACTCGGCATGGCACCAGCTCAGATACAGGCCGAGCAAGCCGATAGGAAGATTGACCAAAAAAATGCTGCGCCAGCCGGCATGGCTCACCAGCACCCCGCCCAACACCGGCCCTGCCGCAAGGGCGATGCCGCCTGCTGCGCCCCACCAGCCCACAGCCCGGCTGCGCTGCGCGGGGTCTGGAAAGGCTTGCTGCAGCATGGACAAGGAATTGGGCACCAGCATCGCCGCGCCAAGCCCCTGCGCGATGCGCGCGAGGATCAACGCCGCCAGGCTGGGGGCCAGGCCGCAGCCCGCCGAGGCCAGGGTAAAGAGCGCGAAGCCCAGCATGAAGACGCGCTTGGCGCCCAAGCGGTCGCCCAAGGCGCCGGCCGACAGCAGCAAGGCGGCGAAGACCAGGGTGTAGGCATTGACCACCCATTGCAGCCCGGCAATGTCGGTGTCGAAGCTCTGGCGCAGTGCGTCCAGCGCCACGTTGACAACACTGACATCGAGTAGGACGACCACAAAGCCGATGGCAGCGGCCGCCAGCGTACCGCGTGAACGCGCATGGGATATGGAAAACATGGCAGGGCATTCGAGAGAGCTGGAAGGCCTCGATGCTGGGCTTGATGGAGCTTTGCGTAAATTCCCTAAAATCGCACATATCCTGGAGAAAACGCACTGATGATGGACTGGGAAAGTTTGCGCCACTTCCTGGCGATCGCGCGCATTGGCACACTCTCCGGCGCTGCCCGCGCCCTGCAGGTGGACCATGCCACGGTCAGCCGCAGATTGGCCTCGTTGGAGTACGAGCTGCAAGCCGCCTTGGTTGACCGCCTGCCCCGTTCCTGCCGGTTGACGCCGCTGGGTCATCGGGTGTTCGAACAGGTGCAAGCCATGGAAGATGGGGCCTATGCCATCGAGCGGCTGCTGCATGCAGCGCGTGCGCCGCTCGATGGCAAGGTCTCACTCAGTGCGCCCCCTGTCCTGGTCACGCAGCTGCTAGCAAGCCACATGGCCGAGTTCAGGCGTCGTCATCCGGGGCTCCAGCTTGCGGTCTCGGCCCAGGGCCAGCAGGTGTCGTTGATCCGGCGCGAAGCCGATGTGGCGCTGCGTCTCGTGCGGCCCAAGGACGCCAGCTATGTCGTGCGGCGGATCGGCCGGATGCACTTCGGGCTGTATGCCAGCAATGACTATGTCCATCTTCAGCGCCCGGCCGAATGGGAGTTCGTCGCCTTTGACGCGCAGTTCGACGAGATGCCGCAGCAGCAGTGGCTGCTGGGACTGGCCGACGGCCGCCGGGTAGCCTGCACACTGAACGACATTTCCAGTCACTTGGCGGTTGCGCGGGCCGGCGCTGGCGTGGCCGGATTGCCGCGCTTTCTCGGCGATGTCGATCCGGGTCTACAGCGGCTGGAGCCGGACGGCAAGCCCTTCTTCCGCGACATCTGGCTGCTTGTGCATCGGGATCTACGGCGTAGCGCATCTGTGCGTGCCGTGATGGACTTCATCGCACAGATCGTGACTGAGCAGCCAGCACTACGGCTAGCCATATAGAGCGGCCGTGCCCCTGCGGAGCGCCTGCTCCAGATCAGTTGCGCGAATTCGCGAGTTCAGGTCGACCGGTCGCGCTGCAGTGCTGCCGACCAAATGGCTCGACCAAGAATGGCCGCGAATGTGGTCAGCTTAGTCGGGTTTCCGGCGACCGGTTGGACATACCGTCAGACGATCTTGGGTCGAAACCTGAAGTCCACTTCTCGACGCCACGAAAGTCAGGTATCCGGTGAGCCACGTGCCGCGGCCTATGTCGGTTCTGGGCCCCAAGCGGATGTAGCGAGTGCAACGTGGGCCATCGCCAAGCGGCCAGTCACCGTAATAGGCGTTTCGCGAAGATCGCCCGGTGTTTCGCGGTTCAATTAAGCGCTGACAGCATGGACGCCAGTCACGGTATCCGAGTCACGGGGACGGTGAGATAGCCTGCAGCACATCGTTGAACACGCCGTACTGCAACTTGAATGCCTGCGGGCTGTAGTCCTGGTAGTAGCCTGCCGTCACGGCAACGACGAGATCGAGCTCGGGCACGATGCGGATCGATTGCCCGCCTCGACCGAGCGCACCGATCCAGCGGACTATTCGTCGGTGCGCTCTGGCATGGCCGCTCCACCAAAGGTAGCCGTAGTCCTGGTCGTCCGTTGCCTTGATGAGCGACGCGGTGGAAGCTTCGATCCAGCCCTTCGACACGATCTGGCGTCCATCCCAGCGACCGCCCGCCAGCACGAGCTGTCCGATCTTCGCCATATCCCGTGGACGCATGCGAAGGCCTCCGCCGGCGTCGCTGTCTCTGCCCATTCGGCTCCATTCTTCGCCGGAGATGCCCAGGGGCTCCAGCAGGCTCGTTCGCGCGAACTCGTCGAGCGGTCTGCCGGTGGCCCGATGCAGGATCGCCGATATAAGCGCCAGCGCGCCGGTACTGTAGAAGAACTGCTGCCCAGCCGCCGCCACAGTTCGGCGCGTGAGCACGTAGCGACACGGATCTCCCGAAAAATACATGCGCGTTTCGTCGTTCGCGAGATCGCCGGTCGCGGGCGTTGACTCGATCCATTCGAGGCCGAGCGTCATGCCGAGCGCGTGCCGCAGCAACAGGCGATCCGATTCTGGCGTTCGCAGGTCTGCGAGTTCGGGGAAGAAGCCAAGGATCGGCTCGTCGACGCCATGGATCAGCCCCCGGTCGATCGCGATGCCGACGGCGAGCGACGCGACGCTCTTCGTCGCTGACTTCATTGCATGGCGCATGCCGGCGTTGAAGACGACGTTCTCCACACGGCTGCCGAAAAAGCTGGTCGGCACCTGATCGCTGCCTTGGAGGTAGCGCTCGAAAACGAGCCTGCCGCGATGCACGACAAGAACCGAGTGAATGTTCGAGCCCGAAGCCGCAAGCCGATCGGCCATCTTGCTGAGTGCGGTGGTGTCAACGAGCTTGTCGTCGTCGCCCGCGGCGATGTTCCAGCCATCTTCTCGCGACGTTTTTGCGGCGAAGCCTCCGATCGAATGGGTGCATGCTGACACGCCGAGTGAGGCGAGCGCAGTGCCAACAAGAACGAACTCACGGCGTTTCATGGCACGTCGACGGTGGAAGGTGCATTGATGTTAAGCAGCGAAGGCTGCGCGCGTCAATCGCTTGCTCCTCCGAGCTAACGATCCCACACCTTTTTAATGAGGATAGAGCATCGCCGAAGCAGCCATTCGCGATTGGCCGCTTATGGCCGATAGTACTCACCCGCGCTTTGCCGCCAAATGCCAGTAACCGCCGCGCACGGAACGGACATCAGATCCCCAGAGCGCGGCGTGTGATGCAGTCCCAGCCGACATACGCGAAGCACGCAGCCTACGACGCGGCAACGGCCTCCTTGACGAAGTCGGTGTACTTGCGCAGAGGACGCCCGAGGATGGCCAGCAGGCGATCCGCGGCGCCGTCCGCGCCATGCATGCCGAACTTCTGGATCCCGGCCATCATCAGGCGCATGTCGTAGGCAAGCCAGGACGGGCCCGATGTGGCCATCTGCGCTTCGAAGGCCGCCACGTCGTCTCCGCCGTAAGTCACTTCACGACCGAGCGCAGCACTCCAGATTTTGGCCACCGACTCTCCGGTCAACAGCTCGGGCCCGACCAGCTCCAGCGTCACGCGTGGTGACGGCGCGGTCGCGCGATCGCGGCGCAGCAGTTCGGCGACGGCGGCGTCCGCGATGTCTCGTGCATCGATCATCGCGACGCCCGTGGAGCCGATCGGCATCGGGTAGACGCCATAGCCCTGGATCACCTGCTGGACCATGCGCTCGTTTTGCATGAAGTAGGCCGGCCGAAGGACGGTTGCCGGAATGTCGAGGCTCTCGATCATTCGCTCGACCGTGTGCTTGCCGGTGAAGTGCGGCACATCGGTGAACTTGTCCGCATGGATGACCGAGAGGTAGACGATGCGCTCGATGCCAGCTTCGCGCGCCAGGTTCAGCGCGACGAGGGCCTGGGTCACTTCGTCGGGCGTGACGGCGTTCAGAAGGAACAGCGTGCGCACCGACGACAGTGCCGCGCGCAATGAGGGCACGTCGGTCAGGTCGCCGACGACCTCCTTGACGCCGGTCGGAAAGCTCTGCTTTCCGGGTGTGCGAACGAAGGCGCTGACTTCGGCGCCGGCACTGGCCAGGCCTTGGACGACGAGGGAACCGATGGTGCCGGTGGCACCGGTGACGAGAATGCTCATGGAAATCTCCTGGGAGGTTGGTGGGGGGATGAAAAGATCGATCAGCGCGAGAAGTCCGCAACGACCTTGCCGATGCGCGGGTCGGTGCGATTGCGTTCGATGGCCATGGGGATGTCGCCGAAGCCCACGACTTCGTCGAGCTTCGAAATCAGCGTGCCTCCGGCGATCCCTGCCGCCAGCCGTTCCAGGAGCGCCGCGTCCGGCTTGCTCATGAACCACAGTCCGCGGCGGCCGGGAGGCGTGCGTGCCAGGATGTCGGGCGAGGACGTGCCGACGATCGCGCCGTCCTTCGTCAGCACCTGCCATGAGCGATCGAGCACTTCGCCGCCAACGTAGTCGAGCACAAGGTCGATGTCGCGCGCGACCGACTCGAAGCGTTCGGTGCGGTAGTCGATGACGTGGTCCGCGCCCAGGCTGCGCACGTATTCGATATGGGCGGTCGACGCCGTCGCGAAGACTTCGGCGCCTGCCTGCTTGGCGTACTGCACGGCATAGCCGCCCAGCCCTCCCGCTGCACCATGAATGAGGATTCGCTGGCCTGCGGCGATCGGACCCGCGTGGTGCAGGCTTTGCCAGGCGGCCACGGCCGCGACGGGGACGGCGGCCGCATGAACGTCGTCCAGGCCTTGCGGCGTGCGCACGAGCTTCGCCTCGTCGACTGCCACGAACTCGGCATAGGCACCCAGGCCGCCCAGCGGGCCCATGACGCGATCGCCCACGCGAAAACGCGAGGCGCCGGAGCCAAGCGCTTCGACGACACCCGCAAGCTCGATACCCAGCACGGCGGGCAGTTGAAGCGGGAATGCGTCCCGGACGAAGCCTTCACGAATCTTCCAGTCGATACCGTTCACGCCGGCCGCCCGGACGCGCACCAGGACCTGGCCCTGTCCGGCCGTGGGCCTCGCGGTCTCGGCGACCTCGGCGGCGGCAGCACCGCCATAGGTCCGGATAAGCACGGCACGTTGAGTGATGGTGGTGGTCATTTCAGTTTTCTCCTGTTGAAGTTGCGGTAAGGAGAAGATAGGCCGTTGCATTGTTAAAACGAAGATCCGAAAATGAAGATACCTCGTTTCAATTTCGGAACACCATGGATCTGAATGCACTGAGCGACTTCGCGCTCGTCGCAATGAACGGCGGCCTCGGAAAAGCAAGCCGCGCGAGCGGTAGATCGAAGGCGACCTTGTCCCGGCGCATCGCCGATCTGGAAGAGCAACTCGGCGTGCGGCTCATCGAGCGCAGCGCCCGCGGGCTCAAGCTCACAGAAGCCGGGCAGATGCTGATGGACCGCACCGAAGGGCCGATGCACGAGGTGGCCGACGCCATGACTTCCGCGCGCGAGGGCTTGTCGGTGCCCCGCGGACGCCTGCGCATCGCTTCGCCGGTGCTGTTCTCGCAGTTGGCGATGGGCCGCATCTCCGCCGAGTTCTGCACGGCCTACCCCGAGGTCAGCTGCGAGGTGGTGGCGGACGATCGCCTGGTGGACCTCGTCGAGGAGCAGTTCGACGCCGCGATCCGGATCAATCCAAGCCCGGACAGCAGCCTCGTCGGCCGGTGTTTTGCCAAAGACCGGCTGGTGGTCGTGGCCGCGCCCTCCGTGCCCGTGCCTGCGCCAGGCAAGGTCAGCCCGGTCCCAGGCATCGTCTCGACAAGCTTTCAACCGACGAACTGGACGCTCGACGACGGACGCCTTGTCCTGGAGCCGATTCCGAGGCTCAGACTTTCCTCGTTCCTGATGATTCGCGACGCTGCGATCGCCGGCGCTGGCGTCGCCCTGATGCCGCAGTCCATCGCGTGGAACCAGCTGACGCGCGGAGAACTGGTTCAGTGGGGCATGGTTTCAGGCGTGGAGGTCGCGCTCTGGGTCCTGCATACGTCGAGGCGACTCCCTGCACCGAAGGTTCGGGCGTTCGTCGACTTCATGTGCGCGCAGTATCCGCAGGGGTCTCTCGTACTGAACGGCTAGGTCAGCTGTTTTCTTTCTGGGGAAAATGGACCCACCCGAAACCGAGCATGAGGGGATCAAGATGTCAGCCGACGACTGGTGGAAGTGCGGAATCGTCTATCAGGTCTACCCGCGTTCGTTCCAGGACAGCAACGGCGACGGCATCGGCGACCTGGGCGGAATCCGCGCCCGGCTGGATCATCTGGTCTCGCTCGGCGTCGATGCCATCTGGATCTCGCCGATCTATCCGTCGCCGATGGCCGACTTCGGGTACGACATCTCCGATTTTTGCGGCATCGATCCGCGCTTCGGCACGCTGGACGGCTTCGATGCGCTGGTGCAGGAGGCCCACGCGAGAGAGCTCAAGCTCATCCTGGACTTCGTGCCCAACCACACGTCGGATCGTCATCCGTGGTTCGCGCAGAGCCGCAGCGCGCGCAGCGATCCGCGACGCGACTGGTACATCTGGCGCGACCCGGCGCCGGGCGGCGGGCCGCCCAACAACTGGCTCAGCAATTTCGGCGGCCCGGCCTGGGCCTTCGATGCGACCACCGGCCAGTACTACTGCCATTCGTTCCTGAAGGAGCAGCCCGACCTCAACTGGCGCAACCCCGAAGTGCGAGCCGCGATGTACGAGGTGCTGCGCTTCTGGCTTCGGCGCGGCGTCGACGGATTCCGTGTCGACGTGCTCTCTCAAATCATCAAGGACGCGCAGTTCCGCGACAACCCGCCGAATCCGGACTTCGCCCCGGGCCAGGACCCATTTTTTCGCTGGTTGATGCTCTACAACACCGACCTGCCGGAGGTGCAGCCGATCGTGGCCGAGATGCGCCGCGTGGTCGACGCGTTCAGCGACGCACGCTCGTCGCGCGTGCTGATCGGCGAGCTCTACCTGCCGCTCCCGCGCCTGGTCGCCTACTACGGACTCAACGCCGAAGGTGTGCTCGAAGGCGTGCAGCTGCCCTTCAACTTCCAGCTGATCGCGACCGAGTGGCAGGCGGCGCGCATCGACCGCTTCGTGCGCGACTACGAAGCCGCCTTGCCCACCGGCGCCCAGCCGAACTGGGTGCTGGGCAACCACGACAGACCTCGCATTGCGAGCCGCGTCGGGCCACAGATGGCGCGGCTCGCGGCCATGCTGCTGCTCACGCTGCGCGGCACGCCGACGCTCTACTACGGCGACGAGATCGGCATGACGGACGTCCCCATTCCCGCCGATGAAGTGCAGGACCCGTTCGAGAAGAACAAGCCTGGCATGGGCCTGGGTCGCGACCCGGAGCGAACACCCATGCAGTGGAGCGCTGCAGAGCATGCGGGCTTCACGACCGGCACGCCGTGGCTGCGCCTGGCAGCCGACTGGCCCACGAACAATGTGGAGGCGCAATCGCACGACGCAGGGTCGATGCTGGCGCTCTACCGGCGCCTCATCGCGTTGCGCCGCGCGCAGCCCGCGCTGAACCGGGGCAACTTTGAAGCGCTTGAAACCGGGGGCGAAGTGCTCGCCTATGCGCGCAACGACGAAGGGCAGCGGCTGGTAGTGCTCTTGAACTTCGGCACCACCCCGGCGCCGATTTCGCCGGCGTTGATGCCGCACCAACCGATCGTGCTCGCATCGACCGATCCTGCGCGCGCCGAGTTCATCAAGGGGCCCCTGGTGCTGGCGCCTTGCGAAGGCATCGTCATCGGCGCCGTGGACGACAAGGGTCCGACGACACGATGAGCAATCAAGACTTGCCGGTCTGGATCTCGACGTAGCTGCGCGCATGCCAGCGCACTCGGATGGGCCATTTCGCGTCGGCAATGGTTTCCGAATTCACGTCCTTGCCGCTGCCGTAGTTGATCTGCCGGTCGGGACGCCTGTTGAGGCCGATCAGCAGCACGATGCGGCTGCCCGCCGCGAGCTTGCAGGCCGTCACGCGTTCGGCGGTGAACGCAAGCAGCTGACGCTCGCCGGCCCGCAGAAGCCGGCGACGCATGCGATGGCCTGCGTAGCTGGCGCGAAAGTCGTAGGGATCGAACAGCAGCTGGTATTCGCCGCTTGCCGTCTGCTCGTACAGCGAGATGTTGAAGTCCACGTCCTGCCGTGAGGGCGTGATGTCGAACACGCCGCGCAGGCTGCCGATGAGCTCGGTGCCCTCCGGGAGCGGATCACTGACAAAGCTGATGCTGTTGCGCGCCGGCAGTTGCTTCACGCGCAGCGCGTCCGGCCACGGGATGCGCACGTCGCGTCGATCGGCGAGATCGACCGAGAGCCGCACGTTGCCACCGCCTTCGGACGGCGACGGCAACAGGCGGTGCGGGTCGTCGCGCTCGCGGGTGTCGAGGTGAAGGCGCAGCGGGGCGCGCTGCGGCGCGTCCAGCGTTGGCGCATGGCGCCACTGGTCCGCGCCCATCACCTGGTAGTTGACGCGATCCATCAGCAGGGGAGGTTTGTTCGCGCCCTTCAGGATGTGGTCGAGCCATTGGTAGCGCAGCTCGGGCAGGTCGACGCGTGCGACGGGGTCGAGCGTGTAGCCGCGCAGCGTTGCCGCCGTGCCGCGCCGGATCGAGGCCGCGTCGTAGGGGCCGAGCAGCAGCGTCGTGTCGGCCTGCGGCCGGTTGCGCAGATGCTCGTGGTGGAAGTAGAGCGCGCCGGCATCGGCGCCGTAGTAGCCGGCAAAGCCGAGCACCGGAATGTCGATTCGCGCAAACTGCTCCGCCGACGGCAAGAACTTCTGCCAGTAGCGATCGTGACTCGGGTGCGTCAGCCAGGTTCGGATCAACCTGCTGCGCTTGCCCAGCAAGACGCGGTCTATGTCCCAGTAGGGGCGATTGCCACGGTGCCAGCGTGCGTCGAGTGCCTGCCACATCGTGTCCGGGTCCGCGTCGGCGTCGACGCCGGCCCGCAGGGGCTCGGCAGTCGCGTGCTCCTGCGCCCAGCGGACCATGGCGTTGCGGAAGATTTGTCCGGCCATCGGGAAGTCGATGCCCGGCGCCATCGGCGCGATCGTGGCAATGGCCTTGAGGGCAGCCGGTCTCCTGCGGGCGGCGGCCCAGGCGGCGTAGCCGGAGTAGCCGTCGCCGAGCATGGCGACGCGGCCGTCGCTCCACGCCTGCCGGGCAATCCAGTCGATGACGGCGGCGGCGTCTTCGCCGTCGCGAACGAACGGCCACACGGCGCCCTTGCCGTCGGGCGTGCGTCCGCGCACGTACGCCGTGACGCCGACGTAGCCTTTGGCGGCGCTGTGCTGTGCGTCGTCCTCGGCGGGATCGAGCGTGAAGCGCAGCAGCGTCGGCAGGGCTGCCAGTGCGTCGTTTGCGCGGCCGGGCCGAACCAGGTTCGCATGAATGACACCCCCGCGCACGGGAATCCTGACGTCAGCCTCCGCCACGTAGCGGTTGCGGTTTTCCGCCGCGAACAATTCGGGCAGCAGCGCATTGAAGCTGCGACGCGACTGGTACGAAAGCCAGGTTCGCACGAGCGCCAGCGCATCGGCCTGCGGGAGGCTGCCCTTCGCACGCCAGAGATCGAAAGCCTGGCGCAGCGGCTCTCTGTACACCGCCGGCGGGATTTCGAGCCGCGCCATGATGGCCTGGGCTTGCGCGTTGTCGAGCGGCGACACCAGTTCCTGGAACGAGCGCGCGTAGGCTTCGGCGAAGCCGAGGCGCCCGTCCGCTTCGAGCATGCGCGCACGCGCATAGATGCCGTCGAGGATCGCCCGCTGGACCAGGTCGTCGAACGGCTTGCCCTGGCGGCGGCTGCGCAGGGACGCGCTGCTGTCGTAGGCTGCACGGTAGGCGCCGCTGACGATCTGCAGGGCGGTCAGGTTGGCCAGGAAGACATCGGTGTCCGCCTCCTGGTACACCGGCAAGATGCGCTCGGCCAGGTCCCGCATCAGGTCCGCCGCGGTGGCATCGTCAGGATCGCGCGGTGGCCGGAAGCCGAAATCGGCCGCCCAGGCCCAGGTCGGCCACGCGGGCAGCGCAAGAATCAGCCGCATGAGGGCGCGACGCGCACGACTGACGGTTGACCCGGGGTGTCTCATGGTCGCTGCTCCTCGGGCACGGCGTTCGGCGCCTTGACCAGATGCACCACCCGCGTGAACAGCCGGTCGTGCGCTCCTCCGGCCGAGCCTATATGAACAATGCCCGTGTGCGTGAGCTTGCCCAGCGCGTCGATGATGAGTTCGAGCGTGTCGTCGTCGAACGCGCCGAAGGCTTCGTCCATCACCAGCCAGGGCGGCGCCTGCAGCACCACGCGGGCGAAGCCCAGCCGCAACTGCTCGTCCATGCTGAGCTCGCTCTCCCAGCGACCCGTCTTGTTCAGCAACTGTTCCAGGCGCTGGAGGCCCACACTCGCCAGCGCGGCCACCATGGCTTCTCTCGGGTAGCTCGATGGCTCCATCGCATACGACAGCACTTCGGCCAGCGTGCCGCGGGGAATGTAGGGCGTGCCGCGCGGCATGTAGTGAATCGTCTCGCCGACGGGCCGGCGCACGGTGCCGCAGCCCCAGGGCCAGAGGCCCGCTAGCGCCCGGAACAGCAGGGTCTTCTCCGTGCCCGGTGTGCCGAGGATCAGGACGCACTGGCCGCGGTGCACGACGAGACCGGGGTCGTCCAGCTGATCGTGGCCGCTCCAGGAGCGAACCTCGAGCGCTTCGATCGCGAGCGTCCCGGCTTCGCTCTCTTCGTAGGCGATGCGGCTGCCACCTGCCTGTGTCTCCAGATCGGAGGCCAGCATCCGGCGCAGGTCGGTGACACGCAGCAGCGTGGCGCGCCAGTCGGCAATGATGCTGAAGTTGTCGACGAACCAGCGCAGCGACGACTGTGCCTGGGTGAAGGCCGCGGCAGCCATCATCAAGCCGCCGAACGAAACCTTCCCCGAGAAGTAGAGGGGGGCGGCCACCAGCGTCGGCGCGATGATGGTGACCCAGCCGAAGCCCGCGGTGACCCAGGTCAGGTTGGTCAGCCCGAGCACCACGCGCGACGTGGCGCGCAAGACGTCGCCGAAATGCATGGCAACGCGACGCTTCTCGTCGGCCTCGCCACCAGCCAGGGAGATGCCGTCCAGATGCTCGTTGATGCGCGTCAGCGAGAAGCGCAATTCGCCTTCACGCGCGTAGCGCTCGGCGTTGCGCGAGATCAGGCCGTTGCCGACCCAGTAGGTGAGCAGCGAGCCGGCGATCGCATAGGCAATTGCCGCCCACAACATGAAGCCCGGCAACACGTGGTCCTCGCCGTTGAAGAAGAGGCTGAAGTCCTTGGAGATGACCCACAGCACGCTCGCAAAGCTGCCGAACAGCATCGCTGCCTGCAACAGACCCACGCCGAGGGTGACCGACAGATCGCACAGCTTCAGCGTGTCGTCGTGCATGCGCTGATCCGGGTGGGCCCCCATCGGGCCGCTGGCCTGGAGCCAGAACGCCCGGCGCGGCTGCAGCCACAGCCCCACGAGGTCATTGACCACGGCCTCGCGCAGCTTCAGCTGCAAGGTTTCGCCCAGCCACCTCTGTGCGACGTTCAAGACCAGCAGCACGCCCGCAATGATGGCGAAGACGCCTACCTGCACGACGAATTCGCTCAGGTCGCGACGCGAGATCGCATCGTAGAACGGCTTGTTCCAGCTATTGAGCTCGATCTGCCCATACGCCGTGAGCGCGACGACCACGACGATCGCGCCCATCAGCACGACAAGCGTTTTCGCGACCGGGGACACTCGCAAGGCGCCGAGCAACTCGCGGACCTGACGGAAGACACCGGCTCTTGCAGCCGGCTCGACACGGTTCTCAGGCCTCGCGCTCATCGCTACCGCGGCGCCTGACAAGCGGCGGCCGCGATGCGGCGCGCCGAGACACACGAAATGAAGGCGGCGTGGCTCCATGCCAGTTGCTTCGCCGAGGTCTGCGCGCCGCTGCGCTGGTCGAACTGTTCCGACAGATCACCACCGGCCGGCGTGTACGCGCGCACGGTGGCGAGGTAGGCGTCGCCGCGCCCCATCCACTGGTTCCAATGGCGTGCATCGCCGCCCATCGCCGCGGCGCGGAAACAGAACTCGGCGGCACCGAGTGTCGAGAAAAAGTACGCACCGCCCGAGTAGTACACGTCGCCGGCATACCGCCCCATCGCCGCGCCACGGCCTGCGGCACGGCCTTGGTTGATCGGATAGGCCGCATCGAACAGCGCGTCGAGTCGCGCCAGCGTGGCCTGCATGCGCGGATCGGCCGGGCCATGCGCGGCCTCGGTGCCGAGGCTGTGGATTGCCGACAGGATCACCGCGATGTCCAGCGCCTTCGCACTGGGCTGGCCGTCCACCAGCACGCGTGAACGGTAGTAGCCGCGCGTCGAGTCGCGTTCGTCTCGCTCGTCTACCCAGTAGTCGTCGAGCAGGCGCTGCACGGCCCGCGACTCCTCCCGGCAGCGCTGCGCCAGCGCCGCGTCGCCCAAGCCCTCCAGCCATGCCGCGCCTTCGGCCAGCGCGGCCCCTGCGACGCGCAGTGTGTAGTAGTGGTGGCCGAGCTCTTCCTCCCAGATGTCGTACGACGGCTCGCGCCAGTGACGCAGCGTGAAGCCGATGTCGAAGCGAATCAGCGGCGTGACCTCCGCCAGCAGGGCCGCGTCGAGGTGCCCTCCGGCTGCCCAGCGCAGCAGCGCCAGCGCGCGCAATGGCGGCCCGTCGTGCTGGGGGCGCGCCCAGCGGAGGACATCGAGCGTGCCGTCGGGGTTCACCCGCGTCTCGGCGACGACCGCATCGCCGTGGACGCTCGCGAGGTCATGGTCTTCGCGCAGGTACTGCAGGAGTTCGGGGGCCACGCGCGCTCTGCGGCCTTGCTCCGCGGCAACCGCGCGGCCGTCGAGTCCGTTCACGGCAAGGCTGAAGCGGGTGAAATCGCGCAGATGCTGCAGGGCTTCGTCGCCGATGCGTCGGTCAGCGTAGAGCAGGCGCAATGCATCGATGACGACAGCAGAGTCCCGGAACCAATGAAAGAAGTAGTCCGGGTCCGGGTCGTAATTGCCGAGTACGGGCGAGGCAATGATGGCGCCGGCGACCGGCCGTATGGTCTGACCGAAGCCGGGGCGATGCTTGACGATCGACACCGGCGAGATGCAGGGCAGCATCGCGCTCGCCGAAGCAGACAGCTGTCTTTCGAGCCATGACTCGAAAGCCGGGTCTTGCTGGCTCGCCACGCTGAAGGTCACGGTGCAGGCGACTCGAGGTGCGGGCTGCTGAAGTCCAGGGCGCGCAGCCCGGCCTGCACTTCGGGCACGCTCATGAACAGTTTCCACAGAAGGCCCGTGCGATGGTTCTCCATCATCACGACGATCGGGCCCTGGTCGATGGCGAGATATGTCTCTGCGAACCAACCGCGCCGTTCGCAGAACGCATCGATGAAGCCGTAGTCCTTCCACAAGCGCGTGCCATGCACGGTGAGGAAATGCCGCAGAACCTGCATCACCTCGGTGGGCGCATACGGCAGGCTGGCCAGCGCAGCCGTCGGCGAAATGGTGCCGTTGTCGATGTCCGGGGCGTGCGCGAGGTAGCCGTCGGGGTCGTCGCTGGCGGTCAGGCCCCAGCACGATTCACCGTAGCCCGGATGGCCATGAGGATTGGCGATGCAGTGCGCACGGTTGATCTGCAGGTGACGGCAGTTGAGGTCCCAGTAGTCGGCGTAGCGATCCTTCAGGCCGTGCGGATCAAGGCCGCAGAACGAGTAGTGCGTGAAGAACAGCGGGCCGCCGTACGGCATGCCCAGCGGTATCTCGATGTCGTAGTACGACCGGCCGTTGAGGAAACCGGCCCCCGCCGCAAAGCCGCGGTGGTACACCCGCGGATCGATCGCATGGCGCGGCGCGGCCGACGCCAGCAGGTAGGTGATGAGGCACTCGTTCCAGCCGCGCACTTCGTGGTTCATCGCCCAGCCGTGGTTCGGGCTCCAGTGCCAATACAACACGTCCCGTCCGCCCTGGGTGAACCAGTTCCATTCGACGTCGTGCCACAGCGTGTCGATGTCGCTGCGCAACCGGCGCGCCGCGGCCGTGTCCTCGCTGAAATACTGGCGCGCACAGAGCAGCCCCATGCAGAGGAACGAGGTCTCGACCAGATCGCCCGCGTCGTCCTTCGGGCTCATCGGGATCGTCTCGCCGCTCGCTGCGTCCATGAAGTGGGGGAAGGCGCCGTGGTAGCGCCTGGCGCGAAAGAGGGCGTCCCGCATGCGCCCCAGGCGCTCCAGCGCTGCGTCCCGCGTGACCCAGCCGCGCTCCACCGCGACGATCAAGGCCATGATGCCGAAGCCCGTGCCGCCGATCGCGACCCTGTCATCGGGCAGGTCTTCGCCCGTGGCGCCGACGAGCGTGCGGCGGTCGAGCGCCAGGCCGCTGTCGGCATCCGCACCGTCCCAGAAATAGCGGAAGGTCTGCCGCTGCACGGCGTCGATCAAGGCTTCATCGGGCAGGGCTGCCAGTGCCCTCGGGTTCCTGTCATCCATCAACACGAACGGTTCCTTTCGTTGTTGTCCCGGGTGTCACGTTTGGTTTCACCGAATCATCGGCGGCGCCACGCGGCTGAGGGCTCTTCGCCCGCAGCATGCCATCATTAGGCCCCCTGGGTTCTATTCGAAATCCCTGATGAGTCGCATCGATACTCTCATGGCCCGGATGACGCTAGCCGAAAAGCTGGGTCAACTGACGATGACTGCCTCCGGCTACACGGTCACCGGGCCGGTGCTCGCGGGAGACTCCACGCAGTCGATCATCGACGGCACCGTCGGCAATCTGCTGAACATGGTCGGCGCCGGTCACACGCACGAGATGCAGCGACTGGCCGTCGAGAAGTCGCGGCTCGGCATTCCGCTGCTGATCGGCCTGGACATCATTCATGGCCATCGCACGCTCTTTCCGATCCCGCTTGCGGAGGCCGGCACCTTCGACGAAGACCTCTGGGAGCGCACGGCGCGGGAGGCCGCACGCGAAGGCGCTGCCGACGGCCTGGCGATGACTTTTGCGCCGATGCTCGATGTATCGCGCGATCCCCGCTGGGGCCGTACCGCGGAAGGACCCGGCGAAGACCCTTGGCTTAACGCACGCATCGCGCAGGCCAAGGTGCGCGGCTTCCAGGGGGGCGATCTGTCATCGGCCGATTCGCTGGCCGCCTGCGCGAAGCATTTCGTCGCATACGGCGCAGTCACCGCGGGGCGGGAGTACGCCGCCGTGGACATCTCCGAGCGCACCTTGCACGAGGTGCATCTGCCGGGCTTCGCAGCAGCGGTGCGCGCCGGCGTTGCGACGCTGATGCCCGCCTTCACCGATCTCAACGGCGTGCCGATGACTGCGCACATCCCCTTGCTGCGCGACTGGCTGCGCGGCGAGATGGGCTGGGACGGCGTCATCGTCAGCGACTACAACGCGATCGCGGAATTGATCAAGCACGGCGTCGCGGCCGATCTCGTCGATGCCGCGGTACTGGCGCTGAAGGCCGGCGTCGACATCGACATGATGGCCGACGCGTATCGCAAGGGCCTGCCCATCGCGCTCGCGCAGGGACGGGTGACGATCGAAGCGATCGACGCGAGCGTGCGCCGCGTGCTGCAACTCAAGGAGCAGCTCGGCCTGTTCGACGACCCTTACCGCCGCGGCGCGACACCCGAACTCGCGGCGGTTGTCGCCGAGCGGCACGCGGTGGCGCGCGACGCCGCGCGCAAGGCCATCGTCATGCTGAAGAACGAGCGGGACACCCTGCCTTTGCCTGCTGCGGCGAAGGCACTGTGCGTCATCGGCCCGCTGGCCGACGCAAGCACCGAGATGAAAGGCCCGTGGTGGGGTGCCGGCGAACACGAGCCGGCCGCGAGCGTGCTTGCCGGCTTGCGTGCCGCGCTGCCGCAGACCGACATACGCCATGCACCCGGCGTTGCCATCGAGAGTGATGACGACAGCGGCATCGAAGCTGCTGTTGCGCTGTGCGATGGCGTCGACGCCGTCCTGCTGTGCCTGGGCGAGCGTGCCACCATGAGTGGCGAGGCCGCGAGCCGCGCCACGCCCGCGCTTCCCGGGCTACAACAGGCGCTGGCCGAAGCGGTGACGGCACGTGCACACGCGCTCGGCATCCCCGTCGTCGCAATCTTGTTCTCGGGCCGTCCGCTCGTCGTTCCCTGGCTGGCCGAACACGCCGATGCGCTGCTGGCAGCGTGGTTCCTCGGCATCGAAGCCGGCCATGCGATCGCCGACGTAGTCACGGGCCAGGCAACGCCAAGTGGCCGCACGCCGATGAGCTGGCCGCGCGCCGTCGGGCAGCTGCCGATCTACTTCGGCCAGCGTCCCACCGGTCGGCCGATGAATCCCGCCGACTACTTCACGAGCAGGTACCAGGACGTCGAAAATTCGCCGCTATATGCCTTCGGCCACGGCTTGACCTTCGGCCGGTTTGTCTACGACGAGCTTCAGGTAGAGCCGCGACGCGTGCGCGAGCAGGACGCGCTGAAGATCAGCGTCAGGCTGCGCAACGTTGGTGCGCGTGAGGCTGAAGAAACTGTCTTCCTGTTCGTTCGCGGCAAGCGGAGCCGTGTCACCCGGCCGTTGCTGGAACTCAAGGGCTACGCGAAGCTGCGATTGATGCCGGGCGAAGCCGGCTTGGTGAACCTGGAACTGCCGGCGGCCGAGTTGCGCTACCTCGGGCCGGACCTGCAGCCCTTGTTCGAGGCGGGCGAAGTCGAGATCTTCGTCGGGCCGAGTGCTGAGCAAACAGGGTTGCTGCGGCAGACCATTGAATTGTGTTGAAGCCCTAGGGCGTAGGGGCATGCCGTTACCCGTGGCTATACTGCGCCGGTCAGTTCAAAAAGAGGCGTGATCGGGCTTGGACTCCCGTTGAAATCACTGCGACGCAAGCCGCAGTCACCCCGCAGGGTCTGCGGCTTCGTCGTTCGTGCTTCCAGTTTTGGCGGCTCGATGGGCGGGCGCAAGCCCGGCCGGTTTCACGCAAGTGGTTTCCCGGTAGTCCAACCCGTCGAGCCGCCGCCTCCGCTTGGACTCGGGGGTGTCGGTTTCAGCAAACCGAAACCCTTGGAGGCCATTCATGGCTGCATCTGCTCGCGCTTCTGCGCTCGTCTCTTCGTTTCCCGAATCTTCTGAAACTGCCGGCGTTGAAGCGCTTGTGCTGCAGGCGTGCGATGACATCGACAGCTTTCACGCTGTGCATCGCGCCTATGCGTGTCTTGAAAAGCTCATCGTTCCGCAGAGGATGAGCGATACGGAAGAGGTCTATCCGACGCGCGCCGAACTCGGCGCTCTGGTGCGGCTAGTTAATGAAGAACTGCAGCGGCGCGTCGAAACGGCCGAGGCTACGATTCAGTCGTTGCGTGCTGCCGCAGGCGAGGGCGGTGCGCAATGAAAAGATCGCCATGAACCATGTCCGTCGGCTTCGGGCCTTGTTGCGAGGGCCGTGCGCGAGGCTCCAGTCGGGCATGAATGTCGTACAGCGACCTTACCTAGATCGCCGGAAAGCAGACCTTCGCAGCATGCTCACAACACTAGTCGAACAGATTGGTATCGCGGCAATGAAAGCGCGTGCACACCAACTGAAGGCGCGTCAACAATCAATTGCTAGGAAGTCCAAAGTATTGAAGCTCGCCAATCGTGGCTAGGCAAGCGCAGCTTCGTTCACAACGCAAGGAGATCATGGAAAGCGAAAGAAAACGACTCGAGGAAGAGCAAACCTTCGCCATCTTTGCACTGCCTGAAGACTATGCGTACTACATCGGCCAGGTGGTGAGCATTGGTTCCGACGGCTTGAGGGTCGTTCGCAAGCAACTTTCGATAAAGAGTCCGTACAGAATTGAGGTATTGCCTGCATCCAGCATTTCCAGAGTGGAATACGAGAGCGGCTTGGCGGCAACGCGAATCGTGGCGGGCGTACTGGTGCTGCTTCTACTAGTTGGCATCTTCTACTACTTGGGGGTTTATTGGGACAGCCTTGAGCCAGGGACGACCATCCGGGTCGGTCTGCTTGGGCTTGCCGGGATCTATGGGCTGAAGTGGGCCTTTATGTCGCGGCGGCACCAACTGACATTTCATCTCCACGACGGCAGTCGAGTTCGATGGCGCTCCCGCTCGGGCGACTTCAAGTACAAAGAGCGGGTTGCCAGTCGTGCAGTGGAGCATTTAAGAGAGCTTGGATTGCTGGCCCGCAGTGCGGCATAGGGGGCTTGGCTTGACGCAATCCGGCCAACTGCGGTCGTTCAACGGCGCTGCACAATCGCGTCCAAAGCGGCCACCCGCTGCATACGGCTCACGAGGAGGAGTTTTGGGAATCAGCCTGTTTGTCGAGCGGCTCGGCCGCGCCAATGCCATTTCCCTGGAGGAATGGGGGAAGCTCGTCGCCAACGAGCCGGACCTACGGCTTCGCGCCAAGCCGTATGCCGCCATCAACCCTGAGACCGGTGAACAGATTCATCTCCCAGTTGGCGATGCAGACTCAGAGATTTACAGCGGAATGCAATGGCATCCGTTTCTTCGCTTTGCTCGAGGCAAGTTGGTCATGGAGTATCAGTCCGGGTTCGAGAATCCGGACAATGAGCTTCGGCTGCGGATCGCCTCGATTTCAAGGGCACTCGACGCTCAGATCACAACTGACGTTGATGATGAGCCTTTGAAATGGTAGCAAAGCGAATAGGTCGGGACGCGGCCACAACCGGACTTTCACTTCCATTCTCGAAGCTAGGGCTAGTGCACATGTCGCATTCGAGAATTCCTCCCTTCGCATTCACAAGAGGTTGACCAATGGGCCGGAGTATTTACGTTGCAGCGACGGCGCTCGTCTTGGCATTGCATACCCCCGTCTTTGCACAAGCGTCGGTGAAAGTTGTCGAGGCGGCTCGACTCCAAGCAGCTCCTGTCCAAGCGGTGGTGGATCTCACGGAGCAGATTTCTTGGGTCAGAAAATCTGAGTCCTGGATGCAGCGAGACGTTGAGCAAGGCTTGCTCCCAGGCAAGTACGGCTTACAGCTGAGGGATGCGGACGGCGTCTACCACCTTGGACCAGAATTAGCGGTGTATGTGGTGGAGCGAAACTCCGTCGCAGTATTCCGTGGCGGTGTGTTTATTCCTATCTCCCAGGCGGCCTCACCGCGCCTATTTGCGGTGGAGGAAGGTAACCCTCGAAGGGGGAAAACTTTGGCTGAGGCGATGAACTCTCAGCCTCCGGGAGGAACTATTTTTCCTCTTGGAATTGCCTTGATAGAAACCTGGGCGATAGCGTCAAATCGAGGCAATTTGGTGCTGCTTCAGGAAATACAGGACGATGTCGTCGCGGCGAAAGTACGGGCCATCTTCCACCCCTAGAACAAATCTGGCAGATAGGCTAGCGGCCACATCCTATTGAGCGACCAATGGCAAGAGTCGGCCAATAGCCGTCACTCATGCCAGAGACTCAACTTAAATGAATAAGGGCGAGATTGCACTCAAGATCACTAATCACGAGAGCATTGAAAGCCTGATTGGCTTCGCGTCATCGTGGTTGGTCGATCTAGGCTTCGTATCGCACGCCGGGCCAACTTGTGCGCTGCTGATGCCAGACGACCCTGAAGAGATCGACCTGCATGACCAGGAGCAATTCAACTGGTTTCGAGCCTCAGTGGTCGAGTCTCTGCACGTGGCGGGGCTGGCCGGAGTCTGCGTGGCTGCAGGGCCAACTGACCCTGCAGCGGAAGACGTCCGCCGACTCTGAGTGCATTTGGCTTCGAGCAACCGTAGTGCCGCAGGCGAGGCAGAATTCGGCCGGAAGCGGACTCTTACCAACCGAGCCACATCTGTTCATGACCAGCTACGTCCTCGCCCTCGATCTCGAAGGCACCTTGATCTCGAATGCGATGAGCCAGATCCCCCGACCGGGTCTGGCAAATTTTCTGACGCGTTGCGCTGAAATTTTTCCCCGCATCGTCATGTTCACCACCGTCAAGGAAGATCGATTCAGAAGGATCGCGCGCTTGCTGGTGGACGAAAAGGTCGCACCCGATTGGTTTGCGGATGTCGAGTACGTCACATGGAACGGGGAGACAAAGGACCTCCGATTTGTGCCCGGCGTGCAACCGCACCAAGTGTTGCTTGTAGACGATTTTGAGAAGTACGTGCATCCGGGCCAGGAAGCTCAATGGCTGCAGATCGAGTACTTCGACTATCCCTATAGTTCGACAGATACCGGCCTTGCCAAGATGCTTCAAGTTCTGGTGGCGCGTGCTTGATTTCCGACTTGGTTCAGTACGGTCGCGGCAAGAATCGGTTAAGGGCCTTTTCGCCGGCAGTGCGACCGGCTACAGCCGGCCACATGCAGTCATTCAGCCAATTACCACCAGTCCCGCGAGACCGGTCGTTCGTGGCGCATTCCAATCTAGAA
>NZ_JBWKOZ010000012.1:0-240492 GCF_059416325.1 Variovorax sp. GW821-FHT09D05 | reverse complement strand
GAGTTCTTTGCGGCCTGCGCGTATTCGACGCGCACCGTGGTGTTGCCCGCGGCATCGAAAGCCTGGATGGTCAGGTAACCCATCGCGTCGACGGTGGCGACCTGCAGGCCCTTCTGGTTGTAGAAGTTGGTGGTCAGCGTCCAGTCGGTGGCGTTCTTGCGCAGAGCGACCTGGGTGAGGTCGCCGAAGGTGTTGTAGGTGTTGCGGGTGGTCTTGCTGGCCAGCAGATACTGGCTGCCCGCCGCGCTGCTGTCGTAGACGAAGCTCTGCGGTTCCGTCACCTGGATGGCGCGGCCCAGGCGGTCGTAGTCCGTGAGGATGGTGCGGTTGCCCGCATCCTGCGTATTCAGGCTGCCCCGGACCTGCGCGGTGCTCAGACTGGCCGGGTGAGCGGCTGCCAGGCCGGTGCTCGCGTTGTAGCGGGTCAGGGCTACGGCATCGCCAAAGGCGTTGCGCTGGTAGCCCGTGGCGAACCCGAGTGCATCCACGTCGTAGGCGACGCGTCCGACCAGGTCGTAGGTCTTGTAGCTGTAGTTGCCGCCAATGTCGCGGTTGGCGACGGCATTGCCGAGAGTGTCGTAGGTGGTCTCGGTGTAGAGCGTCTGGACGATGTCATGGCGACCATCCAGGCCTTCGACGGAGAAACCGTCGCTCGCGGCGTTGTAGACGCCCACGGGCGGATAGGTGACCTTGACCTGGCGTCCGACCTGGTCGTACTCGTAGGTGGTGGTGCGCTGCTCAGGACGCCCTGCGCCTTCCGTGCGGCTGCGCAGGTTGCCGAAGCTGTCGTAGGTTAGCACCGTGATGACATTGCCGATGCCGCTGGCACCGGCGTTGACCTGCAGGCGGCCGTCGCCGCCGGGGGTGACGGCGGTGAGTTCGACCTGCGGGGAGATCTCCCGCAACATGCGGCCGCCGAGGTCGTATTCGTAGTGCCACACCGAGCCCTTGGCGTTGGTGTAGCTGGTCTTGTTGTCCAGCGCGTCGTAGGTCCACGATTCGGTGAAGCCCATGGCGTCGACGCTGGAGAGGACGCGCCCCGCGGCGTCGTACTGGAAGCTCTTGTTGCGATCGTCGGGAGAGGTGACGACGGCAGCGGCAATGGCAGCGGCCGTGCTGGCGGTGCCCGACGGGATGGACAGCGCGTACTGTGTCGTTGCGCGGACCTGTCCCAAGCCGTCGTGGTCGGTCTTGCTGACGAAGCCCATCGGATCGACACCGTAGATCTTGCGGCCACCCGCATCGAAGATTTGGAGCGAGACGCGGTCGTTGGCGGAATCGGCGACTGTGCGCGCGCGGATATCGCCTGCACTGGCGACGGTACTCAGCCCGGCGGTGTCGATCGCCTTCGCATAGCGGCGGCTCTGGACGGTCTGACCCAGGCCGTCATAGGTCGACTCGGTCGTGCCACCCAGGGCATCGACGGAGAAGACCTGGCGGTTGGCTTGGTCGTAGGCAAAGCGCTGGATGCGGTCGACTGCGGCATTGGCCGAGACGGCGGCCTGCAAGGCGGCCTCGGTATAAGTCGTGGCAGTACCCGGAGCTGCGATCGGGTTGGCGTAGCCCACCTGCAGTGTCACATTGCCAAACGCGTCGTAGACGGTCCGCGTCACGCCACCCAGCGCGTCGACAGTGAAAGTGCGCCGGCCCGCGCCGTCATGCGCGAAGACGGTGATGCGATCGGTGCCACTGGCCACCGCGCTGGAAGGCAAGGCGTTGGCCGCAACGGGGGTGGCGTACTGCACCTGGCGCACAAGGCGCCCCGTACCGTCGTACGTCGAGCCCGTGACTGCCCCCGTGCCGTCAGCCTGCCATGTCAGGCGCCCTGCCGCATCGTAGACATTGCGGATGCGCACGTCGTGCGCATCATCCATCTTGGTCCACGAATACAGTTCGAGCAGATCGGCATTCGCTGCTGCACCGGGACTGACAGTGTTCGAATAGGAGCGCTGTTCCACGACATTGCCGTTGCCGTCGTATTTCAGCTTCGTGAAGGCACCCAGGCCATCTACACGCCACGTCTGACGATTCGCCGCGTCGTAGAGATAGCGTGTGCTTCGATCGGATGCGCCAGCCGCCCATATGAATGGAGGAGCGTTGAACGCAAATGGATCGGCAAACTCAGTGCGACTGATGGCGTTACCGTTGGCGTCGTACTCGATGCGGCTGGCCGCTCCGGCGCCATTCACGCTCCAGATCAATCGACTGGCCGCGTCATAGACATTGCGCACACGCTGGTCGTGTGCGAGGTCCGCCACCGGTGCGGGAGCGGTAAGGCCGTCCCATGCCGCCAGGGCGACCGCCGTGAGAGGTGTCGCATAGCTTTGCCGGCTGAGCACGTTGCCGACGGCGTCGTAGGTGCGCTGCGTGACGTTGCCCAGCGCATCGACGCTCCAGGTGCCGCGGTTGGCCGTGTCGTAGACGGTGCGGATGCGCTGATCGCGGGTTGCGTCGGCCACAACCGCAGGCGCGGATGTGCCATCCCAGCTGTTGAAGGCGGCCCCGGTCAGTGCTGTCGCATAGGCACGCGATTCGGTCACGTTGCCATTGGCGTCGTAGAAGTACTGGACCACGCCACCGGTACCGTCCACCTGCCAGGTCGCCCGGTTGAGGGCATCGAAGACCGTGCGCACGCGTTCGTCCCGCGCCGCATCTGCGGTGACGATCGGATCGCGATCGCCAACAGGGTTCCAGCTCGCCAAGTCAATGCGGTTGGCATAGGCGCGCGTCTCGATGACGTTGTTGGTCTTGTCGTACTTGTATTCCACGACGGCACCGGTCCCGTCCAGACTGAAGCGCAAGCGACCATCGCCGTCGTAGCGGCGGCCCTCGATGATGTCCGAGCCGACACTGACCACCACCTTCGCCTGCACTTGCGCGACAGTTGGGGCATTGCCCAGGCCCGAGGTGTCGATGGGCACCGCATACGAGGTGCGGCGGACCACCCGCCCTTCGGGGTCGTACTCCTGCTTTGAGAGGTTGCCCAGCGCATCGAGCGTGAAGACCAGGCGATTGTTGGCGTCGTAGGCGTAGCGCGTGGCGTTGCCGTTGGCATCAATGGAGCGGGTGACGTTGTTGGCCGCGTCGTACTCGTAGCTGCGCGTGAGGTTCAGCCCCGAGGGGTCGACCTGCTCCTTGGTGCGCCGGCCGGCGCCGTCGTAGGTGTACGCGGTGACGTTGCCGTTGGGGTCGGCGACCGTGAGCACCTGGCCGGTGGTGTCGTGGGTGTAGCTGGTAGTGAGGTGCAGACCCGTGGGATCGACCACCTGACGCACGGTCTGGCCGGCAAGGTCGAACTCGGTGGTGGTGACGATGCCGCGAGGATCGGTGACGCTGACCACCTGCCCCTTGGCGTCGTAGGCGTAGGTGGTGGAGAGATTAAGACCTGTGGGGTCGAGTGTGCGAGTCAGCAGGCGGTTGGCCGCGTCATACGTGAAGTTGGTGACGACACCATTGGCATCTGTGCTGGTCAGCTTGAGGCCGGTCTTGTCGTAGGTGGCGCCTGTGGTGACACCCAGCGGCTCATTGGTCCCGATGAGATTGCCACTCTTGTCGTAGTTGTACGTGGTGACATTGCCGCGACCGTCCGTGACGCTCTGGGTCTGCCCCTGGCGGGTATGGACCGTGGTGACGCTCACGCCCGCAGAAGTCGAGACGGTGGTGCTACGGTTGGCCAGGTTATAGCCGAAACTCGTCCAATAGCCGATGGTATCGCGCTGGTACATGACGCGGTTGAAGGCGTCGTATTGCGTCAGTTGCTGGCCATTGAGCGGATTGGTGGTCGTCACTATCCGACCGAGACGGTCGTAGGCGATCTGGCTCCGGTTGTTGTTGCCGTCGAAGTTTTCAATAACACGACCGAAGGCATCGTAGGTCTTGCGCTGCGTGATGGCGAGTGTGGCCGCATCGCTCACGCGCTTCGTCGCCAGGCCGCGGCGGTCATAGCTGGCTGTATCGGTGACAACGTAGCCATTCTTCAGTGCGTAGCTGCTGGCGATGGCTTCGCGGAAGGCGTTGTAAGAATAGCTGGTGGTGCTGCCCAACGCGTCAGTGCTGCTGGCCTCGGTGCCGGTGGCGTTGTAGATATGCAGGACATGAGTGTCCTTGGTGGCGTCGGCCACTGCAGCGAGCTGGCTGGCCAGGACGGCGGTATTCAGGCCACCGGGCGTGGTTGCGCCCAGAGTGGAGACATCCACACGGGTGCCGTAGACGACCTGCTCGTCAAGTTGGCCAAGAGTGCTGTACCTGCTCTCGGTGACTTCGCCTAGGGCGTTGACGGTGTAGCGCAGCCGGCCAATGGGGTCGTAGAAGAAGAGCGTGCGGTGGCCGTTGGCGTCGGTGGTGCTGGTGCGACGCCCCGCTGCATCGTAGGTGTGGGTTGTGCCGTTGGCAGCCCACAGGGCGAGCGGATCGCTCAAGGCGACGGCATCGCTGCCGCGGCCGTCGAGCTCGCCGATGAGGCGGCCCTGGATGTCGTAGCGCGCCCGGCTGGTGCGCTCGTCCGTGGTGCCCACCGCGGTGGTGGTCTGTACGAGCTGGCCGACGCTGTTGTAGGCGAACTGGGTAACCGTACCTTCCGCATTCGTGCGGCTGGTCAATTGGCCTGCGTTATCCCACGCCTGTGTGGTGATCTGATCCAGCGGGTTGGTGGCGGATGGCCGAACGCTGGCCAACGTGGAGGTGCTGTCTACCACACGAGCCTGGTTGGCGTAACGGATCACCTGGGTGACGTTGCCACGTGTGTCGTACGTGGTTTCGGTAAGGTAGCCCTCGCCATCGACCTGTCCGACGATATGGCCCTGGGCGTCGTATAAGTTGTAGCTGTGGATGTCCGCACCACCCCAATCCTGCGGACGCACGCCTGTCAGGTTGTAACTGGCGCGTGCGACGGCTATTGCCGCGATTCGATTGGCAGCGCTGGTGAAGCTGGTTGCACGATTGGCGTAAGCGATGGTTTCTACCAGTTCGCCTGCGGCGTTGTACTTGTACTCAGTGAGATAGCCCTCGGCGTCCAATGTCCCTTGAAGCTGGCCACTGCGGTTGTACAAGCGAGTGACGGTACGGTCCTGGGCGTTGTCGAGATTGACCAGGATCGTGGTGACGGGCACGCCCTCGACGACCTGCGTGAAGCTGACTTCGCTGTCGGTGTTGTGCGCATCGCCAGCGTAAGTGGCCGTGAAAGTGTGCGTGCCTGGAGGCAGCGATACACCCGACAAGGTCGCCAGGCCGTTGACGACCTGGACCGTACCCAGCAGCCGCGTTCCATCGTAGAAGCTCACCAAACCACCGGGTTGGGGGCCGTTGACCTGAATCGACAGGGAGCCATCCTTGGCGATCGAGCCCGACGTCAGGTTGATCAGCGTCGAAGGTGCCTTGGCTATCGTGACGTTGGCTGTGGTTTGCGAGGTGGCGTTGTTCGCATCGCCGGAATAGACCGCCTTGATGGAATGCGAACCCACCTCCAGACTACTCACGCTCAAGCTGGCTTTGCCGTTGACCAAGTTGACGATGCCCAGAAGCGTGGTGCCGTCGTAGAAGCTGACCGTGCCGCCCTCGGGACGCCCTTGGCCCGAGCTGTTGGCGGTTAGCACCAGGGGCGAACCGTAGACAGGTTGTGCGGGAGAGAATGCCAATCCGGTCGAGGAGGCGATCGGAGCGGACGTAATTTGCAGCGCCAATGCCCCCGACGTGCTCACGGCATGACTTGTGTCACCTTCGTACTTCGCGGTGATGCTCGCGGCGCCCAAAGGCAGGTCAGTCGTAGCCAGCGTTGCTGCACCATTGACGATGCTGGCCGTGCCAATGACAGTCGTGCCGTTGTAGAAAGTCACCGTCCCGCCGGGATCAGGAGCCGTCGAAAGCCCAGCATTCAAATTGGCCACGACCGCAGTCAAGGAGACCGGTGCACCCAACGCGCCCTGAGGTCTTGACGAGGACACCGAAACGGTGGTGGTCGCTGGTGGAACGACAGCCGGGTCGTTCACTGGACTGGAATAGGTGACCGGGGCATTGATCGAGGAGCCCGAATAGACCGCGGTCACCGGATTCGTCCCCAGCGGCAGATTCCTCATCTGCGCATAGAACCAGGGATTTGTCAGCGTGGACACATCGACGCAACCCAGCAACTGATCACCCACAAAGTAGCTGATCGTGCCCCCTTCGGTGAGCAATGCGGAGGGTGCAACGGTGTAGATGGAGGCAGTGAGGCCGTACGGGAAATTCCCTCCGAACACGTCAAATACACGGTGCTGCGTCCCCGTCACCACCAACGGCGGCACCGTGCCCGTGCCCGCCGCGATCTCGACATTCGCCGTCTGCGCCGTGACGCTGCCGTAGTTGTCCTTGTCGCCCGAATAGGCCGCCTGAATCGCGTGCGAACCTACTGCCAGGTTGTTGACCGACAAGGTGGCTTGTCCATTGACCACCGTTGCGGTGCCAAGGACGTTCCTTCCGCTGAGGAAGGTCACCACGCCGGTCGCTCCTGCACCAGCCACCTGTGCCGTCAGCACAATCGTGTCATCCTGCGTCCCCGTCGCAGCAGATGCACTGACGGAGGTGAAAGTGACCGCGGGATTGGTTTGATGACTCAGTACGGCGGAAACACTTGGGGCATTGTAAATTTCATCTCCGCTGTAAATTGCCGTCAGGGTTGACGCTTGCAGCGGCAAACTATTGAGCGTCAGAGTTGCACGACCATCAACAACGGTTGCGCGCCCCAAAAGAATCGATCCGTTGTAGAAATCGATGACTCCCTCAGGCTTCGATAACGTCTGCGCGTTGGCCGATGTCACGGTGGCGGTCAAAGACACAGGTGCACCGAAGTTCGATGGCTCGTCGGATATCTCGAGCCTGACGGAGGGCTCAGGCAGACCGACAAAAGCCTGCACCCCCTGCATGATTCGCACGCTTTCGGCGACGGCATTACCTTCATCCCCTGAGTACCGGACGGTGACATAGGCTGCACCAGCAGGTAGCGCGTTGGTGGTCAGTTGTGCCCGACCATTCACCAAAGTCGCAACCCCAATAATGGTGTTCCCGTTGTAGAAGGTCACCGTCCCCGTGGGATTGGGAGCTGTTGACGCACTCCCATAAGTACGAGAAACGGAAGCAACGAACGTCACTGGCGCGCCCACCGTCGCACGGGGCTCGGAAGATGTGATGCCAATCGATACAGGGCCGGGCGGAACGACAGCCGGGTCGTTCACTGGACTGGAATAGGTGACCGGGGCATTGATCGAGGAGCCCGAATAGACCGCGGTCACCGGATTCGTCCCCAGCGGCAGATTCCTCATCTGCGCATAGAACCAGGGATTTGTCAGCGTGGACACATCGACGCAACCCAGCAACTGATCACCCACAAAGTAGCTGATCGTGCCCCCTTCGGTGAGCAATGCGGAGGGTGCAACGGTGTAGATGGAGGCAGTGAGGCCGTACGGGAAATTCCCTCCGAACACGTCAAATACACGGTGCTGCGTCCCCGTCACCACCAACGGCGGCACCGTGCCCGTGCCCGCCGCGATCTCGACATTCGCCGTCTGCGCCGTGACGCTGCCGTAGTTGTCCTTGTCGCCCGAATAGGCCGCCTGAATCGCGTGCGAACCTACTGCCAGGTTGTTGACCGACAAGGTGGCTTGTCCATTGACCACCGTTGCGGTGCCAAGGACGTTCCTTCCGCTGAGGAAGGTCACCACGCCGGTCGCTCCTGCACCAGCCACCTGTGCCGTCAGCACAATCGTGTCATCCTGCGTCCCCGTCGCAGCAGACGTCTGAATCGAGATCGCGGTCGAAGACGGCATTCCTGTAGGAGAAGTGCTGGAGGCATTCAGCGCGTCACCTGCGTATTCGGCTCGGAAAGAACTGACGGCGCTGGATCCAGTCCGCGCTAGCGTCGCAACGCCATTGATCAGAGACGCAGTTCCGACAAGAACTGCTCCGTCGTAGAAAGAAACCGTCCCTCCCGGCAAGGAAGAGGGCCCCAAGCTCGTCGCCACCCGAGCGGTCAAGACAGGAGCAGTACCCGCGCCACCGACCTCCAATGTCGTGGTTGTCGGATTCGGCTTGGCTGTCAATCCACGAGTCAGTGTCACAGGCGCGTGGACAGCATCACCTGCATACTCGGCCCGCAACGTGAAGTTCCCAACCGGCAATTCGGTTGTGGTCACGGTGGCAAGCCCGTTGACAACCGCGGCGCGAGCCACCAAGACATCTCCGCTGTAAAACCTGACCTCTCCTGAAGCCAGGGGCAAGTTAGGCAACTGAGCCGTCGTCAATGTGACCGATATCGAGAATGGCTGCGAATACACGAGCTCCGAGGCGCTCGGCGAGAAGCTCATTACCGCACCCGTCGTGGCGCCAGTGATGGTCTTGGTGGCAACGGCCGATACGCTGGCCGGCCTGTTCACATCGCCCGAGTAAGCCGCCCGGATGCTGTTCGCCCCCACCGGTAGCTCGTTGGTCGCGAGCACCGCCTTGCCATTGACCACCATCGCACTTCCAATGACCATTTCTCCACTGAAGAAGGTCACCATGCCGCCAGGATTCACACCCTCGATTGTGGCGGTCAATGTGACCTGCGAACCCAGCGGCACCGGATTCGCGTTGTCTACGGCAAGCGTGATTCCCCCCACAGTGGCGGGATTGACCAGCAACTCGATGTTCGCCCCATTCCCCAGCAAGCTCACATCAATCGGATTGGCCAGCTGTGTTACGTTAAGGATGCGCGACGCCCCGTCATAAGTCGTCTGCGTCACGTACCCCAGTGCATCCACCTGCCACGTGAGCCGGTTGGCCGTGTCGTAGAAGCGCCAGACCTTCTGGTCCTGGGGCGTGCCTGCTGGCCGCAGCGCATCCAGGCTGGTCGTCGTGTTCGTTGCACTCCACGCCGTGGTCGGCTTGCCCGCACCGTCCACCAGTGCGGTCGTGTTGATCGGCGTCGTGTACGCGATGGTCTCGCGCAACTGCCCATTGGCGTTGTACACGTACTCGACCACCGCGCCGGTCGCGTCAATATCCGCGATCTTGCGGTCCGCCTCGTCGTACAGCATCCACTTGCGCACGCCCGTCGGGTCCTGCGTCATCAGCAGGTTGCCGTCTTTGTCGTAGATATAGCTGGTGGTGCCCAGCACGCCTGTTCCCGCGCTCTGCTGGGTCACGCTGACGAGTCGTCCGGCCTTGTCGTAGGTCGAGACGGTGACCAGTCCATTGGCCACGGTGACGCTGGTCTTGCCGCCCGCATCGTCGTAGCTGGTGATGGTGGTGTTGGGCGTGGCGCCGCCGTCGAGCGACGGCGCACTGACGCTGAGCAAACGGCCCAGGCCGTCGTAGGTGTAGGTGGTGACGGCCGTGGCGCCGCCGACTGTCGTCGCGGGCTCGATCTTCTGCAGCAGCAGGCCGCGCGGGTCGTAGATGTACTGGGTGGTCGCACCGGTGGAGGCCACACCCAGCCCATTCGCAGCGGTGGCCGCATAGGTCGTACTGCTGCTCAGCTGGCCACGGGGGTCATAGACCAGTTCGGTGAGCTCGGTGCGCGTGAGATCCTGGGCGGCGGCCCAGCTGCTCAGCTGCGCCTCGGTCGGCACCTCGGCTAGGGCCAGGGCCGCCGTGTTGTACGCAGCACCGGTGTATTCGATGACGCTGGTGCGCTGGCCGTAGGCGTCGTAGCGGTACTCGGTCACATTGCCCTGCGGCGTGATCGCAAAGCGCAGCCGGTTGGCATTGCCGGCCGCATAGACGTAGCGCGTGGTCTCGGGCAGCGCGGCGTCCTTGTTGAACGCGCCGCGATCGACCACGGCCGCATCGGCATAGAGGGTGTCGGTCAGCAGCTGGTTGGCGCCGTTGTAGGTGCGCACGCGGGTGTCGCCGGCCGAATCGACCTCCCGGATCAGGTTGCCGTGGTCGTCGTATTGCAGCGTGACCTTGTTGCCTTCGCCATCGGTGACGAGGGTGACGTTGCCCTGGGGGTCGTACAGGTAACTGACCTGGGACAGGCCCGTCGGGTTGCCGGTCGTCACGCCCTGGCGCACCTGAGTCAGCTGGCCCAGGGCGTCGTACAGGTAGACCGACTGGGCGCCCAGGGGATCGGTGACGGTGGTGGTGTTCTGCGCGGTGTCGTAGCTGAAGCGCGTGACTGCGCCGAGCGCGTCGGTGACGGTTTCGACCTTGAAGCTGCCGCCAGCCTGCACATAGGTGAAGCTCAGCTTCGTGCCGTCGCTCTGGGTGACGCTGGCCACGCGCTTGCTGGCGCCGTCGTAGGTGTAGGTGGTGACGTAGACATCGTTGTCCGACACCGTGTTGTTGCCAGGCGAGAGGTCGACGATGGCCTTGGTCAGGCGGTTGCTGGCGTCGTACTCGTAGCGCACGGTGGTGCTGGTGACGCCACCCGTGACGGTACGGATCTGGGTGAGGTTCGTGCCGCTGTAGTCGTAGTAGCTGACGTCGCCGTTGGCGTCAGTGACGGACTGCACAGTGCCGTTGGCGTTGTAGGCGTAGCTGACGGTGTTGCCGTCGGTGTCGGTGGCGGAGACCAAGCGGCCGGCGCCACTGGACTGGTAGCGCTCGATGCGGCCCGTGTCACCATCGGTCCAGATGAACTGCGAGGCAGTGCTGTCGTAGGCGATGGTGTCGAAGGCGCCGGAGCCGGCGGGGCTGACATAGCCGCTCTGGGCGGCGTCCCAGGTGTAGACAGCCTGGGCACCATCGCGGTCGGTGCGCGTCAGTGTGCTGCCGGCCGCGCCCACGGCGCCGGAGGTCAGGACGACCTTCTGGCCGAAGGCGCCCACACTCCAGTTGTCGCCGTTGTCGTCGGTCAGCAGGCCCTGGCTGTTGTAGGTACGTACGGCCAGGACGTCGAGCCCGCGACCCATGAGGATGTCATCGCGGTTCTGCAGCACGAGATTGCCGTTGGCGATGTTGACGAAGGACTGCTCGCCACTTCTGCCCTGCCCTGCCGTACCGAGTTGACCACGCTGACCCAGAGTAGCCAACGAACTCAGGCTCAGACCCAGACTGTTCCCACTGACGATTGCAACCATTTACAGCCTCGACGTTTTTTCAGAAACCGCCAAGCGGCAGCTACGACAGGAGCCATCTCCTGCGGCTGGGCCTGCCCACTGCGGGTCGGCCTACGGTTCCGGACAACTCATCCACGCAGGCGGCAATTTGTTAAGAAAAGAGAACCATTCCCCTTCCATTGATCGGGTTTTGGCTAAATCTCCTCGAATTGCAATGGATAGGTTGATCCCAGATGGGATTGCATTAGCCTTGCGGGCGCCTTGGGCCTTTGTCCTCAATGCCACCCGGTACGACAATGCGCCACAGCGCGCCCATCCAACGAGCATCGGCGCCATCGCCATTTAGTCAAAAGCCTATGAAACAGCTCAATCCGACCTCATTCGATGCCCTGATGGCCCAAGGCATGGCCGCAAGCCAGGCAAACGATGGTGTGCAAGCCATCGCGTGGTTCCAGAAGGCGAGCGCCGAAGAACCCGCTGCAGGCTTGCCTCAATTTCTGCTGGGCGCAGAATTCGCTGCCCTCGGTGACATGGCGCAGGCTGAAACCGCATTCGCCAATGCGACGCTGTTGGCACCCGGATTTCCCTTGGCGCGCTATCAGTTGGGACTCCTGCAATTCAGTTCGGGACGAGCAGCCGTGGCCCTGCTCACCTGGCAGCCTCTGCTTGGCCTGCCCGATACAGACCCTCTGCCGCATTTCGTCAAGGGATTTACGGCCTTGGCACAGGACCGGTTCGATGAGGCCCTGCACCACTACCAAGAGGGCCTGGCACTGAACATCACGAATGAGGCACTGTCTAGCGACATCGAAAAGGTCATCGCCGGCATCAAGGCACTGAATCCGGACGGCCCAATCGCCGACAGCCAAAACTCATCCAGCGACGGCGCGGACAACCATGTGCTGCTGGCCAACTACCAGCAACAAGGGCTCGCTCATTGATGCGCGAGCAACCTCTTCAGCGCTGCTGCACCTGCGCCACCGATGCATCGCTCCCATGATTGATCCATCCACCCAACTGGCCGCCCTGATCCGCGCCCAGTTTGCCGCGCAGTTCAGAACTCAGAATCGAAGTCGCCCCTCGGGACACAACTCCGACCCACGCGATGTTCGGACAACGCACAGCGAGGACGAGGGTTCGGCACTCGCCGGTGGTCAACGCCTAGTCAACGCGGACAGCAGTGAAGACGCGCACATCCGGCAGATGGTGGCATTACGCGTTCGCGCCCTGTCGCCCAACGACACGCAGCGGCAAAGGAAAGCCTTCCGGCTTTTTCTCGAATCCGTTCTGATACAGGAGTTCGGTCGCGACCGGTTGGACGACAAGGGTTTCGACCAGATGATCGATGCGGTGCTTCAGCGCATGGAAGGCGACGCCCAGTTGAATGCGGCATTGCACGAAGCAGGAAATTTCCTGTTGGCCGAAGCGGCGCCGGCCCACCCGCCAGCCAAGACTGACAAGCCGAGCCCCTGACGCGCAGGCGTGTACGCCGTCCGTTCGCTCAACCCTCCGCGTCGGGAGGTGACTTGGTAACCAATGCAGCTGAGGGCTGAAAAAGATCGGCCATATCCCCCCCCAGCGGCCCTGCCCGCCCCCCGAACAGCCGCCGCGCAAAGCGCTGCAGATCGTTGGCTTCCTTCACTTCGCCACTGAGCAAGGCCTGCGCATACCTGCCTGACAGGTTGCTCTTGTCGAGTCGCAACGCGAGCTCCGCGTGCACTTCAGCTTCCTGCCGCAAGGACTGCGTAGCCAAAACAACCGCCAGGCCACCGTGGCTCTCCGCAAAGTTTCGGTCCAGCGCAAGGGCAGTGTCGAAGCTCGCACGCGCACCGGCCAGATCGCCTTGCAGGATCTGCGTCCATCCAAAGCCATGCCAGGTCCCGATATGGTTCGCCATGGCCGACACGGCCTTTTCGAAGGCGCCCCGGGCGGCAACCAGGTCGCCCCCCAGGAGTGCCGCAAAACCGCGCGTCGACCACGCCCGCCCATCGCCTGGCTGGCGTTGCAGCGCGACGTCCGCCAATTGAGCTGCAAGCTTTGCATCGCGGGCAGCAAGCGCCAACGACGCCCGTGCCACCAGCGCCTCGACAGGGTGATCGGCGGGCGAGTCGCTCGACAGACTGGCACTGGACCAACGCTGCGCTGCAGCGAAGTCCGAGGCGTCGATCGCGATCAGGCTGGCCACACCAGCCGCCTGTGCATCCAGCACACGCTGCTGTTCTGCAGCGTGCGCCCAGGCCATCGCCCGATCCAATTGGCCGTCGTGATGCATCGATCGTAGCCAGAGCTGCTGCAGGGCGCGGGTTGCAAGCATGGGACGAGCGTCGGTGTCAGGCTCAGACCCAGCCAACGCTTCGAGCGTTGGCCCCAATCGGGTAGTGCACTCCGCATAGCGACCGCGCCGGAATTCGATGAAGGCCAGATTGTGAAGCAGCACCTCGGCGAACCCGGCAGGCGGCTGAGGCGTTTTCTGCAGTGCCTCCAGAACGTCGAGTGCCTCGTCATATCGTTGCTGTGCAAGCCAGAAATCTCCCTCGCGCAGTCGCCACGCGAGCGGCTCGGCATTCAGGGCTTGCCCCTGCTGCAAATGAGAACGAGCGCGCTCCCACTCACCGCACGACAGCGCCGTCTCGAACGCATCGATCAACAAGGCACCGTTCGACGGATCCTCTCGAAGAAAACCCTCAAGCCGATCCAGACGCTGGCGCACTGCCGCAAAGCGGGCATCGTGGGACGAAGCAGCGACAGAGATGGAAGGTGCGTTCGAATCGGTCATGGAATAAATATGGAATGGTTTACCTGATGAAGGAGCATGTCACCACGACACATCGCAGCGCGCATCCTTGCCGAGCAGTTCTCGCAGCCGCGACAGCCCTTCCCGATGCAGCTGGGATACGCGCCCTCGCGTGAGGTTCATGGAACTCGCTATCTCGCTGAACGAGATCTCCTGCAGGTAGTGATAACGGATCACGGTCTTCTGCCGATCGTTCAGTTGGTCCACCAAGCCGCGCAAAACATTGCGCAATTGATGGATCTCGGATTTGCGGAAATAGCTGACCTCCGGAGAAGGGGAATGACCATCGCTGTCGAAAGCCTCGGCATCCACCATGCCGGTGTCCTCGAGCAAGACCCCCAGCGCGATCCCGATGCCGACCTCCGCCAGATAACGGAACAACTTCTCCGCATCCCGCGATGATGCCGGGTCGCTCGGGGCGCTCTCACTGTTGGTGGGGACATCCTCAGACGCAGCTTCCTTGATCGCCTCGAGCCGCTCGTGGCGCAAGCGCATCATGGTGCTGATCTGTTGATTCTTTTCGGTCAGCCGCGGCAAGCCATTGAGGATGGCGCCCTGTACGCGTCTGCCCGCGAAAGTCCTGAATTGAGCCCCCTGAGCAGGATCGAAACGGTCCACGGCCTCAATCAACCCGATGCGCGCCAGTTGCAGATAGTCCGCAAACTCGACGTCGTTGTGGGTGCGCCGTCCATAGACAGTGGCCGCCATCATCCGTGCATACGGCAGATGATGCTCGATCAGCTGCGCACGCGCACCCTCGTCCCCCTCCTCGCGCCAACGCTGCCAGAGCATGGTTGTGAGATCCAGGGTGTCCGCCGTTGCCGCCTCGGCCATGCCTTCCTCGATCTTGGCCTCGAAGAACGGCAGGGGCGACAACGGTGGAGTTGAACTCAAACGCGGCATGGTTGTGCGTTCGGAGCCTCAGTGAAAGCTGCCCACCAGGGCCTTGAGCACAAGGCTCCAGCCATCGACGAGAACGAACATCAGGATCTTGAGCGGCAGCGCGATGGTGGTCGGCGGCATCATCATCATGCCGAGCGCCATGAGAATGCTGGACACGATCAGGTCGATCAGCAGGAACGGCAGAAAGATCACGAAGCCGATCTGGAACGCGGCGCGCAACTCCGACAGCATGAACGACGGGATCAGCTGCACGTTACTGATGTCGTCCATCGACCTGGGCATGGGCGCCTTCGAGAGCTCGACCATCAACGCCAGGTCGGCCTCGCGCGTCTGCCGCACCATGAATTCGCGCAGCGGCCCCACGCCTTTGCGATAACCGTCGTCCATGGACAGCTTGCCTGCCATGAAAGGCTCGAACGCATCCTGATTGACCTTCTGCAGTACGGGCGACATCGTGAACAGCGTCAGAAAGAGCGCCAGCCCGATCAGAACCGTGTTCGGCGGCGTCTCGTTCATCCCGATGGCATGACGCAGCATCGACAGCACGATGATGATGCGCAGGAAGCTGGTCAGGCAAACAAGCAAGGCCGGAAGGATCGCCAGCACGGTGAGCCCGAGGACCACGCGCAGCGCCTGCGCGGTTTCGGTGGCAGGCGTGACCGCGCTCGTCGCATTCGGCACCGAGATCGGGCCGGAGGCAAGGCGTGGCCGCACCGGACTGCCTGCGGCGGCGGGTTTCGGCGTCGGCGCAGCTGTGCTGGCTGGCGCTTCGGCGGACGGCGCAGCAACGGTAGGCGGCGCTACCGACGCCGGGCTGTCCGGCACGGCCTGCGCAGGAACCGCCTTTTCGGCAGGCTGCGCCGCCGCATCGCCGCCGAACCCGCAGAACGCGCCCGCAAGAAGGAGCACCGCCGCGAGAACGAGTTGCCGCGTCCATCGCGCGGATCCCGTCGAAGATGGAGTGCGCATCATGAGTGCGCGTCCGGCACGGACGACGATCCAGCGGTCGACGGCATGCGGCCTTCGTTCGCAGCGGACGGCGACTCGGCCAGCAACTGGATCGATTGGTCGGTACATCCGAGCAGCAATCGCTGGCCATTCCAGATCACGACATGCAGGCTGTGGCGAGGCGAGAGACGAGTGCTCGATACACGCTGTATCTCCTGCGACGCAGTGCTGCTGTTCAGCAAGCCGCCGAAGCGTGCCCATAGCGGCCCGGCTGGCAGCTTTGTGGATGCGGTTCTTCGGCGGGCGGCGATCACGGCAAACACCAGCAGTCCGCCAGCGGCCGTGATCGCAAGCCACCAGCGATCACTGCTCACGCCCGCCACCTCCTGCGCCCCGTCACGCTTGACTGGAATGCTGGATGGCAGACCCGCGCCACCACCACCGGATGCCGTCGCGCTGCTGTCCGGCACGGCGTGCACTCGATCGGTCGGCACGAGCAGGGCCGCGGCCACCGCGATGGCAAGGCAGGCGAGGCGCGGCTTGCCCGCGTTGACTCGCCAAGGCACAGGCTCCCTCAGCATCATTCGTCAGGCTCCCGCAGCCAGACCCAACGCGACGGGCAGTTCGGTGATGCGAACCGCAAAGTGGCCATCCACTGCAACGAGTTGGCCGCGCGCGACCACCTTGCCCTCGATGGTCAGATCGACTGGCTGATCGATCTCGCGGTCGAGACGCAGCACCTGGTGTTCCTTGGCGCCGAGCAATTCGCCCACCGAGATCGTCGCCTCTCCCACGCACACCTGCAGCCGGGCCTTGATCTGGTGCAGCGGATTCCAGTCCCGCAGGATGGGGGCTTCAGCGCCATGGGAACCCGCCTCGCCGTCGGCATTGGGATGAAGATCCGGCAGCGCGATGATCTGCGCTGTCGGCAGATTGTTGCCCTGTGCGGGGCGCATCCTGTGGTCGCCGCGCACTTCGGTCGCGGCGCCCGAGGCGCCGACGCGGTTGTCGGCGACGATTCCTTCCAGGGCTTTCGTCATTGTTTTCGTTCCTTTGATGAATAGGTGTTCGCAGCCGGCGCAACGGCAGGCCTTCGGATGTCGGGCAAGGCCAGCTCGATCGCGACACGGCCGTCGATCTGTCCCAGCCAGCCATCGCAGATCGGCGCGCCATCCGCGCCGAGGACTTGCGCCGGTGCGTCGAGCGGATGCTCCAGCGGCACGACGTCGTCGAGCCGCAATTGCTGCAATTGCCCGAGGTTCAATTCGACCCCTGCCAGCATGATGCGCAGCGAAACGGTCTGGCCCGTCAGCACCCGATCGAGGCGCTCCTTGGGGGCGTGCTGCGGACCAGCGCCCGGTGCCGCCACCGGCGCGGCTTCGGCGCTCAGCAGGCTCGCGACTGCCTCATGGGACAGCACGAGCGTCCAGACGCCGCCGCACCATGGCCAGCGGACGTACAGTGCGCCGGACCACGGATCCGGCCGTGAACCGATCGTCCGCGCGCCCTCTGCGTCCTGCGGCGCGAGCCCAAAACCCGGGGTGAGAACGTCGACGCGGTGCAGCCAATCCTCCCAGGCGGCGCGCGCCACAGCAGCAGCAATCTTCGCTGGCTCCTGCACCGAGGCATTCGCCATGTTTGCGTCGGATGCGAACATCCGCTCCGCGATGGCCCGGACTGCCGCATCGGAGGCTGCGCGACCGTCGCGCAAGGGCGCCTCCTGGTTCGGCAGGTTGCCCCGGCGCGACGATGCGGCGAAGGCCCACCGGACACCGTTCCCAGACGCCGATGCCGATACCGACGCACCGTCGGGTTCGCTTACGTGTACCTCCGGTTCGTCCGGGGAAGCGTTGCGCACTGGAATCCACTCGGCGCTCCACGCGCGGTGCAATGCCGCAAAGCGCTGGCGCACCGACTCCTTCTGTGCATCTCGCCAACTGCGCAAGGGGCGTGCCCCGAGGGCGGATGCAACCGGATCCAGCAATGCCGAGCCGGGCGCGACGTGAGAAACCGGGGCGTTCATTTGCTCTTCATCGAGAACAATTCCTGCAGCATGTCGTTGGCCGTCGAGATCACCTGTGAGCTGGCCTGGTAGCCGCGCTGCATGATCACCAGATCGCTGAACTCCTGCGACAGGTCGACATTGGAGATCTCGACCCTGCCCGATACCACTGAGCCGAAGGCTCCCTCCCCTCCAGTACCGAAATGCCAGGCGTCCTTGTTCAGGATCTCGAACTGGTTGTTGCCCAGCGCACCGACCGCGTCAGGTGAGTCGAAGCGTGCGAGCGCCAGTTGCCTTCCGTTGACCGTTCGGCCATTGGTGTAGGTCATCTTCAAGGTGCCGCTGGCATCGAAGGCAGTACCGCTGAGAGAGCCCGATCCAAGCCCATCCTGCGATTGCACTCCAACGGAATAAGTCCCCCCGGAAAACCGGGTCTCCGTCATATCCAGCGTCAAGGCCATCGGGTCCAACCCAGGCGGCGTGTATGTAATGGACACGGAGGCGGACTCTGGTTTCGGTTTTCCATCGAGATAGACCAATTGGCCGCTGCCGACCACCGTGGTCCCATCCAGCAACTCGACTTTCATGTTGACCCCCGCTGTAGCGGACGAACTGATCACGGTGAATCTGGGGGTCAACACATGCCGAACTTGCATGGCGTCGATCACCTGAATGGTCATCCGGTCGGGCGGCGAAGCAGGAGGTTGCTGCGGCGTCGTCCCACCGGTCGAAGGAATGACGCCATCCAGCTTGAAGGTGGAACTCGGCCTGCCGAGGTCGGTCGTCTGCCCGGCCAGCGAGATCTCGGTGAAGCCGCCGTTCTCGTCGAGGGCCATGACCTTTTCGCCACCGGCCCTGTTCACAAGAACACCGTTGGTATTGAATTCGAACTGGCCGGCGCGGGTATAGGTGACTTTGCCGTCGGCGTCCTTGAGGACGAACAACCCCTGGCCATCGACAGCCATGTCGAGATCGTTGCCGGTCTGGCGCAGTTCGCCTTGCTTGAACGACATCGTCGTTCCGAGCGTGTTGAGGCCGAATCCGACCTGGCTGTAATTCTGATTGGCACTGCCGCCGCCCAAGTTGCCGCCCGTGTAGAACATGTCCGCGAACTGCAGGCTCGAACTCTTGAAGCCCGGTGTATTGAGATTGGCCGTGTTGTTGGCGATCACGCGCAAGCCGCGCGAGTAGCCCAACAGGCCCGTCATCCCGACGTAGATGGATTCAAGCATTGAAAATCTCCCGAAGGTTCAGGCCGTACGTCGCACTCATCGCACCGCCACGAGTTGGCTCAGCGAGACATCGCTCAACACTGCCCCCGCCGGCGTCTTGATCGTCAACAGCGGTGCGTCACCCGACAACGACAACGCGCTGACCGTGCCCGTGACCTGTCCGCTCGGCGTCGACACGTCGACTGTTTTGCCGATCAGACCCACGGACTGCAGGGCCGCCTGGTTGGTGATGAGCGTTTCGATCTTGTTGTTGAGCTGCTGGGTCTGCTCCAGGCTCGTGAACTGGGCCATCTGCGCCATGAACTGCTGGTTGTCCATGGGCTTCAGAGGGTCCTGGTAGGTCAACTGGGTGAGCAGGATCTTGAGGAAATCCTCCATGCCCAGGCTGTTGGCCTGCAGGTTGGTGCTGCTGGAACCGCTAATTGCATCAATGGCCATCACGCCTCCTTTGGATCAATCGAATCGGAAATCGCCCGACGGTTGTCGATGCGGGAAATAAGTTTGTCGTCCGGCAACGCGGACATGCGGTCGTGCCAGACGAGGCGACCGTTGCACACGACCTGGTGCAGCCGCTGGCCGCGCTCCAACAAGCCATGTTGCAGGTCCGCCACGAGCCGGGGCAGCATGGCGGCCAGCGCCTCGTCGTCGGCCCGCATGGCGATCCATATGGCCTGCCCCTCGGGGGTTGCTTCCTCATGCAGCCGCAGCGGCGCGAGCTGTTCCCGGGCCTCGGCCTGGAACGCATCGGGCGCAGCATCAGCACCGTCTTCCAACTGGGCGGGCGCTTCCGTCGGCAGCCCCGTGCCCGCCTGCGTCCCCTGTCGATGGGCAAGCCGGGCATCGATGCGCAGATCGTTCGCGACGGCGGGCTCGACTTCGACGGCCGCTGACGGCGGGATCGACAGGCTGACCGCCGAGCGGATTGCAAAGACGCTCACACCGATGCTCCTCTCTCCCCCCGGACTCACGATCGGCGACCCCGGCGCTGCGGCCGGCGGCAAACCACCCGCACCGGGCTGGCTCGCCTGCCACAAGCGCCCCGATCCACTGCGCTGCTCACTGTCGCCTTTGCCACGGGCACGTCCATCGATGGACCGATCGGCGGATTCCGCCGCAGCTGTCCTTGCGTCGACGCTCACCGGTTTGAACCAGCCCGTCAGCTGCGCGCGCTCCATCTCGCGTTGCCACGCCAACTGCTGCTGCGCCGTGTCGCTGTTGCCTGTGGGTAGCGCTGTCCTGCCTTGCCGCGAGGGCAGCGCCGCATTGGACACGGTGACGGAGCTTTCCGTGCTCATTCGGCCTCCAGCATCGGGCGCGCGAACGATGAACGCGCGAGCCAATCGCGGTCCTGCTCGTTCCTGTCGCGGTGGCGGATCTCATCTGCATACGCTGTCAAGGCATCCTCCTTGTGACGTGCCAGGCCGTCCAGGCGCACCTGCTGCGCCACGCACTGCTGTCGCAGTCGATCCCTCTCGACGCACTGCGCCTCATGCCGCACGTCGAGTTGCTGCCACTGCCCCCGCAGATGCGCGAGGTAGCCCAGCGCCCGCCGGTGAGCGGACGCGTCCAGCCGAAGCGGCAGCGCCTGCGCCATCGCAGTCGCCTGCTGATCGTGCGCGTGCTGCAAGCGGGTCATTTCGGCCTCCGTTTCCAAAATCGCCTGCTGCGCCCGCGCGAGTTCGGCCATCAGCCTGTCCAGACGCCATTGCTCGCGCTGTCGAATGGGCTCCAGCGGATAGGCGAAGCCACGCACATCGACGTCGCGCGCAGCAGCGGGGGCACGGCTCGCCGTCACGGTTTGTGCCCCGCAGATGCGGGCGCGAGGATTTCGCGCAGCCCCTGGATCGACTCCATCCGCGGCACGCCGCCCGTGCTCTGCCGCAGCCATGACTGAAGCCTCGGCTCGATGGCGATCGCTTGGTCCAGCTCCGCATTCGCGCCCTTCTCATAGGCGCCGATGTCGATCATCTGGCGATTGCGCTCCAGCACGGCCAGTTGTTGTACCGCCGCGACCGCAAGTGCGCGCTGCTCCTTGTCCGCCAGTTCGGGCATGAGCCGGCTCACGCTCTTGAGCACATCGATGGCCGGATAGTGTCCTCGGTGCGCCAGGTGCCGCGACAGCACGATGTGCCCGTCGAGAATCGCGCGCAGCGCATCCGAAACAGGTTCATTGAAATCGTCTCCTTCGACCAGCACGGTGAGCAGCGCAGTGATCGAGCCGCCGCCGGGCGCCGTGCCGCAGCGTTCGCAGAGTTCGGGCAACTCGGCAAAGACCGACGGCGTGTAACCACGCGCCGTGGGCGGCTCGCCGGCGGACAGCCCCACCTCGCGCCGCGCCATGGCGAAGCGGGTGATCGAATCCATGGTCAGCAGCACGTTGCGGCCCTCGTCGCGGAAATACTCCGCGATGGCCAGCGCCGCATAGGCCGCGCGCAAGCGCGCCAGCGCCGGCTGATCGGAGGTCGCGACCACCACCACCGACCGCGCCAACCCCTCCGGGCCCAACTGCTTCTCGATGAACTCTCGCACCTCGCGCCCGCGCTCACCGATCAGCGCGATGACGTTGATGCTTGTCCGTCCATCGGCGCCGTCCTGCGCCTTGACATGGCGCGCCAGCAACCCCAGGAGGGTGCTCTTGCCGACACCGCTGCCGGCGAAGATACCGATGCGCTGCCCCTGCCCCAGCGTGAGCAACGCATCGATGCTGCGGATCCCGGTTTCCAGGACTCGCTCGATCGGGGGGCGCTGCATCGGATTGATCGGTGCGGCTTTGAGCGGGCGGCGCTGCTGTGCAAGCGGCCTGGGCATGCTGTCGAGTGGTTTGCCGAAACCGTCGATCACGCGCCCCAGCAGCGCGGGGCCGACGTCGATCTGCGAATCCGCGCCCAGTGCGCGAACCTCGCAGCCCGACGCGATTCCTTCGACCGAACCGTAGGGCATCAGCGTGACGCGGCCGGGCTTCAGTCCCACCACCTCGGCGAGAACGCCGGCCGGATCTCCATCGCCGTGATCGGCCCCGCTGCCGGCGCCCGCTGCGCGGTGCGTCCTGACCATGATGCGGCAGAGTTCGCCCACCGCCGCATCGGGACCGATCGCGTCGATGGCGAGCCCCTGCATTTCGCGCACCCAACCGATGCGTCGGTGCAGATCGGCCTCTCGAAGCGCTTTGCGGCTCAGACGGAGAGCTTCCACGTCAAGTCTCCCGATGCCGGGCCAGTGCCCGGGACTGCAGCAGAAGATCGCGCAAGGCATGCAGTTGCGTCTCGAACCGCGCATCGAGTCCGCCTTCGGGCGATTGGAGGATGCAACCGCCCAGCGCGACGTCGGAACTGGCAATCCACTGCACGTCGTCGCCCCCCGGCAGAGCTGACGTCGTCGCAGCCGGTGCCCGCTGCAGCGCGGCCAGATCGTCGGGATGGAGATGGACCGCAATCAGACGCCGGTTGCGCAGGTTGCTCGCGGCATGAGCCAATTGCGCCCGCACCAACTCGGGCCGCATCGCGGCCTCGCCAAACACGCGGCAGACGGTTTCGAAGCACAGCGCCAGCATGTCGTCTTCCGCGGCAGACAGCCGTGCGTCGATCTGCGGTGACAGCCCGGCAATCAGGCTGTCCAGTGCCTGCACGCGTGCTTCCACGGCAGCCTGGCCCTGCTGCCGAAGCTCCTGGGTCAAACGCTCGGCGCGCTCGTCCAGCTCGCGCGCCACCTTCTGTTCGGCCTGGGCTGCCGCCTGCCGCGCTTCCTGCGCCGCGCGTTCACGCCCCTCGGCCAGTCCCCGGGCCAGACCTTCCTCATGGCCTTTGCGACGCGCATCTTCCTCGATCTGCACGATGGCGGTTTGCATCTGCGGTTCGGCCACCACCCCGTCGGGCGCCGAAGGCGCACCTGCGGGCCCGGGCTCGGTCCTGTGCGCTTGAACCGGAACGAGGCTCGGCCCCTGCGACCGCACCTGCAGAGCACCGGCATTCCGATCCCTTGGACGAGCCAACGCGACGTGTCCCTGCATGACCACGTCGCGCAGCACGATCGGGCCGCCTTGCGCATCCGCATCCAGCCGTGGATCGGCGCTCCCGTATGGCAGCTTGCCTGTCACTGCCGCGTGCTCCGTTGGGACCGGGCGCCCCCGAAAATGCGTCCGACCGAATGCTTCAACCTTTGCCACGGCGCGGTGGAAACACCACCGGCCGGCGCAAGCCCCTGCAGGCGCACCGCCATGGTCGAAATCAATGCGGCACGCATGCCAGGCGGCGTCTTCGGTCCGGCCGTCGACGCCGCCAGGATTGCCTCGACCCTGCGTCGCTGGGCCGGTTCCAGCGCAGCAAGGAGTTCCTCGCGCCAGGGCCAGTCGGCGAGCCGAAGCCACTCGGCGACCAGGCCTGCAGGCTCAGTACGCATGCACTGGATGAGCACCTGCAGCCGGGCTGCATCGAGCGCGTGGAGCCACGCCTCGTCCGACATGGGCACCAGTTGCCGCGCATCGACGTCGGACTCGGGCAGGGAGGCGTCGCCGATCGAATCGGCAGACTCCGCGGTGGCACCGGCGATCAGCGCGGCATCGCGCTCGATGCCCAGGGCTGCGAGCTCTGCAAGAAGCCTCTGCAGGTCTTCCCGCTGCTCTGGCGGCAAGGCGTCGAGCATCCAGGCGCGATCCACTGGCGCCATGGCGTGCAGCAACAGTGCCGCATGGCGGGCGCCGCCGGATTCGGGCGTAGCGCCCGCGGGATTCGGGGCCTGCACAGGACCGGATGCCGGAAACATCAGGTGCTTCTCCTCGTTGCCGCTGCAGTGGCGGGCATTCCGGCACCAGGCCCGGAGGTCGGGCCGCCTGCGGCGGGTGCCGGCGCTGTATCGCGCATCCAGTCGCGTACCCGCCGCAACGCGGCGGCTCGCTCGGCTTCCGAGAGCGGTGCGCCACCGCCCGTGCCTCGCGGCGACATGCCGCGCCGACCGGCGCGCAGGAGCAGCAAGGCAAGCAGCGCCAGCAGCACGCCGGCCACCAGCCATTGCCAGAGGGATGGGCCTTCCTTGTAGAACGAACCCGCCGCAGCCGGACTTGCAGCACTCCCGCCCAGTGCAGTGGGATCGCCCGCCGAGGCCGCAGTGGCCACGACAGTCTCGTTACCGGGAAGGGCGCCGTTTGCCAGCGACTGAACCACCACGGTGTCGCCACGCTCGATGGAAGCGCCGACGGCCGCGGCGATCACCCTGCGCAGTTGGTCTTCCTGCGCGGCATCGAGTGCCTTGCGCACCACGGCCACGACCTGGACGCGCCGTATGGAGCCGGGCTGGCTGACCACCTGCTCGACGCGGCGGCCCACTGCGTATTCGACATCGCGCTGGGCGCTGCCGCCGCGGGAGCTGCCGGTATCGGCCACCTTGGTATCCAGCGTGGCGCCGGTGTCACGAAGCACCTCACGCTCGCGCACTACTACGCCCGTGGCCTGAAGGCCGGAGCGCGACGCGGCGGGCAGCACGTCTTCCGTCGTGGTGCGAATCTGGTCCATGTTCAACGTGACGTCGACACTGGCCAGTGCCTGCCCCGCGCCGAAGCTGCGATCGAGCACCGCCGCGACCTTGCGCGAGAGATAGGCTTCGGTGTCCCGCTTGAGATCCAGCCGGGCACTGTTCATGTCGAGTTCGCCGTTGCCGCTTTCCTGCCGCGTGAGCGCCACGCCGTGGCTGTCGACGATCGTGACATCCTGCGTCACCATGCCCGGAACCGCCGCGGCCACCAGCCGCTGCACGCCGATCACCTGCTCCGGTCGCAAGGCCTGGCCCTGCCGCATGGTGAGCGTGATCGATGCCTTCGCCTTCGACGTCGCCTGCTTGAAAAGCCCCTGCTCAGGCAGCGCCAGCAGGACACGCACCTCGCGAACCTCCGACAGCGACTGGATCGTGCGGGTGAGCTCGCCCTGCAGCGCGCGCTGGTAGTTGATCTTCTGCGCGAACTCCGTCATGCCGAAGTCGGTGTTGTTGAAGAGCTCAAGGCCCACCGCGCCTTGCAGCGGCAATTCCTTGCCCATGAGCTTGATGCGCGTGGCGTGCACCGTGGCCTTGTCCACCAGGATCGAGGTGCCGCTGTCGCCCAGGTGGTACGGAATCTTGAGCCGCTCCAGTTCAGTCGTCATCGCCTGGGCATCCTGCGGCTTCAGGTCTGCGAAGAGCACCTGGTATTCAGTGCGCAGCAGCCACCATCCCATGGCGGCCGTCGCCAGCAGGATCACCGCCGCACCACCGATCAGGCCGATGCGCGCGCGCTGCGTCAGTCCTTGCCAGAAATTCATATCGGCATCTTCATGATGTCTTGGTAAGCCTCGAGCAGGCGGCTACGCACCTGCATCATCAACTGGAAGGACAGACGGCTTTCCTCGAGGTTGATCATGATCTGGTGCAGGTTCTGCGCGTCGCCGACCGCAAGCTTCTGCAGATCGACCTGGCTGCCGATCAACTGGTTGTTGACCTGGGACAGACCTTCGGAGACCAGCTGGCCGAACGAGCCCGTTGCCGGTGCGGACACGGCAGCAGCCGCCCCGGACGGCTCGGGCTGGAGCGTCTGCGGCTGGCTGGCCACCAGCATCGCCCGCGCCTGCGGCGACAGCGAAGACAGGGCTTCGACGGGAATGAAGGCTGTCATGCGCCGCTCCCGATGTCGAGCGCTCGCAGCGCAAGTGCGCGCGTGGTGTTCATGGCAGAGACGTTCGCCTCATAGGCGCGGGTCGCGCTCATCATGCTGACCATCTCCGTGGCCGCATCGACGCCTGCATACGCGACGAAGCCGCGCTCATTGGCCAGCGGATGACCCGGCTCGTACACGAGCCGCGGCGCGGCGTTGGTGGGCACGATGTGGACCGTCGGCGCGGTCATCGGCACCACATCCGCGCTCTCCAGCCCCTGACTGATCAGGGCACCGAATGCACCGGCGTCGCCACCCGCCAGGGCACCTCCAGGCATGCGGGCTTCGGCCAGCACCCGCAATGGCTGGTAGCTGGTGCCGCCCACACCCTGAACGGTATTGGCATTGGCCAGGTTGAGTGCTGCGACATCGACGCGCGTGCGCTCGATGTTCATGCCGATCGCGCTGATGGCAAAGGATTGGGTGTAGTCCATGGTTACTTTCTGCCGTCGCCCGCTGCCATCGAAAGAATCGCGAAGTGCCGCGAGAGACCTTTGACGAGCGCCTGGTAGTGCACGGCGTTGCGCGCCATCTCGGCCGCTTCGACGTCCAGCTGCACCTGGGCCGGAACGCCAGTGGCATCCACCGCGGGCTCGACGCGCGGGCGCACCTGATTCAACGCAAAGGCATCGAGCCGCCCCGACTGCTCGATGCTGCGCCGGGCGTCGGCCAACTGGGCCTCGAAGCTCACGCGCTGAGGCACATAGCCGATCGCGTTGGCGTTTGCGATATTGGTCGATATCGCCTGCTGGCGCAGGCTGGCCGCGTCGAGCGCCAGGGCCAGCGCTGATCGGGTCACGGCCTCTATTCCGTCTGTCATGTCTGTCTCCGAGGCATTGCTGTGGGAATGAAACTGTCGGGAATGAACGGTCACTGCACGACGAGTTCGCCGTGCAGGGCGCCCGCCGCCTTCACGGCGCGCAGGATGGAGATCACATCGCGCGTGCTGGTCTTGAGTCGGGCGAGCGACTGCACCAGATCGGAGACGGTGTTGCTGCCCGTCACGAAGCCGGTGCCATTGGGCTCGTCGACGTCAACGCGCGTATTGGTCACGATGGCCGTACGGATGTCCGAGCCGCCGTTCCAGATGTTCATCGGCTGAGAAGCTGTGTTCTGGCTGGAGATCGCGATCTTGATGTCGCCGTGAGAGATCGCCACCTTCGATATGCGCACATCGCCACCCGACACCACGGTACCCGTGCGTTCGTTGATGACCACTTTGGCACGTCGGTCGGGCTCGACGGTCACGTTCTCGATACGCGTGAAGAGGCTGACCAGTTCATCTCGCTGCGCGGGCGGCACGGCGATCTCGATCCCCGAAGCATCGCGCGCCTTCGCGAGGCTGCCTCCGAGCTGGCTGTTGATGGCATTGGCAACGCGGTTGGCGGTCGTGTAATCGGGCTCCGACAGAACAAAGGTCACGCTCTGCCGTTCGTCGAGCATGGACGCATTGAGGCCCACTTCCACCGTGGCGCCATTGGGAATCGAACCGGCGGTCGGATGGTTCTTCTGCACCACGTTGCCGTTGGCGTCATACCGATAGCCACCGACGGCCAGGCCGCCCTGGGCCAGCGCATAGACGCGGCCATTGGCGCCCTTCAGCGGCGTGATCAACAGCGTGCCGCCGACCAGACTGCGCGCATCGCCCGCGGAACTGACCGTGACATCGAGCGTATCGCCCTCGCGCGCGAAGGTCGGCAACGCGGCGCTGACCATCACCACGGCGACGTTGCGGCTTTGCACGGCTTCGGGCGCGATCGTCAGGTTGAACTGGGACAGCACGTTGGCCAGCGACTGGCGCGTCGTGCGATTGGAGGGCGAGTCGCCGGTGCCGGCGAGACCCGTCACGATGCCGGTGCCGAACAGCGCGTTGTCGCGCCAGCCCTTGAGCTTGCCGAGATCCTTGACGCGCACGGCCTCGGCGGCCCGAGCGGTCGGCGCCGCGGCGCACAGCGCGACCACCATCGCCATCGTCGCGCAACCGACAAGCCGGCCCATGAAGGGAACAATCGTTTGACGCATCACAGCCCCAGCCAATCGAAAACACGCCGCCAGACGCTGCGGCGCGTGCGGTCGGACACATCGCCTTCGCCCACATAGGTGATGCGGGCGTCGGCCAGGCGAGTCGAGAGAACCACGTTGCCGTCGGAGATGTCCTGTGGGCGCACACGCCCTTCGAGGTTGACCTTCTGCAATTCCTCGTTGACCGTCAGCAACTGCTCGCCGGCGACGCGCAGCTCGCCGTTGGCCAGCACCTCCAGCACCGTCACGGTCAGCGTCGCCAGCAGCTTGTTGGCGCGCTGGGTGCGCCCGCCGCCGTCGAACTCGCCGGTGACGCCGATACCCAGCTGCCCCACCACCCGGTTGCCGGTCTGGGTGACCGAGCCGCTGATGTCGTTGGCGCGCCGCGTGCCGGTGTTGGCGCTCGTCGTCGCCGAGGAGTTCTCGAAGACCTGGATCGTGAGCGAATCGCCCACCCGGAAGGCCTTGTTGTCCGCGGTGAGAGGGCGAAAGCTTCCCTCCTGGTAGAGGCTTTCCGCAGCAGCCGACTGCGCGAACGACAGGGCCGCGGCCAACACCAGCGACAACAGCAGACCGCCCCGGACAGGCTGCAGGCGAGTGCTCATGGCTGCACCTCGACCTGACCGGGGCCTGTCACGCGCGCAAGCACTTCACCGCTGGAACCCGGCACCTTGACGCGCACGACCTGCCCTTCGCGCCCGTCCTGCAGCACTTCGACACGGCTCTCGACGGACACGTCGCCACTGCGCGCCAGCAGATGTGCCCAGTTGCCCCGCACGACGGCGGGGACGGCTTCCAGGTGCGAGGTCGTCAGTGCCTCGCCCGGTTTCAGCGGCCGACGCAGGCGTTGGCGACCCGCTTCAAGTTCCGATTTGGCGTCGCCCGCCACCAGGAGCGGCGTGCCGTGCGGAATCTTCGTGAGATCGACATCGCGGTTGGTGGTCGCACCTCGAAGCATGACGCTGTCGACGGCCGCCCCACTGCCCAGGCCCGTCGTCGCAACGGTCGCTGGCGCCCAGGCGTCCACCTCGAAAGTCACGGCCGTCGTGCGCACGAAACGGTTGTCGACCCAGGCATCGACCCAGACCAGCATGCGCTTGGATGGCACGGCCTGGCTGGAAAGCGGCCGCACCCGCAGCACCGGTGTACCCGTCGGCAGCATCAGGTCGCGCGCCGTGGACACGGGTTGCACGTCGGCCCTCACGCTGCGTTGGGACAACCAGCCAAGAAGCGCCGAACGCGCCGCATCGACCACCACATCGCCGGACAGCTCCTGCGCCGCAGTCTCGATGGTTGTCTCGCTCGATCCACTCCACCGGATCGCAGAGGTCGAAGCCGCGTCGCGCTCCGCCGAGCGCATTCCGCTGCGCGCCTCGACCCATTGCACGACGGTGTCGCGATCCAGAACCGCAGGAGAACCGGGCCGAGGTGCCGTGCCGATGGGCAGTGCCATGAGCCTGCGCAGGGTAGGCAGGTCGCGCGAAGTCAGAAAGGCGATGTCGCCCAGACGAACGCTGGCCTGCTCGACCTTGACCCAAGGGCGCAGCTCGATCGCGACCGAGCCATCGCCTGCGGACGGAGCAGCGAAAGCGCCGGCCGAAACGCCGGACATGCACAGGGCCAGCAGCGCGGCCCCGGCGTTGCTATTTGCGCAGGCCATTGATCATTCCCAGCATCTCGTCCGATGCCTGCATGACCTTCACGTTGGCTTCATACACGCGCTGAGCCACCATCAGGTTGACCATCTCCTCGGTCAGTTTGACGTTCGAGCCTTCGAGGAAGCCCTGGGCCAGGCTACCCATGCCGTCTTCGGTCGGCTTGCCGGAGATCGCTTCGCCCGAACCCGGGCTCGCTCGGTAGAGGTTGTCACCTTGGGGCAGCAGGCCCGACGGGCTCGTGAACCGCACCAGGTCGAGTTGACCCACTTCGACCGGCGTAGCCTGCCCTGCCACCTGGATTCGCACGCGTCCCTCGCTGTCGATCTGCATGTTCTTGGCGTTGTCCGGAATCGCGAGGTTGGGCTTGAGCGCATAGCCACCCGAAGTGGCCAGCAGCCCCTCGCTATTGACCTTGAAAGTTCCGCCGCGCGTGTAGGCGCTCGAACCATCAGGCATCGACACCTCGAGAAAGCCCTCTCCCTGGATCGCGATGTCGAAGGCCGACTCGGTCTTCTTGAGGTCGCCCATATCGAACAGCTTCGATACCGACACGATACCCACACCCGCACCGAGCCTGCTCTCGCCGCCCAGAATGCCGGCCTGCTCCTGCGAAGGCATCAGGCGCGCCGCCTCGCGCACCATGAGGTCTGTGAAGCCGACCTTGCTTTTCTTGAACCCAGTGGTGTTCACATTGGCCAGGTTGTTGGCGATGGTGTCGACATTGAGCTGCTGCGCCTGCATGCCGGTGGCGCTGATGTAAAGGGCGTCGAACATGGTGGGGTTTCTCGGTGAAGGATGAGGAATTTGCGGGGAGGCCCGGATCAGGAAAGCTCGCCGAGCTTGCGGACCGCGCCGCCAATCATTTCGTCGTAGCCCAGAGCCACGCGCTGCATCGATTCGAAATGGCGCATCGACTGGATCAGCTGCGCCATCTCCCGCATCGAACTCACGTTGGAGTTCTCGAGGAAGCCTTGCTTCAGTTGCACATCGGCGTCCGGCAGCTGCGTGGGCACCTGGTCCGTGCTCACCATGCTGTCGCCCATGCGCCGAAGGTCCTGGGTGCTTTCGAACTGCACGACCTTGAGCTGGGCCACGGGTGTCGCCTCCGCGCCGCCACCGGGTTTCGACTCGAACACCTGGCCCGAGGCATCGATCACCGGATTGGGGCGTGTCAGCACGATCTCGCCGCCGCGCCCCATCACCGGATGACCCTGCGCCGTGACGAGTCGGCCACGAGGGTCGAGCTGCCAGCTGCCCTGCCGGGTGTAGGCCAAGCCGGCTTCGGTGGAGATCTCGAAGAAGCCTGGCACCGCCAGTGCGACGTCCAGGCTCTGGCCCGTGGATTTGAACGTGCCCGGCCGCATGTCGGTCTGTACCAGCAACGCCCCGGCCGCGGCGAGCCGCCCCGCGATGCCCGGCGACGCGTCGGCCTGCAAGCCTGCCTGCGCACCGTCGATGCCGCGCATCGCGTCGGCAAAGCTGCCCGCGCCCATCGGCAGCGAAGTGGCGACTTCCCGCTTGTAGCCGGGCGTCGTGGCATTGGCCATGTTCATGCTGATGCGCTCCAGGCGCGCCATGTCCTGCTGCATGCTGTTCAGGCTGATGGCCAGTACGTCGCTCATGGATGTGCCTCCCCGGATTTCATAGTTGGACGACGCTGAACGACTTCAGCTCGATGGTGTTCGGCACCTCGGCCATGGAGAGCACACGCAGGTGCGGCATCACGCGCTCCGACAGCGCCCGCACGTGGCGGCGCAACTCGGGCGCACACAGCAGCACGGGCAGCATGTTGCTCTTCATCATGCGTTCGGCCTGCTGCACCAGGCGCTTCATCAGCTCCTCGGACAGCCGGGGGTCGAGCACGAAGGGCTGCGCTCCGCCGGCTTCCGTCGCCACGTGGACGCTTTGCAGGAACTGGCTTTCGATCGCGGGGTCGAGCGTCATGACCTGCAGCGATGTCGCCTCGCCGAGCAGGCCCTGGCAGATTGCATGGCCTAGCCGCTGGCGAACGACCTCGGTGAGATGGCTCGCATCGCGGTTCGTGCGCCCCGCATCGGAAAGCGTCTCGAGAATCGCCTCGATGTGGCGGACCGAGACCTTCTCGCGCAGCAGGTTCTGCAGCACCTTCTGGACGTCGCTCGACGACAGGACGGTCGGAATGAGTTCCTCGACCAGCCCCGGCTGGCTCTGCCGAACGCGCGCGAGCAGACGGTCCACCTCGGCGCGCGTGAGCAACGTGGCGGACTCGCGCCTGAGCATTTCTGTGAGATGCGTCATGAAGACCGTGGGCGCATCGACCAGCGTGTACTTCGCGCGGCCCGCCGCTTCGCGCTGGCTCTCGTCGATCCAGAGCGCCGGAAGGCCATAGGTCGGGTCGCGCGTGGGCTCGCCGGGAATGGACTTGATGTCTCCTGCGGGATGAATGGCCAGCAGCTTGTCCGCGCGCGCCTCGCCCTTGCCGACCAGGACACCGTCGAGATGGATCTCGTAGCGATCGGCCGACAGCCGAGCCGAATCCTTGAAGCGCACGCGCGGCAGCACCAGACCGAATTCCTGCGCGTGTTGCTTGCGGAAGGTGGCGATGCGTTCCATGAGGATGCTGCCGGGCTGGTTGACCACCGGCACCCATTTACTTCCGATGTGGACCTCGATGGGCTCCACCTGCAGCAGTGCATAGGGATCGTCGCCGGAGGCACCTGATGGCCCCGAGGCACCATCGACCGACGGCACGTCACTCTGGGCCGAGCCAGCGGCCAGTTGCGCTCCACCAGGCTCCAGGGCCTTGTTCTTCGCGGCGCGGTACAGCATGGTCGCAGCGAACAGGAAACAGGCCGTCAGCGCGAGGGTCGGCAACGCGGGAATGCCTGGCAGCAGCAGCAGCCCGCCCAGTGCCATCGCCACCAGCAGAAGCGTTTTCGGGAATGAACTCACCTGGCGCAAGGCTTCGCGGCTCAGGTTGGCGTCGGAAGACGAGCGCGTCACGATGATGCCCGTGCCCACAGCGATCACGAGCGCGGGCACCTGGGTCACGATGCCGTCACCGATGGTCAGCAGCGTGTAGGTCTGCAGCGCCTGGCCCCAAGGCAAGCCATGCTGCATCACCCCGATCACCAGCCCGCCGATGATGTTGATGAGCAGGATGATGATGCCCGCGATCGCGTCGCCCTTGACGAACTTGCTGGCGCCATCCATCGCGCCGTAGAAGCCGGCCTCCTTCTCGATGTTCTTGCGTCGGCGCTGGGCCTCGGCCTGATCGATGAAGCCCATGTTGAGATCGGCGTCGATGCTCATCTGCTGGCCCGGCATGCTGTCGAGCGTGAAGCGCGCAGCGACCTCCGACACGCGCTGCGCACCACTGGTCACCACCACGTACTGGACGACGATCAGGATCAGGAACACGATCAGCCCGATGACGTAGTTGCCGCCAACCACGAAGGCACCGATGGCACCGATGACCCGGCCGGCGTCGCCGTCGGAAAGGATCAGCCGCGTGGCCGCCACATTGAGCGACAGCCGGAACAAGGTGGCGATCAGCAGCAGCGAGGGGAACGTCGAAAACTCCACCGGCCTGGCCATGTAGAAAGTCAGCAGCAGCACCAGAAACGCGAAGCTGAAATTGCTCAGAATCAGAAAGTCGAGCAACCCGCTGGGAATGGGCGCAAAAAGCACCACGAGCACGCCGAGCACCAGCAGCACGAGCGCGATGTCGCTGTTCTTGCCCAGGATGCGACTCAGCGCGTTCATGCCTGAACTCCCGATGCCGCACGGCCCTGGCGCTGCTCGCGCATCGCAAAGACCCAGACGATGATGCGTGCAACCTGCGCATACAACTCGGGCGGCACGGAGTGATCGACGGGCAACTCCTTGTAGATGCGCCGCGCCAAAGCGGGGTTCTGCACCACAGGAATGCGATGACGGGCGGCGATCTCGCGCATGGCCGCTGCCATGTGTCCCGCCCCCTTGGCCAGCAGCAGCGGAGAAGTCATCCGGCCATGCTCGTACTTCAGTGCAACGGCCAGATGGGTCGGGTTGGTGATCACGACGTCCGCATTGCGCGTCTGGCGCAATGCCAGGCTTCGCTTGAGCGTCTCCCGGCGCAGCTCGCGCAGGCGGGCGCGAATGCGCGGATCACCTTCGCGGTGCTTGGCTTCGTCCTTGAGTTCGCGCTGGCTCATGCGCATCTTCTTGCTGAACTCGCGCCGCGTGTACATCAGATCGAGCAGCGCGATGAGTCCAAGCACCAGCGCCATCTTGAGCCCCACGCTGGACAGGTCGTCCAGCAGGATGTGAAGGTAGCCATTGGCCGACAGCGAAGCCAGCACATAGAACTGGCCTGAGAGCGCCTTGAGTGCCAGGACAGCCACCAGCGTCAGCAGCGAGAGTTTGATGACCGCACGCGCCGCGTCGAACAGCACGCGCATCGAGAACAGCTTCTTGAGGCCGTTGACCGGATTGATCCGATCGAAATCCATCTTGACCGGCTCAAAGGAAAGTATCGGACCGGTCTGCATCATGTTGCCGATGATGGCCGCCAGCATGACGGTCGCAAAGAACGGAGCCGCGAGCATCAGCGCCGCGCGCAGTGCGCGCTCGATCAGCGGCCACAGGCCCGCGCCAGAAGCGTCCATGCGGCCCGCGTGGATCAACAGCGCCTGGTCGAAGCGAAACTGCCCCGCCACCGCTTCGAAGCCGCGCCAGGTGAGATAGACCACCGCTACCGCAAACACGATGGCCGACACGACATCCGTGCTCTTCGCCACCTGGCCACGCTCGCGCGCGCGCTTGAGCTTGTAAGGCGTGGCCGCCTCGTTGCGATCGAGGTCCTGCTCAGCCATCAGCGCACCGGCCCTTGCGGCAATGGCGCCGCGACGAAAATACCATCCCACGTCGTGGCGATGCTTGCGTAGACCCGCGTCATGACGCCGCCGATGCCGGCAAACCAGAGCGACAGCGCGACCAGGCCCACCAGAATCTTCACCGGGATGCCCATCGTGAACATGTTCATCTGCGGCAGGTTGCGCCCGACGACGCCGAGCGCGAATTCCACGAGCAGGATGCAGAACACGACGGGCGCTGCAAGCGCGAAGCCCAGACTGAACAACCCCGATGCCTGCTTCAGTATCGGCGCTGCCGCATGCGCGATCGACCAGGGCGCGCCCACAGGGAACCGTTCGATGCTGTAGCTGATGCCGCGCAGCAGCGCGTGGTGGCCGTTGACCAGGAAGAACATCAGCACGGCGAAGTAGCCGAAGGCAGAGGTGAGGATCGGGACGGGACGCTGCGTTACGGGATCAAAGACTTGCGCAATGCCAAAGCCGAGTTGGACGTCGAGCAACTGTCCCGCCACGGCGAAGGCGCCGAAAGCCAGGAGGATTCCCAAGCCCAGCGTCGCACCGAGTGCGAGTTCCGACAAGGCTGCAGAGAGAAGCGCACCCCAACCCATCCAGGGGCCGGCAGACACAGGCAGCGCAGAGGCGAGCGCAACGGACAGACAAAGCACGAGCAGCACCCGCACTGAGGCCGGCAGCGGCACCGCATACAGCACGGGGGTCATCGCAAAGGTGGCGGCGACGCGCAAGGCCAACAGCCCGACAAGAAGCAGCCAGGACGCATCAATGCCACCGGCCGCGGCTCCGAGCAGCGTCGACGCGGCTGCAGGCGACTGCGAGGGATTCACTGGATGTTCCCGACGATCAGAACATCGAAGGAATGCTGCTCCAGAGCTGGACCGTGAATTGCGTGAGCTTGCCCAGCATCCACGGGCCCGCCACGATCAAGACGGCCCCCGCCGTGAAGAGCTTGGGCACGAAGGTCAGTGACATTTCCTGGACCTGCGTCACCACCTGGAGCACGCTGATCACGATGCCGACCAGCATGGTCAGGCCCAGCAGCGGAAGGCACAGGAGCAGGCCTGTCCAGAACAGGTCCGCCATCATTTTCAAAGCCAGATCGGCGTGCAATTCAGTTCCCCCTCGATCACTCTTTTTAGAAGCCTTCAGGTGGAGAGATTCGGCCAGCGAGCGATACACCTCTATCACTCGGTTACACGAATCCGGGACAACTCGCCTCAAATACTTGAACGAATCAACCTCCACAGGCCGGGGCATAGGCACAAAAGCGTAGTCCCCCTCCTACATTCAGAATACACGATCCGAGATCAGCTGGCTTGCGAAGCTTGAATTTGGCAAAGAAAGTTTCTCAAGCATTTCTCAAATGAAATCTTAAGTAACAGTTTAATGATTGCGGCCGCTTAACAATGAGTACTTAAGATGTATTTTTTGATGAGTCTTTTTCACTACATTGAACTGCGCGTTGCGTGCTTGTGACAGCCGCCTACTTCACGCCCAAGCCCAATCAAATTCGCGATGGAGATGACAGCACGGCACACGAATCGCGATGCTGACTTGCCGTCATGCCCTCCTCTTCCGCACACCCTACAGCGGCCTGAGCTCGCAACACCCACTACGGCCCGGCGGCACTGTGGATTTCCGCGCTCGTTTGACCTACTTTCCCATCGAGTGCTGACCCGCATTTGCGTACCGATGCTCTGGACCACAGGCGTGCGCTCTGACGTATTGGCAGGGCCAGGCGTCAGCGGAAACGGGGGTCACGCCTGCGCGGAAATCAACAGTCTCAAAGCCGACAGAGCTGAACGAACCTCCCTATCGTTTCGGTGAAGTCCTCTTCGCCAAGGTTCGAAAGAAACGTTAGCCGCCCTCGGCGTCTATAAGTTGCGACCATATCCATGATGGTTTGACGAACTTCATCAGGCAAGGCAGGAAGGTAGGACGCATCACCCGCCTCCACGATCGAACGAATGGCATACCGCGCACTGTCGATCATGGCGATGTTGTATTTGTCTCTATCCGCAGATAGGTCATTGAGCAATTCCTGTAAATTCATTTGCCCTCCTTCGCGTTGCGGACTCTCATTTCTCTAACCAACTGATCACCCAAATTGACAGCTTCCGAGTGCAAGTTATTCGGGACAGTGTCAGAGACGAGATCTCTGAATTGAAGCGCTCGCAATTTTCCGCCATTTTCGGCAAACGCTACTCGGAGTCCTTCGACCTCATGCGTTTCGTGGGCGATGATAGCTACTATCCGCTCGTCACTGTCAAGTACTGACTGACGCATGTGAATGTTGATCTTGCCATCACGAGCAGTCATTATGTCGTCCCACTTGAGAAGCGGATTGCCCTCAACAGTCAGACGCCCGTAAGTGGCATGCGAGCCATCCCCGAAGCGCTTGACATAGTCTTTGTCAGGAATGACGTTGAAACGAACATCATCGGCAATATAGACGCCGTTGTCCTCGGCGATTTTCATACCCTGACTTAGGGTACGAGGTCCATCTGAATTTACTTTCCACGTTGCCTCGGTTTGATGCCACCTCGCATTTCCTTCGACACGCGAATTCCCCCCACCAGCAATATTGTTAGAGAGTGCTCTCACGCCGACTTCGACCACCTTCATGAGCGCCAATGCGGCAACAAACTCAACTCCGGCCTTCACTCGACTAACGGGCTGTCCGGTAAACATTTCCTCTCCACCACCCACCTGATAGCCGCGTTCAAGAGCAAACTGCACAGGATTCATATCTCGGGTGAATCGGTACGTTTCAGTCAAATAATTGATCGTGGCCGGGTGGGTATAGACATAGTGATTGAGGATGTCTGCGCGACTGGCCCAGTTCGCATATTTTTCTTGAGAGTCTGGCCCATCACCAAACAGGTCGACGGCTCGCTTCTGTTGAGTCTCGTTGAGCTTGTCGGAAGCAACCGGGGTGCGGCCGAAGTATTCAAGGTAGAGCTTTTCCTCCGCAGCAAGTGGTGTCGAGTAGTCACTCGCTCTTTGCGTGAACTCCTTCTTGCCCCATTGATTCAGGTCATACGGTTTCCCGATCTCCCTGATTTTGTCGAAGAGCGAGCCGTGTCTTTCCTTGGATGCATTGCCAGAGATTTCTGCTTCGACAGGAGTTCCTTCGTCTGAACCGACTGGCGTAATGTCTGAAGTCCTCGGGTCAGGGCTGTGCGTATCACCATTTGTATTCGGCAGGGCCGATGCAGCGAGGCTGTCGCCCAACGCATTGCCAAGTGCCCCCTCGAAATTACGCCAGCCAGTGATACCGCGGCTCGACGGTTGATAGCCGTAGGGGTTCGCGGGATCGATGCTTCGGTTCGCAGCCGCCAGAGAGTCACCAATGATGTTCCCGAAAGCATCTGACGCCACCGAAGCTGCGGTGATCTTCCCGCCGCGTACCACTTGCGCAATCACGCTGCTGCCCACGCCGGAAACCAAGCTTTTGCTGAACTCGAAGCCCATCGTTGGGTCGTAGTTCATCGCCTGATTGAGGCCCTGTCCAATCGCCGAGCTTGCTGCAGCAGCCGCCACCCCTCTCCAACTGAACTGGTCTTGGAGCCCAGTAGCTACGGCAACCCCCTGCGTGAGCGCATTCGAGATCGCTGCACGCCCCACTGCCTGCCATCCGTTACCAGCAAGCAGACTTCCAGGCACGTTCAGTGCCGCGCCTACACCAGCACCAACTCCCGCCCCAAGCGCACCTAGCGCCACACCTCTCCAGCTGAAGCTGTCTTGCACTCCCAACCCGATGCCCACCGCCTGACTGGCTATCGAGCCGACAGCGCCACCAACAGCCGCTGCTGCGGCTCCCACCACTCCATAGCCACCGCCCATGGCGGTCAGCCCCGTCGTCATGGTCGCCCCAACTCCGGCAGACGCTGTTGCCGTCCCTGCGGTTCCTGCCGCTCCCCAAGCACCTGCAGCTGCGCCCGCGGTGTAGATCGTGACAACGATCGCCACAATGGCCACGATCACCTGCCCAAGACCACCGCAGCCCTTGTCCTGGCTTTGGGGCAGCGCCATCATGGTGGGATTGGTATCCCCCAGGATCTTGCTTGGGTCGTACGGCCTGAAGGTGCCGCTGTTGTCCGAGTTGGACACATGCGCCGGGATTGTCAGCACCTGTCCCACGCGCAACTCTGCGTTGCCGCCCAGTCCGTTGGCGTCGGCGATCAGGTACCACAGGCTCGAATCGCCGTAGGCGTTCTTGGCGATGCCCTGCAGCGTATCGCTCGCCCCGACGGCATAAGTGCCCGGCGTACCCGCCGGGTAGTTGCCGTTGATTGGCTGATAGCCAAAGCTGAAGCTTGCCTCCTGCTTGTAGGGCGTAAAGCCGGGCACAGGGAAGCTGACGCCCGCATAGCGCTGGTCGGGTACCCAGCCGTAGCGGCCAAGCACCTCCCCGTTCACCACCAACTGGCGTTGCCCCTGCACCGGCGTGGCCGGGTTGCCGTAGTAGGCGTACAGGGCCGTGCCGTTGGCATCGTTGACGAAGAAGTGGTTCTGCGTGACCGTCTGGTTGCCCGGATCGCCGGTGTGCGTCAGGAAGCCGTTGACGTCATAGTTGTACCCGACGCCGCCTTGTGAAATCGGCGTCCCGGCAGAGCCTCCCGCCGCCGCTACAGTCTGACTGAGACTGATCGCCTGCTTGTATCCCTCACCCCGCTGCACCCCGTTTTCGGTGCGCGTGAAGGTCGGGTTCAGCGGGTCCGCATTAGCGGTGAGGTAGCCCAACACGTTGCCCGCGGCATCGTACTCATAGGTGACGCCAGTGAAAGTTTGTCCACTGGGCGTTACCAGCGGCGACACGTAGGCCAGGGTGCTCTGATAGGTGATCCGACCGTTGGCGTCGTACTGGCTAATGCGTGCCTGGATCGGGTCGTTACCCGTCACGCCTTGAGACACGCTATGCAGCGCGATGTAGCCGGAATCCAGCGTTCCGGGACTGTTGGTGAGAACCCGGCCAGCCCCGTCGTAAGTGCGAGACTCCACCAGCACGTTGTCACGCGTGACGGTCTTCAAGCGGTTCAATCCGTCATAGCCGTAAGTCTCGACGGTCTCCCCAGCCTGGGGAGCCCACTGGCCATTGGCATCAAGCTCGATTCGCACCCCTTCCCGCGTGTCCATGACGCGACGGCCGTTGTAGTCGTACTCAAGCCGATGGCCTTCAGCCCCCAGAACCGAGCCATCCACGCTGGACGAATCCACCAGGATCTGACGGTTCATCGCGTCGTACTGGAAGTAGCGATGCGTGTCCGAGGGCAGCGTGTTGACATCCGCATTGTTCAACTGAGTACGGATGTGCGTGCGATTGCCGACCTTGTCATAGTCGACCGTCAGCGTGACGCCTCCACTGCCGTCATTGACCCAACGCATGCGCCCCAAGGCATCGTAGGCAATGGAGTTATCCTGATAGGTGACGCCGCCTTGCATCGTCTTCTCGCGAAGTCGGCGCCCTCCCAGGTCGTAGGCGTAGGCCGTTTCCTGCCCGATGGCACCGTCGGTCGCCCGGATCAACTGACCGGCTCCATCGTAGTCAAAACTCAAGTTCTGACCACGGGTGTTGGTCTGTGTCTTCAGTTGCGCAAGGCTGTCGTACGTGTAGCTATACAGCGCTCCACCAATATCGCGGTGCGCCGTCAGCTTGCCGAAGTAGTCGTATGTCCAGGTTGCCAACGCACCGTTGGCGTCCATCTCAATCACCTTGCGATTGAGTGCGTCGTAGCCGGCATAGGTGGTCTGCCCCATCGGCTGCGTTGTCCATATCAGGTTACCCCGAACGTCGTAGCCGTATTTCGTCGTCTCGTCGTTCCCGTTGGTTTGAGAGACCAGACGTCCGGCTTCATCCCAACGCTGCTTCTGCACAACCCCTTCCGACACGAAGTTCGTACGCACGTTGCGGTTGAGCTTGTCGAAGGTAAAGGAGGTGAGGTTGTGCTCGGCATCCGTGGTGCTCACCCTGTTGCCGAAGGCGTTGTAGGTATGGCTGACCACACCCGTGTCTACCCCGTTGCCGTCCGCGTGCAGTTCCCTGACGAGATTGCCGCCGTCATCCCACTCCTGGCCGTTGACGTTGCCATTGGCATCGTGCACTGCCACCTGCCGGCCCATCGCGTCGTAATAGATGGAAGTCACCGGTGCATTCGCATTGACGACGTTCCCATTGGCGTCGATCCCGGATACGCCATCGCTGTCCGTCTGCACCTGACGCACCAGCTGATTGTTGGCGTTATAGCTGTAGTGCGTCACCCAGTTCGAGGAACGCGGGTCACTGATACTCACCACGTTGCCCCATCGGTCCACGTTCTGATGGATCTCCGGCTGAACGGATGTGTTGGGCACGTCCGAAGACTCCCGCGCGGCCAACTTCTTCACGATCACTCGCCCCAGCGCGTCGTACACCGTCCCCGTGTACCGGCTGTTGGGATCGCCACTTTCGCCAGATATCTCTGCAGTCTGCCGGCCGAGACGGTCGTATTTCAGCGTCTTGGCAACGCCGTTCCCTGCATCCGTCCATACCAGGTTACCGGCATTGTCATAGTCGAATGTCTCAGCTCCAACCTGCGTCTCTCCTGCTTGTACCTGCTTCGAGACAAGCTCTCCGAACGCGTTGTAGTCTAGCGAAGTACTGACGCGATGGTCGTCCGTGTTACCAACGCCCAGCCAGTTGGCTCCGTTCGCATCCGCGGGTGTTCCCTGCCAACGAACGACCCAGTTTCCTGCACCATCCTTTTGCAGAATGCGAATCGCGGACACCGTAGCAATCGGCTCTGCATCTGGTGTGAGGCTGACGCCTTGCAACTGCAACGCACTCGCCGCAATGGCGTAGCTCTTCGAGTAGGTCGCGCTGTGGCCGGGCTCGGTCGTTGGCTCCGAGTCCTCATCACCAGGAATTGCACGCGCAGGGGTCGTGTAGTCGATCTCGAACTTGACCTCGCCGCCTGCGGCGTCAATGACGTTTCCGAGTTGCGTGAGCTTGATGGTGCCGTTGCCTACGCCTGTGCCACCCTGCGGCGGAATGACAGGATTTCCATTTTCATCGAGAACGGGGTACTCCCCTGGGGTCACAGCCGCGCGTGGATTACTACTGTAGATATTTCCTCTTGCAGTCGCATCGTTGCTGTAGTCGGCCGTGTCTGTCACCGTCCCGCGTTCGAGGACCTCAGTCTGGCGCCCGAGCGCGTCATAAAAGTACTCTTTGCGAAGCTCGGTCTTCGATCCGTCGCTCTCGGTCACGTATTGACGCTCGACGGCGACCTGTCCACGCTCGTTGTACGCGTAGTAGTGATTGACTCCCATCTCGTCCGTGCTCTGCGTCAGACGACCTTGAGCGTCATACTTCGCAAAGCTCGTCCGGTCAGTACTCGCTACGAGATCGACATCGTCGAACGGATCGGCCTGGATCGTTGCGGCCGTGTAGAACTGGTCCCCGACCAAGGGGTTGAACATCCTCACAATCTCGGTATCGAGGGTGGAGCTTTGTGCCTCTCCCACATAGCCAACCGTTCCAATGAACGTCGCATTGAAGTTCTGAACGAGATTCTGGACCTCATCCCAGCTGGTCGTCAGCAAGTGATAGGCCGAGAAGCTCTGGAGCTCCGGAGGCCAGAATGGGGGAAGTCGCAGCTGCACCTTGTACAGCGGGATCGTTCCTGTGTCCTCGTTGTCGGCCAAGTACCCCAGGATCCCCTCGTCATGCCAGATTCCCGATGCCAGCAGAATGTCGCGCTCGTTGCTGGACTGGGTGTAGTAGTGCAGTGGTCCGAAGAAGTCGCTGCGCAAGCGATAGACGGGGCTGCCCCCATCGAAAGGGACCGAAGACATGTAGCCCGACCCACCGATAAGCGTCCACCCTCCAGCCTGCGCGCTTGCGACTTCCGGATTCGGAATATGGATGGACGACGGCATGGGCCGAGGATCTACAGGAGCTCCTTCACTCCCTCCATTCAGATACTGGGTCTTGCTGACCACATTCCCATACACATCACGCCTGAAGACCGTCAACGGCCTCACCATCGTGACGCCATCGGCACCTGGACGCGCGGGCTCCTCTACCGCAACCACCCGACCGAGCGCGTCATAGTAGCTATAGGTTGATGCCCCAGCCGCATCGATCGTTCGGGTCAGATTGCCAACTGCGTCATAACGGAAGGTTGTTGTCAAGTCTCCGCGCGTGCTGCTACCGTCGCTGGCAACGCTGTACTCAACGTGCACCCGAGTTTCGGAGGTCTTTCGATTGTTTCGGTCATAGCTCGTCAGCACACGGCGGTCGTTGGCCGCATCGAGTGTTGGCGAAAGCGCAGCGCCATCACTCACAGAGACTGAGAACCCGGTCCAGCCAGCCAGGCTCGCGATGCCGTTCCAACCGTCGAGAGAGCGCGCGAACTCTGTCCTGTCGACCACATTCCCAACAGCATCAAAGGCCTGCTTGGTGAGGTAACCCAGCGCATCGACCGTTGCCGCGAGCTGACCTTTGCGGTCGTAGTAGTTCGATGCCGACAGCACCCAATCGTCCGCCCCCAAGCTCTGTGCGACCTGGACCAGATCACCAAAGCTGTTGTACGTGTTGCGAGTAATCTTCCCAGCCGTCCCCTGCGAGCCCGTTGCCGCGTCGTAGACGGCGACCTCGGGCTCCTTTACCTCAATCGAGCGGCCCAAGCGGTCGTAGGTCTTCAAGATCGTTCGATCACGGCCATCCGTCTCAATAGCGGCCTCGATGTCTTCCGAGCGAGGGACAACAATTTCTCCCCACCACTCCTCTCGAACGCGAATGTCACCCCCTACCTCGAATGCATAACGCGTGAGGGCGACCGTGTCTCCGAAAGTACTGCGGGTGTATCCCGTCACGTATCCGAGTGCATCGACCTCATACCGAAGCCGGCCCAGATTGTCGTACGACCTGATGCTGAAATTCCCGGCCACATCGCGATTCGCGATCGCGTCTCCGAAGGCATCGTAGATGGTCGTCGTGTACAGCCGTTGCGGCGACTCAAGGCTTACTTCGCCCACTTCGTAGATATCCACTTCGGGATAATCCACACGAATCTGACGCCCGACTCTGTCGTACGTGTAGTCTGTACTTCTTTCCGACGAAAGACCAACGCCTTCCGTGCGGCGCGTCATGTTTCCGAGGACGTCATACCGCATTTCGGTCACGACGGAGCCGAGCCCGCTTTGCTCGTTATCGACCTGGAGTCGATCCTTGAATCCGCTCTTGAGGGCTGTGATTTCGACTTCTGGAGAGACCTCCCTGACAAGACGGCTTAGGCCATCGTATTCATAGGTCCAAACGGATCCTTTCGCGTTGGTATAGCTCGTCTTGTTGCCGAGCATGTCGTAGGTCCAGGACTCCGAGTAACCCAAGGCGTCGATGCTCAGGACAGTCCTGCCTAACGCATCAAATACGAAGGATTTCGTTCGATCTTGTTCGTCGGGTTCCAGCGCGGCTTCGATTTGGGATGCGGTAGCTGTCGTTGCCAACGAAATTGGCCGCGCATACTGCGTGGTGCTGCTGACCTGCCCAAGGCCGTCGTACTCTGTCTTGGTGACATAGCCCTGTGCATCGATCGCAAAGACTGGTCGACCTGCAGCGTCGTGCACCATGCGAGACGTTCGATCGTTTGCAGCGTCTTCCATGACGAGGGCCCGAACATCGCTGGTCGTCGCCTCATCTGCAAGGGCGGTCGTGTTGATCGGCGATGCGTACTTGCGCGATTCGGTCAACCGACCGATCCCGTCATACCTCAGCTCAGTAAGCCCGCCCAGCGCATCGATGGAAAGTACCTGGCGTTGCCCCTGGTCGAAGAAATGACGGGTAACTCTATCGGCCAGTGCATTCGAAGATCGGCCCGCGAGAATGTCCTGCTCGCTGAGGGTGTCTCCCGCAGCCGATAGATCGGGCCGATTGGCGTAGGCGATCTCTTGAGTGACGTTGCCGAAGGCGTCATAGACCTGCTGGGTCAGGCTTCCCATGGCGTCAACGACGAATGTGCGGCGACCCGCGGCGTCGTAGGTCATTCTGGTGACGCGGTCGGCGGAAGGATTGCGCTCGAGGGCTTGCTCCAGGAGCTCAGGCGTCAACCGCAGGAAGACGTTCACCGTCGGGTCGAACCGCGCGCTGGTCTCTACCGAACTGGACACTGCGGCCCTGGATGCTTGCCCGTAGCCGCTCAGGGTTCTGTCGCGATCGCCAACACCCCCGTGGTCCCAATAGCCGAATGTCGCTCCACCTTCAATGGCATTGGCAAACTGTTCCGTCCGAACAAGTCGTCCAGCTCCATCGTAAATATTGCGCGTGACTGCGGCTTCCGGGTCGACGGTGTAGCTGAGCCTTCCGGCCGCATCGTAGACGTAGTAATAGCTGCGATCTTCCTCAGGCGAAGAATAGCCCATCGGCTGCCAGTACGTGAAGCTGGTGTGCACCGTCTTTCGCAGCAACCTACCGACGCCGTCGTAGTCGAAAGAAACCTCCTCCCGTCCATCGAGCGCTGGGCCGTAGGGGTTGTCTTCGGTCCAGGGACCTTCCCAGCGCGAGCGGTATTCCACCCTATTGGCGGCGTCGTAGATATAGCGCGTGTACTGGTCCTGACCGCTGCCCTCAATGCTCTGCGGAGATTGCCCATTTCCCAACGCATTCGCATAGCTGATGTGCATCACCACGTTGCCGTTGGCATCGTACTCATTCCTCTGTACGGCACCGACACCATCGACAGTCCATGTCACCCGACCTGCGGCGTCGTAGATATTTCGCGTCTGCTGATCCCGCGCATTGTCTGGTTGAAGCACCAGATCCGAACGTCCGTCCCACGCTGACAGCGCCACCGCGGAGAGCGCTTCGGCATAGACGCGTTGCTCGATCACATTGCCGGCGTTGTCATAGACGTTGTGCGTAACACCACCTGCGCCATCGACTCTCCACGTTGCGCGGTTCGCTGCATCAAAGACGGTTCGAACTCGCTGATCCCTTGACGGGTCCGCGATGACATCCGGGCCCGAGCTTCCATCCCATGAGGCAAGTGCTGTTGCCGTGAGCTGGTTTGCGTATGCCCGACTTTCGACGACATTTCCATTGCCGTCGTACAAATACTGGGTGACGCCAGCCGTGCCGTCGACTGACCAAGTCCGGCGATTGAGCGCGTCATAGAGGGTGCGGATACGTTCATCGCGCACGGCATCCGCAACGACTGCGGGGGCGGAGTCCAGCGCCCAAGCGCTTCGATCGATGCGGTTGGCATATACGCGCATCTCGGTGACGTTGTTGCTTGCGTCGTAGACGTACTTGATTACCGCGCCCGTTCCGTCAACCGTATAAGTCAGCCGATCGTCTTTGTCGTATCGGCGTGATTGAACAACATCCGATCCGACCACTGGAGTCAGAAGCGCGGCAATATCTTCCGGTTGCGTTGGCGATGGTTGGCCAAGGATTGGCTCCAGATTTCCGGGTGATATGGAGGTCGCATAGGCGACTGTCTCGATCAGACGAGCTTCCGCGTCATAGCGGTTCTCTTGTACGTCGCCCAACGAGTTGATACTGAAAACCTGCCGGTTGTTGGCGTCGTACACGTAGCGCGTCGAGTTTCCGTTCGCATCGGTGAACTCGATCATGTTCCCGGCGGCGTCGTACACGTACTGACGCACGAGATTCATGTCTTGCGGATCAAACTGCTCCTTGATGCGCCTGCCGAGGTCATCGTAGGTATAAACCGTCAGCGTACCCCTCGGGTCGACGACATTCAATGTCGTGCCGTTTGCATCGTAGGTGTAGGTCGTCGCCAGCGCCAGGTTGGCGGGATCCACGATCTGCCGCACGACGCGGCCGTCCAAGTCAAAATCGGTCTGCGTGACCGTGCCTCGCGCGTCCGTGACCTGAACCGCCTGTCCCTTCGCGTCATACACGTAAGTCGTGACAAGGTTCAAGCCCTCGGCATCCACAGTGCGTGTCAATACGCGCCCTGCTGCGTCGTACGCAAACTCCGTGACCACGCCATTGGCATCGGTGGTGCTGGTCTTGAAACCTGCCTTGTCGTATGTGTTCTCGGTGACAACACCCTCGGGCGCCTCGTTACGCACGAGGTTCCCGCTCCTGTCGTACGCGTAAACGACTGTGTTCCCACGTCCATCGGTGACGCTTTGCGTCTGCCCTTGGCGCGTGTGAACTGTCGTCGTGCTGATCCCCTCGGGGGTCGTCACCGTCACACTTCGATTTGTGACGTCGTAGCTATAGGCAGTAACGTTGCCGAGCGCATCACGCTGCGTCAATACCCGGTTGAATGCGTCATAGGTTGTGATGCGCTCTGCTTGCAGTGCATCGACGGTCGTGACGACTCGACCAAGGCGGTCATAGGTATATACGCTGCTATGGCCATTGGGGTCGATGCTTTCGATCAGTCTGCCAAAGGCATCGTAGACCTTGTTTGAAACAGCCAGGCCGTTCCCCTTGGATGTCTCCACGGCCAGACCTCGACGGTCATAGACGACACTGTCGAAGATGCCCAGTCCACTCTGAAGGCCGACAAAGCTCGCGATCACCTCGCGAAATGCGTCGTAGGAATAGAAGGTGGTCGACCCCAGCGCATCGGTGCTACTGATCAGCGCTCCCGTCGCAGCGTAAGCACGCGAGGTGCGCGAGTCCTTACTGGTATCCGCCACACCAGCCAACATGGAAGACAGCGTATCGGTATTCAAGCCTCCCGGCGTTGTTGCGCCGAGCGTCGCGACGTCAACCCTGGTGCCAAAGGTGACTTGCTCGATCAGCTGACCCAAGGCGTCGTATCGACTTCCTGCGACCTCACCCAATGCATTGACCGTATATGCCAGGCGACCGACGGCATCGTAGAAGAACAGCGTGCGATGCCCATTGGCATCGGTGGTACTGATTCGCCTGCCAGCCGCATCGTAGGTGTGCGTCAACCCGTTGTCAGCCCAAGCACTGAACGTATCGTCTTGTCCTATCGCTGCGCTACCGCGCCCGTCAAGTTCTCCAATCAGACGTCCTTGAACGTCATAGCGCAGCCGTTCAACCCGCTCATCAACCGTTCCCGCTGCGGAGACCGTCTTCACCAACTGGCCCACATTGTTGTAGGAGAAGGTGGTTGTGGTCCCTTCCGTGTCTGTTTGGCTGATGAGTTGATTGGCCGCAGACCAAGTCTGAGTTACATGCTGATCACGAGCGTCAAGCAATGGCCTCACATTCGCAAGCGCTGCGTTGCTCGCAATCGAGCCGACCTTGTTGTAGTACCGGATGGATTCAACAACATTTCCTCGTGCGTCGTAGACGGTCTCCGTCAAGTACCCTTCACCGTCTACCACCCCAACCAAGCGTCCTCGCGCATCGTAGAAGTTGTACGCATGCACGTCGTTCCCGCCTGCGTTGGGCCTGAGGCTGACGAGGCTATGGCTTGCACTCGCTGCAGCAATCGCAACAGCTCGCTGCGCGGCGGTCTCCAGTCCTGCCACTCGATCTGCATATCGAATTGTCTCGACAAGCTCTCCCGCCGCGTTGTACTTGTACTCCGTCAGATAGCCTTCTTCGTCCAGGTAGCCTTGGATCTTCCCGTCTTTTCGGTACACCTGATCGACTCGCCGATCAGCTTCGCTCTCATCGACGTAGAGTGTCGTGCGCTCCTCGGTCTGAACGATCTGTTCGAAGTTGAATTCGGATACTTGCGTGCGCTCGTCGCCAAGGTAGATCGCGGTGAAATTCTGAGCTCCACCAGGAAGGTTGGCTGCCGGAAGCGTTGCGATCCCATTGACGACTTGAGCGGATCCCAAGAAGTGAGATCCTTGGTAGAAGTTAACTACTCCATCGATCGGAGAGTTGTCCGTCCGAGAGACCCGTACAGAAAGAGAGCCGGTCGCAGGAAGGGGCGTGGCACTCAGGTTCTCCAGCTGTGGCCATGCCTTGACAATTGTCACGACGCTGGTTGTCTCGGACGCAGCATTGTTCCCATCGCCAGAATAGACGGCGCGGATCTGGTGTTCCCCCACCGAGAGCCCGGTCACCAACAACTCGGCGACCCCACCCGCCAACGAAGCAGTTCCCAGCAAGGTTTGCCCATCGTAGAAAGTGATGGTTCCGCTCCTTGGCTGGCCGCTGCCTCCGGGCTGCGCTCTCAGGCGCACGGGTGCTCCATCTTCGGCCTCGAACGTGAGGATGTCCACGTACGAAGCAGGCTTGTCAACACGAATATCGAGCCAGGCTTCGAAGCCCCAATAGGAGGAGGAATAGCCCAGATGATTTGCATCACCTGAGTACTGCACGCGAACCTGATGACTCCCCAAAGGCAGGGTGCTGGATGTGAAAGTCGCAACGCCATCCACCACGGTGGCCGGACCGACGCTGACCCCGTTGTTCAGCAAGATGTAGACCGAACCGGTGAACGGTGGCTTAGTCCCGCTGTTGCTCGTATTCCGGAGATTGATGGTGAAGGTCACAGGCTGTCCAGCAACTGCGCTGGACGGGGATGTGTAAACCGATACGCCTGTGGAAGCCTTGTCAACATAGGCTTGATACTGCGCAACGCCCGTCACAGACCCCTTGGTGAAGACGACTTTAAGATCAATCGATCCTGCCGGCAGCCCCTCGATCCGGATTCGTCCTGGCGACGCGAGATCCGCCTGGTAGGTGCCTACAATCGTCTGTCCATTGAAGACGGTGTAGTGTCCACCCGCGAGATCCTGTCCACCGGGGAACTCCAGCGCGAGCTCGATGGGCTGGCCGACGGTCGGGTAACTTGGCCCAACAACAGACATTGCCTGTGTTGCGGGGGGTTGGATGTTTTGTCCACCCGCGCTGACCTGTATCAACGGCTGCTGCGCAGCGACGCTGTCCAGGTGCAGCTCATCTCCGGAGTACACCGCGCTCAAGGTGACGTTGCCACCCACAGGCAGGTAGTTGGTCACCAGGACTGCCTGACCATTGACCACCTCTGCCGAGCCAAGCCACGTGCTTCCCGCAAAGAAATTCACCTGCCCGCTTGGAGCGGGTGTCCCACCATCGACATTCGCAGTCAGTGTGACCGCTTGGCCTTGAACAACGCTTGTGGCCGACGCTGAGAGCGTCGCACTCGTCTGATATTTTTCAACGACAACCTGCGAATACCCTTCCGTGGTCGCATAGAGCTGGCTTCCTTCGTAGGAAAATCTCAAGTTGTGAACACCCGCCGACAAGCTGGGCACACTCAACGTGAAGACCCCGTCGATCAGTGAGCCACTCCCAAGCAGCTGACCGCCTTCAAAGACATGGACCGTGCCCGTCGGGGTGGGACCCAACTCATAACTGCCCCGAATGGAGGCCTTGATGCTCACAGGAGATCCGGCCTTGGGCACTTCGGGCTCGGTGCTGACATCGATGGCGCTCCACCAAACCGAAGCGTCATAGACGATGGGCTGAATAAGCACGTTTGGCGATGCTTGATCGATCGCGAAAGGCTTGTGATTCGCATCGCCGGAGTAACTGGCGGTGATGCGGTGCGTGCCAATGGTCCCCCCCGACCACGTCATGGTGGCCACACCGCCCACGAGGTTGGCGGACCCGATCAGCACACCGTCACTGTAGAAGTTGATGGTGCCCGCAGCGGGTATCCCCGAAGTGGAATTGACCCTTGCCGAGATCGCGATCGGCTTGCCTACAACCGAAACCTGATCGGGCATCGACGTGGTCAACTCGATATCGGGCTCATCGCGCTCGACCGTTACATCCACCTGCCCTACGGAGATCGGCCCCTCCTGCCAGGAGTTTCCTTCATACACAATCGTCAGGTTGTGTGTACCGGTTGACAGAGTCGGAAAAAAGATCTTCCCGTCTTCTTGGTAGAGCGCCTTGCCGACCAGTGTTTCTCCATCGAAGACGAGAAAGGAGCTCGGCGATGGGTAAGACAAACCAGGAACCGTGATACCGATTCCAATTGGCTCTCCGACAGTCACTACGATGGCGGTCGGACTGATCGTTAGAGGCTGTACGACAGGTGCCGCGGGATTCTGAGCGGAAGCGGTGACCTCGATCGCCAGATGCCCCGTACTGATACGGTCAGTGTCCAAGATGCTGGCACTGATGGCGACCTGCGCACCAACAGGTAGGTAGTCAACGGTGAGGGTCGCCCAGCCACCGCTTGCCTGAGCACTTCCGATATATTGATTGTCGGCAAAAAATCTGATCTGCCGATTCGACATATCGTCGATAACACGCACCCTGATCGTGACCGGACTGCCCTGCGCTACCTGGGTAACGGAGGCCTCTAGATCCAGCAGCGTCGCTCCCAAGTATGCGGAACCTTGGGTAGCAAGGCGATAGGCATCTCCGCTGTACTGCGCGCGGAACGCAGGTGGATGCCCCGTAGGATCGGCGGGATAGTTGACATCGAGCGTCGCGATCCCATTCACAACAGTGCCGCGTCCAATGAAGGCGGTTCCGTCGTAGAAAGCAACCTCACCAACGAACGGCTGGTTGTACTCGGCGTCACTCGATACCTGAGCCGTCAATCTGAGGCCCGTTCCAGTCGAGGCCGCCTTGAGAGAAAGATCGCTTTGAGATTTTTCGACCCGTATCCGTGCTTCTGCGAATGTCGACGCGTGTTTCGCATCTCCGGAGTAGACAGCGCGAATCAGAACATCGCCAACCGGAAAAATTGGTGCAGACAGAGATGTCATGTAGTCCACGACAGGAACCACGCCAAGCAGGATGCCATTGGCATAGAAGCGGACATCCCCACCGCCCCCCGTGAACCCCTCGGGAAGTACGCTGTTGAGGTACATCGTGAGCTCAGGCGCGCTGCCGCTGACGATCTCCGAGTTTGAAAGCGACAAGCTCGCCGAGCTCTCTGCCGGGGTCACGACAATGGAGACCGCCTTCGAGACGCTCGCTAGTGACTGGCCTTGGGCCGTATAGGAAGCTCGGATATTGTTCAGACCCGACTCCAGCCAATCGGTCTCGAGGCCTGCAATGCCGTTCACGACAGGGACGGTCCCAAGGATGATGTTTCCCCTGAAAAACGTCACCACACCCGCATCGCCTACCCCCTCGACCTTGGCTTCCAAGTAAACCAACGAGCCCGCTGACACGGAGCTGGCATTGGTACTCAGCGTGACAGGAATCGCTCCAAGGCGACCGAGAGCCACGCGCACAACATCCGCGCCCGTCACTGACGAGTTTGCGCTCTGTTCTTGGGCGCGTTCAATCTCCTGAACGTCAATCTGGTTGGCCAAACGAGTGCTCGAGACCACCCGTGAAGCACCGTCGTAGACTGTTTCGGTGACGTAGCCGAGCGCGTCGACCTTGAAAATCAGTCTGTTGGCGTTGTCGTAGAAGTTCCAGACCTTCTGGTCCTGCGGTTGGGACTGCGGGCGCAAGCCCGCAAGACTCGTCTGCGTGTTGGTACTCGACCACGCGGTGGTTGGATGCCCCGCCTCGTTCACAAGAGCCGCGGTATCGATCGGGGTGCTGTACGCAATCGTTTCTCGAAGAAGTCCGGCCGTGTCGTACACGTATTCGATCAATGCGCCCGTCGCATCGATGTCCGCGATCTTGCGCCCCATCTCGTCATAGAGCATCCACTTGCGAGCTCCCGTGGGATCCTCGCTCATCAGCAGATTGCCTCGAGCGTCGTAGCTGTATGTCGCTACACCCAACACCCCGCTTCCCACACTGTGCTGAGTGGTGCTGACCAGCCTGCCCGCATGATCGAAGGCGGAGGTGGTAATCAGCCCATTCGCGAGAGTGACAGCTGTCTTGCCATTCGCGTCGTCATACGAGGTGATGGTCGTGTTGGGAGTTGTACTTCCGTCCAGACTCGGCGCTTGTACACTGAGTACGCGCCCCAGGCCATCGTAGGTATAGCTGGTGACCGCGCTCGAGCTGCCCGGTTCAATTTTCTGAAGGAGCAGGCCGCGGGCGTCGTAGATATAGTGGGTGACTGCGGCGGATGCGCTGATTCCTTCTCCGTCAACACCGATTTCCGCATACTCCGCACTGCTCACGATCGAGCCTCGTGCGTCATATGCAAGGTCCATGCGAGCTGTCTGCCCCAGATCCTGTGTCTGGCGCCAGGTAACGACTTCGCTTTCGGTAACGGATGCATCCCCAGCGAGTCCGGCGAGGTCGTACGCTCCCCCTTTGAACTGAATGGATGCGGTACGTTGCCCGAAGCTGTCGTAGCGGTACTCGGTCACGCCACCTTCAGCCGAAATGACGAATCGCAACTGCCGCGAGTTGCCCTGCGCGTAGACGTAGCGCACGGTCTCGGGCTGGGAGGCGGCCGCTCCGGCGGTTGCCGCCGTTGCATAGACGGTATCCGTCAGCAGCTGATTGCCAGCGCCATAGGTACGAACGCGGGTGTTCCCGGTCGCATCGATTTCGCTGAGCAGGTTGCCTCGAGAGTCGTATGTCAGGTCGACTGAATTCCCTCGCCCATCGGTGATCTGCAGCACATTGCCTTGCAGATCGTAGGCATAGTCGACAACATTGGCCCCGCTCGCGTTGTTGTCGGTCACCCCTTGGCGCAGCCGCAGGAGCTGACCTTGGGTGTCGTATTCGTAGACGCTTTGCGCTCCAAGGGGATCCGTGACAGTTGTCGTCAGCGCATTGGTGTCGTACGCGAACTGCGTCACTGCACCGAGCCCGTCGGTGACGGTGGCGACCTTGTAGATGCCGCCAGACTGGACGTATGTGAAGGTCAACGACGTGCCGTCGCTTTGGACGACGCTGGCAACCCGGTGACTGCTGCCGTCGTACGTGTACGTCGTAACGTAGGTGTTGCCGTCGGAGACATCTCCGTCTTCCGGGGTCAGATCGACCGAGACACTCGAAAGACGGCCATCGGAATCGTATGCATAGCGCACGTGCGTACGACTTGCGCCGCTCGCATCTTCGATGCGGATTGCATTCAGCTGCGTGCCGACGTAGTCGTAATGGGTGACCTCGCCGCTGGCATCGGTTACCGATTGGACCGTACCGTTGCTGTTGTAGAGGTAGCTGGCAGTATTTCCGTCCGCGTCCGAGGCACTCAGAAGACGGCCCTGACCGCTGGCTTGGTAGCGCTCGGAGGCTCCGGTGGCTCCATCGGTCCAAACAAACTCCGAGGCGCCGCCGTCGTAGTCGATCGTGTCAAAGGCACCTGCGCCATCGCTGCTGACGTAGAGACTCTTCGAGGCGTCCCAGACATAGATGGCCTGGGCTCCATCGCGATCTACCCGAGCAAGACTACTGCCGGCTGCACCCAGAATCCCCGTCAAGATGACGGACTGCCCGAACGCCCCTACCCGCCAGTTGTCCGCATTGTCGTCATCCAGCAAGCCTTGGCTGTTGTATGTTCGTACGCTCTGAACGTCCAGGCCCCTGCCGACCAACAGGTCATCCCCGCTCTGCAGTACGAGATTGCCTGTCGCTGCGTTAACGAACGCCTGCTCGCCGCTCCTCCCCTGCCCAGCAGCGCCTTGAGCTCCCCGTCCCCCCAAAACTGCCAACGAGCCCAGGCTCAGTCCCAGACTATTGCCACTGACGATTGCGACCATTTCTCAGCCCCGACGTGTCCTGCGAACCGCCGAAATGGAAGCCAGCGAGTCAATCCGCGCCTCATTGGCGACGGCGTTACGCCCTCATGCGCAATCCTCTTGCCTCTGGCTAGACCAACCTACTGCGACTGGCCTACGGTTCTCTCCAATACATCCAGCGCAAAAGGAAAATGTTTAGCGAGAGTGGCTCAATGCCGACTAGAAGTTGGGGATTTAGATTAATTCCAAATAGTTAATTCCCATGGTGTCCCAACGGCAACCAAGCTGAATCGGGCATGAGAATGTGAGGTTCTAGAACCAATGCGTCTAACAACTCGGTGCGATCTCGCACCAGTCGGCCGTCCGAGTACCTACCAGCTACAACTTGTGCCGCCGCCCGCACACGGGTATCACTTAGAAGGCCGTCGATCGCAGCACGAATCGGTTCTCGACCGGGAAACCAGGCGAGGCCCAAACCCTGAGCCTGCATCCGAAGTGCCAACTGATGCTTTTCCAGATCGATCGGAACCATCAGCTGGGCCTTTCCAGCCAGTAGCGTTGAAGCAACGACACCGGCCGATCCATAGTTCACCACAGCATCTGCGCGCTCGAGCGCAGTGGTCAGGTCTACGGGCTCTCTTTCAATCCAGATCGAACTGCCGCGGTAACGCTCCAAGTGTGCTTGTGGCACCTCTGGCCAGACGCAAAGCACGCTCGCCTCTGCCGACTTCAGTGACTCCAAAATCGTGAGAATGCTTCCCGCGGATCCTCGCATGTAAGCGAAGACTCGCTTGCCATTCATTTGCTGACCTTCCAACCAGTCAGACCGAAAAGCCGTAGCGTCGAGCGTGACGGGGCCGATATGGCGCATGCCTGAGCGCACGCCATAGGGATCGGTTTCAGGCAATCCATCGTGCACCTTTGTAGGCCACGCAAGATATTCCTCAAGCGTACGTACTCTCCCGATGGATTTGCTCGCTTCATGGATCGAGCTGGCCAGATGTTCGACGCTAGGCGTCACGGAGTCGCCGCCCAAGGGATAGTCAGGCCCGCCAGAGAACGCTGGGAACGAGCCTGGAGGCGCATCAAAACCGTTGGTCAACTGCACGACCGGAAGCGCCTGACAGCACGCGGCGAGCAGCGCAACGGGCGAATAGTCGCAAACGACCGCGTCTGGCTTCAGCTCGTCGAACAACTTCACCCACTGCCTCAGCGCATGTGTTAGCGCACTGGCATCTGAAAATCCGACTGCCAGCAGGATATCGGCGAAGCATCGAGGTATCGCATGCAGCCCTTGCGTTCGCACGACTCGACTACCCTCCTTCCCTACAACTGGAGCCACGTGGCACTCATCTGTGCTCCAGATGAGTAATTGCCCAGCAAACTTGGAAGGCACGATCCAGACCGGAACACCTCCACGGCGTTTGATTTGCGCGGAGAACTCCCTGAGCCGGACAAGATGACCAAGGTTTTTTCCTTGCTCCCAAATCAACAGAATTCGCGGGCTCATTGAGATCAAGTATCTCCGAGGCAGCACTGACGCGTCTGGTCCCGTATCATGTTAAGCACTAGCGTGACGAAGTGCCGCAACGTAGGGCACGGCTATCAAAAAATTAAAAAGAGGCTAGCAACTGCCGCCTTACCAGCCTCTATCAATACTAGTCGCGTGAAATGGCGAACAGGCAAAGAGTCTATTGCCAATGGGTAAGCGCACGGCGATGGCATCTTGACGTAGACGCCTGAAAACAATTGGTCAGGGCGCAGCCTGTTGGAGGAGGGCCTGGAACGCGGGCGAGAGGTCTGCGCCGTGCACAAGCATGCGGTGCAACTCGGACTTATGTATGTCCACATAGTGGCCAGCTGGTGTTCCCCACATGAGACGATTTGACTCAGCCTGAAGTGGCTGCTTTGGGTCTTCGAAGTGCATGAGCACCTCGCCAGTTTGAAGGCCGCAGATCTCACATCGAAAAAGGTGGCGAACGGGCATCTTTGCGACAAATGCGCGGCGCATCGAGCGGCACTGTTCGACGAGTTCCGTCTGCATTTCGTAGTCCCTTTGCGGCGCGCAGACAGTGGCCACTTCCAACAGGTCGGCAAAGGACAGTAGTGCCCCTTCTTTGGTCATGTCGCCCCTCCTCGGCAATCGGGGAATTCTGCCTCACAGGCGTGCACGAGTGAGTTGCGGCTCGCTCGATAGCGCTGGCATCCACTGTCAGTTCGCAAGGGGAGACGCCCAGCGGCGCGGCAGCAAATCCTGGATGCGACTCGCCGGCTGCGTCGGCAATCGCTCCAGCACGTCTTTGAGACAGGCGTACGGCTCATGCCTATGGATCTTGGCCAAGTGCACCGGGCTCATTACTGCGGCGGCGCGCTTTCCAGCGCGCAAGCTGCCTGCGAGTAACCAGTTCGCCCCCCTAGGGCAATGGGCCGAATTTGGCTCTCTACCTGGTTGTTGTCCACTGGCAGATCGGCGGCGTCGATGTAGCTCGTCAAAGCCACCCAGCGCTTCAGGCCGTAGTCGATGGCTTTGGCTGTGGTTGTGGCATAACCCTTCAGGCACCGTCTGTCGCTGTGCGGTGAGCCATTGATGCCCGGGGCCTCGGCTACCTTGCGTGATTGCTCCTGGCGCACGCGTCTGCACTCTTCAAAGGCCAAGTCGGCGACGGCACGCTCGACTTCGTAGAGTTCGCCGAAGAACTTCAGCGCCTGCTCGCCGACTGGGCTTCCGTGATTGCCCCACCGCTCATGGAACTTGCGCCTTGCATGCGCCAGACAGCCGGCCTCGGTGATGCCGAGTTCGAAGCACGCCTTGTAGCCCGAGAAGTCGTCACACACCTGCATGCCAGGTCAGCCGTGCTCACCTGGGCGCCCGAGGAACGCGCAGGCATGCTGCCCGCCACGGCTTTCGGCGAAGTCGAACACTACGGCGCGCAGCGCATCGTAAGTGGTCGTGCAGTAGCACGAGAGGTACGCCCGATGCGTCTTGCCATTGCCAGGCTTGAGCATCGCCACCTGCACCTGCTTGGTCTCGGGTGGCACGCAAATCGTTGCTCGGTGCCGTGTGAACTGGTCGGACAGGTGATCAGCACGAGGCTGTCTCTGGGCGGCGTTGCCGATGAGCGACTCGGGCGGCAGCCCGGATTACCCGTGAAGCAGAGGCACGCGTTTGCCCATCGAGAAGTGGGCGCCGGGGCTGACAGTGTTAGGCGGCTGGCCGCACACGGCGGCAACACCTTAAGCATCGAGCCGTTGAGCGGCGATCACACGTATCCTTGACGAATGGCAACTCAACGTTTTAGGGCACCAATAGGGCACGCAGCTCAGAAATGACAAAGGGGTTAGCAACTACTACGCTGCTAACCCCTGTCAATACTGGTCGGTGTGAAAGGATTCGAACCTTCGACCCCTTGCACCCCATGCAAGTGCGCTACCAGGCTGCGCCACACACCGAAGCTCTCGATTATAGCGGTTGAAATTCAGCGTCCGAGGGTCAGCAGCTCACGAATTTCAAAGAGTTCGCGCCGCAGGTGCAACAACTGCGACAGGTCGACCGTCTGCGTGGCAGACGACGAGGGCGAATCCTGCACCACGGCGGCATCGAATTCTTCCTGGTCGATCTCGATGGCCTCCATGCCGTCGAGCGGCACCTCGCCCGCCTTGCGACGGTCGCGTTCACCTTGCACGAGCTCCTGAAGCTTGTTGCGCGCACCGCTGATCGTGAAGCCCTGGTCGTAGAGCAGATCGCGTATGCGGCGGATCATGAGCACCTCGTGGTGCTGGTAGTAGCGGCGGTTGCCGCGCCGCTTCATGGGCCGCAGCTGCGTGAACTCCTGCTCCCAATAACGCAGCACGTGCGGCTTGACGCCGCACAGTTCGCCAACCTCACCAATGGTGAAGTAGCGTTTGACGGGAATCGGAGGGAGCGTTTTCTCCATTGAAATCAAGACTGTGCGCGGGAAACCTGAGAGATTACTCTACGCAGGCGCGCAGCACCAAGCACTATTCGGCGCCCAGGCTCCACTCGACTTCAGATGCGCCGTTCTGGTCGATGCTTCCATGAATCTGCTCCTTGAGCTTCGCACTCGCGTGGAACGTGGCCACGCGGCGCTCGCCGATCGGAATGGCCTCGCCCGTGCGCGGGTTGCGGCCCGGCCGGGGCGCCTTCACGCGGATCTGGAAGTTGCCGAAGCCCGAGATCTTCACGTCCGTGCCTTCGACGAGACTACTGGCCACGAGCTCGAAGAACGCCTCGACCATGTCCTTGGACTCGCGCTTGTTCAGGCCGATCTGCTCGAACAGCAGGTCGGCCAGATGCGCCTTGGTGAGCGCAGGCGTTTCGAGAGCCTCGAGCGTGAATTCGGCAGCGTTCATTCTCATCATCCCCTCAAGCGGCCGCCGAGCTTGGCGTCCAGTTGTTCGACGATTGCACGGACTGCGGGCTCGACCTGCTCGTCCGTCAGGGTGGCGTTGTCGCTCTGGAAACTGAGACGAACCGCCATGCTCTTCTCGCCTTGCGCCAGCGCGCCCGGCGCAGCCACGGCACCATCGCGCAGCGGCTGCGGGCGATAGATGTCGAACAGCGTCACGTCGCGCAGCAGTCCCTGCGCAGTTGTCGTCGAGCGAATGGCCTGCACCAGTGCATCGTGCGTAACGGCTTCGGCCACGACCACGGCAAGGTCGCGCTCTACGGCCTGATGCTTGGGCACTGGCTGTGCCACCGGCACGGGGCGCGCCGTGACGGCGTCGAGGTCGAGTTCGAACAACACGGGCGCTTGGGCGAAGTCCCACTTCTGGCGCCAGCGCGGATGCAGTTCGCCGACGAAGCCGATGGCCTTGCCGCCAACCAGCACACGCGCCGAACGGCCCGGGTGCAGGGCCGGATGCTCGGCCACTTCGAAGCTGGGCACCAGCGGCGCGAGCAGTGCTTCGACGTCGCCCTTGACGTCGTAGAAGTCGACGCGCTGCGGCTTGCCGTCCCAGCGCGACTCGTCGGCGTCGCCCCAGGCGAGGCCCGCCACGCGCATCGGCTGGTTCACGCCGCGCACGGTGCTGTCGGTAGTGGCAACGCTGTCGTCGCGCATGAACACACGGCCCACTTCGAACACGCGCACGCGAGGCGCCTTGCGGTCGAGGTTGAACTTGAGCACCTGCAGCAGCGAGCCCAGCAGCGACGAGCGCATCACGCTCATCTGGCTGGCGATGGGGTTCAGCAGCTTGATCGGGTTGGCATTGCCTGCGAGGTCTTGCTCCCAATGCGCTTCGACAAAGCTGAAATTGATCGTTTCCTGATAGCCCAGCGCTGCGACGCTGCGGCGCACCGCGAACCGGCTGCGCTGCGCCTCGGGCCGCACGCGGGCGGTGATGGGGGCGAGCGGCGCGGTGGTCGGCAGGTTGTTGAAGCCGATCAGGCGCGCGACTTCCTCGATCAGGTCTTCTTCGATCAGCAGGTCGAAGCGATGCGGCGGCGGGGTCACGGTCAACGTGCCCTCGCCTTCGGTGATCGCGAAACCGAGGCGATTCAGTGCGTCGGCGCATTGCGCCTGCGTCAGCGGCATGCCGATCACGCGCGCCGCACGCTCGACGCGCAGAGTGACGGGCACAGCTTCAGGCACGCTCAGCGTCTGGTCGTCCATCCTGCCGGCCTCGCCGCCGCAGATTTCGACGATCAGCTGCGTGATGCGCTCGATGATCTGCACAGTGCGGCTCGGATCGACGCCGCGCTCGTAGCGGTGACCCGCATCGGTCGAGAAGTTGAAGCGGCGCGAACGGCCCTGCACGGCCTCGGGCCACCAGAAAGCGGCCTCGACGTAAATGTTGCGCGTGTCGTCGGTCACCGAGGTGGCGTCGCCGCCCATGATGCCGGCGAGCGATTCGACTTCGCGGTCGTCGGCAATCACGCCGACCTTCTCGTCGACGGTGATGGTCGTGCCGTTGAGCAGCTTGAGCTGTTCGCCCGCCTTGCCCCAGCGCACTGTGAGGCCGCCGTGGATCTTGTCGAGATCGAAGATGTGGCTGGGCTGGCCGTATTCGAACATCACGTAGTTCGAGATGTCGACCAGCGGCGTCACACTGCGTTGGCCGCAGCGTGCAAGGCGCTCGACCATCCATGCCGGTGTGACGACCTTGGTGTCGACGCCGCGCACGATGCGACCCGAGAAGCGGCCGCAGAGTTCGGGAGCCTCGACCTTGACCGGCAACACGTCGGCGAACGACGTCACCACCGGCGCGATGGCAGGGGTCTTGAGTGGCGCACCAGTGAGCGCGGCGAGTTCGCGCGCCACGCCGTAGACGCTGAGGCCGTGCGCCAGGTTGGGGGTGAGCTTGAGCGTGAGCAGCGCGTCGTCGAGCTTGAGCACGTCGCGCACGTCGGCGCCGATGGGCGCGTCGGCATCGAGCTCGAGCAGGCCGCCGTGGTCTTCGTTCAGACCCAGTTCGCGCGCCGAGCACAGCATGCCCTGGCTCTCGACGCCGCGCAGCTTGCCGAGCTTGATGAGGAAGGGCTTGCCGTCTTCACCCGGCGGCAGTTCGGCGCCGACGAGTGCGCAAGGCACCTTGATGCCAACGCGCGCATTGGGCGCGCCGCACACGATATTGAGCAAGGCGCCCTGCCCCGCGTCGACCTGGCACACGCGCAGGCGATCGGCATTCGGGTGCTGCTCGGCTTCCTTGATTTCGCCGACCACGATGCGCGTGAAGGGCGGCGCCACCGGTCGGCGCTCTTCGACCTCGAAGCCACCCATGGTGAGCGTTTCGGCCAGTGCGGCGCTGTCGAGGGGCGGGTTGCAGAACTCGCGCAGCCAGGATTCCGGGAATTGCATCTCTTCGATCTCGATCTGGTTTTTCTATGGAGGGGTGCTTACTGGAACTGCGAGAGAAAACGCAGGTCGCCGTCGAAGAAGAGGCGCAGGTCGTTCACGCCGTAGCGCAGCATCGTGAGCCGGTCGGGGCCCATGCCGAAAGCGAAGCCGATGTAGCGCTCGGGGTCGAGGCCCATGTTGCGCACCACGTTCGGATGCACCTGGCCCGAACCCGACACCTCGAGCCAGCGGCCGGCCAGCGGCCCGCTCGCGAACTGGATGTCGATCTCGGCGCTCGGTTCGGTAAACGGGAAGAAGCTCGGGCGGAAGCGCAGCACGAGGTCATCGCGCTCGAAGAAGGTGCGGCAGAAGTCGGTGAAGACGACCTTCAGGTCCTTGAAGCTCACGTTCTCGCCGAGCCACAGGCCTTCGCACTGGTGGAACATGGGCGAGTGGGTGGCGTCGCTGTCGACGCGGTAGGTACGGCCCGGGGCGATCACGCGGATCTCGGGCGCCTTCACGGTGCCGGTAGTGTCGGCCGCAGCGGCTGCGAACTCGGCGGCGTACTTCTTGATGTGCTGATGCGCGTAGCGCACCTGCATCGGGCTGGTGTGCGGACGCAGGTTGTAGGGAATGCCGTCGTCGCCGTTGATGTCGACGTAGAAGGTGTCCTGCATCGAACGCGCCGGATGGTTCGGTGGGTTGTTCAGCGAGGTGAAGCTGTGCCAGTCGCTCTCGACTTCGGGGCCGTCGGCCACGTCGAAGCCCATGCTCGAGAAGATCTCCTCGATGCGCTCGAGGGTGCGGCTCACGGGGTGCAGTCCGCCGGGAATGCGGCGGCGGCCCGGCAGGCTCACGTCGAGCGCTTCGGCGCGCAGTTGCAGCGAGAGTTCTTCGTCGGCCAGTTGCTGGCGGCGGTCGGTCAGTGCGGCCTCGATGGCCTGCTTGGCGACATTGATCGCTGCGCCGCGGGACTTCTTCTCTTCGACACTCAGCGCGGCCATGCCCTTCATCAGCTCGGTGATGCGGCCCGACTTGCCGAGGAACTGGGCCTTGGCGTTTTCGAGCTCGGCGGGCGTTTTCGCTTCGGCGAAGGCGGCGCGTGCGGTGTCGACCAGGGAGTCCAACTCGTTCATAGCAACAAAAATCTTCGAGGGGAAATAAAAAAGAGCTGGAGCCTTTTCAAGCGCCAGCCCTTGAGCCGTGGGCGCAGGAAGCTGCCCGGAGGCAGCACCCCTGCTGTGCAGAATCAAGCAGCCAGCTTGGCCTTGACCTGCTCCACGATGCCGGCAAAAGCGGCCTTGTCGTGCACGGCGATGTCCGCAAGCATCTTGCGGTCGATCTCGATACCGGCCTTGCGGATGCCGTTGGCGAACTGGCTGTAGGTCAGGCCCAGTTCACGCGAGGCGGCGTTGATACGCGCGATCCACAGCTGACGGAACACGCGCTTCTTGGTACGGCGGTCACGGTAGGCGTATTGGCCTGCCTTCATCACCGCCTGTTTGGCGACGCGGAAGACATTGCCGCGGCGACCGCGGAAACCCTTGGCGAGTGCGAGAACTTTCTTGTGGCGGGCGCGAGCCGTTACACCACGTTTGACGCGAGGCATGTGTGTACTCCTTGTTCGTCTGAGTTAAATGCCACGGCCGGGCAGCATGGCGGCGACAGAAACCATGTTGGTCTCATGCACTGCGACTGCACCACGCAGGTGACGCTTGTTCTTGGTGGTCTTCTTCGTCAAGATGTGACGCTTGAAGGCTTGACCGCGCTTGACGGTGCCACCGGGACGAACGCGGAAACGTTTTTTCGCGCTGCTCTTGGTCTTCATTTTGGGCATATGAATGCTCCTTTAGTTTGTGCTCGTGAGGCGCCATGGATGCTCCACGGACTTGTTGGCCCCGAGACACTTCTTTATCCCGCCCCTGCCGGCATCTCTTGCGAGGCGCTGGCAAGGGCGAAATCCCTTCGAACCTTCTCTTCTCTACTGCAACCCTGACGCTCAGGCTGTTGCGGGCGACGCTGCCGGCGCGGCAGCGGCATCTGCAGCCGGCTTCGGCGCAGCGCCACCAGCCTTCTTGCGGCCCGGCGCGATCATCATGATCATCTGCCGGCCTTCGAGCTTCGGAAACTGCTCGACCATGATCAGGTCACCCAGTTCGTCGCGAATACGCTGCAGCAAAGCCAGACCGAGCTCCTGGTGCGTGATCTCGCGGCCGCGGAAGCGCAGCGTGATCTTGCATTTGTCGCCCTCATCAAGAAAGCGCTTGATGTTGCGCATCTTGATGTTGTAGTCGCCATCGTCGGTACCGGGCCGGAACTTGATTTCCTTGACCTCGATGACCTTCTGCTTCGACTTCGCCTCGGCTGCCTTCTTCTGCTCGTGGTACTTGAACTTGCCGTACTCGATCAGGCGGCACACGGGCGGGTTGGCCGCCGCGACGACCTCCACCAGGTCCACGTCCTGCTCACCGGCAAGGCGCAGAGCCTCGGCAAGACTCACGACACCCAATTGCTCGTTATCCGGGCCGATCAGGCGGACTTCCGGGGCCATGATTTCCCGGTTCAGGCGGTGTTGGCGTTCCTCGCGGTGGCGGCGGTCGCGGAATGCAGTAGCGATGGTCAGAATCCTTCAAAATTTGCTACAAAATCTGTAGCGAACACCGGTCAGTCCTCGCGGACAAACGGCATGATTTGGCTTTGAAACATATGGGGTGTTCCGAAGACAAATCAACGCTTGTCGGCAATATCCTGGACGAGCCGTTGCACGAACGATTCGAGGGACATTGCACCGAGGTCTTGATTGCCCCGGGCGCGCACTGCGACGGCACCTGCTTCCTTTTCCTTGTCGCCTACGACAACGATATAAGGGAGCTTTTGCAACGAATGCTTCCGTATTTTATACGTAATCTTCTCGTTGTGCAGGTCAAGCTGAACCCTAAGCCCTTGATTTTGCAGCGCTTTCGCAACTTGCGCAGCGTAATCGGCCTGTCCTTCACTGATATTGAGCACCGCCACCTGCACCGGAGCGAGCCATGCAGGCAGCGCGCCCGAGTGGTGTTCGATCAGCATGCCGATGAAGCGCTCGAGGCTGCCGACGATCGCGCGGTGCAGCATCACAGGGTGCGCGCGGCCGCTCGATTCCGTCACGTATTCGCCGCCCAGGCGCTCGGCCGTGTTGAAGTCGACCTGCATCGTGCCGCACTGCCACTGGCGGCCGATGGCATCGCGCAGCGTGTATTCGATCTTGGGGCCGTAGAAGGCGCCGTCGCCCGGTGCAATGACGAAATCGACACCCGAACGGCGCAGTGATTCCATCACCGCGTGCTCGGCCTTGTCCCACAGCTCGTCGGAGCCGACGCGGTTCTCGGGCCGCGTGGCGACCTTGTAGAGGATGTCCGTGAAGCCGAAGTCGGCATAGACCTTCTGCAGCTGCTCCGTGTACGCGATGCACTCGTCGAGGATCTGGTCCTCCGTGCAGAAGATGTGCCCGTCGTCCTGCGTGAAGCCTCGCACGCGCATGATGCCGTGCAGCGCACCGCTGGGTTCGTTGCGGTGGCACTGGCCGAACTCGCCGTAGCGCAGCGGCAGGTCGCGGTAGCTGCGCAGGTCGCTCTTGAAGATCAGCACGTGGCCCGGGCAGTTCATCGGCTTGAGCGCATATTCGCGCTTCTCCGACTCCGTCGTGAACATGTTGTCGCGATAGTTCTGCCAGTGGCCCGTTTTCTCCCACAGGCTCTTGTCGAGGATCTGCGGGCCCTTCACTTCCCAATAGCCCGTGTCGCGGTAGATGCCGCGCATGTACTGCTCGACGGCCTGCCACACGGCCCAGCCCTTGGGGTGCCAGAACACCACGCCCGGCGCCACTTCGTCGATGTGAAACAGGTCAAGCTCCTTGCCGAGCTTGCGGTGGTCGCGCTTCTCGGCTTCCTCGATGCGCTGGATGTACTGGTCGAGCTGCTTCTTGTCGGCCCAGGCCGTGCCGTAGATGCGCTGCAGTTGCTCGTTCTTGGCGTCGCCGCGCCAGTAGGCGCCAGCCAGTTTCGTGAGCTTGAAGACCTTCAGGAAACGCGTGTTCGGCACGTGCGGGCCGCGGCACATGTCGACGTATTCCTGGTGGTAGTACAGGCCCATGGCCTGCTCGTCGGGCATGTCCTCGACGAGGCGCAGCTTGTAGTCCTCGCCGCGCGACTTGAAGACTTCGATGACTTCGGCGCGCGGCGTCATCTTCTTGATCACGTCGTAGTCCTGCGCGATCAGCTCGCGCATGCGCGCCTCGATGGCGGCCATGTCCTCGGGCGTGAACGGGCGTTCGTACGAGATGTCGTAGTAGAAGCCCTCGTCGATCACGGGCCCGATCACCATCTTGGCCGTCGGATAGAGCTGCTTCACCGCATGGCCGACCAGGTGGGCCGTCGAATGGCGGATGATTTCCAGGCCTTCGTCGTCCTTGGGCGTGATGATCTGCAGCCTGGCGTCATGGTCGATGACGTCGCTGGCATCGACGAGCCTGCCGTCGACCTTGCCGGCCACCGTCATCTTGGCCAGGCCGGGTCCGATGGACTGGGCGACTTCGGCCACCGAAACCGGGCCGGGGAACTCGCGGCGCGAGTTGTCGGGGAGCGTGATCTGGATCATTTGAAGAAAACCTCGGGGAGAAAAACAAAAAAGCGCGGTGGATGCCGCGCTTTGCTTGGTTGTGAAGCTGGCAGAAACCAGCGAGCGCGGGGCTACCGGCCTTTTCCTTCAGTGAAGAAAAAGCCGCTGAATCCTTGCGGAGTAGTTCGCGGTGTCATAACCAAGGTGCCTTTCTCGCTCTTGTTGAGTGCAGAGTTCGCAATTCTAGCCGCTGCCCGTTCAGGACGCGGGCGCCGCATTCTTGAGTCCCAGCACTTCAATGGGTTCGATAGACGGCGGCTTGGCGAACAGCTCGGGAGCCTTCGCCATCAGCGCCTGGGCGATCGGGCCGGTCAAATGAGCCTGGCGACCGGCTTCGTCTTCGAACGCATCGAACACGCCGAAGGTGCTCGGCGACAGGCGCAGCGCAAACCAGATCGGCGTGGTCTTCTCGTCGCGCGCCATCGCAAGGCCGGCTTCGAGGAACTTCTCTACATCGCCTTCCTTGCCCGGCTTGGCTTCGAGGCGAGCGAACAGTGCGTACTTGATCATGGGTCTTCTCCTGAGTTGAACGGCGCGCGACATTGCGCGGCGTTGGTATGGACTCTAGGCAGCCGTTGCCTCTGGAGCTATTGGCGTTTTTGACATCTTTAATATCGTTATGGCCATGAAGCTCGATGTACTCGCTCTCGATGGCGTGTTCGACACCGGCCTGTCCACGGTGCTCGACGTGTTCACCACTGCCAACGAACTCGCGGCCATGCTGCAGCTCGACGTGGCGCCGTTCGAAGTCACGGTGACGGGCGTTCGCAAACGGGTGAGAACCTCGCAGGGGCTCACCGTTCCGGTGGCTCGCGCGCTCGACGCCGGGTCCGCGGATTGGCTGATCGTTCCAGCGCTCGGCTGCAAGATGCCCGAAACACTGGAACCCGCCTTGTGTCGCCCCGACGTGCGCGACGCCTGCGCCGCATTGCAGGAACGCGCAAGCAAAAGCGCCAATCTGGCCGCCGCCTGCATCGGCACCTTCGTGCTCGCGGAATCGGGCGTGCTCGATCACCAGAAGGCAACCACGACCTGGTGGCTGGCCACGCTGTTCCGCCAGCGCTACCCTGCCGTGCAACTGGAAGACTCACGCATGCTGGTCAGCTCCGGCAACCTGGTCACGGCCGGCGCAGCGCTGAGCCATGTCGACATGGCGCTGTGGATCGTGCGCCAGGCCAGCCCCGAACTCGCGACGCTGGTCGCGCGCTACCTGATCGTCGACTCGCGGCCGTCGCAGTCGGCCTACGTGATCTCTGACCACCTCTCGCATTCCGACCCGCTGGTCGAACGCTTCGAGCGCTGGGCACGCGGCCGGCTGGCCGACGGCTTCTCACTCGACGAGGCCGCACAGGCCGCGGGCACCAGCAAACGGACGCTGGCCCGCCGCATGCAGCAGGTGCTGGGCAAGAGCCCCCTCTCCTACGTGCAGGACCTGCGCGTGGAGCGCGCGGTGCACCTGCTCAAGACCAGCGACAAGAGCCTGGAGCAGATCGCCGGCATGGTGGGCTACGCCGACGGTGTCACGCTGCGCACCCTGCTGCGCCAGCGTCTGGGCCGCGGCGTGCGCGAGGTGCGCCTCGAAGCCTGAGCACGCAACGGACGCAAAAAAGCCCGGCACGCGGCCGGGCTGAAAGTGACAGCGAAATATCTGTCTATCGAAAGACCGACCCGCGAGGGTCGATCACCCGATCAGTGGAACTGCTCTTCCTCGGTCGAGCCCGACAGCGCCTTCACGCTGGACGAACCGCCCTGGATCACGGTGGTCACGTCGTCGAAGTAACCGGCGCCAACTTCCTGCTGGTGCGACACGAAGGTGTAGCCCTTGTCGCGCGCGGCGAACTCGGGTTCCTGCACCATGTTGACGTAGTGCTTCATGCCTTCGCCGCGGGCGTAGGCGTGGGCGAACTGGAAGGTGTTGAACCAGTTGACGTGGATGCCGGCCAGCGTGATGAACTGGTACTTGTAGCCCAGGGCCGACAGGTCTTCCTGGAACGAGGCGATCTGCTTGTCGTCGAGGTTCTTCTTCCAGTTGAAGGAAGGCGAGCAGTTGTACGACAGCAGCTTGCCGGGGCAGGCGGCGTGCACGGCTTGTGCGAATTCGCGGGCAAAGCCGATGTCCGGCACGCCGGTTTCGCACCACACCAGGTCTGCGTAGGGCGCGTAGGCCACGCCGCGGCTGATGGCTTGCTCCAGGCCGTTCTTCACGCGGTAGAAGCCTTCCTGCGTGCGCTCGCCCGTCAGGAAGGGCTTGTCGTTGGCGTCGTGATCGGAGGTGATCAGGTTCGCGGCTTCCGCGTCGGTGCGGGCCAGGACGATGGTCGACACACCCAGCACGTCGGCTGCAAAGCGCGCGGCAATCAGCTTTTCGCAGGCTTCATGCGTCGGCACGAGCACCTTGCCGCCCATGTGGCCGCACTTCTTCACGGCAGCCAGTTGGTCTTCGAAGTGCACGCCAGCTGCGCCGGCCGTGATCATGTTCTTCATCAGCTCGAAGGCGTTGAGCACGCCGCCGAAACCGGCTTCCGCGTCGGCCACGATGGGCAGGAAGTAGTCGATGAACTCCTTGTCGCCCGGGTTGACACCGCGGCCCCACTGGATTTCATCGGCGCGGCGGAAGGTATTGTTGATGCGACGGACCATCGTCGGCACCGAATCGTAGGCGTACAGCGACTGGTCGGGGTACATCGTCTCGGAGCTGTTGCCGTCGGCGGCGACTTGCCAGCCCGACAGGTACACGGCTTCCAGGCCAGCCTTGGCCTGTTGCATCGCCTGACCAGCGGAGATCGCGCCGAACGCGTTCACGTAGCCCTTCTTGGAGCCGCCGTTGATCTTGTCCCAGAGCTTCTCTGCGCCGCGCTTGGCCAGCGTGTGCTCGATGGGGAACGAACCGCGCAGGCGCACCACGTCGGCCGCGCTGTAGCCACGCTTGACGCCCTTCCAGCGCGGATCGGTGGCCCATTCCTTTTCGAGGGCGGCAATCTGCTGTTCGCGGCTGAGTTGTTCTGTGAGGGTCTGGGGCATGGTCACTCCGTGAGGTTGATTGAAGGTTGGGCGCTGCGGCCGTGGAGTTACTGTAATCGTACTGCAGACTCTTATGTCTTATAGAAGACATATTTTTCAATCAACAAAATCAACCACTTACAGATATATTTCTCAATGCAAAATTATTTTTCTCATATCGAGAAAAAATATTGCGGCGCAGCAGCCGAAGATTTCGCAATGCGCAATCAATCTTTCGGTTGTGAAAACGAGGCATCGATTCGCACTGCATGCGCGATCCAATCCCCGCTTTCGATCACGTGGCGGCCTGCAACGCGCGTCGGATGGATCTCGTAGACCAGGCAATCGAGCCACTGCCCGCCAACATCCACGCGCACCTGCCGCTTGATGTACTCGCCTGAGTCATCGTCAGCCACTTCCTCGAGCACGTCGAGTGCTGCCTCGACCGCGGGCTCGACGACATAGACCTCGCCCTTCACGCGCCCCACCCCACCCAGCACGACACCCGGATAGGCGCCCAGGTCATACAGCGTGCCGGAAATGCACGCATCGCCCACCCACACCGGCGCGGGCCGATATCGCGCGATGTCGTTGCGCCCGCCGCGGCGCAGCGTGCCGTAAACAAAAACGTGGGGCATCATCGAAACCGCCTTCTCCGCAACTACAGAACTTCAGTCTATTGAACTCCGCTGCTCCCGCATCAGGCCGCCTCGTGGCCTACGGCTGCCTGGCCCTGAGCATGTCGCTCGTCGGCGGCTACGTCGCCCTCTCCAAGCCCCTTGTCGCCGCCTTTCCTGTGCTGCTGCTCGCATGGCTGCGCTTCGGCATCGCCGCGCTGGCCATGCCGCATTGGCTCAAGCGCACACCCGACGAACCGCCGATGACCGCGCGCACGCGCTGGCTGGTGTTCCTCGAGTCGTTCCTCGGCAACTTCATGTTCTCGATCTGCATGCTGTTCGGCGTAAGCCTCACGAGCGCGGTGTCGGCGGGCGTGATCATGGCGTCGATCCCCGCGTGCGTGGCCGTGGCGAGTTGGCTGTTCCTGCGCGAGCGCATCACCGTGCGCGTCGGCCTGGCCATCGCATGCGCCGCGCTCGGCATCGGTCTGCTGGCACTTTCGCCTGCGCACGCACCAGCATCGCCCTCTGCTTCGTCGGCATCGATGCCCTGGCTCGGCAACCTGCTGGTGTTCTGCGCGGTGCTCTGCGAGACGGCCTATGCGGTGATCGGCAAGTCGCTCACGGGACGCCTGGGGCCCAAGCGGATCGCCTCGCTCATCAACCTGTGGGGCTTCGTGCTCTCGCTGCCCTTCGGCATCTGGTTCGCGCTGCAGTTCGATTTCACCGGGGTGCGCTTCGGCACTTGGGCGCTGCTCGTGGTCTATGCGCTCGCTGCAAGCATCTGGACGGTGTGGCTCTGGATGACCGGACTTCGCCACGTACCAGCCGCACAAGCGGGTGTCTTCGCCGTGATGCTGCCCGTGAGCGCAGCCCTCGTCGGCGTGCTCGTGCTGGGCGAAAACCTCTCTTCGCCACAGCTGGTTGCGTTCGTCATTGCCCTTGCGGGTGTGGTGCTTGCGACATGGCCTGGGCGCCGAACGTGAAAAACAGGGCTTCTCCCCTCTGAAAAAACAACAACTCCCAATGAAAAAAGCGCTTTTTCCCTTGGAAACGCGTTTTTTCTCATTTAGCATCCGCATTGCCACTGGAGACGCAAGTTTTTCATTGGTGAGTGTTCAACCAAAAAAGGAAATCAACCATGGCAACTGCAAAGAAGGCTCCGGCCAAGAAAGCTCCGGCAAAGAAGGCCGCTCCCGCAAAGAAGGCGGCGGCTCCTGCGAAGAAGGCTGCACCGGCCAAGAAGGCTGCTGCTCCTGCCAAGAAGGCTGCTCCGGCGAAGAAGGCTCCTGCCAAGAAGGCCGCTCCCGCAAAGAAGGCTGCTCCCGCCAAGAAGCGCACGCCCAACGCCGCGTTCATGAAGGCCCTGACCCCCAGCCCGGCACTCGCCGCTGTGGTCGGCTCGACGCCGCTGCCGCGCACCGCTGTCGTGAGCAAGCTGTGGGACTACATCAAGAAGAACAACCTTCAAGACAAGGCCAACAAGCGCAACATCAACGCCGACGCCAAGCTGAAGGAAATCTTCGGCAAGGCCCAAGTGTCGATGTTCGAACTGGCCGCGCTGATCGGCAAGCACGTCAAGTAAGCGCTCAGGGGCCTCGCGCTCCTGAATCAAAAAGCCCGCTTCACGCGGGCTTTTTTTTCGCCTGCGGCAAGGCTACGCTTTCTTCGAAGAAGCGCGACGGCGTACGGCCGAAGTGCTTGCGGAAGGCTTCGATGAAGGCGCTCACGGAGCTGTAGCCCACCGTCAGCGCCACCGCCGTCACGGGCTCCTTCAGGCTCAGCAACTCGACTGCCTTCAGCAACCGCGCCTGCTGGCGCCATTGCGCGAAGCTCAGGCCCGTTTCCACGGCGAAACGGCGAGTGAGCGTCCTGCGCGCCATGCCGATGCGATCGGCCCATTCGTCGATGCTGTCCGGCAACGCCGGATCATTGGCCACCGCAGCAGCCATCGCGGCAAGGCGCTTGTCCTGCGGCATTGGCAGGTGCAGCGACGGCCTGGCGCTCGCCGCAAGCTCATCGATCAGCACGCCCACCAGGCGTGCACGGCGCGGCTCCAGCAGGGGCTCGGTGGCATCCATCGAAGTCAGCCGGTCGATCAGCCCCTGCACCAGCGGCGTGACGGCAAACACATGCGGCCCGTCCGGCAAGGACGCCGCCATCATCGAGTCGATGTGCAAGCTCCAGCCCGCGGTGGCACCAAAGCTCTGCGCCGCATGGGCGCAGCGCGGTGCGATCCAGCCGATCCACCCCGGCGGCTGCACCCAGCGGCCCGAAGGCGTCTCGATGACCTGCAACCCCTCGCGCAGTGCGAACAGCTGGCCGGTTTCATGCGCGTGGTAGTCCGTGACGCGCGGCGCCTCGTAGGCGTTGATCCAGAGCTTCACAGGGGCCTCAGCAGCCATGGTTGGCCCGCCAGAGGTATCGATTGGCCCCGCGCCGCAAGCCCGAACGCGCGCCGCTGCCTAGCATCGAGTTCATCCTCACCAACCCATCCAAGGAACATCCATGAAAGCCCAAGACGTACTGCCCGACGGCGCAGACTTCACCGTCGTAAACGGCCGCACATTGCGCAAGGGATCGGTCGGCGCCTTCCTCGCCAACGTTCGCATCCTCGAAGACGCAGGCACATCGGCCGCCGACAGGCACGCCGCCGAGCAAGACCTGGTCTCCCTGATCCCCGCCCTCGACGCGCTCGGCCTGTTCGACGTGTTCGAGCTGCGCTCGCCGTCCCTGCGCGACGAAGTGACCCGACATCGCTCGGCGCTCAGCCCTGCGCCTGCTGCTGCTTCGCCGAACGCGTGATCGACGCCAGCGTGCCGCGCGTGGTGATCACTTCGGGGTCAAGCGGGATCTCGATCAGCGTGCCCGTATCGGCCGCCAGCGCACGCAGCAGCGCGGCCTCGAACTGCGCCGTTTCCGTCACGCGCTCGGCCGCATAGCCATACGCGCGCGCGAGGCCGCAGAAGTCGGGGTTGCGCAGCGCAGTGCCGCTCGTGCGTTCGGGGTACTCGCGCTCCTGGTGCATGCGGATGGTGCCGAACATGCCGTTGTTGAGCAGCACGACGATGCTCTTGCCGCCGTGCTGCGCAGCCGTCGCCAGCTCCTGCCCGGTCATCAGAAAATCGCCATCGCCCGCGATGGTGAAGGCCACGCGCCCCGTCGCAAGATTGGCCGCGATGCCGGCCGGCACCCCATAGCCCATCGCTCCGCTGGTCGGCGCCAGCTGCGTCTTCGCGCCCTTCGCGAGCCCGTGATAGCGAAAGTAGCGATGCACCCAGCTTGCGAAGTTGCCCGCGCCGTTGGTAATGGCCGCGTCCGCCGGCAAGTGCTTCTGCAGCAGCGCGACGACCTCCGCCATGTCGACCGGCCCGCGCGGCGTCTCGGCGGGCATGCCGGCCAGCGCCTGCGGCACAAGGTTGGCCTCGTAGTCGGCGTGGGCCTGCAGCGTCCATTCTTCCCAGGGCAGCGTCGGCGGCGCGCTCAGCACCTCCAGGCTGCGCGCGGCCGCGCTCATGCCGGCGTTGATCGCCAGGTCGGCCTGGTACACGCGGTTGAGCTCTTCGGCGCTCGCATGGATGTGCACCAGCGTCTGCTTCGCCTTGGGCGCTTCGAGCAGCGTGTAGCCGCCGGTCGTCATCTCGCCCAGGCGCGGACCGATGGCCAGGATCAGGTCGGCGTCTTTCACGCGCTGCGCGAGCTTCGGGTTGATCGCGATGCCGACATCGCCCGCATACAGCGGATGGTGGTTGTCGAAAGCGTCCTGAAAGCGGAAGGCGTTCGCCACCGGCAGTCGCCAGTTCTCCGCAAAGCGCTGCAGCGCCTGCGCGGCCTGCGTCGTCCAGCCGCCGCCGCCGGCAATCACCAGCGGGCGCTGCGACTTCAGCAGCAGTTCGCGCAAGGTGCGCAGCGCACCCGGGTCGCTCCAGGGCTCGACCGCCTCCACGCGCGCCAGCGGCCGAGCCGTCGTCTCGCTGCGCAGCATGTCCTCCGGCAGCACCAGCACCACCGGCCCCGGCCGTCCGTTCATCGCGGTGGCGAAGGCGCGCGCGATGTACTCGGGAATGCGGTTCGCATCGTCGATGCGCTCCACGCGCTTGGCAAAGCCCTTGGTGCTTGGCCCGAAGAAGCTGCCGTAGTCGACCTCCTGGAAAGCCTCGCGGTCGCGGAAGTCGCTGCCGACGTCGCCGACGAACAGCACCATCGGCGTCGAATCCTGGAAGGCGTTGTGCACGCCGATCGATGCGTTCGTCGCGCCGGGCCCGCGGGTGACGAAGCACACGCCCGGCCGCCCGGTGAGCTTGCCGTGCGCCTCGGCCATGAAGGCCGCGCCCCCCTCTTGCCGGTTGACGATGAAGCGCGTGCGATCGCGGTACGCATGAAAGCCGTCGAGCACCGCCAGGAAGCTTTCGCCAGGCACGCCGAACGCCATTTCCATGCCCTGTTCGACCAGGCACTCCACGATCAGGTGGCCCGCGGGTTGTGATGTACTCATGAGAAGTAGAACCTCAGCTGCAAATGTCTTCGGCAATTATGTGCGCCCGCTCCAGACGCCTTGCGTTAATTCCCCAATTGGTTAAATTCGCGCCATGAAGGCCTCCAAGGACCCCTCACCCGACGCCGCCGAAGTGATCGAACCCCGCTCACGCGACGCCGACCGCTCGCAGCTCGCCATCCTCGCGTCGGCGCGCGACGAGTTCTCCGCGCGCGGCCTCGCCGGCGCGCGCATGGACAGCATCGCCGAGCGCGCGGGCCTCAACAAGCGCCTCATCTACTACTACTTCGGCAGCAAGGACGACCTGTTCCTCGCGGTGCTGGAGCGTACCTACGCCGACATCCGCGAGGCCGAGCAGCGCCTGCATCTCGACGAGATCGAGCCGGTCGAGGCCATCCGCCAGCTGGTTTCGTTCACCTGGCACTACTACCTCGAGCACCCCGAGTTCATCACGCTGCTCAACAGCGAGAACCTGCATTGCGCGGCGCACCTCAAGCGCTCCGAGCGCATCCAGGAGATGAACTCGCCGCTGGTACAGCTGCTCGACACCGTGCTGGAGCGCGGCCGGCGCGACAACCTGTTCCGCGCCGGCGTGGACCCTGTGCAGCTCTATATCTCCATCGCGTCGCTCTGCTACTTCTACCTCTCGAACAACCACACGCTCTCGGCCATCTTCGGCCGTGACCTGCGCGCGCCCAAGGCAATGGCGCAACGCCTCTCGCACATGACTGATCTCGTGCTGGGCTACGTCCTGCACTGAGCTTCATCAGCGCGTCTTCGCACTCTCCGGGTATCTACTAGGCAGCGGCCGTTGACGCTGCGGCGCAGCCGTTCCTACAATCGATAATTCACTCATTGGTGAATTGATTGATTCAAGAAAGCGGCCCGACCGCGCGGAGACATCCATGAAGCTCTTTGCCAGCACTGCACGCACCACCGTCGTTGCCTCGCTGACCTGCATCGCTGCACTGCTACCGGGCCTGGCCGCCGCGCAGAACGGCTACCCCAGCAAGCCCATCCGCGTGATCGTCCCCTTCGCGGCCGGCAGCACCACCGACATCATTGCCCGCGCCATCACCGACAAGATGAGCGCCAGCATGGGCCAGACGCTGGTGGTCGACAACCGCGGCGGCGCCAGCGGCACCATCGGCCAGCAGGCGGTGGCCACGGCCGCGCCCGACGGCTACACGGTGATGATCCATTCGTCGTCGCACACGGTCAGCCCTTCGACCTTCGCCAAGCTGCCGTTCGACACGGTGCACGATTTCGCGGGGGTCACGCCAATCTCGTCGCTGCCCAATGCGCTGGTGATCTCGCCCAGCAAGAACATCAAGACGCTGCCCCAGTTGCTGGCCGCCGCGCGCGCCAAGCCCGGCAGCATGAACTTCGCCTCTGCCGGTCAGGGCAGCGCCACGCACCTGAACGCCGAGAAGTTCAAGATGGCCGCCAAGATCGACGCTACCAACATTCCCTTCAAGGGATCGGGCGAGGCCGTGACCGAAGTGCTTTCGGGCCGCGTCGACTACTACTTCTCGCCCATTGCTCCGGTCATCGGCCAGATCAAGGAAGGCCAGTTGCTGGCGTTGGCCGTCGGTTCGCCCAAGCGCGCCGCAGCCCTGCCCGACGTGCCCACCACCACCGAGGCCGGCGTGCCCGGCTCCGAGTTCAACTTCTGGATCGGAATGATGGCGCCCGCCAAGACGCCGCGCGACATCGTCGAGCGCCTGCACGCCGAGGTGGCGAAGGCGCTGGCCACGCCCGAGGTGAAGGAGCGCTTCGCCAAGCTCGGCGCCGACGCCTGGACGCTCAAGCCCGAGCAGTTCGACGCCTACATCAAGGAAGAGATCGCGAGCAACGCACAGCTCGTGAAGGCAGCCGGGCTCTCGGTTCAACAGTAAGCAAGCAAGTCCCCTGAAAGCCCCGGCCCTCGCCATGTTCCGCAAGCTCCTGCTCTCCCCGGCCCTGCGCCCTTTCATCCTCATCTTGCTGCTGCTGGTGCTGTGGGACCTGGCGATCCGCCTCTTCAAGATTCCGGCCTACCTGATTCCCCCGCCGTGGGAGGTCGTGAAGCAGCTCGTCGCCGAGTGGCCGCGCCTGCTCGCCGAAAGCTGGAAGACCACGCTCGCCACGCTGGGCGGCTTCGGCCTGACGATCTTGATCGGCATTCCGATTGCGATGGTCATCGCCTACTCGCGCGTCGTCGAGTCGTACGTTTATCCACTGCTGGTGTTCTCGCAGAGCATCCCGAAGGTCGCCATCGCGCCGCTGTTCGTGGTGTGGTTCGGCTTCGGCATCTTCCCGAAGGTGATCAGCGCCTTCCTGCTGGGTTTCTTCCCTGTGGTGGTGTCCACGGTGATGGGCTTCAAGTCGGTCGAGCCCGACATGCTCGACCTCTCGCGCTCGATGGGTGCGAGCCGCCTGCAGACCTTTCTCAAGATCAGCCTGCCGCAGGCGCTGCCTTCGATCTTCAGCGGCCTGAAGGTGTCGGTCACGCTGGCCGTGGTGGGCGCGGTGGTCGGTGAATTCGTCGGCTCCAACTCGGGCATCGGCTACGTGCTGCAGGTTGCCAACGGCAACTTCGACCTGCCGCTGATGTTCGCCGCGCTGGTGGTTCTCTCGAGCATCGGCGTCATTCTTTTCGTCGCGGTCGACCTGGTCGAGCGCGTGATGATTCCCTGGCACGCCTCGCAGCGCCACGCGAACTGAGTTTTCCGTTTCAAGTTCCTTCGCAAAGCCAACAACTCCCGGAGACAAGACCATGAAGAAACTGCTTCCCTCGCTGCTCGCTGCAGCAGCGCTCGCCACCTTCGCCATCGCTCCTGCGCAGGCCCAGGGCGACAAGCCCAAGGACAAAGTCACGCTGATGCTCAACTGGTACCTGTACAGCGAGCACGCGCCCTTCTTCCTCGGCAAGGAAAAGGGCTTCTACGCCGAGGAAGGCATCGACCTCGACATCCAGGAAGGCCGCGGCTCCGCCGTCACCGCGCAGGCGGTGGCCGCCAAGTCGGCAACCTTCGGCTACATCGACGTCACGACCATGATCAAGGCCGCCGCCAAGGGCGCGCCGCTGAAGTCGACCGGCGTGCTGTTCCAGGTGAGCCCGATGTCGGTGATGGGCTTCACCGAGAAGAACATCAAGACGCCGAAGGACATCATCGGCAAGACGGTGGCCGTCACGCCCGGCGACTCGATGTCGCAGATGTGGCCCCTCTTCCTCAAGGTCAACAACATCACGGCCGACCAGGTGAAGATCGTCTCGGGTGACGGCCAGACCAAGCTCAATGCCGTGACCAACGGCCAGGCCGACCTGCTGCTGGGCTACGTGATGGACCAGGCCATCAAGCTGCAGGACGCCACCGGCAAGCCCGTGACGCCGATCCGCTTCGCCGACTCCGGCGTGAACCAGATCAGCTCCGGGATCATCACCAACAAGAACCTGCTGACCGAGAACCCCGACCTGGTGAAGCGCTTCATGCGCGCCTCCACCAAGGCCGCCGAAGCTGCCGAGAAGAGCCCCGAGGCCGCGGTCGACGCAATGCTCAAGGCCAACCCCAAGGCTGGCGTGCGCGACACCCTGATCGTCGGCATGAAGCAGAGCGTGGCGCTCTATCACACGAAGGAAACGGCCAACCAGCGCCCGTACCGCGTGGCGATGAAGAACGTGAGCGACTCGCTCGACCTGCTGGTGCAGTACGGCGGCATGGATGCATCGACGCGCGGCAAGCCCGAAGACTACGTGACCCTCGACTTCCTGCCCTGACCTGCCACTGCCTTCGAACCCGCGCGCCTTTCGCTGCCGCCACCTCTCACGCATTCAATGTCCCAAGTCAACCTGATCGAAGCGCGCGGCGTCTCGAAGATCTACCAAAGCAAGGACGGCCCGGTCGAGTCGCTGAAGCCACTCGACTTCGCCATCAAGGAAGGCGAGTTCGTCTCCGTCGTCGGCCCCTCGGGCTGCGGCAAGAGCACGCTGCTGAAGATGGTGGCGGGCCTGCTGCCCATCAGCGGCGGCAGTCTCACGCTGGCCGGCAAGCCGATCAAGGGTCCGCAGAAGGACGTGGGCATCGTGTTCCAGAGCGCGGTGCTGCTGCCCTGGCGCAGCGTGGAAGACAACATCCTGCTTCAGGCCGAGATGCGCCATCTGCCCAAGGAGGCTTCGCGGGCCCGGGCACGCGAGCTGATGGCAATGGCCGGCCTGAAGGGCTTCGAGGGCAAATACCCCTGGCAGCTCTCGGGCGGGATGCAGCAACGCGCGTCGATCTGCCGTGCCCTGTTGCACGACCCGTCGGTGCTGCTGATGGACGAGCCCTTCGGCGCGCTCGACGCGATGACGCGCGAGAAGATGAACCTGGAGTTGCAGCGCATCTGGATGGCGTCGAAGAAGACGGTGATGCTCATCACCCACAGCATTCCGGAAGCCATCTTCCTGTCGGACCGCGTGATCGTGATGAGCGAGCGGCCCGGCTCCATTGCCGCGGTGTACGACATCGACCTCCCGCGCCCGCGCACGCTCGACATGATGGCCTCGGCCGAGTTCGGCGCATATACGAAGCTGGTGCGCGCGCATTTCTTCTCGCAGGGCATCCTGGACCACTGAAAGCGCCAGCCATGGATGCCATCCGTTTTCACGTCGAGGAGATCCGCTTTGCCGAGCGCAACGTCACGCTGCGGCTGCCGTTCCGCTTCGGCGCGGCCACCGTCACCGCCTGCCCGCAGGTCTACGTGAAGGCCCGCATCCGCTTTTCGGACGGCCGCACGGACGAGGGCTGCGCCGCCGAGATGATGGTGCCCAAGTGGTTCGACAAGAACCCAGCCCTCACCAATGAACAGAACTTCGAGCAACTACGTTTCGCCTTGCGCGACGCGCGCGAGGCCTACACGGCCGAGCCCGATGCACAGACCGCCTGGACTCACTTCGCGTCTAACTACGCCGCACTGCAGGCGCGCGCCAAGGCCAAGGGCCTGCAGCCGCTCGTGGCCAGCTACGGCCCGGCGCTGATCGACCGCGCGCTGCTCGACGCACTATGCCTGCACAGCGGCGTGAGCTTCGCGACGGCGATGAGCGGCAACCTGAGCGGCATCGACATCGCAGGCAGCGGCCTGGCGGATGACCTCGCAGGCTCCGATATGCCAAGCTTTCTGGCGAGGCAATCGCCGCGCACGCGCATCGCGGCGCGCCACACGGTGGGCCTCGCCGATGCCATCGACGACAGCGACGCCGTGCCCGACGCCCCAACCGACGGCCTGCCCACGACGCTCGCAGCGGCCGTGCGCCGCTACGGTCTCACGCACTTCAAGCTCAAGCTGTGCGGCAACACCGCGCAGGACATCGACCGACTCCAACGCATCGCCCGCGTGATAGACGGCCACGCACAGCTCGTGACGCTCGACGGCAATGAGCAATACGCCGATGCGGACGACTTCGGCGTCTTCCTCGACCGCATGCTGTCCACGCCCATGCTGTGGAAGCTCGCGCAGAAGACGGTCTTCGTCGAACAGCCGATCCGCCGCGATGCAGCCCTGCAGCGCGACGTGTCAGCGCTCGGCAAGCGCATTCCGCTGCTCATCGATGAATCCGACGCCACGCTCGACGCCTTCGTGCAGGCCCGCGCGCTCGGCTACACCGGTGTTTCGAGCAAGAGCTGCAAGGGTTTCTACAAGTCGGTCATCAACGCGGCGCGCTGCGCGCATTGGAACGCCTCCGAGGAAAAACCGCGCTACTTCCTCTCCGGCGAAGACCTCACCATGCAGGCCGGCATCGGCGTGCAACAAGACCTGGCGCTGGTCTCCTGGCTCAGCCTCTCGCACGTGGAGCGCAACGGCCACCACTACGTCAACGGCCTTGCCGCGGCTCCCGAAGCTGAACAGCAGGCACTGCTGCGCGCCCACCCGGGCCTGTACGAACAAAGCGACGGCGCAGTGCGCCTCGCCATCCGCGACGGGCAGCTCGACCCGTCCTCGCTCGCCACCGCGCCCGGCTTTGCCACCGGCAAACCCGGCGCCGGCATCTCGTGGGACGCCATGCGTTCCGTCTACTGAAGCCCCCCGCTTCGATCTGCAATCTCTCTCGCATCTCAAGGAAGAAAACGATGGCCACCCAACGTCTAGGAATCATCATGCACGGCGTCACCGGCCGCATGGGCATGAACCAGCATCTGATCCGCTCGATCTGCGCCATCCGCGTGCAAGGCGGCGTCACGCTGTCGAATGGCGACAAGGTCATGCCTGACCCGATCCTCATCGGCCGCAACGCCGAGAAGATGGAAGCGCTGGCCAAGGCTCACAACATCGCGCGCTGGGGCACCGACCTCGACAAGGCCCTGGAGAACAAGGACGACACCATCTTCTTCGACGCCGGCACCACGCAGATGCGCCCCACGCTGCTGGCCAAGGCCATCCGCGCCGGCAAGCACGTCTACTGCGAGAAGCCGATTGCCACCAACCTCAACGAAGCCGTCGAGATCGCACGCCTGGCCGAAGGCTCGGGCCTGAAGCACGGCGCAGTGCAAGACAAGCTCTTCCTGCCCGGCCTGCGCAAGCTCGACATGCTGCGCCGCGCCGGCTTCTTCGGTCGCATGCTCAGCGTGCGCCTGGAGTTCGGCTACTGGGTGTTCGAAGGCGACCTGCAGCCCATCCAGCGCCCGAGCTGGAACTACCGCAAGGAAGACGGCGGCGGCATGATCCTGGACATGATGTGCCACTGGCGCTACGTGCTGGACAACCTGTTCGGCGAGGTGAAGTCGGTGTCGTGCATTGGCGCCACCCACATCCCCAAGCGCTGGGACGAAGCCGGCAAGCCGTATGAAGCCACCGCCGACGACGCGGCCTACGCCACCTGCGAGCTCACCGGCCACAACGGCGAACCCGTCATCGCGCAGATCAACATGAGCTGGGTCACGCGCGTGCGCCGCGACGATCTTGTGACCTTCCACGTCGACGGCACCGACGGCTCGGCCGTGGCGGGCCTGTCGAGCTGCCGTGCCCAGTCGCGCGTGGCCACGCCGCGCCCGGTGTGGAACCCCGACGAGAAGCAGATGATGAATTTCTTCGACCAGTGGCAGGAGATTCCGGACTCGCAGGTCTACGACAACGGCTTCAAGATCCAGTGGGAGCACTTCATTCGCCACGTGGTCGAGAACGAGCCGTACAAGTGGACGCTGCCCGAAGGCGCCAAGGGCGTGCAACTGGTCGAGGCGGCGCTCGAATCGTGGAAGGACCGCCGCTGGGTCGATGTGCCGTCGCTGAAGGTCTGAGGTTCCTCGCCATGGCTCTTTCGCTGAACCTCCCTACCGCCGGCGGCACGCTCGCGCCCTACGCGCTGCGCGGCACCGCACCGGTGAAGCCCGATGCGGGCATCAAGTTCAACCGCATCGCCTACTCGGCCGCGCACGTGGTGGCCGATCCGCTGGCGGCCATCGACCCGTGGCTGCAATGCGCAGTCGACTGGGACACCACCATCGCCTACCGCCGCCACCTGTTCTCGCTGGGCCTGGGCGTGGCCGAGGCCATGGACACCGCGCAGCGCGGCATGGGCCTGGACTGGCCGACCTCGCTCGAGTTGATCCGCCGGTCTCTCGATGCAGCCAAGGACATGCCGGGCGCACTGGTTGCGTCAGGCTGCGGCACCGACCACCTGAACATCGACGACGTGAAGAGCGTCGACGACGTGATCCGCGGCTACGAAGAGCAGATGGCCGCCATCGAGGCGCTCGGCGGCAAGCTGATCGTGATGGCCAGCCGCGCGCTGGCCCGCGTGGCCAAGAGCCCGGCCGACTACGAGCGCGTGTACGACCGCATCCTGAGCCAGGCGAAGCAGCCTGTGGTGCTGCACTGGCTGGGCGACATGTTCGACCCTGCGCTGGCAGGCTATTGGGGCACGAAGGATGTCGATGCGGCGATGGACACGGCGCTGGGCATCATCGCGGCGCATCCGGAGAAGGTCGATGGCATCAAGATCTCGCTGCTCGACAAGGACAAGGAAATTGCGATGCGCCGGCGCCTGCCGAAGGGCGTGCGCATGTACACGGGCGACGACTTCAACTACGCCGAGCTGATTGCCGGTGACGGCTTCGGCAGCGAACCGACGCACGGCAAGAGCGATGCGCTGCTGGGCATCTTCGACGCCATCGCCCCCGCCGCGAGCGCCGCCCTCGGTGCGCTTGCGCAGGGCAACACCGAGAAGTTCCACGCCATCCTCGGCCCCACGGTGCCGCTGTCGCGCCACATCTTCGCGGCGCCTACGCGCTTCTACAAGACCGGTGTGGTGTTCATGGCCTGGCTCAACGGCCACCAGAAGCATTTCACGATGGTGGGTGGTCAGCAGAGCACGCGCTCGCTGCCCCACTTCGCCGAGCTGTTCCGGCTGGCTGATGCGGCCAACCTGCTGGAGCAGCCGGAGCTGGCGGTTCAGCGCATGAAGACGCTGCTGGCTTTGCACGGCGTGGAAGGCTGAAGCAACTCATGCGCGATTTCTCGCAAAACCACGACTGGCTGTCGATCAACACCGCCACGGTGCGCAAGCAATCTGGCGCCGAGGTGCCGCTCGACCGCATCATCGACCAGTGCGCCGAACGCGGCATCCGCGCGATCAGCCCCTGGCGCGACCAGGTGGCAGCCGTCGGGCTCGACAAGGTGGCGAAGCAACTGAAGGCGCACGGCATCGGCCTCTCGGGCTATTGCCGCGGCGGTTTCTTCCCCGCGCCCGACGCGGCTGGCCTCAAGGCCGCGCTCGACGACAACCGCCGCGCCATCGACGAAGCGAAGACGCTCGATGCGCCCTGTCTCGTGCTGGTGGTCGGCGCCCTGCCCGGCGCGCTCGAAGGCAAGGTCGCCTACAAGAACATCGGCCGCGCACGCGGCGAGGTGCGCGACGGCATCGCCGCATCGCTCGAATACGCCCGTGAAGTCGGCATGCCGCTCGCCATCGAACCCCTGCACCCGATGCAGGCGGCCGACCGCGCTTGCATCAACACGCTGGAACACGCACTCGACCTCTGCGACGAACTCGACGCAGGCAAGAGCGGCATGCTCGGCGTGGCCCTCGACATCTATCACGTGTGGTGGGACCCGAAGCTGCAACAGCAGATTGCCCGCGCCGGCCGCGAGCGTCTGCTGGCGTACCACGTCTGCGACTGGCTCACGCCCACGCGCGACCTGCTGAGTGATCGAGGAATGATGGGAGACGGCGTGGTCGAGCTGAAGAAGATCCGCGGGTGGGTCGAGGACGCGGGCTTCGCCGGCTTCAGCGAGGTCGAGATCTTTTCGAACCTTGACTGGTGGCAGCGGCCCGGCGCGGAAACGCTGGACGTCTGCATCGAGCGGCACCGAAGCGCCGTCTGACCGGATGGCCTCGAGCGGAACGCGGCCGCTTGTGCTGCAATCCGCAGCATGGCTACCCCGACCCTCGACGACCTGCGCCGCTACGCGGTAGCACGCACCCTGTTCAAGCCCACCACGCTGCCCGCCGCGATCCGCCAGCTCGGCTTCGTGCAGGCCGACCCGATCCGCGCGCCCGCACGCGCGCAAGACCTCACGCTGCGCCACCGTGTGAAGGACTACCGCGCAGGCGATCTCGAAAGCCGCTACACCCGCCTCGCCGTCGAAGAAGACTGCCTCGTCAACTACGGCTTTCTGCCGCGCGAGCACCTTGCGCTGATGCACCCGCGCGAAGCCAAGCGCGCATGGGACGCCGACACGCGGCGCAAGGCCGCCGATGTGCTGGCCTATGTGCAGGAACACGGCCAAGTACATCCACGACAGGTAGAGCAGCACTTCGCGCACGGCCGCATCAAGAACTACTGGGGCGGCTCGAGCAACGCGACCACGCACCTGCTCGACGAAATGCACTATCGCGGCATGCTGCGCGTGGTGCGGCGCGACAGCGGCACGCGGGTCTATGAGGCCGTGACGCACCAGCCCGCCGACGACAGCCCTGCCGGCCGCGCACAGCGCGCCACCGCGCTGATCGAACTGGTGGTGCGCAAGTACGCACCGCTGCCTGCCGCGAGCCTCACCTACCTCGTGCGCCTGCTCGGCTACGGCGCGCCGCATCTCTCGACGCAAACGCAGGCCGCCCTGCGCATCGCCCGCGAAGAACTGCTCGCAAGCCGCCGCATCGACGACACGACCTGGTACTGGCCCGCTGACGAAAACCCGGCCTCGCGCCGCCACGCGCCCGACGACGCGGTGCGACTGCTCGCGCCCTTCGACCCCGTCGTGTGGGACCGCCGCCGCTTCGAACTGCTCTGGGACTGGACGTACAAGTTCGAGGCCTACACGCCTGCGCCCAAGCGCCAGTTCGGCTACTACGCGCTGCCGATGCTGTGGCATGACCGCGTGATCGGGTGGGCCAACGTCACCGCGCCCGAAGGCCGGTTGAAGCCAGCCTTCGGCTATGCCGGCAAGAAGCCGCGCGACGCGGCCTTTCGCGCGGCGCTCGACGACGAACTGCAGCGCATGACGCAGTTCCTCTCCGGACGCTGACACCTTTCTTCCTATAATCGCGCGGCCTCAGCCAGCCGCCCGCAACGGGCCGCCAGCCGTCTTCGAAGGAACGAAGACCGCAGCCGCAACGGCTGCTCCCCCCGACGACGCAAGAAAAACCTACAACACCCACCGGCCGCCAGCCTTGATTGAGCGAGCCGCCGGTAGCGCTCGTCCGGATTGAACCGAATCCGAGAAGCCATGGCACGCCCCGCTGCGCGCCGCAGCCACTCCCCTTACCGCAGGACTCAGGAGAAGCTGCACATGACATCGAAGAAGCATCGCCGCCCGACGTGGCACCTTTCACACACCCGCCGCGCCACGCTCGCGGCCACCGCCGTGGCGCTGAGCGCCGCCGTACCGGCCTATGCCGAAGAAAAAGACGAAGCCGGCGAGCCCCGCAGGGCACTGCCCACCGTCACCGTATCGGGCGATTCGGGCGAGACCGCAACCGGCCCGGTGACCGGCTTCGTCGCGAAGCGCGGAAGCTCGGCAACCAAGACCGACACGCCGCTGATCGAAACGCCGCAGGCCATCTCGGTGGTCACGCGCGACCAGATGGAGGCGCAGAGCGCGCTCACGCTGCGCGAGACCACCAACTACACGGCCGGCGTGGTGTCGAGCTACTTCGACAGCCGCGTCGACTCGTTCAAGGTGCGCGGCGGCGACGCCATCCAGTACCTCGACGGGCTGCAGCGCAGCTACGGCACCTACAACACCACGCGCGTAGATCCGTACATGCTGGAGCGCGTCGAGCTGCTGCGCGGGCCCTCTTCCGTGCTCTATGGCCAGGGCGGCATCGGCGGCGTGCTGAACCTGGTGTCGAAGCGGCCGCAGGCCGAGCAACAGCGCGAGGTGCAGGTGCAGCTGGGCAGCCACAACCGCAAGCAGGTCGCGGCCGACTTCACCGGTCCGCTCGATACCGAAGGCAAGTGGCTCTATCGCCTGGTGGCCGTGAACCGCGACAGCGGCACGCAGGTCGACCATGTGCCCGACGACCGCATCCTGCTGGCGCCCTCGCTCACCTGGCGCCCGAACGCCGACACCTCGCTCACGCTGCAGGCGCTCTACCAGAAGGACAAGAGCGGCTCGCTGATCGGCTTCTTCCCATGGCAGGGCACGCTGCTGCCGTCGCTGTACGGCCAGATTCCCACCTCGACCTTCACCGGCGAGCCGGGCTTCGACCGCTACGACACGCGCAACACCTCGCTGGGCTACCTGTTCAGCCACCGCTTCAACGACACCTGGACCTTCAGGCAGAACCTGCGCTCGACCGAGAGCAAGGTAGTCTACAACTCCTCCTACACCAGCTTCACGGCCAACCGGCTCACCGGTCGCCCGGCGCGACCGGTGTTCAACGCCGACCAGCGCACCATCGAGCGCGACCTGGTGGTGCAGCTCAACGGCGGCAAGATGCTGCTGATCGACAACCAGGCCGAGGCGCACTTCAAGACCGGCGCGGTGGAGCACACGCTGCTCGTCGGCGCGGACTTCCAGCGCAACGAGACCTCGCAGCTCACCGGCCGCGGCCGCGCGGGCGCGCTCGATGTGTATGCGCCGGTGTATGGCAACTACACGGCGCCCACCTTCCTCACGCGGCAGCCCGCGGTGCTGCAGAAGCAGGCCGGCATGTACGTGCAGGACCAGGTCAAGTACGGCCGCTGGATCGGCCTGCTCGGCCTGCGCCACGACAAAGCCACCACCGACACCGAGGGCCGCCCCGCGGTGGCGGTCGACGACAAGGCCACCACCAAGCGCGCCGGCATCGTCTACCTGGCCGACGGCGGCTGGGCGCCGTACCTGAGCTATGCCGAGTCCTTCCTGCCGCTGGGCGGCGCGGACGTGAACAACACGCCCTTCAAGCCGCAGCGCGGCAAGCAGTGGGAGGCTGGCGTGAAGTGGGAGCCCGAAGGCCAGCGCACCTCGTTCATGGCGGCGGTGTACGACCTGCGCGACACCAATCGCAAGACCACCGACCCGACCAACCCGCTCAACAGCATCCAGCTCGGCGAGGTGCACGTGAAGGGCCTGGAGCTCGAGTACAAGGGCAGCATCGGGCGCGACTGGGACTGGATCGCCTCGTACGCCTATACCGACGCGCGCGTGTCGCGCAGCAACGGCGCCGACCTGGGCAAGCGCATCTCGGGCGTGCCGAAGCACACGGCCTCGGCCTGGCTGATGCGCCGCTTCACGATCGGCGGCGTGTCGGGTTTCTCGGTGGGCGGCGGCGTGCGCTACCTCGGCAAGTCATGGGACGGCATGGACGCCAACCCCGTGCCCTCTGTCACGCTGCTGGATGCGATGGTCGCCTGGGACAACGGCCCACTGCGCCTGTCGCTCAACGTGGGCAACCTGACCGACAAGGTGCAGATCACCACCTGCCTGGCGCGCGGCGACTGCTTCTACGGCCAGCGCCGTACAGTGACTGCGGCCGCCACGTATCGTTTCTGAAGAAAATCCCCGCTCGAGCGAAGGTCTGCCACGCGGGCGACAGGTCCGTACGGCGATGGGCTCCTAGAATCGCCCCCGCTGTCCGGTTCGCCGGGCGGCAAGCGTTCTCAGGGCGGGGTGCAATTCCCCACCGGCGGTAATGGTGGCTCTTCTGAAAAAAGCCGCACAAGCCCGCGAGCGCCTGGGGCTTGCAACAAGCTCCAGGGTCAGCAGATTTCGGTGCGATTCCGAAGCCGACGGTCACAGTCCGGATGAAAGAGAGCGCGAAATGCGGGCTCGCCCGCGTGCATTGCTTTGTCGTGCGCGCAGGTAGCCTTGCGGTTTCGTGCGCCCTGATTCAGGAAACCTGCTTTCAAGAGGCACACCATGAGTCAGATCAACGACCTTCCCCTTTCTGCCGTTACCGCGTCGGGTTCGCCGCGCGGCACGCGCATCGCATTCGTCGAGGCGCAGTGGCATTCCGACATCGTCCACCAGGCACGCGACGCCTTCCTCGAAGAAATGGACCGCCTCGGCGTGGCGCGCGAGCTCATCGACATCTTCGACGTGCCCGGTGCCTTCGAGATCCCGCTGCATGCCAAGCGGCTCGCCAACTCGGGCAAGTACGCGGCCATCATCGGCTGCGCACTGGTGGTCGACGGCGGCATCTACCGCCACGAGTTCGTCGCGAACACGGTGGTCAGCACGCTGATGTCGCTGCAGCTGGAAACCGACGTGCCGATCTTCTCGGCCGTGCTCACGCCGCATCACTTCCACGAGCACGTGGAGCATCGCAAGTACTTCCACCGCCACTTCGCGGTCAAGGGCACGGAAGTGGCCGAGGCCTGCTTCAAGACGCTCGAAGGGCTGAAGAAGGTCGACGCGCTGCTGGCCGCTGCGTGACAACAGGCGCAGGCCTGCAGTAATCTGGGCGGATGAGCTCTTCATCATCCGCCCGCGAAGACCGCTACACCCTCTACGGCGCCCCTGGCTCGGGCGCCACGCCGATACACGCCGCGCTGACGCTGATCGGCGCGCAGGTCGAAACTGTCGACGTCGCCACGTGGGAGAGCGATGCCGAGCGCGAGCGCGTGTCGGGCGTCAACCCGATGCGCCAGGTGCCCGCGCTGGTGCTGCCTTCGGGCGAGGTGATGACCGAAAGCGCGGCCATCCTGATCTGGCTCGGCGACCGTTATCCGCAAGCCGGGCTCTGCCCCGCACCCGACGACCCGCTGCGCTCGCGCTACCTGCGCTGGATGGTCTACCTGCCGGCGGCCATCTACTCGCTGTTCTGGGTGCGCGACGACCCGCAGCGCCTCGTGCCCGACCCCGCCGCACAAGCCGCGATGCTCGAACGCTCTGCCGAGCGCATCGCGCACTGCTGGCAACTGATGGACACGCAGATCGACGAGCCCGCGCCTTACCTTCTGGGGGAGAAGCTGAGCATGCTCGACCTGTACGTGACCGTGATGTCGCGCTGGACGCCGGGCCGCAGGCGCTTCTACCGCGTGGCGCCGCGCATGGCCCGGGTGGTGCGCCGCGTGGATGCCGATCCTCGGTTGGCGGAATTCTGGGCGGCGCGCTTTCCCTTCACGATGGACCCGAGCGCTCCGGGAGGCTGAGTCCTGTTTTCTATCATCGACACCATGACCGCACGCACACCGACCACCGTCTACCCGATGACGATTTATCACAAGCCCAACTGCAGCACCTCGCGCAACGTGCTGACGTTGATCCGCGAAAGCGGCGTGGAGCCCGAGATCGTCCTGTACCTGGAAACGCCGCCGCCGAAGAAAAAGCTGCGCGAGCTCGCGAAGGCGATGGGCATGGGCGCGCGCGAACTGCTGCGCACCAAGGAAGCGCCGTACGAAGAACTGAAGCTGGCCGATTCGAAGTGGACCGTCGACCAGCTGTTCGACGCCATCGTCGAGCACCCCATCCTGCTGCAGCGTCCCATCGTGGTGTCGCCGCGCGGCACGCTGATGTGCCGGCCATGGGGGCACGTGCGCGAGATCCTGCCGGCCTGAAGCGTCAGCTCGTGGCCCGCTGCGCCAGGCCCCACGCGACATGCTCGCGCACGAGTTCGCTCGGGTGTTCGGCCCGTGTCGCCAGTGCCTCCTGCGCATCGCCCTCGCCCGCTCGCGCCGCATTGCCCAGCGCCACGGCGATGTTGCGCAGCCAGCGCTCATGCCCGATGCGGCGGATCGGGCTGCCTTCGGTGCGGCGCAGGAAGTCTTCTTCGGTCCACGCAAAAAGCTCGGCCAGCGTGCGCCCCGTGAGCCCTTCGCGCGCATCGAAGTCGGGCAGCTCGCTCTTCTTCGCGAACTTGTTCCAGGGGCAGATCAGCTGGCAGTCGTCGCAGCCGTAGATGCGGTTGCCCATCAGCGGACGCAGCTCCAGCGGAATGGGCCCGCTGTGCTCGATGGTCAGGTAGGAGATGCAGCGCCGCGCATCCAGCCGCTGCGGCGCGATGATGGCCTGCGTCGGGCAGATGTCGATGCAGGCACTGCAGCTGCCGCAATGCGCAGTGACGGGTTCGCTCGGCGGCAGTTCCATGTCGACGTAGATCTCGCCCAGGAAGAACATCGAGCCCGCGTCGCGGTCGAGCACCAGCGTGTGCTTGCCGCGCCAGCCCTGCCCGCTGCGCGAGGCCAGCTCGGCTTCGAGCACGGGGGCCGAGTCGGTGAAGGCGCGGTGGCCGAAGGGGCCGACCTCTTCGGCAATGCGCTCGGCCAGCTTGGCGAGCCGGTTGCGCAGCACCTTGTGATAGTCGCGGCCCCGCGCATAGACCGACACGATGGCCTCGCCGGGCCGCGTGAGGCGGTCGAACTCGATGGCCTGCCACTCGGGCTGCGTGCTGCGCGGCAGGTAGTCCATGCGCGCGGTGATCACGCTCACCGTGCCCGGCACCAGCTCGGCCGGACGGGCGCGGCGCGTGCCGTGTGTTTCCATGTATTGCATCTCGCCATGGAACCCATGGGCCAGCCATTGCATCAGACCGGCCTCGGCGCTCGATAAATCGACGCCCGCGATTCCGATTTGGGAGAATCCGAGTTCCCGGGCCAAAGCCTGAATACGAACAACGAGTGGATGGCTGACGATCACTTGCCGATTGTAGAAACGACCCAGAACGCCCGCACCCTGCGCTGGCGCAGCGAGGACGACACCGACGCTTTCGCGCTGGCCCTCGCGTCCTCGCCCGCATTGCGCGATGCCTTCATCGCGCTGCAAGGCAACCTTGGCGCCGGCAAGACCACTTTCGTTCGACACCTGCTGCGCGCGCTCGGCATCGCAGGCCGCATCAAGAGCCCCACATACGCGGTGGTCGAGCCCCACGAGGCGCCCGACGGCCTGCAGATCTTCCATTTCGACTTCTACCGCTTCGCCGATCCGCGCGAATGGGACGACGCCGGCTTCCGCGACATCTTCGCGGGACCGGGCCTCAAGCTGGCCGAATGGCCGGAAAACGCCGCGGGCCGCACACCGGTTGCCGACCTCGCTATTAAAATAGAAGCAATGACTGACGACACACGCAGCGTGACCCTCCTCACGAACACCCCTCGCGGCAGCGATCTGCTGGCGCGCATCGCCGCATGAAGGCGACCGGCCTGAAACGGCGCGTGCTGCTGCAAGGCGGCAGCATCGCGCTGATGCTCGGCGTGCACCAGATCGCCCGCGGCGCCACCATCCTCGCCGTGCGCGTGTGGCCCGCCGCCGACTACACGCGCGTGACCATCGAGTCCGATGCCCGCCTCAACTCGCAGCAGCTCGTGGTGGGCAGCCCGCCGCGGCTTGCCGTCGACATCGAGGGCATCGACCTCAGCCCCGAACTGCGCGAGCTGGTCGGCAAGATCAAGCCGGGCGACCCGTTCATCAACGGCCTGCGCGTCGGGCAGAACGCGCCGAAGGTGGTGCGCATCGTGTTCGACCTGAAGCAGGCCGTGGTGCCGCAGGTGTTCTCGCTCGCGCCCGTGGCCGCGTACAAGCACCGGCTGGTGCTCGACCTGTACCCCGAGCAGGCGATCGACCCGATGGAAGCGCTGATTGCCGAGCGCCTGCGCGATGCGCCTCGCGCGGGCAGCGGCAGCAACACGAACAACGCCCCGGCCGTGGCCGGCATCGTGCCCTCGGCCCCGGCCGCACCTGCGGCCGATCCGCTCGGCGAGCTGATGGCGCAACAGTCGATGCGCCCCGGCCCGCAGACGCCGCCACCCGTGCTAATCACGCCGCCACCGCCCGTGGTGGGCACCGCGCCCGTCAGGCCTGTGGCGCCCCCTCCCCCGGTGGCTGCCGCACGCGGCGGCAGCAGCACCGCCGCCACGGCCAGCCGCACCGACCGCATCATCATCGTGGCGCTCGACCCCGGCCACGGCGGTGAAGACCCCGGCGCCATCGGCCCCAACGGCACGCGCGAGAAAGACATCGTGCTGCAGGTGGCGCACCGGCTGCGCGAGCGCATCAACGCGAGCAGCGTGAACGGCAGCCCGATGCGCGCCTTTCTCACGCGCGACGCCGACTTCTTCGTGCCGCTGGGCGTGCGCGTGCAGAAGGCGCGGCGCGTGCAGGCCGACCTGTTCGTGAGCATCCATGCCGACGCCTTCACCACGCCCGCCGCGCGCGGCGCCAGCGTGTTCGCGCTGAGCCAGAGCGGCGCGTCGAGCAGCGCGGCACGCTGGATGGCCAACAAGGAAAACGATGCCGACAAGGTCGGCGGCGTGAACGTCGGCGGCCACGAAGCGCAGGTGCAGCGTGCCCTGCTCGACATGAGCACCACCGCTCAGATCAACGACAGCCTGAAGCTCGGCGGCGCGATGCTCGGCGAGATCAAGAACATCGGCGCGCGGCTGCACAAGGGGCAGGTCGAACAGGCCGGCTTCGCGGTGCTGAAGGCGCCGGACATCCCGAGCGTGCTGGTGGAGACAGCCTTCATCAGCAATCCGGAAGAAGAAGCCAACCTGCGCCGCGTCGACTACCAGGAGAACCTGGCCGACGCGCTGATGCGCGGCATCCAGCGCTACTTTGCGCAGAACCCGCCCCTGGCGCGCAGCCGGCAACTCTGATCGGCCGCGCGACTTTGTAAAGCCAAAGCGTGCACTGCTGTCCCACGCCGTGCGGCCCACGAGTCCGCACAGGCAGGCGCGGCAGGCTCCTACACAGATGCCACCGGCCTTCTGGACATGATGACTCATCACTCCTCGAAAGGTGGACATCATGAACACACGTCTCTGGATCGCTGCATTCGCAGCCACTTCGGTCATGACGATTGCAGGCTGCGCGAGCGGCCCCAACCAGAACCTCGGGACTGGTGTGGGCGCCGTCGGCGGCGCGCTGGTAGGTCACGCCATCGGCGGCAACACTGCAAGCACGGTGGGTGGCGCGGCCATCGGCGGCATCATCGGCAACCAGGTCGGCCGCAATGCCGACGAACGCAACTACTACAACCAGCAGCGCTATCCGCAAGGCAGCGGCTACTACCCGAGCAACGGCCCGAACTACTGAGATACGGCCTGAACGAAAAAGCGCGCCAGTGGCGCGCTTTTTTACTGGTTGATCGGCCAGGCAATCGTCAGGCCTGCGAGGCCTGCGCCTCGCGTGCCTTCTCGGCCTTCGAGGCGCGCCATGCGCCGAAGATCGCGAGCAACCCCGGCACGAAGATCAGCGCCCAGATGATCTTGTCGAGATGCTGGCGCACGAACGGCAGATTGCCGAAAAAGTAACCCGCTGTTGCAATGCCCAGCACCCAGATCAGCCCGCCCACCACGTTGAACATGGTGAACTTCGCGCGGCTCATCTCGGCCACGCCGGCCACGAATGGCGCAAAGGTGCGAATGAACGGCATGAAGCGCGCAAGAATGATCGTGATGCCGCCATAGCGCTCGTAGAAGCCGTGGGCCTGGTCGAAGGCCTTGCGGTTGAAGAAGCGCGAGTTCTCCCACTGGAACACCTTCGGCCCGAAGTAGCGGCCGATCGAATAGTTGCACTGGTCGCCCAGAATGGCCGCCGCAATCAGGACCCCGCAGGCGAGCGGGAAGTTCATGAGCCCCGCGCCGCACAGTGCGCCAACGATGAAGAGCAGCGAGTCCCCGGGCAGGAACGGCATCACCACCGCACCGGTCTCGACGAAGACGATGAGGAACAGCAAGGCATAGACCCAGGGGCCATAGGCAATGACAAAGGCCTCGAGGTGTTTGTCGACGTGAAGGATGAAGTCGACGAGAAAGCTGATGATTTCCATGGCCGCGGATTATCCTTGTTGAAACCGAACGCCCTGTGAATCACCCCATGCTGCACATACGCGCTGCCACCGACGCAGACTGGCCGGCCATCTGGTCCGTGCTCGAACCCACCTTCCGCCGCGGCGACACCTACACCTTCGCGACCGACGTCACCGAAGCCGAGGCCCGTCATGCGTGGATGAACCTGCCCGCCGCCACTTTCGTGGCCTGCGACGCGCAGGGCGCGGTGCTCGGCACCTACGTCATCAAGGCCAACCAGCCCGGGCACGGCTCGCACGTGAGCAACTGCGGCTACGTGGTGTCCGAGGCCGCGCGCGGCCTGGGCGTGGCATCGGCGCTCTGCGAACACTCGCAGCAGGAGGCCGTGCGCATGGGCTTTCGCGCGATGCAGTTCAACTTCGTGGTGTCCACCAACGAAGGCGCGGTGCGCCTCTGGCGCAAGCTGGGCTTTGCCATCGTCGGCACACTGCCTGGCGCGTTCAGGCATCCGCAGCATGGCTTCGTGGATGCCTTCGTCATGTTCAAGCAACTGCAGCAGCCATAAGACTTACTTACCCCACCCGGAGAAACACACGATGACAGGCCAGTACATCCAGATGAAAGCCGCCGACGGCAGCGGCACCTTCCGCGGCTACCTCGCCTTGCCCGAAGCCGGCACCGGCCCGGGCCTGGTGATCGCGCAGGAAATCTTCGGCATCAATCACACGATGCGCGAGGTGGCCGACTACTACGCCGAAGAAGGCTACGTGGCGCTGGTGCCCGACCTGTTCTGGCGCCAGGAGCCGAACGTGGAGCTCGGCTACAGCGAAGCCGACTGGCAACGCGCCTTCGCGCTCTACGGCGGCTTCGACGAGGCCAAGGGCATGGAAGACATGCAGACCGCCATCGATGCGCTGCGCGGCCGCGCCGAGGTGCCTTCGAAGAAAGTCGGCGTGCTCGGCTTCTGCCTGGGCGGCAAGCTGGCCTACCTGGCGGCCTGCCGCACCGATGCGGACGTTGCCGTCGGCTACTACGGCGTGGGCATCGACGCCGCACTCGACGAAGCCGACAAGATCAAGCGCCCGCTCACGCTGCACATCGCAGAGCTCGACAAGTTCTGCCCACCCGAGGCGCGCGACCGCATCGTCGCCACGCTCCGGGGCCGGCCCGGTGTCTCGCTGTACGTGTACCCCGGCATGGACCACGCCTTCGCACGCGCCGGCGGCGAGCACTTCCACAAGCCCTCGGCGCTGATGGCGCACGAGCGCAGCATCGCCACGCTGAAGGACGCCATCGGCCCGCACTACGACCTCTCGGCGCTGTGGGACAAGCACTGCGAATACGAGTTCGCCACCCGCAACGTCGACGACACCATGTCGACCATGGTGGCCGAGCCGTACGTCAACCACATCCCGACCATGACCGGCGGCGTGGGCTACAAGGCGCTGCATGCGTTCTATACGAATCACTTCGTGAACAGCAATCCGCCCGACACCGCGCTGGTGCCGATCTCGCGCACGGTGGGCGCCACGCAGGTGGTCGACGAGATGCTGTTCTGCTTCACCCACACCACCGAAATCCCGTGGATGCTCCCGGGCGTCGCGCCGACGGGCAAGCGCGTGGAGGTGCCACTGCTCGCGGTCATCAAGTTCCGCGGCGACAAGCTCTATCACGAGCACATCTACTGGGACCAGGCCAGCGTGCTGGTGCAGGTGGGCCTGCTCGATGCGAAGCTGTTGCCGGTGGCCGGAATCGAGACGGCGCGCAAGCTGCTGGACGAGACGCTGCCGTCGAACACCCTGATGCCACGCTGAAAACGACACGGCTTTTAGAATGCCCCGGTGAGCGCCCTCCCCACTTCCATCACCCCCACCGAACGCCGCCCGATCCGCGAACTCCCCGACGAACTGATCAGCCAGATCGCCGCCGGTGAAGTCGTCGAGCGCCCCGCATCGGTGGTGCGCGAGCTGCTGGACAACGCGCTCGACGCGGGCGCCGGCCAGATCACGGTGCGGCTGGCCTCGGGTGGCGTACGGCTGATCTCGGTGGAAGACGACGGCCTGGGCATTCCGCGCGAGGAACTCACGGTGGCCCTGCGCCGCCACGCAACCAGCAAGATCGCCAGCCTCAACGACCTCGAAACGGTCGGCACGATGGGCTTTCGCGGCGAGGCGCTGGCCGCCATCAATGCGATTGCCGAGCTCAGCATTCTTTCGCGCTTCACTGGCTCTGACACGGCCTTCGCGCTCGATGGACGCACTGGCGAGCTGCGGCCGGTGGCCCGCTCCACCGGCACCACAGTCGAGGTGCGCGAACTGTTCTTTGCGACACCCGCGCGCCGCAAGTTCCTGAAGACCGACGCCACCGAGCTGGCCCATTGCATCGAGGCGGTGCGCCGCCATGCGCTGGCACGGCCCGAGGTGGGCTTTTCGGTGTGGCATGACGGCAAATTGGTCGAGCAGTGGCGCGCTGCCACCACGCGCGAGCAGCGGCTGGCCGATGCGCTGAGCGACGAGTTCGTGGCGCAGAGCGTGGCCGTCTATCGCGAAGGCGGCCCGGTGCGCGTGGTCGGCCGTGCCGGCATTCCGGATGCGGCGCGCTCGCGTGGCGACCAGCAGTTCTTCTACGTCAATGGCCGCTTCGTGCGCGACAAGGTGCTGTCGCACGCGGTGCGCAGCGCATACGAAGACGTGCTGCACGGCCAGCGCCAGCCGATTTACGCGCTGTACCTGGAGATCGATCCGGCACGGGTCGACGTGAACGTGCACCCGACCAAGATCGAGGTGCGCTTTCGCGACGGGCGCGAAGTGCACCAGGCGGTGCGCCATGCCATCGAGGACGCGCTGGCCGCCCCGCGTGCCGGAGATGCAGTCGCGCCAGCGGGTGCGGCTCCGCAGCCATTTTTCAAGCAGACCCCGCTGCCGTCGAACGCCAGCTGGGCTCAGCCCGCCATCAATTTCACATCGCAGGAGCGCGGCGCCGGCGATTTCGAGGCGATGTGGCCCCGGCGCAGCGAGCAGCCGGCGCAGCATGCGGCGGAATCGACCGCATCGTCTCTTTGGCCCCAGGCCAGTGCGGCGGCGGCAACGTTCCAGGCCCCTGTCGGGCTGCCCGTGGCCGCGGCAAACGCGGAGGCTGCCGCCCTCGCCACCAACGAACAAGCCTGGCCGCTGGGCCGCGCGCTGGCCCAGCTGCAGGGCATCTACATCCTGGCCGAGAACAGCCAGGGCCTCGTGATCGTCGACATGCACGCGGCGCACGAGCGCATCGTCTACGAGCGGCTCAAGACGCAGCTCGACGGTGCGTCCATCAGCAGCCAGCCGCTGCTGATTCCGGCCACTTTCGCGGCCACGCCGCAGGAAGTGGCCACGGCCGAGGCCTGCGCCGAGGTGCTGCCGACGCTGGGCCTGGAAATAACCCCCTTCTCGGCACGCACGCTAGCGGTGCGCGCCGTGCCCGGAACGCTGGCCGACGGCGATCCGGTGGAGCTGGCGCGCAGCGTACTGGCCGAACTGGGCCAGCACGACGCGAGCACGGTGGTTCAGCGCGCCCAGAACGAATTGCTGTCCACAATGGCCTGCCACGGGGCGGTGCGGGCCAACCGCAAGCTCACCATCGACGAGATGAACGCACTGTTACGTCAGATGGAAGCAACAGAACGTTCGGACCAGTGCAACCACGGCCGGCCGACCTGGCGCCAGCTGTCGGTTCGCGAGCTGGATTCGCTGTTCATGCGCGGCCGATAGGGCAAATCGGCGCTTTAAGCCTTTTTTCTAGGGTTTTCCGCAGTCATCGGGATTGCGGGCACGCACGTTGCATAGGCTCGGTAAAGCGCCAGTGAGCGTTGTTTCGGGGGGTTACCAAGGTGCAGTGTCGGCGCACCAAGGTGAAAGCAGGTGAACTTTTCCGCCGACTTCGCTGTCCCTCAACCCCATGATGAAACGCTGGACCCTCCTCGCGTCTGTCCTCTCGCTTTGTGCCCTGCTGGCAGCCGGTTGCTCGACGCTCGACGAACAGCAACGCGAATGGATCTTCCAGCCCAGCGACCGCAGCTGGGGCAACACTGCCTCCATGACCCAGGGCATGGAAGACGTGTGGATCGATTTCCAGTCTTCCCTCACCGGTGAGCCCGCTCGCCTGCACGGCCTGTGGCTGGGCGGCGCGCCCGAAACCACCGACACCCCCGTGATGCTGTACCTGCACGGTGCCCGTTACAACGTGGCCGGCTCGGCGCCGCGCATCCAGCGCATGCACGAACTGGGCTTCTCGGTGCTGGCCATCGACTACCGCGGCTTCGGCAAGAGCTCCAAGGGCCTGCCCTCGGAAGAGTCGGCCCGCGAAGACGCCCGCGCCGCCTGGACCTGGCTGGCCGCGCGCCACCCCAAACAGCACCGCTACATCTTCGGCCACTCGCTCGGCGGCGCCATCGGCATCGACCTGGCGGCGCATGTGAACGACGAGAGCGGCACCATCGTCGAGAGCACCTTCACCTCGATCGCCGACGTGGTCAGCGGCTTCAAGTGGGGCTGGCTGCCCTTCGGCCCGTTCATCACGCAGCGATTCGAAGCGATCAACACGGTCAAGGACATCGGCTCGCCGCTGCTGGTGGTGCATGGCACGGCCGACAGCCTCATCAACCCGACGCTGGGCCGCAAGCTGTATGACGCGGCCACCGTGCCCAAGCTGTTCGTGCTGGTCGAGGGTGGTTCGCACCACAACACCAATTCGATCGGCGAAGCGCAGTACCGCGCGGCGCTGACGCAGCTGTTCCGCATGAAGCCGGAGAGCATGGTCGCCAGCAATGGCGGCGCGGCGAACCGGCCGCAGCCACGGCTTGCGCCGCCCTCCGCCGCGCTTGCGCCGCAGGATGTGCGGGGCGAGGTGCGCGCGCCGGCACCGGCCGCCATCTAGGTTTAGTCCGCGCCCGCCGTCAAGCCAGGTTGAAGGGCAGCTGGCGCAAGGGCTTGCCCGTCAACCGTGCAATGGCGTTGGCGAACGCCAGGCGCCAGTGGAGGCAGGCCGGGCTCGCCCATGCCGGTGGGCGCATCGGCGCTGGGCACGATGTGGATATCGAACTCCGGCATGTTGGTGATTCGGGCTACGGTGAAATCGCCGAAGTTGCTCTGCTGCACGACGCCGTCCTTCAACGTGATCGCACCGCCGGACAGGCACGTCGACAGCCCCATCACCGCCGCGCCCTGCACTTGCGCCTCCACACTGCGCGGGTTGACCGCCAGGTTGCAGTGCACGCCGCTGGTGACGCGATGCAGCACCGGCTGGCCGTCCTTCACCGAAGCTTCCACCACATAGGCCACCACGGAGTCGAATGACTCGTGCACGGCTACGCCCCAGGCACGACCGTCCGGCAGCTGCTTCTTGCCGTAGCCGCTCTTGTCCACGGCCAGTTGCAGCGCAGCGCGGTGGCGTGGGTGCTTGTCTGCGAAGAGCTGCATCCGATAGGCCACCGGGTCCTGCTTCGTGCTGCGGGCGATCTCGTCGATCAGGGTCTCCATCACGAAGGCGGTGTGGGTGGAACCCACGCTGCGCCACCACAGCACAGGCACGTTGACCTGGGGGTGATGCACCGTCAAGCGCATCGGCAGCGGGTACGGATCGCGCATGCCCTCGGTGGCCGTGGCGTCGATGCCGTCCTTCACCTGGAATTGCCCGAACACCGTGCCCGTGGTGATCGACTGGCCGACGATGACGTGGTCCCACGCCAGGATCCTGCCGCGCTCGTCGAAGCCGATGCGTGCGCGGTGCAGATGCATGGGGCGGTAGTAGCCGCCCTTGATGTCGTCTTCGCGGCTCCACAGCAGGCGCACCGGCACGTCGAAGCCGGCGGCACGCGCGGCCTTGGCGATCTCGCAGGCCTCGACCACGAAGTCGCTGGTGCCCACGAAACGCCGGCCGAAGCCACCGCCCGCCATCTGCACATGCACCGTCACCTGCTCGGGCTTGAGGCTCAGCACGCGCGCCGCGGCGGCAGCGTCCAGCCCGGCGCATTGAGTGCCGACCCAAAGCTCGGCGCGCCCGTTCGACAGCTTGACAGTGCAGTTCAGCGGCTCCATGGGTGCGTGAGCGAGATAGGGGAAGACGAACTCGGCTTCCAGTTGGCGAGGCGCGGTGGCCAGCGGTGCCATGTCGGCGTCGAACTTGCGTGAGCCTGGGCGGCCGGCCAACTCGCGGTACTGCGCCAGTTGCTTTTCGGTGTCCACCTTCTCGACGGAGGCCGTGTCCCACTGCAGCTTCAGCGCGTCGCGGCCCAGCTTGGCAGGCCAGTAGCCATCGGCCACCACGGCTACGCCTTCGGCGCCGCGGTCCAGCGGCACGCGCAGCACGGCCTTCACGCCCTTGACGGCGCGCGCCGCGCTGTCGTCCACCGAGGTCAGGCGAGCGCCGAACACCGGCGGATGCGCCACAACCGCCGTGAGTTGACCGGGATGCCGCACGTCGATGCCGAAGTCCTGGCGCCCGCTGCTCTTGGCGCGCGCGTCCAGGCGCGTGGTCGGACGGCCGATGATCCGGAAGTCCTTGGGATTCTTCAGCGTGACCTTCTCCGGCACCGGCAGGGCCATGGCAGCTTCAGCCAACTCTCCGTAGCCCAGCTTGCGGCCGCCCGGGCCGAGCACCATGCCGGCCTGCGTGCGCAGCGTGGCCACATCGGCCTTCCAGCGCGCCGCTGCCGCCGACAGCAGCATGGCCCGGGCACGGGCACCCAGTTCGCGGTACTGCGTGAAGCTGTTCTTGATCGAGTGGGAGCCGCCGGTCATGTTGATGCCGAAGAGCGGGTCGACGTAGGCGTCGTCGTTCGAGCCATTGCGGCTGCGCACCAGGGCCCAGTCCGCGTCGAGTTCCTCGGCCAGGATCATTGGCAAGCCGGTCTGCACACCCTGGCCGAATTCCAGCCGGTTAATGGTCACCGTGACTTCGCCATTGGAAGCGATCTGCACGAAGGCCGATGGCTGCTGCGTCGGCTTGAGCGCGCCAGCCGCCTGCGCCGCACCGTCGGCCTGCGCCATGGCCAGGTGAGGAAAGGCGCCGAGCGCGAGGCCGCCAGCCCCGGCCATCTTCAGGAAGCTGCGGCGAGGCAGTGTGGCGACTTCATGAACTGAGCCTTGGGCCATCAGGCGCTGCATGGCGCGCGGCAGTTCGCGGTAATCGAAGTTGGCGATGTTGGTCAGCATGGCGGCTCCTTCAAGCGAGGGTCTTGGCCGCATCGGCCACGGCGGCGCGAATGCGGGCGTAGGTGCCGCAGCGACAGATGTTGCCGACCATAGCCGAATCGATCTCCTCCGCGCTGGGCTGCTTGCCTCGCGGCAGCGATTTGAGGAAGGCCGTCGCGCTCATGATCTGGCCGCTCTGGCAGTAGCCGCATTGCGCCACGTCGTGCTTGACCCATGCAGTGTGCACGGCTGCGCCGACCCGATCGCTGCCGCTGGTCGTTGCTTCGATGGTGGTGATCTTCTTGCCCTCGGCGGCCGAGATGGGTGTGATGCACGAGCGGATGGCCTGGTCGTCCAGATGCACGGTACAGGCGCCGCACAGCGCCGCGCCGCAGCCGAACTTGGTGCCGGTCATGCCCAGCGTGTCGCGCAGGGCCCAGAGGATGGGAGTGCCGGGGTCGGCGTCGACCGTGTGTTCACGGCCGTTGATGTGGAGCACGCTCATGTTCGGTTCTTCCTAGGTAGTAGGTTGGATCGGATTCACTTGGCCCCGTCGAGCACCCATTGCGCGAGCGACTGCACGTCGGCATCGGGGATCTGGGTTTGCGGCGGCATCGGCATCGGGCCCCACTTTCCCGAGCTGCCGGCCTTGATGCTTGCAGCCAGCTGCGCGGCCGTTCCCTTTCCTTCGCCGTACCTTGCCCCGATGTCTTTCCAGGACGGACCCACCACTTTGGCTGTGGCCTGGTGGCATGCGACGCACGCGTACTTCTGCGCCAGCGCCTGGCTGGCCACTGCGCGTGCCGGCCACGCGACGACGCTCACGCCAATCCCCAGCGCCACGACGAGGGAAGCGGCAAAGGAACCGTGGACAGCTGCGGTGCGATCGTTGGTCATTGCTGTCCCCGGTCGTCGTGGGCAAGAGACGTGGACAGGCCGCGATGGGCGCCCGCCTGCGCAAGCAGCGCGTTAGCCTTGGCCTCGAAGGTCTGCACGGCATCGGCACCTGCGGCGAACCGGGCCGGCGGCTCTTCGAGCGCGGCAAGCCGCACGATGGCGTCGGCGAGCTTGGCGGGGTCGCCGCCCTGCTTGCCGCTCATGCTGCTCCAGGCGGCAACGGTTTCCCTGGTGCGCTCGGCGTAGTCGTCGATGTTCGGCTCGGCGAAAGTGGTCGAACCGGCGGTGAGCAGCTCGGTGCGAAAGAAGCCCGGCTCCACCAGCATGGTGCGTATGCCGAAGGGGGCAAGCTCAGGGGCAAGCGACTCCATCCATCCTTCGACGCCAAACTTTGCCGCGGCATAGGCAGTGCAGAACATTCCGCCGGCAATCCCCGCAGTCGAAGAGATGGTGAGCACCAGACCCGAGCGCTGTTTGCGCATCATCGGCAGCACGGCGCGGGTGACGTTCATCGGGCCGAACAACAGCGTCTCGATCTGGTTGCGGACCTGCTCGGGGCTCAGCTCCTCGAAGAAACCGGCGTAGAAGTTGCCTGCGTTGTTCACCAGGACGTCGATGCGCCCGAACTTCGCGATGGCGGCCTCCACTGCGGCCTGTGCCTCGTCGAGGCGGGTAACGTCGAGCTTGACGCTCAACAGGTCTGCATGGGAGCCGATGGCCGCAGCCACCTTCGCGGGGTCGCGGCCAGTGGCCACGACAGCATGGCCGGCGGCCAGCGCTGCTTTGGCGATGTCGACGCCCAGGCCCCGGCCTGCGCCGGTGATGAACCAGATTTTCTTGTCGGTCATGGGAATGTTCCTTTCGGTTGGTGCCAGTGTCTGCCCAGGAACCGTCGACCCGTTTGCCGAAAGCGCGCGTGTTCTTGCCTGAAACGATGAGACTGCGCCAGAAATGCGGACCGAGCGAAATGCGCGAGCTAGACTTTGCCGGAGCACCCCGAAAGGATTCAAATGGAAGCGCCGCAGCTGACGCAGCAAAGCGAATCGGCCGTCCTGAGCGGCTTGGCCAAAGCGGTCGGAAGCATTGTCAAAAATGACGGCGACTTCATCACCGCCATTCCCGAACTCTCGCTCCACCGTCGCAGCGCCACGACCGAGCCTGTTCATTGCATCTATGGCTTTGGTGTGGGCATCACTGTCAGTGGGCAGAAGCGGGTTGCGCTCGGCGAGGAATTCTTCGACTACGCCGCGGGGCAATCGCTGCTGACCACGGCCGACCTTCCCGTCGTGGCGCATGTCACTCAGGCCAGCGCCGCGCGGCCCTTTCTGGGCCTCATGCTCAAGCTCGACTCGCGCGCCATCGTGCAGGCTGCAGCCGAGATGGCGTTGCCCCAACCGACAAAGGACTACAGCTATCGAGCCATGTCGCTCGGCGATCTCGATCCGACACTGCTCGGCACAGTGACGCGGCTCGTCGAGCTGCTGGCCGAGCCCAAACTGATTCCCCAGATCGCTCCACTGCTTCAGCAGGAAATCGCCGTTCGCCTGCTCGCCGGGCGCCACGGCCAGCAGTTGCAGCGCCTCGTGGCAGTCGGCTCTCCAGGCCAGCAGGTGGCGCAGAGCATGGCCTGGCTCAAGATGAATTTCGCGCAGCCTGTGCTGGCGGACGAACTGGCCGCTTCCGTGCATATGAGTCCATCGACGTTCCGGCAGCACTTCCGTGCCGTGGCGGGCATGAGTCCCATGCAATACCTGAAGCAGCTGCGCCTGCAAGAGGCCCGGCAACTGATGCTGAACCAGGGCATCGATGCCGGCACCGCGGGAGTGCGCGTGGGATACGAAAGCGCCTCGCAGTTCAGCCGCGAATACGCCCGTCTGTTTGGAGCGCCGCCGCTGCGCGACATCAAGCGGATGCGGGAAACGACCTGAGCAAGACCCGCGCTGCAGACCGGCGCGCGCCATTTGCTACCCTCGGCGCATCATGTTTCCCAGCTCCGCACCGGCCGCCGAGGCCGCTCCCCCGGCATCGCCCGCCGCTGCGCGTTCCGGTTCGCCGCGCTACGTGGCGCTTGCCGGCCCCACCGCTTCGGGCAAGACGGCCGCCGCATTGGCGCTGGCGCGGCTGCAGCCGGTCGAAATCATCAGCGTCGACTCGGCACTGGTCTACCGCGGCATGGACATCGGCACCGCCAAGCCCACGGCCACCGAGCAGGCTGCCGCGCCGCATCACCTGATCGACATCCTCGATGCGCGCGACAGCTACAGCGCGGCCGCCTTCGTGGCTGACGCCACGCGGCTCATCGGCGAGATTCGCGCGCGCGGCGCGCTGCCGCTGCTGGTGGGCGGCACCATGCTGTATTTCAAGGCGCTGTTCGACGGCATCGACGCCATGCCCGCAGCCGATGCCGCGGTGCGCGCGCGCATCGACGCCGATGCCGCCACGCTCGGCTGGCCCGCCATGCACGCGCGGCTTGCGCAGGTCGACCCGGTCACGGCCGCGCGGCTGGCGCCGCAGGACAGCCAGCGCATCCAGCGCGCGCTCGAAGTGTGGGAGAGCAGCGGCCAGCCGCTGTCGAGCTTTCATGCGCGCGACAACAAGACTGCCAGCGCAGTCGAAGGCGGCGTGCTGTTCTCGCTCGAACCGACCGACCGCGCCTGGCTGCACACGCGCATTGCCGAGCGCTTCGATGCGATGCTGGCAGCCGGCTTCCTCGACGAAGTACGCGCACTGCGCAAGCGCGGCGACCTGTCGACCGACCTGCCCTCGATGCGCTGCGTCGGCTACCGGCAGGCTTGGGAAACGCTCGACGCCTGCGGCGACGCCGCTCCCGACGCCAAAGCCATCGCCGATCTGCGCGAACGCGGCATCGCCGCCACGCGCCAGCTTGCCAAGCGGCAGATCACCTGGCTGCGCAGCATGCCGCAACGCACCGTGATCGCCTGCGACGCCCCCGACGCGGTGCAGACCGCCGTTCAACTGATCGCCAAGACCACTCAACTCGGATGACGCTGCGCATTTCCAACCTCGGCAAGCACTACGGTGATGCGCCTGTCTTCGAGAACGTGACGTTGGGCGTCGAGCCCGGCGAATTCGTCGCCATCGTGGGCGAATCGGGCGTCGGCAAGTCGACGCTGCTCAACTGCATGGCCGGCCTCGACAGCTGGAACCAGGGCACGGTGACGCACGACGGCACCGACATCGGCGCGCTCGACGGCGAAGCCTGCGCGCTCTGGCGGCGGCGCCACGTGGGCTTCGTGTTCCAGGCCTTCCATGTGCTGCCGCACCTCGACGTGGCGCAGAACGTATCGCTGCCGCTGATGCTGCTGGGCCAGCAGAAGGACAACGACGGCCGCGTCGCCCACATGCTCGAAGCGGTGGGACTGCCCGGCATGGGCGCGCGGCTGCCGCAGACGCTGTCGGGCGGTCAGTTGCAGCGCGTGGCGATTGCGCGCGCGCTGGTGCACCGCCCTGCCCTGCTGCTGGCCGACGAGCCCACGGGCAACCTCGACCCGACCACCGCCGCGAAGGTGATGGAACTGCTGATCGGGCAGACCCGCGAGCACGGCGCCTCGCTGGTGCTGGTGACGCACTCCGAGAGCGCGGCCGCCCGCGCGGACCGCCTGCTGCATCTGCGCGCCGACGGCATCGCCACCTGAGACTTCCTGGCTACGCCCAATGCCATCGCCAAGTCCGGCAAAAGTTGGCAGAAACAGAGCCGGATTTTTGAACCTCCAAGACGGGTGCTCATAGCATTCGACGGCCCGTAGCCAAGCCACCTGCGAACACACCGACGCCTGCAGTTCATCTGCTTCAAAGGCATGGTGGTCCCGCGTGCTCAGCCAATTCATAAAACGGCTTTGCAATGCAATCAGGGGGATCACTCATGCTCGACAGAAGAAACTTCGTTCTAGGCACGCTCGCTTCATCGGCGCTAGTCGCCTGTGGCGGGGGCAACGACACCGCTGCCAACCAATGTTCATCAGCGCCGGCCGCCTGTGGTGGCGGCAACAGCGGCAGCAGCAATAGCGCCGCTGTCAACCGATACCGCCAGGCCAATTTACTGGCCAGCCACACCCGCTACGGCGCTTCCTTCACGGAGCCGGAATTCATCAACGGCTGGGGCATCGCCATCCGCCCGGCCGGTGCCGGCGGCCATTTCTGGGTTGGCGGCGGTGGCATCTCCTGGCAATACCTCGGCGACGTCACGCGTTCGGCCGACTCGGCATTGCGCGCACTGCACCAAGACGGCCTGCGCGAAGTGACCGTACCGGGCTCGGATGCCAGCACGACCGACGACAGCGCAGGCAAGGTCACCGGCGTCGTGTTCAACGGCGCGGCCCTGACTTCGGACCTGTTCCGGGTGCAAGGCCAGCCGGCCGGCGAGCGCACGCTGGACGGTTCGGCGCGCTTCGTCTTCGTCACCGACAGCGGTAGCGTCAGCGCCTGGACCGAGCGCGATGCAGACAGCGGCGCCATCGTGCGCATGGACGGCCCGGCCGTGGAGGTCTTCAACGGTGCCGATCAGGGCATGGCCTTCTTCGGCGCCGCCATCCACACCGGCCGCTGGGACCGGCTGTGGCTGGCCGACTTCGGCGCGCAACCGCAGATACGCACACTGGACGCGCAGTGGCAGTTGGTGCCGACGCAGGGCTTCGCCAACCCCTTCGCGAGCGGACCGGCAGGCGCGGCACGGCCGGGCGACCCAGTGCCTTTCAACATCCAGGTGGTGAACGACGGAACCCGGGACCGGGTGTTCGTGCTGTATGCGATCAGCCAGGCCGGCCCAGCCGAAGCGCATGCCTTCCACGCCGGCGAGGAAGATGCGCTGGATGCCGCGGCCGAAGCCGCAACGGGCAATCGCCCCTCGCGCGGCAGGCTCGCCGAATTCGATCTGGATGGTCGTCTGCTGCGCGTCTATGCGGATGACGGCCGGCTCAACGCGCCCTGGGGCGTGGCCATTGCGCCCGCTGACTTCGGCGCGCTGTCGGGCTTGCTGCTGGTCGGCAATTTCGGCGGGGCGGGCCGCATCTGCGCTTTCGATCCGGCCAGCGGCCAGTATGTGGACGACTTGCGCGATGCGCAGGACCGGCCCGTGTCCATCGCCGGCCTCTGGGGCCTGCAGTTCGGCAATGGCGTGGCGCTCGGCGACAGCAATGCGCTGTACTTCGCGGCCGGGCCGCAGGACGAAACCGAAGGGCTCTTCGGTTCGCTGCGCACGGCCTGAAGCCTTATGTCTGCGGCGCGAGGAAGGTCGCGTAGCGCGACAGGTCGACGTTGCCGCCGCTGATCACGATGCCCACGCGCTTGCCGGCAATCGCCTTGCCCGCTGCAATCGCACCCGCAAAGGCAAGGCAGCCGGTCGGCTCCACCACCATCTTCATGCGCTCGGCAAAGAAGCGCATCGCATTGACGAGCTGCTCGTCGGTAACGGTGAAGATGTCGTCCACGTCGCGGCGGATGATGCCGAAGGTGTACTCGCCCAGATGCTGCGTCTGCGCGCCATCGGCAATGGTCTTCGGCGTTTCGATGTGCACGATCTCCCCCGCGCGAAACGACTGCTGGCCATCGTTGCCCGCTTCGGGCTCCACGCCGTAGACCTTGCAATCAGGCGCCAGCGCACGCGCCGACAGCGCCGAGCCCGCCAGCAACCCGCCGCCACCCAGGCACACGAACAGGTGGTCGAGCGGGCCTGTTTCCTCGATCAGCTCCTTCACCGCCGTGCCCTGCCCCGTCAGCACGTCGGGGTGGTCATAGGGCGGAATCATCGTCATGCCGCGCTCCTGTGCGAGCTGCTTGGTGAGCGCCTCACGGTCTTCGGTGAAGCGGTCGTACATCACCACTTCGGCGCCGTAGCCCTTGGTGGCGGCGACCTTGGCGGCTGGTGCGTCTTTCGGCATCACGATCACGGCCGGCATCGACAGCAGGCGCGCCGACAGCGCAATGGCCTGCGCATGGTTGCCCGATGAGAACGCGATCACGCCGCCCTTGCGCTGCGTTGCGTCGAACTTCGACAGCGCATTGAACGCGCCACGGAACTTGAACGCGCCCATGCGCTGGAAGTTCTCGCACTTGAAGAAGAAGCTGGCGCCCCAGCGTTCGTTGGCGGTGGTAGAGCGCAGCACCGGCGTGCGGTGGGCATGGCCTTCGAGCCGCGCGGCCGCGGCGATGACGTCGTCGTAGGTAGGTAGTTGCATGTGTCCGAGCTTAGCGGCGGCTTGCAAATTTTTGCAGCCCCGATGGGTAAAAACCCGGGATACGCGTCGGCCGCGAACTCCGTACTCTGTATACAGAGTTCAAAGAAAGCCGCCCATGCCCGCCCAGCTCGTCAGCATCGAAGCCGCCCCCGACCTCGTCGACCAGGTCTACCGCGCCCTGCTCGGCGCCATCAGCAGCGGCACGCTCGCGCCCGGCGAGCGCCTTACCCAGGAGGACATCGCCTCCCGCCTTTCGGTGTCGCGACAGCCCGTGCTGCAGGCGCTGCGGCTGCTGAAGAAAGACGGCTTCGTGCTCGACGCACCCGGCCGCGGCGTGCTGGTAGCGCCGCTCGAAGCCGAGGCGATGCGCAAGGTCTACCAGGTGCGCGGCGCGCTCGACGTGCTGGCCGCTCGGCTGGCGGCGCAGCAGCGTTTTCGCATCGACCCGAAACTCATCGAGCGCGGCCGGCGCGCAGCGCGCGGGCGCAATGTCGAAGCCATGATCGACGCCGACGTGGCCTTTCACCAGGCCATCTACGAGGCATCGGGCAACCCGCTGATCGGCCAGAGCGCCGATCCGCACTGGCGCCACCTGCGCCGCGCGATGGGCGCGGTGCTGCAGGCCGAGCCGCAGCGCGAGTCGCTGTGGGACGAGCACGAGGCGATTGCCGCGGCCATTGCCGCCGGCAACGTCGAGCGCGCCTCGCGCCTGAGCGAAGAACACGTCTCGCGGGCCAGCGAGGCACTGAGCGAACGGCTCGCGCAGCAACTGGCGCGAGCCGCATCCGTCATTCCCACGAAAAAAGGAGACAAGGCATGAAGCTGACCCCCGAGCAACGCGCGCAGTTCGAGCGCGACGGCTATCTGTTCTTCCCCAGCCACTTCTCGGCCGAAGAGACGAAGGTGCTGACCGACGCGGTGCCCGATCTCTACAGCAGGCGCGAGGCCTTCAACGTGCGCGAGAAAGGCTCCGACGCCGTGCGCACGAACTTCGCCGCGCACCTCATCAGCGAGCCCTTCGCGCGGCTGGCGCGACACCCGCGCATGGTCGGCCCGGTGACTGATCTCTTCGAGGAAGAGGTCTACATGCACCAGTTCAAGATCAACGGCAAGATGGCCTTCGAGGGCGACGTGTGGCAGTGGCACCAGGACTACGGCACCTGGCTCAACGACGACCTGATGCCCACCGAGCGCGCGATGAACGTCGCGATCTTTCTCGACGAGGTGACCGAGCACAACGGCCCGCTGATGTTCATTCCGGGCAGCCACCGCAAGGGCGTGGTCGATGCGAAGCATGACCTCACGACCACCAGCTACCCGCTGTGGACCGTGGACAACGACCTGATCCGCCAACTGGCCGATCGCGCGGGCGGCAAGCACGGCGGCATCGTCTCGCCCAAGGGGCCGGCCGGTTCGATGATCCTGTTCCACAGCTGCCTGGTGCATGCCTCGGGCAGCAATCTGTCGCCCTTCAACCGCGTGGCGGTGTACCTGAGCCTGTGCGCGGTCAGCAACCACATCCGGCGCCACAAGCGGCCCGAGTACATCGCGCACCGCGACTTCACGCCCATCGAGATGCTGCCCGACGACTGCCTGCTGAAGCCGTACCCGGTCGATGTGCCGTGGAAAAACGGCCTGCCCGAGAGCGCACTGCGCACCTCGCTCGACGGGCTCGACACCGCGGAGGCCTGACCCCATGAGCCTGCACACCCGCCTGCAACAACGTGCCGCCGAAGGCCGCCCCATCCGCATCGGCCTGATCGGTGCCGGCAAGTTCGGCTCGATGTACCTCGCACAGATTCCACGCACGCCCGGCGTGCAGCTGGTGGCGATTGCTGATCTTTCGCCTGACGCTGCCCGCGTCAACCTCGAACGCGTGGGCTGGCAGCCCGAGCGCGCCGCGGCTGGCTCGGTGCAAGAGGCGCTGAAGCACGGCACCACCTGGATCACCGACGACTGGCAGGCCGTGACGCGCGAACCTTCCATCGACATCGTGGTCGAGTGCACCGGCAACCCCATTGCGGCGGTGGACCACTGCCTCGACGCCTTCGCGCACGGCAAGCACGTGGTCAACGTGACGGTGGAGGCCGACGCCTTCTGCGGCCCGCTGCTCGCGCACAGGGCGCAGCAGGCCGGCGTGATCTATTCGCTGGCCTTCGGCGACCAGCCCGCGCTGATCTGCGACTTGGTCGACTGGGCGCGCACCTGCGGCTTTCCGGTGGTGGCGGCCGGGCGCGGCCACAAGTGGCTGCCGCACTTCACCGAATCGACGCCCGAGACGGTGTGGGGCAACTACGGCCTCACGCCCGAGCAGGCAAAACGCGGCGGGCTCAACCCGAAGATGTTCAACAGCTTTCTCGACGGCTCCAAGCCGTCGATAGAAAGCTCGGCAGTGGCCAACGCCACCGGCCTCACAGTGCCTTCGGACGGCCTGCTCTACCCGCCCGCGAGCGTGGAAGACATTCCCTTCGTCACGCGGCCGAAAAGCGAAGGCGGCGTGCTCGAACGCAAAGGCATGGTCGAGGTGGTGTCCTCGCTCGAAGCCGATGGCCGGAAGATTCCCTACGACATCCGCATGGGCGTGTGGGTCACGGTAGAGGCCGAGACCGACTACATCAAGAACTGCTTCGAGGAATACAACGCCCACACCGACCCGAGCGGGCGCTACTTCACGCTCTACAAGCGCTGGCACCTGATCGGCCTGGAAGTCGGCATGTCGGTGGCCAGCGTGGCGTTGCGCGGCGAGCCCACCGGCGTGGCCACCTGCTGGAACGCCGACGTGGTCGCCACAGCCAAGCGCGACCTCGCAGCGGGCGAGATGCTCGACGGCGAAGGCGGCTACACGGTCTGGGGCAAGCTGCTGCCTGCCGAGCGCTCGCTGCGCCTGGGCGGCCTGCCGCTCGGGCTGGCGCACAACGTCAAGCTGGTGCGCCCCGTGAAGAAGGGCCAGAGCCTGAGCTGGGCCGACGTGGCGATCGACACGACGACTGCCGCCTACAAGCTGCGCAACGAGATGGAAGCCATGTTCGCGCCCTCCATCAGGGCCAGGGCGGCATGACGGCCTAGGGCATAGGTGGTGCAACCGTTGCGCCAAACGGCAATCGCATAAAAAATATTCTGCTCGACACAAACCCTGTGTCGAAATGACTGGCTGCGGGCCGTCATTGTGGTGAGCGATCTTGCTCAACAGCCTTTTCCTTGACGGAGAGACACCATGCAGTACATGTTGATGTTCTATCAGCCCGCGGCCGAATTCGAACAGCGCGACAACGCGTCCTCGCAGGCCTACCGGGCCAGCTGGGTCGCGTATGCCGACGCCGTGCGCCAGGCCGGCATCTCGCTCGGCGGCCACGGCCTCTTCCCGCCCATGACCGGCACCACGCTGCGCGTGCGCGGCGACAAGCGCCAGGTGCAGGACGGCCCCTTCGCCGACACCAAGGAGCAACTCGGCGGCTACTTCGTGGTCGACGTGCCCGACATCGACGCCGCGCTCGAATGGGCGGCGCGCGCGCCCTGCGCGACCAGCGGCGGGGTCGAGATACGGCCTGTCTTCATGGCGACGGCTGTAGCAGCATGAGCGAGCCGGCGGCTCACCGGGCCGCCGAACGTGCGGCGCGCGATTCGTACGGGCGGCTGCTGGCCATCCTGTCGGCGCGCACGCACGATATCGCCGCATCGGAAGACGCGCTCGCCGACGCCTTTGCGCGGGCGCTCGAGCGCTGGCCGTCCGACGGCATCCCCGTGCAGCCCGATGCCTGGCTGCTGAGCGTGGCCCGGCACCGCAAGCTCGACGCCTGGCGCCACACCCGTGTGCAGGACGCGGCCACGCAGAGCCTGCTGCTGCTGGCCGGCGAGGTCGACGAAGGCACCACCGACGGCGCGGCCGTGCCCGACGAGCGGCTGCGCCTGCTCTTCGTGTGCGCGCACCCGGCCATTGACGCGCCGGCGCGCGCGCCGCTCATGCTGCAAACCGTGCTCGGCCTCGACGCGGCACGCATGGCCGGCGCCTTTCTCACCGCGCCGGCCACGCTCGGCCAACGGCTGGTGCGTGCCAAGGCCCGTATCCGCGCGGCCGGCATTCCATTCGAATACCCGCAGGCGCGCGACCTGCCGCAGCGGCTGCAGGACGTGCTCGACGGCATCTACGCCGCCTACGGCACCGGCTGGGACGACGTGGACGGCGCCGACGCCCTGCCCCGCGGCCTCACGGCCGAGGCCATCGACCTCTGCCGCATCCTGTGCGGCCTGATGCCGAACGAGCCCGAGCCGCTGGGCCTGCTCGCGCTGATGCTGTTCTGCGAAAGCCGCGCCGCGGCCCGTCGCAGCGAGACCGGCGCCTACGTGCCGCTCGACCAGCAAGACCCGCTGCGCTGGGACCCGGATCTGCTCGCGGAGGCCGAACGTTGTCTGCGGCTGGCATCGGACATGAAATCTCTCGGTGCATACCAGCTTGAAGCGGCCATCCAGTCGGCCCATTGCGAACGCCGCGTGGGCGCGCCGGTCGCGCCCGAAGTGCTGGTGTCGCTGTACGAAGGCCTGCTGGCGCTGCGGCCCAGCATCGGTGCCCAGGTCAGCCGGGCCTGCGCGCTGGCGAACGCGCGCGGCCCCGAGATCGGCCTGCGGGCGCTCGAAGCCATTCCCGCGCTGGAGGTAGCGAACTACCAGCCGTTCTGGGCGGCGCGTGCGCACCTGCTTGCGGCCGGCGGCGCACGTTCCGCCTCGCGGCAGGCCTATGACCGCGCCATCGGCCTGAGCGCCAGCGCGGCGGTTCGCGCGTATCTGCATGCGATGTCGGATCGGCTCTGAGCGGCCGGCTTTTCGGTGAATCCGCCGAACTCACTCCTGCGGCACAGCGACCGATTCCCCCACCCGCTTCGCATCGAGCTGGCTGCCACCCTGCGTCAGAGACACCGCAACCACCGCGTTCCCCGCATCCCGCCGGAACACGAACTGCGCGCCGATGCCGGTCACGGCAAACCGGTCGTTGCCGGTGGGCGTGAGCGCGTTGTAGCCGCGCCCGGTCTCGCGCACCAGCAGCTTGCCGCTGCGCACGGTGAAGCTCAGCGACTTGGCCTTCGTCACGCGAAACTCGCCCTTGTAGTCTTCCAGCTGCTTCGGATCGACCGGCACCTCCACCGTCGGCACCGGGTAGCGGCTCTTGCCGATGGCCAGCATCACGGGCTGCATCGGCGCGCGTGCGTTGCTGCTGAGCACGATCATCGCTTCGCCGGTGTCGGGCGCGAGCAACCATAGCGTGCGGTAGCCCTCGGTGACGCCTGCGTGCCAGTAGGTGCGCCGGCCGCCTTCGGGGCCGCGCACCATCACTGCGTAGCCGATATCGGCGCCCTCGTAGCGCGCCAGCGGGGTGAGCATGCGCGCGGCGGCCGGGCCGAGAGGGCCGCCGGCGCCCGCGAGGATGGCGCGGCTGAAGGTCATCATGTCGGCGGCTGTGGAGCGCAACGCGCTGGCCGGTGCGTAGGCCAGCATGTCGAACAGCGGCTGGCGGCGGTCGCCGGCAAAGGCCGGGGCCATGCGCGAGGCCTTGTCGCCGAGCGAGATCACGGTGTCGTTCATGCCCAGCGGCTCGGTGATGCGCGCGCGCACCAGTTCGCCCCACGAGGTGTTGTAGTGCTCGGCCAGCAACTGGCCGAGCAACGCCATGCCGAAGTTGCTGTACGCGCCCTCGCACGGCGGTGCGGCGGCAGTGAGCTTGATGCGCGCGAGGGACGCCCAGAACATGGGCTTGTCGAAGGTGCGGAACTGTTCGGCGAGCGGCGCGCCGCCTGTTACGCCATCGGCCATCACGGGCATGCAGCCCGTATGCGTGACGAGCTGGCGCAGCGTGACCGAGGCCACGGCGGACGATAGGCCTTCGACCTTGCCGGCGAGCAGCTTGCCCACGGTGTCGTCGAGCTTGAGGTCGCCGCGCTCCACCGACTGCGCGAGCAGGAGGCCGGTGAAGACCTTGGTGACGGAGCCGATCTCGAACATCGGCTGCTCGGCACTGCCAGCAGCGATGGCGCGCGGCGACGACGGAGGCTCGGGGTTGTAGGCGGCGCCGTAGGACGCCTGGCCGTTGCGCAGCGTGCCCACCACCAGCGTGCCCCGCTCGGCGCCGAGGGCGGCTTTGGCCAGCACCGTCGGGTCACTGGCGAGTGTCAGGGGTTGCTGAAGCTGTGCGGCGGCGTGGCCTGCCAGCAGCGGTGCGATGAGCCAGGCCGCAAGCCAGGGGCGGTACAGGGCACGGGGCAAGAGCCGCATCGTCGGATTCCTCAGGCGTCGTCGAAGAGGCGTCATCGTGCCACGGCGGCGTAACACCGCGCGCGCCGCGACAATTGCCCGATGCGCGCATTGCTCACCACCTTCTCCTGGCAGGAACTCCGCCACCACCCCTGGCGCAATGCGGCGGCTGTGCTGGCCGTGATGCTGGGCGTGGCGTTGGCCTTCTCGGTGCAGTTGATCAATGCGTCGGCGCTCGACGAGTTCGCGAGCGCGGTGCGCTCTGTCAACGGCCAGCCCGACCTGGAAGTGCGCGCCGTGCAGGGCGGCTTCGACGAGGCCGTGTTCGAGCGGCTGGCCCGGCACCCGCAGGTGGCGCTGGCGAGCCCCGTGGTCGAGTTCCAGGGCCTGGCGCTGGCCGGCGAGCGCCAGGTGCCGATGCGCGTGATCGGCGTCGATGCGCTGGTGCTGCCGACCATCGCGTCCGCGCTGATGCCGCAGGCCGCGGTCGGTGCCGACCGCTTCTCGCTGTTCGCGCCGGGCCATGTGTTCCTCAACGCCGCGGCACGCAGCGCACTGGGCCTGCCGGCGGAAACGCCCGCCGGAACGACGGAGACGATGCAACTGCGCAGCGGCGACGCCTGGCACAAGCTCGACGTGGCCGGCCATGTCGCCGCCAGCGGCACTGCGCTCGCGGTGATGGACATCGCGGCGGCGCAAGAGCTGTTCGGCCAGATCGGCCGGCTCAGCCGCATCGACCTGCGGTTGGCACCCGGCACGGACAGGGCCGCCTTCATGGCCTCGCTGCAGCAGTCGCCGGGCTGGCCAGCGGGCGTGCAGTTTGCCGAGCCCGGTGATGCGGCGCAGCGCGTGAGCAATCTGTCGCGCGCCTACCGCGTGAACCTGACGGTGCTGGCGCTTGTGGCGCTGTTCACGGGCGCGTTCCTGGTCTTCTCGGTGCTGGCACTCAGCGTGGCCAAGCGCGCGCAGCAGTTCGCGCTGCTCGGCGTGCTCGGCCTCACGCCGCGGGAACGGCTGCGGCTGGTGCTGGCCGAATCGCTGGTGCTGGGGCTGATCGGCAGCGCGGCGGGTCTCGCGCTGGGTACGGCGCTCGCGGCCTTCGCGTTGCGCGTTCTGGGCGGCGACCTCGGTGGCGGGTACTTCGAAGGCGTGGCGCCCACGCTGCACTGGAGCGCGGGCTCGGCGTTGCTGTACGGCGGACTGGGCGTGCTGGCCGCGCTGGTCGGCGGCTGGTGGCCCGCGCGCGCGGCACAGGCGCTGCCCGAAGCACAGACGCTCAAGGGTCTGGGCGCCGCGCCCACGCAGGGCAACGGCCACTGGCTGGCGCTGGGGCTGATCGCGCTGGGCGCGGTGCTGGCCAACGTGCCGGCCATCGGCGGCATTCCGGTGGCGGCATACCTGTCGGTGGGCTGCCTGCTGGTCGGAGGCATCACCGCCCTGCCCTGGCTGATCGCGCTGCTGTACGACCGAGTGGCGCCGATGTTCGCGCGACGCGTGCTGCCGATGCTGGCGGTGGAGCGCGCGCGCCGCATGCGCGGCACGGCCGCCGTGGCGGTCAGCGGCGTGGTGGCAAGCCTGAGCCTTGCCGTCGCACTCACGGTGATGGTCGCGAGCTTTCGTGATTCGGTGACGCACTGGCTCGACGTGGTGCTGCCGGCCGACCTGTACGTGCGCGCCACCTCGGGCGGGCGCAGCAGCAACAGCGGCAACAGCAGCAGCACCGACACCGCCACCTTTTCGCCGGCCTTCGTGCAGTCGCTGGCGCAGTTGCCCGGCGTGGCGCGCACGGGCACGCTGCGCACGCAATCGCTGCAGCTCGATGCGACACGGCCCACCGTGACGCTGATTGCGCGCAGCCTGGAAGGCGGGGCGACGCAGTCGTTGCCACTGGTGGGTGCCGCACTGCCCGTACCCGAGGGGCAGATCGGCATCTACGTGAGCGAGCCGATGGTGGAGCTGTATGGCGCGAAGCCGGGCACGGCGTTCACGCCGCTGTCGGATGCGATGGGCCTGCGGGCGGGTTCGAAGAAGGCGCAAACGTTCTTCGTGGCGGGCGTGTGGCGCGACTATGCGCGGCAGTTCGGCACAGTCACGATGGATGCGCGGGACTTCGAGCGCATCACCGGCGAGCGCAATGTGAGCGACGTGGCGCTGTGGCTTGCGCCCGGAGCGTCGGAAGGCGCGGTGCAGACTGCGGTGCGCGCCTTGGCAGCACGCCAGGGCGGCTCGTCCGCCGAGTCCGTCGAGATCGCATCGGTGGGGCAGATCCGCGCGACCTCGCTGCGCATCTTCGACCGCAGCTTCGCGGTGACCTACTGGCTGCAGGCGGTGGCCATCGCCATCGGGCTGTTCGGCATTGCCGCGAGCTTCAGCGCGCAGGTGCTGGCGCGGCGCAAGGAGTTCGGGCTGCTCGCGCACCTGGGCTTCACGCGAAGGCAGGTGCTGGCAGTGGTGGCCGGTGAAGGCGCCGCGTGGACCGCCATCGGCGCCGTGGCCGGATTGGGACTGGGGCTGGCCGTGTCCGTGGTGCTCGTGAAGGTCGTGAACCCGCAGAGCTTCCACTGGAGCATGGACCTGCTGGTGCCGTGGGGCCGCCTGCTGGCGCTGTGCGCGGCGGTGGTGGCCGCCGGCACGGTGACGGCCTGGATGGCGGGCCGGGCCGCCGCCGGCAAGGACGTGGTGCTGGCGGTGAAGGAAGACTGGTAGCGCCCTCGGCGTCTCAGCGCGCCGGAGTCAACTGGATCCGCTCCACCGTTTCCTTCTCGACAGCCCCCCGGCTGTAGACCAGCGGCACGTACTTGCCTTCGAGCCACAGCGGCGCAAGGTCACGGTAGTTCGGGCTCTCCGGGTTGCCCGACTGGCCCGGCGTGTTGATGACGCGCGAGGCGTCCCAGTTGCCCACGTCCAGCACCATGCGGAACGATGCGCCCGCCGTCAGCTTGTAGTCGCTGGCCCGGTAGGTGGCCGCCATCGGCGTGAAGGAAGAACCGGACATCGGCCAATCGCCCACGTCGAGCTTCTTGCGCGTGGCGGCATCGACCACGCCGCCGAGCGGATGGCGGAACTCGGCGCGATGCAGCGCGCCCCACTTCCAGGTCGCGGGGTCGGGGCCGAGCTTGGCACTGAGCTCCTGCATCGCTGCCGGCAGCGTCTTGAGCAGCAGTGCATCGCGTTGCTCGTTCGTGACCCAGCCGAACGGGTTTTCGAGCAGCAGCGCCATTCGCGTGTTGTCGCCGGGCGCGGCCAGCGCGGCGCCTGCATCACCTGCGCCGGCCTTGAGCACGGCGGCACGCAGCGGCTTGCTGCTCCACACCTCGTACAGCGCGGCGGCGGCGCTGTCGCGGTCCATGGTGCCGTCCCAGCTTTGCAGCATGCGCAGCGCTGTTGCCGTTTGCGCGTCGTCGCTGCGCAGGCCGGCCAGCAGCTTCAGCACGCGCTGCGCGGGCGTCGCGACGATGTCGTTCTGCATGCGCTCCGAGTCTTCGACGGAGAAGCGCGAACCCGCCGCCACCTTGGCCGCGAACAGCTCCTTGAGGCGTCGCGCACGCGCCGCGTCGCTCCACTCGTAGCCCACGCCCTTCTTCGCGGCGGGATGGTCGGGCGGAATGTTGTTCTCGTTGGCAGTCACCACATAGCCGCGCGCCGGGTTGAACTCCGAAGGCAGCTCGTCGCCGTTGCGGAAGCCCGACCATTCGTAGCGCCCGTCGCCCGGCACCGGCATCAGCCCGTCCCAGTTGGGCCGGATGGGCGTGAGGCCGCCGGGAATCCAGCCGACGTTGCCGCTGGTGTCCGCATAGACCTGGTTCTCGCCGGGCGCGCCCCAGCGGTTCATGGCCGCGCGGAACTGGTCCCAGTTGCGCGCGCGCATGTAGTCCATGGAACCGAAGTACGGCGCCATGCCGGGCTCCAGCCACGCCGCGCGCAAGGCATACGCACGCTGCTTGCCCGGCTCGGCCAGCAGCACCGGGCCGTGGCGCGTGAAGGTGTTGACCACCTCGCGCGGCGCGCTCTCGCCCTTGACCGCGATGCGTTCGATGACGCGCACCATCGGCTCCCAACGGCCCTGGTAGCGGTACTCGTTGGCATTGCGCGGGTTGAGCTGGTACACGTACAGGTCTTCCTGGTCCATGTAGAAGCGCGTGAGGCCGAAGGCGATGGTGCCGTTGTGCCCGATCGACAGGCCCGGCAGGAAGGGCTCGCCCGCGCCGATGGCGTCCATGCCCGGTGCGCTCAGGTGCGTCATGTAGCGCAGGCTGGGCGCACCGTGGGCGCGGTGCGGGTCATTGGCCAGGATGGGACGGCCGGTGGACGTGAGCTTCGGCGAGATCACCCAGTTGTTGCTGCCGTAGGCGCCCGTGGGGTCGCCTTGCGATGCCTGCAGCTGTTCTGCTTCGTCGCTGCCCGGCAGTTGGGCCACCGGTGATGCCAGCCGCGTGTTGGCCTTGGTGAACTGCGGCGACTCTGTTGCACGCATGTAGGCCGCGCGCAGTTCGGCCGCAGGAATGGTGCACGGGTCGAGCTCCGGTGGCACGCGCGGGTTGATCGGCGGATCGAGCTCGCGGCGCAGCCAGTCGGCCTTGATGCCGGCTCCGCCCGCGCAGTACGCACGAGCGCGATCGATCTCCGACGTGAAGTTGAGCGTGAGGCCGTGATGCCGGATGCGCACCACGTCTTCGGGCGACCACGTCGCCGGCTGGTAGCCCAGCAGCGCGAATTCCGGCGGCAGCAACGAAGGCTGCGCGCGCACCTGCGCCACATAGGCGTTGACGCCGGCCGTGAAAGCCTCGGCCACGCGCTTGGCGTCGGAGCCGTAGGCCAGCCACTCGCGGTACATCTCGCCGCGATAGAGCACGGCACGCGCGGCGCGGTCGTTCTCGACCCATGCGGGGCCGAAATCCTTCGCCATTTCGCCGAGGCCGCGCTTGCGCCAGAGGTCCATTTGCCACAGGCGGTCGCGCGCGGCGATGAAGCCCTGCGCCACGAAGGCGTCGTAGAGCGTGCCCGCATAAAGATGCGGCACGCCCCAGCGGTCCACCAGCACCTCGGCCGGCTTCTCGAGGCCGGGCACTGCGAACGATGAGGAAGGACGCGTAGGCGTCTGCGAACCGGGAGGCCCCGACGCGCAACCCGCAAGCACGAAAGCTGCGAGCGCAACAACGCCGAAGGAATGCCTTTGACCTAACGAGCGCCGCGATGCGGGGCGCAGGTTTGTTCTTTTCATGTGTCTCGTCTCCTGCCTTGTTGTAGATGGCAGGGCACAGTATCCCGATTTGCGCGCCTCATCGCACCTTGTGGGCGTTACAAGGCATGACTTGTAGACTGGCGCCGATATGCAGCAGCAAACACCTTCCACCTCCTCGTCCTACTGCAGCGGCTGGCTCGGCGGCGCAATCCGCCGCATCGAAGCCGACTACCAGCGCAGTGCCGACACGCACCTGATCCCGCTGCCCCTGCCCTCGCTCGCGGCGCACGGCATCGATATGTACCTGAAGGACGAATCGACGCACCCGACCGGCAGCCTCAAGCACCGGCTCGCACGTTCGCTCTTTCTCTATGCGCTGTGCAACGGATGGGTGCGCGAAGGCACGACCATCGTCGAGGCATCGAGCGGCTCGACGGCCGTGAGCGAGGCCTACTTCGCGCGGCTGCTGGGCCTGCCCTTCATCGCGGTGATGCCGCGCACCACCTCGCCCGAAAAGATCGCGCAGATCGCCTTCTACGGCGCGAGCTGCCACTTCGTCGACCATGCTGCGCAGGTTTACGAAGAGGCCCGTGCGCTGGCCGAGCGCACCGGTGGCCACTACATGGACCAGTTCACGTATGCCGAGCGCGCGACCGACTGGCGCGGCAACAACAACATCGCCGAGAGCATGTTCCAGCAGATGTCGCGCGAGCGGCATCCGGTGCCGAAGTGGATCGTGGTGGGTGCGGGCACGGGCGGCACCAGCGCGACCATCGGGCGCTACCTGCGCTATCGCTGCCACGACACGCAGGTGTGCGTGCCCGACCCCGAGGGCTCGGTGTTCTCGGCCTACCACCGCACGGGCGACGCCACGCTGACGGCCGCCGGCTCGCGCATCGAGGGCATCGGCCGGCCGCGCGTGGAGCCCAGCTTCATCCGCACGCTGGTCGACCGGATGATCGAAGTGCCCAACCTCGATTCGGTGGCGGCCATGCATGCGCTGTCGGCGCTGCTGGGCCGCAAGGTCGGGCCGTCGACGGGCACCAACTTCATCGGCATGCTGGCCGTGGCGCAGGAGATGCGCGCGGCCGGGCAGCAGGGTTCCATTCTTTCGCTGCTGTGCGATGCGGGCGAGCGCTACCTGCCGAGCTACCACGATGCGACCTGGGTGCAGAACGCCTTCGGCGACATCGGGCCGGCGCAGCAGCGCATCGATGCGCTGGTGGCGTCGTGATGTCTCCCATGCCACTGCTGTCGCGCCGCGGCCTGCTGCTGGCGGCGCTCGCGGCGGGTCCGCTTGCGGCATGGGCGTTGCCCGAGCACCGGCTGGAGTTTCCGCGCGACTTCGGCAGCCACCCTGATCTGCACACCGAGTGGTGGTACATCACCGGCCATGCGAAGACGCCGGCAGGGCGCGAGTTCGGCTATCAGGTGACCTTCTTCCGTTCGCGCGTCGAGGCCACGCAGGGCATGCGCTCGGCCTTCGCGGCGAAGCACCTCGTGTTCGCGCATGCGGCCGTCACCGACCTGCAAGGCCGCGTGCTGCTGCACGACCAGCGCATCGCACGCGCGGGCTTCGGCGTGGCGGAGGCGAGCACGAGCGACACCGACGTGCGCATCCGCGACTGGTCGCTGGTGCGGGAAAACGGCCTCTACGTCGCGCGCATTCCGGCAGGCGAGTTCTCGCTCGACCTGCGCTTCACGCCCACGCAGCCGGTGCTGCTGCAAGGCAACGCAGGCCTCTCGCGCAAGGGCCCCGATGAATCGCAGGCAAGCTACTACTACAGCGAGCCGCAACTCAAGGCGCAGGGCAAGCTCACGCTGAAGGGACAGGCTTTCGACGTGGGCGGAACCGCATGGCTCGACCACGAATGGAGCGAAGCGCTGATGCACCCCGAGGCCGTGGGCTGGGACTGGATCGGCATGAACCTCGATGACGGCAGCGCCCTCACCGCCTTCCACCTGCGGCGCAGCGACGGCAGCGCGCAGTGGGGCGGCGGCTCGTTCCGCCCGCGCGATGGCGTGGCTCGCATCTTCAAGAACGACGAAGTCCGCTTCGAGAGCCTCAAGACCTGGGACAGCCCGCGCACGCAGGCGAAGTACCCGACGCAATGGCGCGTACAGACGCCCTCTGGCAGCTTCGAGGTGCGCGCCCTGCTCGACGACCAGGAGCTGGACAGCCGCGGCTCGACCGGCGGCGTGTATTGGGAAGGCGTAAGCGACCTGCTCGACGCCCAGGGGCGCCGTGTGGGCCGTGGCTACCTGGAAATGACCGGCTACGCCGCACCGCTGAAGCTGTAACCGTTGTAGCCGCGCACAAGCACTGACAACCAGCCGCCTCCCGCGTGCGTTGGGAATAATGTCCAGAACTCATCTGAAAACCAGAGGATCCCCACCATGAAGATTCGACTTGCCGTGCTGGCCGTGGCCGGCGCCCTTTCCATCCTTGCGAGCCCCCTTGCCGCCAACGCGCAGGTCTCGGTGAACATCAATGTGCCCGGGCTGGTGATGACGGCGCCGCCGCCGCCACGCTACGAACCCCTGCCACCGCCGCGCGGCGGCTTCGTCTGGGTGCCGGGCCGCTGGGCCTGGGACGGCCGTGCCTACGGATGGCGTCCGGGCGGCTGGCAGCCCGAGCGCGCAGGCTACGCCTATGCCCCTGGCCGCTGGGTCGAGGACCGCGGCGGCTGGCGCTGGACCGAAGGCGACTGGCGCCGGCGCGAGGCGTACCGTGAAGCGCGCCGTGAACGCGAATGGGAAGAAGAGCATCGCCGCCGCGACCATGATCGCGACTATCGGCGCGGCCATGACCACGATCGCGACCGCGGCGATTTCTGCCCGCCCGGCCAGGCGAAAAAAGGCAACTGCTGATGCAATGAAAAAGGGAGCCTCGGCTCCCTTTTTCATTGCAGTTGCCTTGCTTGCTATTTGGCTCGTCGCCGCTCGATGAACGCAATGATCTCGCCCATGATCCCCTTGCGGAACGCCAGCACGCAGATCACGAAGATCAGGCCCGTGACCATGGTCACCGACTCGCCCAGCGTGTTGAACCAGTCGATCGTCGTGATGCGCGCCAGGAAGTTGCCGAGTTCGCCGATCTTGTTCTCCAGCAGCACCACCACTGCCGAGCCCACCAGCGGACCCGACAGCGTACCGAGGCCGCCCACCAGCGTCATCAGGATGACCTGGCCCGAGGCGGTCCAGTGCACGTCCGACAGCGTGGCGAAGCCCAGCACCAGCGTCTTGAGCGAACCGGCCAGGCCCGACAGCGCCGCGGAGATCACGAAGGCCAGCAGCTTGAAGCGGCTCACGTCGTAGCCCAGCGACAGCGCGCGCGGCTCGTTCTCCTTGATGCCCTTGAGCACCTGGCCGAAGGGCGAGTGGATGGTACGCACGATCAGCAGGAAGGCCGCGACCACGATGACCAGCGCGACGTAGTACATCGTGAGGTCGTTCGACAGGTCGATCAGGCCGAAGAGCTTGCCGCGCGGCACGCCCTGCAGGCCGTCTTCGCCGCCCGTGAACTTGGCCTGCAGCGCGACGAAGAACATCATCTGCGCGAGCGCCAGCGTGATCATCGCGAAGTAGATGCCCTGCCGGCGAATGGCCAGCACGCCGAAGAGCCAGCCGAGGAAAGCGCCAGTGAGCGTGCCCGCGATCAGGCCCAGTTCGGGCGTGAGGCCCCAGACCTTGATCGCATGGCCCGCAACGTACGCGGAGCCACCAAGGAAGGCCGCATGCCCGAACGACAGCAGGCCCGTGAAGCCCAGCAGCAGGTTGAAGGCCGCGGCGAACAGCGCGAAGCACATCAGCTTCATCACGAACACCGGGTAGGCGCCGAAGAACGGCGCCAGGAGCAGCGCAACCAGCAGCAAGGCGTAGACGACGGTGGAGATTTTTTTCATGTTCATGCCGTTCGCCTTATTTCTCTTTGCCGAACAGGCCGGCGGGGCGAATCAACAGCACGATGACCATGATCACGAACACAACCGTAGACGATGCCTCGGGATAGAAAACCTTGGTGAGCCCTTCGATCACACCGAGCCCGAGGCCCGTGAGGATGGCGCCCATGATGGAGCCCATCCCGCCGATCACCACCACGGCGAACACCACGATGATGAGGTTCTGCCCCATCAGCGGCGACACCTGCATCACCGGCGCGGCCAGCACGCCTGCGAAGGCCGCGAGCGCGCAGCCAAAGGCGTAGGTCAGCGTGATCATCAACGGCACGTTGACGCCGAAGGCTTCCACGAGCCGCGGGTTCTCGGTGCCGGCGCGCAGGTAGGCACCCAGGCGCGTCTTCTCGATCACGTACCAGGTGGCGAAGCACACCACGAGCGAGGCGACGACCACCCAGGCGCGGTAGTTCGGCAGCACCATGAAGCCAAGGTCGGTGGCGCTCGACAGCGCATCGGGCGCGTCGTAGGGCAGCCCCGACACGCCGTAGATCGAGCGGAACACGCCCTCGATCAGCAGCGTGAGCCCCAGCGTGAGCAGCAGGCCGTAGAGGTGGTCGAGCTTGTAGATCCAGCGCAGCAGCAGGCGCTCGATGAGCACGCCGAAGATGCCGATGACGACGGGCGCCGCAATCAGCATCACCCAGTAGTTGACGCCGAGGTACTCCATCGCCATCCACGTGAGGACAGCGCCGAGCATGAACAGCGCGCCATGTGCGAAGTTGATGACGTTGAGCAGGCCGAAGATCACCGCCAGCCCGAGGCTCAGGATGGCGTAGAAGGAGCCGTTGACCAGCCCCAGGAGGAGCTGGCTCAAAAGCGCGGGAAGGGAAATGGTCATAAGCGTTTCAACGAACCCGGGCGGCTGCGCGCCCGCGGGGGATCACTTCCAGAGGGCGCACTTGCTCTCGGCCTTCGTCGTGAAGACCTCTTCGCCCTTGAGCTTCTGGATTACCTTGTAGTAGTCCCACGGCTGCTTGGATTCGGCCGGCGACTTGACCTGCACCAGGTACATGTCGTGCACGAAGCGGCCGTCGGCGCGCACGGTGCCCTTGGCGTAGAAGTCGTCGATGGGCGTGGCCTTGATGGTCTCCATCACCTTGTCGGCATCGACCGTCTTGGCAGCCTGCACGGCCTTCAGGTAGGTCATGGTGGCCGAGTAGTCGGCGGCCTGGATGTCGGTGGGCATGCGCTTGGTCTTCTCGAAGAAGCGCTTGCCGAAGGCGCGCGTCTTGTCGTCGAGGTTCCAGTCCCAGCTGGTGGTGAGCAGCAGGCCTTCGGTGTTCTTCAGGCCCAGGCTGTGCACGTCGGTCACGAACACCAGCAGGCCGACCATCTTCATGGTCTTGGTGATGCCGAATTCCTTGGCCGCCTTGATCGAGTTGATGGTGTCGCCGCCTGCATTGGCCAGCGCCAGCACCTGGGCCTTGGAGTTCTGCGCCTGCAGCAGGAACGAAGAGAAGTCGGAGGTGTTGAGCGGATGCTTCACGCTGCCCACCACCGTACCGCCCTTCTCTTTCACGACCTTGGAGGCATCGGCCTCCAGCGCCTGGCCGAAGGCGTAGTCGGCGGTGAGGAAATACCAGCTCTTGTCGCCGCGCGCAATCACCGCGCTGCCGGTGCCCTTGGCCAGCGCCACGGTGTCGTAGGCGTAGTGCACGGTGTAGGGGCTGCACTGCTCGTTGGTGAGCGCCGAGCTGCCCGCGCCGTTCACGACGAACACGCGCTTCTTCTCCTGCGCCACCTTGGCCATGGCCAGGGCTGTGCCCGAGCTGGTGCCGCCGAACAGCATCGTCAGGCCCTGCGTGTCGATCCATTCGCGAGCCTTGGAGGCGGCGATGTCGGCCTTGTTCTGGTGGTCGGCCTGCAGCAGCTCGATGGGCATGCCGTTGACCTTGCCGCCGAAGTCGTCGATGGCCATCTGGATCGCGAGGGCGCCGTTCTTGCCCTCCACGTCCGCGTAGAGGCTCGACATGTCGGTGATGAAACCGATCTTGACCTTGTCCTGGGCCTGCGCGGCGCCAACGGCCATGAGGCAGGTAGCGGCGAGGCAGGCAGAGGCGATGAGCGTGCGTTTCATGGGATGGTTCTCTCGGTTGACTTCGGTGGAAGGGTCTGGCGCGGCGTCAGCCGGTTATTTCCAGAGAGCGCATTTCGTCTCGGCCTTCGTGGTGAAGACCTGGTCGCCCGGCAGCGTCTTGAGCACCTTCAGGTAGTCCCAGGGCTTCTTCGATTCGGCGGGCGACTTCACCTCGACCAGGTACATGTCGTGGATGAAGCTGCCGTCGGCGCGGATGGTGCCCTTGGCATAGAAGTCGTCGACCTTCGTGCTCTTGAGCTGCGCCATCACCTTGTCGGAGTCTGTGGTCTTGGCGGCGGCCACGGCCTTCAGGTAGGTCATGGTGGCCGAGTAGTCGGCGGCCTGCACGTCGGTCGGCATGCGCTTGGTCTTCTCGAAGAAGCGGTTGGCGAACTTGCGCGATTCGTCGTTCAGGTCCCAGTACCAGCTGGTGGTGTGCAGCAGGCCTTCGGTGTTCTTCAGGCCCAGGCTGTGGATGTCGCTCAGAAAGACCAGCAGGCCGGCGGTCTTCATGGTCTTGTTGATGCCGAATTCCTTGGCCGCCTTGATCGAGTTGATGGTGTCGCCACCGGCGTTGGCCAGGCCCAGGATCTGCGCCTTGGAGTTCTGCGCCTGCAGCAGGAACGAGGAGAAGTCCGAAGCGTTCAGCGGATGGCGCACCGCGCCCACCACCGTGCCGCCCTTTTCCTTCACCACCTTGGTGGTGTCGGCTTCGAGCGCGTGGCCGAAGGCGTAGTCGGCCGTCAGGAAAAACCAGCTCTTGCCGCCGCGGTCTACAACCGCCGCACCGGTGCCTTTGGCCAGCGCCACGGTGTCGTAGGCGTAGTGGATGGTGTAGGGGCTGCACTGCTCGTTGGTGAGCACCGAGCTGCCCGCGCCGTTGTTGAAGTACACGCGCTTCTTCTCTTCCGCAACCTTGGCGGTGGCCAGCGCGGTACCGGAGTTGGTGCCGCCGAAGACCATGGTCACGCCGGCCGTGTCGATCCATTCGCGGGCCTTGGAGGCGGCGATGTCGGCCTTGTTCTGGTGGTCGGCAACCAGCAGCTCGATGGGCTGGCCCAGCGCCTTGCCGCCGAAGTCGTCGATGGCCATCTGGATGGCGGTGGCGCCGCCCTTGCCTTCGAGGTCGGCATACAGGCTCGACAGGTCGGTGACGAAGCCGATCTTCACTTTTTCCTGCGCCTGCGCGGCGCCTGCGCCCATGGCGAGGACGGCGACGGCGGTAGCGATGAGGCCGAGTTTTTTGTTCATGGTGTTGTCTCCTGAAGAAATCTTTGTGGGATGCGAGAAAAGGTCTTGTGGACGTGTCTTTTGCTTCAGACGCCGAGCAGCTCGGTGAGCACTGGCATCTTGGCTTCGAGCTCGGCAGCGCCGAACTTCTCGACGATGCGGCCGTGCTCCATCACGTAGAAGCGGTCGGCCAGCGGCGCGGCGAAGCGGAAGTTCTGCTCCACCATGACGATGGTGTAGCCCTTGGAGCGCAGCGTGGTGATCATGCGGGCCAGCGCCTGCACGATGACGGGAGCGAGGCCTTCGGAAATCTCGTCGAGCAAGAGCAGCTTGGCGCCCGTACGCAGGATGCGCGCCACGGCCAGCATCTGCTGCTCGCCGCCCGACAGGCGCGTGCCCTGGCTGTTGCGGCGCTCGGCCAGGTTGGGGAACATGGTGTAGATCTCTTCGACCGACATGCCCTGCCCCGCGCCTTTGAGTTCGGGCGGCAGCAGAAGGTTTTCCTCGCACGAGAGGCTGGCGAAGATGCCGCGCTCTTCAGGGCAATAGCCAATGCCCAGGTGCGCAATGCGGTGCGTCGGCATGCCGATGGTCTCTTTGCCATTGACCTCGATGCTGCCCTTGCGTGCGCCGGTCAGGCCCATGATGGCCCGCAGCGTGGTGGTGCGGCCCGCGCCGTTGCGGCCCAGCAGCGTGACGACTTCGCCAGGCTGCACGACCATGTCGACGCCGTGCAGCACGTGCGATTCGCCGTACCAGGCTTGAAGGCCCTTGATTTCCAATGCGGCGGTCATCAGTGGGCCCCTTGGAGTTGGCCGTCGGTGGTGCCCATGTAGGCTTCCATCACCTGCGGGTTCTTCGAGACTTCGGCGTACGGGCCTTCGGCCAGCACGGCGCCGCGCTGCAGCACGGTGATGGTGTCGGCAATGGTCGAGACCACGCTCATGTTGTGTTCGACCATCAGGATGGTGCGTCCAGCCGACACGCGCTTGATGAGTTCAGCCACGCGGTGCACGTCTTCGTGGCCCATGCCCTGCGTAGGTTCGTCGAGCAGCATCAGCTCGGGTTCCATTGCGAGCGTGGTCGCGATCTCGAGCGCGCGCTTGCGGCCGTAGGGCAGGTTCACGGTCTGTTCGTCGGCGAGTTCTTCGAGGCCGACTTCAGCCAGCAGCTCGCGGGCTCTGGCATCCAATGGCTTGAGCGACTTCTCGCTCTTCCAGAAGTGGTACGAGGTGCCGAGGCGCCTTTGCAGGCCCAGCCGCACGTTCTCGAGCAGCGTGAGGTGCGGGAACACGGCCGAGATCTGGAACGAGCGGATGATGCCGCGCCGCGCAATCTGCGCGGGCCGCTCGCCGGTGATGTCCTGCCCGTTGAACAGGATCGTGCCGGTGGTCGGTTCGAGGAACTTGGTGAGCAGGTTGAAGCAGGTCGTCTTGCCGGCACCGTTCGGACCGATGAGCGCGTGGATGGATCCGCGCACCACCGACAGGTCGACCTTGCTGACCGCCGTGAACCCTTTGAATTCCTTGGTGAGCTGGCGTGTTTCGAGAATGACGTCGCTCATCTCGCGAAGTCGCCCGGGTACGGAAAAAGAATATCGGTCATGCGGTCCATCTCAATGCGCCACCATCGAGCGCGGACCGATTGTTCGTGGGCCTACCCCGCTTGCATACTGGGGCAAATGCCTATGCTGCAGTGCAACCTGCACGGACCGGCGCACATTCGAATCGGGGACTGTCGTTATGACGACAAAGAAAGCTCCGGCGGCATCGGAAACCCCAAGCCGGTGCGCGCAGGGGTCTGCGTAGACTGCAACCAACATGCCGGACTTCCGCTCTCCCGACTTCCTGACCGACCACATCCTGCACACGCTGGCTTTCTACGAGCCGCGCGACCTCGATGCCACGGGCGGCTTCTTTCATTTCTTCAAGGACGACGGCACGGTGTACGACCGGCGTACGCGCCATCTCGTGAGCAGCACGCGCTTCGTGTTCAACCATGCGATGGCGTATCGCCGCTTCGGCATTCCCGCGCATCTTGCAGCCGCGCGGCACGGCCTTGCGTTCGTCGAGCATGCGCATCGGCAGCCGGGTGGCGGCTATGCATGGCAGATCGACTGGCACCAGCAGCGCGCCACCGTGCAGGACGGCACCAACCACTGCTACGGCCTGGACTTCGTGCTGCTCGCGCAAGCGCATGCGCTGATGGCCGGCATCGAGGAAGCGCATGCGGGGCTGGAGCACACCTGGCAACTGATGGAACAGCATTTCTGGGAGCCACGGCACCAGCTCTATGCCGACGAGGCCACCACCGACTGGCGCATCGGCGCCTATCGCGGACAGAACGCCAACATGCACGCCTGCGAGGCCCTCATGGCCGCATTCGAGGCCACGCAGCAAACGCGCTACCTCGACCGCGCGCTGGCTGTGGCCGAATCAGTGACCGGCAAGCAGGCCGCGCTGGCTGACGGACTGGTCTGGGAACACTACCGCGAAGACTGGTCGGTCGACTGGGACTACAACCGCGGAGACAAGAGCAACATCTTCAGGCCCTGGGGCTTCCAGACCGGCCACCTGACCGAGTGGGCCAAGCTGCTGCTGCAGCTCGAAGGCCATCTCGCCACCAAGGACCGTACGGCCGACTGGATCGTGCCGCGCGCGCGCCATTTCTTCGACACCGCCATGTTCCGCGGCTGGGACGCCGACAACGGCGGGCTGGTCTACGGCTTCGGCCCCGACGGCAAAGTGTGCGACGACGACAAGTACTTCTGGGTACAGGCCGAGAGCTTCGCGGCGGCCGCCCTGCTCGCGGTGCGCACCGGCGAGGCCAGCTACTGGGACTGGTACGACAGCATCTGGGCCTATAGCTGGGAGCACTTCGTCGATCACCGGCACGGCGCGTGGTATCGCATCCTCACGCCGCAGAACCGGAAGATCAGCGACGAGAAGAGCCCCGCCGGCAAGACCGACTATCACACCATGGGCGCGTGCCACAACGTGCTCAGGGCACTGCGCAAATAAGAACCCCCAGGCTCCTTGCGGAGGCTGGGGGTGATTGGTGTGAGGACGATGCGCGGTCAGTGTGCTCCGGCTGCGGCGTCGCCACCGGCGCCGCCCTTCTGCGGCCTTGCCAGCCACACCAGCGGAATCAGCAGCAGGAACAGGATCGCCGACGCGTAGAAGATGTCGTTCGTGGCCAGCATGTAGGCCTGCTGGTCGACGATGCGGTTGATCTGCCCCAGCACCTGGTCAGCGCTGAAGCCGCTGGCGTTGAGCCCGGACATCGCGCTCGTGGCTGCGTTGTTGCCCTGGTTGATCGTCTCGGCCAGTTGCGTATGGTGCAGCGTGGCACGGTTGTCCCACAGCGTGGTGGTGATCGACGTGCCCATCGCACCCGCCGTGATCCGCAGGAAGTTCGACAGCCCCGACGCGGCCGGGATCCGGTCTGGCGTGAGGCCCGACAGCGTGATGGTCACGAGCGGGATGAAGAAGAACGCCATCGCGATGCCCTGGATCACCGTCGGGATGATGATGGTGACGAAGTCGGCCTGCGTGTTGAAGTTCGACCGCATCCACAGCACCAGTGCGAACACCAGGAACGAGAAGGTCGCGTAGCGGCGCGGATCGATCTTGGCCACCGTGAGCCCCACCACCGGCGAGAAGAAGATCGCCAGCAGCCCCACGGGCGCCATGATCATCCCCGCCTGCGTGGCGGTGTAGCCCATCCACTGCTGCAGCCACAGCGGCAGCAGCACCACGTTGCCGAAGAACAGGCCGTAGGCCACGGCCGTTGCCACGGCGCCCGACCAGAAGTTGCGGCGCTTGAACAGCGACAGGTCGACCACCGGGTGCTTGTCGGTCAGCTCCCAGACCAGGAAGAACGCGAAGCCGACCACGGACACCACCGCCAGCGTGACGATCTGCGCCGAGTGGAACCAGTCGAGCTCCTTGCCCTTGTCGAGCATCAGCTGCAGCGAGCCCACCCACAGCACCAGCAGCGCGAGGCCGACGGCGTCGATAGGCACCTTGTGCGTGCTGCTCTCGCGCTTGCGGTACAGCGTCCAGGTGATGGCGGCCGCGACGATGCCCACGGGGATGTTGATGTAGAAGATCCACGGCCACGAGATGTTGTCGGTGATCCAGCCGCCCAGCAGCGGCCCCATCACCGGCGCGACCAGCGTGGTCATCGACCACATGGCCATCGCAAGGCCTGCCTTGGCGCGCGGATAGCTCGACAGCAGCAGCGTCTGCGACAGCGGAATCATCGGGCCGGCCACGAAGCCCTGCAGCGCGCGGAAGGCGATCAGCGTCGTCATGTTCGGCGCCAGGCCGCACAGCAGCGAGGCGACCATGAACAGGATCACGCTGGCCATGAACAGGCGCACCTGTCCGAAGCGCTGCGTCATGAAGCCCGTCAGCGGCACCGCGATGGCGTTGGCCACCGCGAAGCTGGTGATGACCCAGGTGCCTTGCGTGGTACTCACGCCCAGGTCGCCCGAGATGGCGGGCAACGACACGTTCGCGATCGACGAATCGAGCACGTTCATGAAGGTTGCCGCAGACAGCGCTACCGTGCCCCAGACGCGGGCTGCGCCTTCGAGCGGTGGATGCGCAACGTAAGCAGGAGCAGCGGTGGCCATTGCGGTCGCGCGAACTGTTTGCCTGAGTTACCCGAGGGAAGCGCGGGCGATCAGCCCGGCTGCCCCTGCACTGCCACCGATGCCGCGGCGGGTGCGCTCGACGGGGCCGCCGAGCCCTTCGACGGCGCGGTGGCCGTTGCCGGTGCGCTGCGGCCGAGGTTGGCCGCGACGATGCGGTCGACTTCGGCGTCGGCGCCGCGGTCGAGCTGGCTGTACACGGCCGTCTGCGTCAGCGCGGTGGCGCGCGGCGCGTCGGCGAGCATCTTGCCGCTCTTGGACGAGATGTCGACTTCGGCGTCCATCGACAGGCCGATGCGCAGCGGGTTGGCCTTGAGCTGCTCGGGGTCGAGCGCGATACGCACGGGCACGCGCTGCACCACCTTGATCCAGTTGCCGGTGGCGTTCTGCGCGGGCAGCAGCGCGAACGCACTGCCGGTGCCGACGCCCAGGCCCGCAACCTTGCCGGTGTACTCGACCTTCTTGCCGTACACGTCGGCCGTGAGCTTCACGGGCTGGTCGATGCGGATGTTGCGCAGCTGCACTTCCTTGAAGTTGGCGTCGACCCACAGCTGGTTGAGCGGCACGATCGACATCATCGGCGTGCCGGCGGCCACGCGCTGGCCGAGCTGCACGGTGCGCTTGGCGACATAGCCGTCGACCGGTGCGGGCATGGCCACGCGCTGGGTGGCGAGGTAGGCCTCGCGCACCTTGGCGGCGGCGGCCAGCACGCTAGGGTGCTGGGCCACGCTGGTGCCGTCGGTCAGCGACTGGTTGCTGACCAGCGCTTCCTTCGCGGCGACCACGCCGGCCTGCGCCGCGGCGAGTGCGCTCTTGGCGGTGTCGAGCTGCGTCTCGGCGTGGTTGAGTTCTTCCTTCGACACGGCGCCGTTGCCCGACAGCGCGCGGCGGCGCTGCAGGTCGTCCTGCGCCTTGGCGATGTCGCTCTGCGCCTTCACGATGTCGGACTGGCGCAGCGTGACCTGCGCGGCCAGCGAGCCGTTGTTGGCGTACAGCGTGCGCACCTGGCGCACGGCCTGCGCGAGCGCGGCCTCGGCCTGTTCGAGCGATACCTTGGCGTCGGCCGGATCGAGCTGCACCAGGGGCTGGCCGGCCTTCACGAAGTCGGTGTCGTCGGCGCCGATGGCCATCACGGTGCCGCCGATCTGCGGCGTGATCTGGATGACGTTGCCCTGCACGTAGGCGTTGTCGGTGTCCTCGTAGTGGCTGGCGACCAGCCATTCGTAGAGGCCCCAGCCGCCGCCGACGACGATCACCACCGCGGCGAGCGCGGTGAGTGCGCGGCGGCGCTTGCCGCTGTTGGCGGGCGCCTCGGGGGCTGCAGGAGCTGCAGCTGCAGCGGGCGTCGGAGTGTTGTTGTCGCTCATGATGAAGTTCTTTCCGAAGACGAGGAAGTCGGGTCAGTTCTGGTCGGTTCTTGTTCAGTTCACTGCGGCCGCGGGGGCCGAGGCGGTGGCCGTGGCCGGGGGCTGCCAGCCGCCGCCCAGCGCGCGCGCCAGGCCCACCTGCGTGTCGAGCGCGCGGGCGGCGAGGTCGACGGCCAGCCGGCGCTGCGCCAGCACGGAGGTTTCCGCGGTCAGCACGTTGAGGTAGTTGCCGAGGCCCGCGCGGTAGCGCTGCACGGCGATGTCGTAGGCGCCTTCGGCAGCGGTCTGCGCTGCGCGTTGTTCGGTTTGCTGGCGCGTGATCGACTGCGCGCTCGTGACCTGGTCGGCCGCGTCGCGCACCGCGTCGAGCACGGTGGCGTTGTAGCTTTCGATGGCCACGTCGAGGTCGGCCGACTTGCCGCGCAGGTTGGCGCGCAGCTTGCCGCCTTCGAAGATCGGCAGGCTGATGGCCGGGCCCACGCCCCACTGCTCGCTGCCCGACTTCAGCAGCTTGCCGAAGCCCAGGCTCTGGAAGCCGACGAAGGCCGTGAGGTTCACGTTGGGATAGAAGAGCGTCCTGGCGTTGGCCACGTCGCTCGTGGCTGCCTCGACGCGCCAGCGCGCGGCGGCGATGTCGGCTCGGCGGCCAAGCAGGTCGGCCGGAATGCTGCCCTGCAGTGCCATCGGCTTGACGCCGGCAAGCACCGGCGGCTTGAGCGATGCCGACACATTCGGCTGGCCGACGAGCGCGTCGAGCGCGTGCTGCTGCAACGCGATCTGCTCGTTGAGCGATTCGATCTGCTGGCGTGCCTCGGGCAGGCCGCCTTCGCTCTGGCGCAATTCGAGGCGGGTGTCGAGGCCGGCGGACACGCGGTCGCGCACGAGCTTGAGCGTTTCGTCGCGCTGCGCCAGCGTGCGCTGGGCCACGGTGAGCTGGTCGTTCAGGCGCGCCCATTGAAAGTAGCTGCGCGCCACGTTGCTCGCGAGCAGCACGCGGGCAGCATCCGCATCGGCGGCCGCAGCATTCGCCGAGCCGATGGCGGCGTCGAGCGCGGTGCGGTTCTTGCCGAAGAAGTCGAGCTCCCAGCTTGCGCCGAGCTGCAGCAGGCCGATGTTCTGCGTGGAGCCGCCCAGCGGTGCGGGGTAGATGTAGTTGCTGTTGAACTTCTGGCGATCCAGGTCGAGCTCGGCGTTGACCTTGGGCTTGAGGGCCGAGCCGGCGATGTCGGCGGAGGCCTGCGCGCGCGCGAGGCGGGCTTGCGCGACCTGCAGGTTGGGGTTGCCGGCCACGGCCTGGTCGATCAGCGAATTGAGCTGCGTGTCGCCGAAGGCGAGCCACCATTGGCTGTCGAGGCGGGACACAGGCGCCGCGGCGCTGTCGGGCGCGATGCCCAGCGACGAGGCATCGCGCAGCTTGGCCTGCGAGCCGATGCCGGCCATGTCGGCACATCCGGCAAGTGCGACCACGAGCAATGCTGCGGCCACGACGGGGGTGCGACGCACAGCGCGCACGGCGAGGGAATCAGTCATTTTTATCTCCACGGGCCGCGAGGGCCTGGGCGTTGTCGAGGATGCGGCGCAAGTAACCCTTGAGCTGCTCCCATTCTTCGGCGCTGAAGCCAGCGAGGTGTTCGTTCTGCACACGGCTGAGCACGTAGGGCACTTCCTTGGCGGCGGCACGGCCTTCGTCGGTGAGTTCGATGTTGACCACGCGGCGGTCTTCGAGCGAGCGCACGCGGCGGCACAAGCCCTTGGCTTCGAGGCGGTCGAGCAGGCGCGTCATGGCGCCGGTGTCGAGCTCGCAGGCGCGGGCCAGTTCGGCCACGGTGGTGGCGGCGCCGGTGTGCAGCTTGTAGAGAGGCAACCATTGCGGATAGGTCGGGCCGCCGGGCTCGCACATGCGGGTTTCTACTGCCTGACCAACCAAAGTGATGATGCGGCGCATCAGATAACCGATGCTCTCTTCGGTCGAGTAGGTCTCCGCGCGATAGAAGACAGGCGGGCGACGCTCGGCGTCGGCAGGGACCGACGGGGCTACTGGAATGTTTGCATCGCTCATGGGGCAAAATATTAGCTGCCGCGGCAGTAATTGTCAAGGCCGCCTTTGTGGAGGCAAGGGATCGTTAGAATCGGCGCATGGCTTCTACCCCACCGTCTTCCATGGCCAAGGGCTCGCCCCGGTCGCTGTCGGGCCTGAGCCCTTTTCTTCGCCCCTACCGCGTGCAGATCGTGCTGGCAGCCCTCTTTCTGGTGCTGGCGGCGGTTACCACGCTGGTTTTCCCTATCGCATTGAGAAGTCTGATTGACGGCGGCTTGATCAGTACCGACAAAGGCGCCCAGACCATGGCGCTGCGCGAGCACTTCGGCGCCCTCTTCGCCGTGGCCGTGGCGCTGGGCGTTTTCTCGGCGGCGCGCTTCTATACGGTGAGCTGGCTGGGCGAGCGCGTGACGGCCGACATCCGCAACGCGGTCTACGGCCATGTGCTGAAACAGAGCCCCGTCTTCTTCGAAACCACGCAGACCGGCGAAGTGCTGTCGCGCCTGACGGCCGACACCACGCTGGTGCAGACGGTCGTCGGCTCGTCGCTGAGCATGGGGCTGCGCAACGCGGTGATGGGCGTGGGCGCCCTGGCGGTGCTGATCTGGACCAATCCTTACGTGATGGTGCAGGTACTGGGCATCCTCGTGCTGGTGGTTCTACCGAGCATGTGGTTCGGCCGCCGCGTGCGCAAGCTGTCGCGCGCCAGCCAGGACCGCGTGGCCGATTCGAGCGCCATCGCCGCCGAGGTGCTGAATGCCATTCCCGTGGTGCAGAGCTACACGGCTGAAGGCCGCGAGGCCGCGCGCTTCAACGGCTCGACCGAGAACGCCTTTCGCACCGCCGTGCGCCGCACCAAGGCACGCTCGGTGCTGGTGGCGTTCATCATCATCGCGACCTCGGCGGCGCTGCTCTGGGGCCTTTATCAGGGCACGCAGGCGGTGCTGCGCGGCGACATCACGGCCGGCCACCTGGGCCAGACCGTCGTCTACGTCGCCATCCTGGCCAGCGCGACTGCGGTGCTCGGCGAGGTGTACGGCGACCTGCTGCGTGCAGCCGGCGCGACCGAGCGGCTGATGGAGCTGCTGCATGCGCCCGCCGCCATCTTTTCACCGCCGAGCCCGACGGTCACGCCCGTCCCCGTGGCGGGCAGCACGATCAAGTTCGATGCGGTGACCTTCCATTACCCGTCACGGCCAGGCACACCGGCACTGCGCGATTTCAGCCTCGAAGTCGCGCCGGGCGAAACCGTGGCCCTGGTGGGATCGAGCGGCGCGGGCAAGAGCACGGTGTTCCAGTTGCTGCTGCGCTACTACGACCCACAATCGGGCCGCCTGCTGCTCGACGGCGCGCCGCTGGCCTCGCTCGCCCTGCCCGACCTGCGCACCCGCATCGGCCTCGTGCCGCAGGACGCGGTGATCTTCTCGACCACCGCGTTCGAGAACATCCGCTACGGCCGTCCCGAGGCGACAACCGAGGAAGTGCATGCCGCAGCACGCGCCGCCTTCGCCCACGACTTCCTCCAGGCGCTGCCCGAGGGCTACGACACCTTCCTCGGCGAACGCGGCGTGCGGCTGTCGGGCGGACAGCGCCAACGCATCGCGATTGCGCGCGCGATCCTGAAGAACCCGCCGCTGCTGCTGCTCGACGAAGCCACGAGCGCACTCGACGCGGAAAGCGAGCGCATGGTGCAGGCGGCACTGGAATCGGCAATGGAAAACCGGACCACGCTGGTCATCGCGCACCGGCTGGCCACGGTGCAGAAGGCCAATCGCATCGTGGTGCTGGACCACGGCGGAATCGTCGAGCAGGGAACGCATGCGACGCTGGTCGCGCAGGGCGGTGTATACGCGCGCCTGGCTGCGCTTCAGTTCACGGCCTGAACGCTGAACGGCCGCGACCGGCTGGTCAATTACTGCAGGGTTTCTTTCAGCGCCGCCGGAATCGGCAGCGCCATCACCGGAATGCCTTCGTCGAGCAGCGCTTCGGTCTGCTCCGGCGTCGCCTGGCCGCGAATGCCGCGCTCCCGGGCTTCGCCGTAGTGCATCTTGCGGGCTTCGTCGGCAAAGCGGTCGCCGACGTCTTCGGTCTTTGCCAGCACCTCGCGCACAGCGCGCATCCAGCGGGCTTCGGGTGAGAGTTCGGCGGGAACGTTCGAGGCAGCAGCCGGTGCCGTAGCCTCAGGCGCCTTGGCATTGCCCAGATTGAGGCGCGGCGCGCTCAGCAGCTTGACGATGGCGGTGTCGCCACAGACCGGGCACTCGACCAGTCCGCTGCCCAACTGGCTATCGAAGGCCTCGTTGGACGCGAACCAGCCCTCGAAGCCGTGGCCGTGCGCGCAGCGGAGATTGAGAACCTTCATCCGCGGATTATCCCGCGTGGCCTTCCGCAGGGGCAGCCTTCCAATCCAGTGCCCATGCGCCCGAAAGGACGTTCTGCAGCCAAAGCGTGCAGGTCAGGGTCTTGGCGTCGGTCACTTTGCCGTCGCGGCACCAGCCGGCCAGCTCATCGGGCGTGGCCGTGAACACGTCGAGAAACTCGCCATGATCGAGCTGCCGCTCACCGAGTGAAAGGCCGCGCGCAAAGTAGATGTGGATGATTTCGGTCGAGTACGCCACCGCCAGGTGCATCGCACCCGCATACGCCCATTCGCGCGCGGTATAGCCGGTTTCCTCGAGCAGTTCGCGCCGGCCGCAATCGAAAGGGTTTTCGCCCGCGTCGAGCTTGCCCGCCGGAAATTCGATCATCACGTGGCCGACCGGATAGCGGAACTGCCGCTCCAGCACCACTCGCCCGTCTTCCAGCAGCGGAATCACCACCACGGCGCCCGGATGCACCACGTACTCGCGCGTGGCGCTGTGGCCATCGGGCAGCCGGATGGTGTCTCGCCTGGCCTCCAGGAACTTGCCCTTGAACAGCTCTTCGCGGCTCGTGAGCTCTTCCTTCAGATGGGAATCGGTGGTGTCGATGGGCGTGGTCATGTCGTCCTCGTCAATGCCTGTGCTTCATCAGATAGCGCCAGGTGAATCCTGGAAAGGCCAGCACGATGAACAGCGCGCCAGTCACCGCATAGAACTCCCAGCCCTGCGGGGCAATCTGCCCTGCCCTGCGCTCGAACAGCAGCCCGATGCCACCGGCCAGAAAGTACAAGACCACCAGTTCGGCGAGGCGCACCGCGAGCGACTTGGGCTTTGTCGCCAGCGGCACGACGCCGAACAGGCGGTCGTTGAAGAACGGCAGGTTGGCAGCCACCAGGGCCACCAGCAGAACGACCCAGACCGACGCGGTTTGCGACACCAGGCCGGGCCGCGTCAGTGGGCCAGGGTTGCCACGATCGCGTCGTAGCAAAGCGTCATCAGGCCGCCGGGCACGATGCCCAGGATCAGGATCAACGCGCCGTTGATCGTGAGCACCGTGCGCACGTCGCGCGGCGCCGACACGGTGGTGGCCGTGACGGGTGCGTCGAAGTACATGACCTTGACCACGCGCAGGTAGTAGAACGCGCCGATCAGCGACATCATCACCGCGAACACGGCCAGGCCGATGTAGATGGCGTGGCCCGATGCAATCAGCGCCTGCAGCACGGCCAGCTTCGCGTAGAAGCCGACCAGCGGCGGCAGACCGGCCAGCGAGAACATCGCAATGGCCATCACGCCGGCGTACAGCGGGCTGCGCTGGTTCAGGCCAGCCAGGTCGGTGATCTCTTCGCTTTCGAAGCCTTCGCGCGCCAGCAGCAGGATGATGCCGAAGCTGGCCAGCGTGGTCAGCACGTAGGTCACGATGTAGAACATCGAGGCGCTGTAGGCGTACTGGGCGTTGTAGGTGCCCTGCTGGTCCGAGCCGGCGACCAGGCCGAGGAGCATGAAGCCCATCTGCGAGATCGTCGAATAGGCCAGCATGCGCTTCAGGTTGCTCTGCGCAATGGCGGCCAGGTTGCCGACCAGCAGCGAGGCGATGGCGAGCACGGCCAGCATCTGCTGCCAGTCGATGGCAAGCGGCTGCAGAGCGTCGACCAGCAGGCGGATGATGATCGCGAAGGCAGCCAGCTCGGGCGCGGCGCCGATCAGCAGCGTGATCGCAGTCGGAGCGCCCTGGTAGACGTCAGGCACCCACATGTGGAACGGCGCAGCGCCCACCTTGAAGGCCAGGCCGGCGACGATGAACACCAGGCCGAACACCAGCACCTGGTGGTTCACCTTGCCGCTCGCGATGGTCTTGAACACTTCGTTGACGTCGAGCGAGCCGGTCGCGCCGTACATCATCGACAGGCCATACAGCAGGAAGCCGCTGGCCATGGCGCCGAGCACGAAGTACTTCATCGCCGCTTCGCTGGCCACCGCGTTGTCGCGGCGCAGCGCCACCAGCGCATAGCTCGACAGCGTGAGCAGTTCGAGGCCCAGGTAGATCAGCAGGAAGTTGCTGCCCGAGATCATCACGAACATGCCCAGCAGCGCGAACATGCTGACGGTGAACATCTCGCCGCCGCGCAGCATCTCGCGGTCGGCCGCATAGGGACGGCCGTAGACCAGAGTGACCATCAGGGCGACGGTGGCGAAGCACTTGAGCCAGTTGCCCATCGGGTCGCTGACGACCATGCCGCCGAAGCCGTAGATCGTCTTGGCGTCAAGGGCCTGCAGGCCCGACAGCACGGCGACCACGGCAAGCGTGGCCAGCGTCAACACATAGGTGCGGGTACGGCGCGGGCTCGTGTCCGACAGGTCGACCAGCGCAATGATGCAGGCCATGACCAGCAACACGATTTCGGGGTAGATCGTGACCCAGCTGAGTTTGTCAATCATCTCGTTCTCTTCTTCAGCGTGGCATCAGGAAGGCAGCTTCGAAACTGCCACGTGGCGCAGGAGCTCGGTCACCGAGGCGTTCATCGCGTCGGTGAACGGCTTCGGGAACAGGCCCATCCACAGCACGGCAATGGCCAGCAGTGCCAGCATCAGGAACTCGCGGGCGTTGATGTCGCTGAGTTCCTTGACGTGGTCGTTGCCGACCGGACCCAGGTACACGCGCTTGTACATCCAGAGGGTGTAGGCCGCGCCGAAAATCAGCGCGGTGGCGGCGCCGAGGCCGATCCAGAAGTTGGCCTTCACGGCGCCCAGGATCACCATCCACTCGCCCACGAAACCGGCGGTGCCCGGCAGGCCGCAATTGGCCATGGCGAACAGCAGCGCGAACGCGGCGAACTTGGGCATGGTGTTGACCACGCCGCCGTAATCGGCGATCTGGCGCGAGTGCACGCGGTCGTACAGCACGCCGATGCCCAGGAACATGGCGCCCGACACGAAACCGTGCGCAATCATCTGCACGATGCCGCCGGACACGCCGAGCTCGTTGAAGATGAAGAAGCCGAGCGTCACGAAGCCCATGTGGGCGACCGACGAGTAGGCCACCAGCTTCTTCATGTCCTGCTGCACAAGCGCCACCAAGCCGACGTAGATCACGGCGATCAGCGACAGCGCGATCATGAGCCAGGCCCATTCGTGCGAGGCGTCGGGCGCGATGGGCATCGAGAAGCGCAGGAAGCCATAGGCGCCCAGCTTCAGCATGATCGCGGCCAGCACGGCGGAGCCACCGGTGGGCGCCTCGACGTGCACGTCGGGCAGCCAGGTGTGCACCGGCCACATCGGCACCTTCACGGCGAAGGCCGCGAAGAAAGCAAAGAACAGGAAGGTCTGCGCGGTCGAACCCAGTGGCAGCTTGTGCCAGGCCAGGATGTCGAAGCTGCCGCCCGACTTGTTGTACAGGAAGATCAGCGCAACCAGCATCAGCAGCGAGCCGAGCAAGGTGTACAGGAAGAACTTGAACGCCGCGTAGATCTTGTTCGGGCCGCCCCAGATGCCGATGATCAGGTACATCGGGATCAGCGTGGCTTCGAAGAACACGTAGAACAGCACGCCGTCGAGCGCGGAGAACACGCCGATCATGAAGCCCGACAGGATCAGGAACGCGCCCATGTACTGGTTCACGCGCTCGGTGATCACTTCCCAGGCCGAGATCACGACGACGACCGTGATGAACGACGTCAGCAGCACCAGCCAGAGCGACAGGCCGTCGATCCCGAGGTGGTAGTTGACGTTGAAGCGTGCGATCCAGCCCGTCTTTTCGACGAACTGCATCGCGGCAGTGCCGTTCTGGAAACGCGTGAACAGCGGCACCGTGACCAGGAAGCTCACGATGGCACCGACTAGCGCGACCCAGCGCACGCCCTTGGCATGCTCGTCACGGCCAAACGCCAGCAGCACGGCGCCGAATGCGATCGGCACCCAGATGGCAAGGCTCAACAAACCCATTTTTCTTTTTCTCCAGCGCTAGGCTCAGCGTTTGAACCAGACGAAGTACGTCATCAGGATGAAGATGCCGAGCAGCATCGCGAAGGCATAGTGGTAGATGTAGCCAGACTGCATCCAGCGCACCACACCCGAAATCCGGCCAATCACTTTCCACGAACCGTTGACGACGGCTCCGTCGATCAGGGCCTGGTCGCCACCCTTCCACAGACCGGTGCCAAGCGCGCGCGTCGCGCGGGCAATGACGTTCTCATTGAACCAGTCCATGTAGTACTTGTTCTCGAGCAGGCGGTAGATCGGGCCGCAGGCGCGCTTGATCGCAGCCGGCAGCGCCGGGTTGATCATGTACATGTACCAGGACAGGACCACACCAGCCAGCGCCAGCCAGAATGGCGCAGCCTGCAGGCCGTGGATGGCCATGGCCACCGGGCCGTGGAAGGCTTCTTCCAGTTCCTTCATGGCGTGGTGCCTGGTGCCGTCCACGACGATCGCGTTCTTGAAGAACTCGCCGAACAGCATCGGCTCGATCGTCATGAAGCCGATCACCACCGAGGGGATGGCCAGCAGCACCAGCGGCAGCCAGACGACCCAAGGCGATTCGTGCGGCTTCTGGTCATGGCCGTGACCATGATCGTCATGACCGTGGCCATGGTCGTCATGGTGCGCATCGGGGTTCTGGTCGTAGCGTTCCTTGCCGTGGAAGACCAGGAAGTACATGCGGAACGAATAGAACGCCGTGATGAACACGCCGGCCAGCACCGCGTAGTACGCGAAGTTCGCGCCCCACAGGTGGCTTTCATGCACCGCCTCGATGATGCTGTCCTTCGAGTAGAAGCCGGCAAAGAACGGCGTGCCGATCAGCGCGAGCGAACCCAGCAGCGAGGTGATCCAGGTGATCGGCATGTACTTGCGCACGCCGCCCATCCAGCGGATGTCCTGGTTGTGGTGCATGCCGATGATCACCGAGCCGGCGCCGAGGAACAGCAGCGCCTTGAAGAACGCGTGCGTCATCAGGTGGAACACCGCGACCGAGTAGGCCGAGGCACCGAGCGCCACCGTCATGTAGCCGAGCTGCGAGAGCGTCGAGTACGCGACCACGCGCTTGATGTCGTTCTGGATGATGCCCAGGAAGCCCATGAACAGCGCGGTGATGGCGCCGATCACGAGGATGAAGCTCAGTGCCGTGTCGCTCAGCTCGAACAGCGGCGACATGCGCGCCACCATGAAGATGCCGGCCGTCACCATCGTTGCCGCGTGGATCAGTGCGGAGATGGGCGTCGGGCCTTCCATCGAGTCGGGCAGCCACACGTGCAGCGGGAACTGGGCACTCTTGCCCATCGCGCCGATGAACAGGCAGATGCAGATCACGGTGATGAGCATCCACTCGGTGCCCGGGAACGTGATACCGGCCAGCGTACCCGCCTTGGCAAAGGCCTCGGTGTAGTTCAGCGTGCCGGCGTAGGCGGCGATCAGGCCGATGCCGAGGATGAAGCCGAAGTCGCCCACACGGTTGACCAGGAAGGCCTTCATGTTCGCGAAGATCGCGGTCGGCTTGTTGAACCAGAAACCGATCAGCAGGTACGACACCAGGCCCACCGCTTCCCAGCCGAAGAACAGCTGGAGCATGTTGTTGCTCATGACGAGCATCAGCATCGAGAAGGTGAACAGCGAGATGTACGCGAAGAAGCGGTTGTAGCCGTCGTCTTCTTCCATGTAGCCGATGGTGTAGATGTGGACCATCAGCGACACGAAGGTCACGACGCACATCATCATGGCGGTGAGGCCGTCGACCATGAAGCCGACTTCCATCTTCAGGCCACCCACGACCATCCATTCATAGATGGTTTCGTTGAAGCGGGCGCCGTCGGCCACCACGCTCTTGAGCGTCATGGCCGAGATGATGAAGGCGACCAGCACGCCCAGGATGGTCAGCGAGTGCGTGACCTTGCGGCCGATGTGATTGCCGCCGAACTTGGTGCCGAACAGGCCGGCGACAGCGGCGCCGACCAGGGGTGCCAGCGGCACGGCCAGCAAGGTGGATGCGGAAAGGGTTGCGCTCATGTTGCTTTCAACCCTTGAGCGAGTTGAGTTCGTCGACGTTGATGTTCGACTTGTTGCGGAACAGCAGAACCAGCAGCGCCAGCCCGATGGCCGACTCGGCCGCGGCCACCGTCAGGATGAAGAACACGAAGATCTGGCCGTGCATGTCGCCCAGGAAGTGCGAGAACGCCACGAAGTTCATGTTGACCGCGAGCAGCATCAGCTCGATGGCCATCAGCAGGACGATCAGGTTCTTGCGGTTCAGGAAGATGCCGATCACGGACAGCGCGAAGAGCATCGCGCCGAGCGAAAGAAAGTGTCCGAGCGTGAGCGTCATGCCTTGTTTTCCTTTGCAGCGTCCGCAGCTTCAACCACAGGCTCGGCAGCACGCGTTGCCGGCATCTGCACGATGCGCACGCGGTCGCGCGCCTTCACGCGCACCTGGTCGGCCGGGTTGACGTACTTGCTGTCCTTGCGGGTGCGCAGCGTCAACGCGATGGCGGCCACGATGGCCACGAGCAGGATGACCGCGGCAATTTCCAGCGGGTAGAGGTATTCGGAGTAGAGCAGCTTGCCGAGTTCGAGCGTATTGGAAGTGTTGGCCCCCAACGCACCGGCAGCAGCGCGCGGCTCGCCGAGGCGGAAGCCGCCCATGAGCACGGCCGCCATTTCGAGCGCAATCAGCGCGCCCACGCCTGCCGCCAGCGGAAAGTGCTTCCAGAAGCCCTCCCGCAAGCCGTCGACGTTGATGTCCAGCATCATCACCACGAACAGGAAGAGCACCATCACGGCGCCCACATACACCAGCACGAGCGAGATCGCGAGGAACTCGGCGCGCAGCAGCAGCCAGATGGCCGATGCCTGGAAGAAGGCCAGAACCAGGTACAGCGCGGCGTACACGGGGTTGCGGGCGGTGATGACGCGGAACGCTGCAAACAGCAGCACCACGGCAAACAGATAGAACAGACCGGTCTTGACGTCCATTGGAATTCGAATTGGTACGGGGTTCGGGCTGGTCGGAATCAGCGGTACTTGGCGTCAGCCGCCTTGTTCGCTGCGATTTCTTTTTCGTAGCGATCGCCCACGGCCAGCAGCATGTCCTTGGTGAAGTACAGGTCGCCGCGCTTTTCGCCGTGATATTCGAAGATGTGCGTCTCGACGATCGAATCGACCGGGCAGCTCTCTTCGCAGAAGCCGCAGAAGATGCACTTGGTCAGGTCGATGTCGTAGCGCGTGGTGCGGCGCGAGCCGTCGTCGCGCACATCCGATTCGATGGTGATGGCCAGCGCCGGGCAGACGGCTTCGCAGAGCTTGCAGGCAATGCAGCGCTCTTCGCCGTTTTCGTAGCGGCGCAGCGCGTGCAGGCCGCGGAAGCGCGGCGACAGCGGCGTCTTCTCTTCGGGGAACTGCACCGTGATCTTGCGAGCGAAGGCGTACTTGCCGGTAATGGCCAGGCCCTTGAACAGCTCGAACAGCATGAAGCTGCCCAGGAAGTCCTTGAGCGAGAACGGCGCGGACGGTGTTGCGGTGTGCGCAGCAGACATGATGTTGGCGCTTCCTGTTATTTCCAGATGTTGAACGGCGTCTGCATCCAGCCACCGACCACGACCAGCCACACGAGGGTGACGGGAATGAAGATCTTCCAGCCCAGACGCATGATCTGGTCATAGCGGAAGCGCGGGAACGTCGAACGCACCCACAGGAACATGGTGACCACGCAGAAGGTCTTGAGGCCCAGCCAGATCCAGCCCGGAATGATGCTCAGGAACTCGAACGGCGGCAGCCATCCGCCGAGGAACAGCACCACGGTCAGGATCGAGACGAGCCACATGTTGGCGTACTCGGCCAGGAAGAACATCGCGAAGCTCATGCCCGAGTACTCGATCATGTGGCCGGCAACGATTTCGGACTCGCCTTCCACCACGTCGAACGGGTGGCGGTTGGTCTCGGCCAGGCCGGAGATGAAGTACACGACGAAGATCGGCAGCAGCGGCAGCCAGTTCCACGACAGGAAGCCGACGCCCATGTTGGCGAACATGCCCTTGCCTTGGACGTTCACGATCTCGCTCATGTTCAGGCTGCCGGTGACCATCAGCACCACGACGAAGCAGAAGCCCATCGCGATTTCGTAGCTCACCATCTGTGCCGAGGCGCGCAGCGCGCCCAGGAAGGCGTACTTCGAGTTCGAGGCCCAGCCGGCGATGATCACGCCGTACACCTCGAGCGAGGTGATGGCCATCACGAACAGCAGGCCGGCGTTGATGTTGGCCAGCGCCACGTCGGGGCCGAAGGGAATCACGGCCCATGCGGCGAGCGCCGGCATGATGGTCATGATCGGGCCCAGCAGGAACAGGCCCTTGTTGGCGACCGTCGGAAGAATGATTTCCTTGGTCATCAGCTTGAGCGCGTCGGCGATCGGCTGGAGCAGGCCCAGCGGTCCGATGCGGTTCGGGCCGATGCGGATCTGCGTGAAGCCGATGGCCTTGCGTTCCCACAGCGTGAGGTACGCCACAGCCAGCATCAGCGGGATCACGACCACGATGATCTTGATCAGCGTCCAGATCAGGGGCCAGACCACGGCGGTCCACCAGCCTGCGGCAACCAGCCCCTGGCCGAAGCCATGAATGGTGTCGACGATCATGCCAGTGCCTCCTCGGCACGCGCCGACACGTTCGATCCAGCCGATGCATTGCGCGCGTCGGCAGTCAGTTGCAGCGACGGTGCGCGGCGCACGATCGAGTCGAGCTGGTAGATGCTCGCGACCACGGGTGCAGCAGTTGCACCGCTGGAAGCGACGGCATTGGCGGAGGTGGCGTTGTTCAGCGCATTCGCCGGTACCGCGCCCTTGTCACCGATGGTGGCCAGCACCTCGGTGGTCGATTCGAACGCGAAGCCGGGCAGGCCCAGCAGGTTGGCCAGCACGCGCAGCACCTTCCACGCCGGACGCGTTTCGCCTTGCGGCTTCACGACGGCATGGAAACCTTGCAGGCGGCCTTCGGCATTGACGAAGGTACCGGGGGTTTCGGTGAAAGGAGCGATCGGGAGCAGCACGTCGCTGAACTCGAGGTTGGCCTTGAAGGGGCTCAGCGTGACGACCATTTGAGCATTGCCGATGACATCGGCAGCGGCGGCGCCAGCGGCCGAGTCGAACACCGGCTCGGTGTTCAGCAGCATCACAGCCTTCAGGCCGGAACCGGCAGCGAGCATGCGACCTGCATCGAGGCCGCCGTTCTTCGGAAAAGCGCCAACGATCTGCGCGCCAACGGTGTTGGCGGCTTCGGTCAGGTAGCCGACGGTGGCGCCCGTCTGCGCACCGATCCAGTTCGCCAGGGCCAGCAGGCTGCTGGCTTGTGCGTGATGGGCGGCGGCATTGCCGAGCAGGATGGCCTTGCGTTCACCGCTCAGCAGCGAAGCTGCGATGGCTTGCGCGGCGGCGTCAGGCGCGTTCTTCGGTGCCAGGGGCGCGGCTGCGCCATTGGTCTGGCCGATGGCGGCAGCAACTGCGGCCAGCGCCTCGACCCATTGGTCGGCTTCGACGATGGACGACTGCGCCACGTCGATGGCCCAGGCATCGCGGGCAGCCATCAGGCTGGCCGAAGTGATCACCGACAGCGCGGCGCCCTTGCGCACGGCCTGGCGGATGCGCTGTGCAAACAGCGGATGTTCCTTGCGCAGGTTCGAGCCGACGACCAGCGCGCGCTGCACTTGCGTGAGCGAAGCGATCGAGGTGCCGAGCCAGCGCACGCCTTCGAACGCCGTGAATTCGGCGTTGCGCAGGCGGTAGTCGATGTTGTCGCTGCCGAGTTCACGCGTGAGCAAGGCTGCGAGCTGCAGCTCCTCGAGCGTGCTGTGCGGGCTGACCAGCGTGCCGATGCTTTGCGCGCCGTGGTCGGCCTTGATCTGCTTGAGGCCATTGGCAACGTACTCGAGCGCCGTCTGCCAGTCGACCTGCTGCCACTGGCCGCCCTGCTTCAGCATGGGCTGCGTCAGGCGTTCCGGGCCGTTGAGCGCTTCGTACGAGAAGCGGTCGCGGTCGGCAATCCAGCATTCGTTGACGTCTTCGTTCTCGAGCGGTACCACGCGCATCACGCGGTTGTTCTTGACCTGGACGATCAGGTTGGCGCCGGTGGAGTCGTGCGGGCTCACCGACTTGCGACGCGACAGTTCCCACGTGCGGGCGCTGTAGCGGAAGGGCTTGCTCGTGAGCGCGCCGACCGGGCAGATGTCGATCATGTTGCCCGACAGTTCGGAGTCGACCGAGTCGCCGAGGAAAGTTTCGATTTCGGAGTGCTCGCCGCGGTGCGACATGCCGAGCTCCATCACGCCGGCCACTTCCTGGCCAAAGCGGACGCAGCGCGTGCAATGGATGCAGCGGCTCATTTCTTCCATGCTGATCAGCGGGCCCACGTCCTTGTGGAACACGACGCGCTTTTCTTCTTCGTAGCGCGAGGAAGAACCGCCGTAGCCAACGGCCAGGTCCTGCAACTGGCATTCGCCGCCCTGGTCGCAGATGGGGCAATCCAGCGGATGGTTGATCAGGAGGAACTCCATGACCGACTGCTGCGCCTTGATGGCCTTTTCGCTCTTGGTGCGAACGATCATGCCCTGCGTGACGGGCGTGGCACAGGCCGGCATCGGCTTGGGCGCTTTTTCCACGTCGACGAGGCACATGCGGCAGTTGGCCGCGATGCTGAGTTTCTTGTGATAGCAGAAGTGCGGGATGTACGTGCCCGCCTTGTCGGCCGCATGCATCACCATGCTGCCTTCGGTCACTTCGACCTTCTTGCCGTCGAGTTCGATTTCGATCATGAGTATGTTTCTTCTCGCGCTCAGGCCTTGACGGGCGCCGTCGGAACGTAGCCCGGGATCAGGGCTTCGAACTCGTGACGGAAGTGCTTGATCATGGCGCGCACCGGCATCGCTGCCGCATCGCCGAGCGCACAGATGGTGCGGCCCATGATGTCGCCGGCGACGGAGTCCAGCAGTTGCAGGTCGCTGGGTTTGCCCTGGCCGTTGTGGATGCGGTCCACCACGCGGTAGAGCCAGCCCGTGCCTTCGCGGCACGGCGTGCACTGGCCGCAGGACTCGTGCATGTAGAAGTACGAGAGGCGCTTGAGCGACTCGACCATCGAGCGGCTGTCGTCCATGACGATCACCGCGCCCGAACCGAGCATGGAGCCGGCCTTGGCGATGGAGTCGTAGTCCATGGTGCAGGCCATCATGATGTCGGCCGGCAGCACCGGCGCCGACGATCCGCCGGGGATCACGGCCTTCAGCGTGCGGCCCTTGCGCACGCCGCCGGCCAGCTCGAGCAGCTTGGAGAACGGCGTGCCCATGGGCACTTCGTAGTTGCCGGGCAGCTCGACGTCACCGCTCACCGAGTAGATCTTGGTACCGCCGTTGTTCGGCTTGCCGCATTCGAGGTAAGCCGGACCACCGTTGCGGATGATCCAGGGCACCGCCGCGAAGGTCTCGGTGTTGTTGATGGTGGTCGGCTTGCCGTACAGGCCGAAGCTGGCCGGGAACGGCGGCTTGAAGCGCGGCTGGCCCTTCTTGCCTTCGAGCGATTCGAGCAGCGCGGTTTCTTCGCCGCAGATGTAGGCGCCGAAGCCGTGGGCGGCGTGCAACTGGAAGTTGTACGTGCTGCCCATGATCTTGTCGCCGAGGTAGCCGGCGGCGCGCGCTTCTTCGAGGGCTTCCTCGAAACGGTCGTAGCTCTGGAAGATCTCGCCGTGGATGTAGTTGTAGCCCACGCTGATGCCCATCGCATACGCGGCGATGGCCATGCCTTCGATCACGATGTGCGGGTTGAACTGCAGGATGTCGCGGTCCTTGCACGTGCCCGGTTCGCCTTCGTCCGAATTGCAGACGAGGTACTTCTGGCCCGGGAACTGGCGGGGCATGAAGCTCCACTTCAGGCCGGTCGGAAAACCGGCGCCGCCACGGCCGCGCAGGCCCGAGGCCTTGACTTCGGCGATCACCTGGTCGGGCGTGAGGCCCTCGGTGAGGATCTTGCGCAGCGCCTGGTAGCCGCCGCGCGCCTCGTAGTCGGCCAGACGCCAGTTGGTGCCGTCAAGGCCCGCATAGATCTGCGGCTCGATGTGACGGTCATGGAAGCAGGTCTGGACGCCCGTCGCCTGGAACTGCTGGAGCACTTGTTCGGGTGACATCAGGCAGCCTCCCCTTTGGTGGAACCGCGCAGGCCTTCGATGAGCTGGTCGAGCTTCTCGTTGCTCATGAAGCTGCACATGGTACGGTCGTTGACCAGCATCACGGGCGAATCGGCGCAGGCGCCCAGGCATTCGCTCTGCTGCAGCGTGAACAGGCCGTCGGCCGTGGTCTCGCCCATCTTGATGCCGAGCTTCTTCTCGAGGTGCACGAGGGCGGTGACGCCATCGCGCAGCTGGCAAGGCAGGTTGGTGCACACGTTGAGCTTGAACTTGCCCACCGGATGCTGGTTGTACATGTTGTAGAAGGTCGTCACTTCATGCACGGCGATGGGCGCCATGCCGAGGTACTCGGCAATCTCGCGCTCGCGCTGCAGGCTGACGTAGCCCTCGTCCTGCTGGACGATGGCGAGGCAGGCCATCACGGCGGATTGCTTGCCTGCTTCGGGGTACTTGGCGACCTCGCGCGCAAAGCGCTCGAGGATCGTAGTCTTCAACGGCGCCGAGGGCGCCGCGTCATGGTGGGTCGAGGAAGTCGTCATTCGCTCTTTCTCACCTGTCGATCTCGCCGAACACGATGTCCATCGTGCCGATCACCGCGACAGCGTCGGCGATCATGTGACCGCGCGACATTTCGTCGAGGGCGGCGAGGTGCGGGAAACCAGGGGCGCGGATCTTCAGGCGGTACGGCTTGTTGGCGCCGTCGCTCACGAGATAGATGCCGAACTCGCCCTTCGGATGCTCGACGGCGGCATACGCTTCGCCTTCGGGCACGTGGAAGCCTTCGGTGAAGAGCTTGAAATGGTGGATCAGCTCCTCCATGTTCGCCTTCATCGATTCGCGCGCGGGCGCGGCGACCTTGTGGTTGTCAGTGATGACAGGGCCGGGGTTGGCACGCAGCCAGGCCGAGCACTGCTGGATGATCTTGTTGGCCTGGCGCATCTCTTCGACGCGGACCAGGTAGCGGTCGTAGCAGTCGCCGGTCTTGCCGACGGGCACGTCGAACTGCATCTGATCGTAGACGTCGTAGGGCTGCTTCTTGCGCAAATCCCATTCGATGCCCGAGCCGCGCAGCATGGGGCCGGTGAAGCCGAGATTCAGCGCGCGCTCCGGCGTGACCACGCCGATGCCCACGGTGCGCTGCTTCCAGATGCGGTTGTCGGTGAGCAGCGTCTCGTACTCGTCGACCATCTTCGGGAAGCGCTTGCAGAAGTCGTCGACGAAGTCGAGCAGCGAGCCCTGGCGGTTCTCGTTGAGCTTCTCGATAGCCTTCGCGTTCTTGATCTTGCTGACCTTGTACTGCGGCATTGCATCCGGCAGGTCGCGGTAGACGCCACCCGGACGGAAGTACGCCGCGTGCATGCGCGCGCCGGACACGGCTTCGTACATGTCGAACAGGTCTTCGCGCTCGCGGAAGCAGTAGATGAGCATGTTCATCGCACCGCAATCCAGACCGTGCGCACCGAGCCACAGCAGGTGATTCAGCAGGCGGGTGATCTCGGCGAACATCACGCGGATGTACTGCGCGCGGATCGGCACCTCGAGGCCCATCATCCGCTCGATGGCGAGGCAGTACGCGTGCTCGTTGCTCATCATCGACACGTAGTCGAGACGGTCCATGTACGGCAGCGACTGGATGAAGGTGCGCGATTCGGCAAGCTTCTCGGTCGCGCGGTGCAGCAGGCCGATGTGAGGGTCGGCGCGCTGGATCACTTCGCCGTCCAGCTCGAGCACCAGGCGCAGCACGCCGTGTGCCGCAGGGTGCTGGGGACCGAAGTTGAGTGTGTAGTTCTTGATTTCGGCCATATCAGTGCAAACCGCCGCCGTAGTTGTCTTCGCGGATCACGCGCGGGGTGATTTCGCGCGGCTCGATGGAAACCGGCTGGTAGACCACGCGCTTCTGTTCTTCGTCGTAACGCATCTCGACGTGACCCGACACCGGGAAGTCCTTGCGGAACGGATGGCCGATGAAGCCGTAGTCGGTCAGGATGCGGCGCAGGTCGTCGTGACCGTCGAACACGATGCCGTAGAGGTCGAAGGCTTCGCGCTCGAACCAGGTGGCGGCATTCCAGACGGGCTGCAGCGAATCGACCACAGGCAGGTCTTCGTTCGGCGCGAACACCTTCAGGCGCACGCGCTGGTTGAGGCTTACCGACAGCAGGTGCGTGACGACGCAGTAGCGTTCGCCCTGCCACTCACCTTCGCGGTAGTCGGAGTAGTCCATGCCGCAGAGGTCGATCAGCTGCTCGAAGCGGCAGCCGGGCGCATCGCGCAGCAGCAAGGCGGCTTCTATGTAGTCGGCGGCGCCGACCACCACGGTCACCTCTTCCAGGGCAAGCGTCACGCTCTTGGCCTTGGCGCCGAGCGTCTCGGCGATGGTGGCGCGCAGCACCTCCGGCGAAATTGCAAAGTCAGTCATCGTCGGCAATCCCTCAGGCGCGGGCAATGGTGTTGGTGCGGCGAATCTTCTGCTGCAACTGGATCACGCCGTAGAGCAAAGCCTCGGCGGTGGGCGGGCAACCCGGAACGTAGACATCGACCGGCACGATGCGGTCGCAGCCGCGTACGACCGAATAGCTGTAGTGGTAGTAACCACCGCCATTCGCACACGAACCCATCGACAACACCCAGCGCGGCTCGGGCATCTGGTCGTAGACCTTGCGCAAGGCCGGAGCCATCTTGTTGCACAGCGTGCCGGCCACAATCATCAGATCGGACTGACGTGGGCTGGGCCGAAACAGCATGCCGAAACGATCGATGTCGTAGCGGGCGGCGCCCGCGTGCATCATTTCCACCGCACAGCATGCGAGGCCGAAGGTCATCGGCCAGAGAGATCCGGTCTTCGCCCAATTCACCACCGAGTCGTAGGTGGTGGTGACGAAACCTTCTTTGAGAACGCCTTCAATGGCCATCGTGATTCCTTGTCATTCCCAGTCGAGCGCGCCTTTTTTCCACTCGTAGGCGAAGCCCACGACGAGGATGGCGAGAAAGATCATCATGGCCCAGAAGCCGACAGCACCGATCTCCTTGAGCGCAATGGCCCACGGAAAGAGAAAGGCAATTTCGAGATCGAACAGGATGAAGAGAATCGCAACGAGGTAGTAGCGCACGTCGAACTTCATGCGTGCGTCCTCGAAGGCTTCAAAGCCACACTCGTAGGGAGCGTTCTTTGCGGCGTCGGGCCTGTTGGGGCCGAGAATGTATCCGATGACCTGAGGGGCGACGCCTACGCCGACTCCGACCAGAATGAACAAAAGGACGGGGAGGTAGGAGTCGAGATTCATCGAGAGTTTTTCACCGCTTGCCACCGGCAAGAGAAGCCCCTGGATGAGGCTTTCTGCCGATGAGATTTGGTGCGGTCGGCGAGACTCGAACTCGCACAGCTTTCGCCACTACCCCCTCAAGATAGCGTGTCTACCAATTTCACCACGACCGCGGTTTTTGCTGCTCGGATGGCATGAGGTACCTGCAAGAGGCATTTGGCTTTCCGAACAGATTTAGAGTTTACCCTGAAATGAAGCCATTTCTCACAGGCAACTCATGAAAACGAGTTGATTACTTGCTCGGAATCTGACCCGCGCCCGAAACCGGGGCAGCAGGAGCCGAAGCAGGCGCACTGGGAGCCGCCGCACCAGGAATTTCACTCGCTGCACCAGAAGCCGGCGCGGCCGGTGCACCCACTGCAGCGCGCTCCAGAAGACTGCCGCCACCTGCAGGACGCGCGTGGCTGAAATAGGCCAGCAGCAGCGTGCATGCGAAGAACACCGCAGCAAGCACAGCCGTGGTGCGCGAGAGGAAGTTGGCACTGCCGCTGGCACCGAACAGGCTGCCGGCACTGCCGCTGCCGAAGGCCGCACCCATGTCGGCGCCCTTGCCGTGCTGGATCAGGATCAGGCCGATCATTGCGAGGGCCGTCAGCATCTGCACACCGACCAGTAGATTGAGGACCAGGTTCATTCGTTCTTACTCCTAAGTGATACAGCCGTTGCGCGTTCAGCGCGCAGCGGCGGAAATGATCTGCAGAAAATCGGGCGCCTTGAGCGAAGCGCCACCGATGAGGCCGCCATCGATGTCGGCCTGCGCCAGCAGTTCTGCGGCGTTGGCGGCGTTCATGCTGCCGCCATAAAGAATCTGGATGCCGGCTGCATGCTCGCTCGCTGCGTGATGCAGTTGCGCGCGCAGCACCGCATGCACCGCTTGCGCCTGCTCCGGCGTGGCCGTCTTGCCCGTACCGATGGCCCAGACAGGCTCGTACGCCACGACGATCTCGCTGATGCAATGACCGTTCACATGAATGACCGCTGCCAACTGACGCTTGACGACTTCTTCGGTCTGCCCTGCTTCGCGCTGTGCCAGCGTTTCGCCGACACAGACGATCGGTGTGATGCCATTGGCCAGCGCTGCCGCCGTCTTGGCCGCGACCGCTTCATCGGTCTCGCCGTGGTATTGCCGACGCTCGGAGTGACCGACGATGGCATAGCGCACGCCGAAGTCCTTCAGCATCGCCGCCGATTGCTCGCCGGTGAAGGCGCCTTGCGGATGAGCCGAAATGTCCTGCGCGCCCAGTGCCAGTGCCGGCGAACCCGCCAGCAGCGACTGCAGTTGCGCGAAGTACGGCGCAGGCGCGCACAGCGCCACATCGCAAGCCGCCGGACTTGCGGCCAGGCCTTGCTGCAAGGCCTTCACCAGCGCCTCGTTGGCAGCCAGGCTGCCGTTCATTTTCCAGTTGCCAGCGATCAGTTTCTTCTTGGTCGTCATCGCGTTCGTCTTCTCGTCACTCACCATGTCAGCACGATCTTGCCGATGTGCTGGTTCGATTCCATCAGCGCGTGAGCCTGGGCTGCGCCGCTGGGCTCGCCCGCCGCCGCAAAGATGCTGTGGATCACGGGCTTGATTGCGCCGCTTTCCAGCAGCGGCCACACCTTCTCGCGCAGGGCCTTGGCAATGGCGCCCTTGAACGCCACCGGCCGCGGACGCAGCGTCGAGCCGGTGATCGTGAGCCGCCTGCGCAGCACGAGGCCCGCATTGATCTCGCTCTTCACGCCGCCCTGCACTGCGATGATCACGAGCCGGCCATCTTCGGCCAGGCACTCGATCTCGCGCGCCACGTAGTCGCCGGCAACCATGTCGAGCACCACGTCCACACCCTTGCCACCGGTGAGCTTCTTCGCCTCTTCGACGAAGTCGCTCGTGCGGTAGTTGATGGCATGGTCGGCGCCGAGCTTCAGGCAGGCTTCGCACTTGTCGTCGCTGCCGGCCGTGACGATCACGGTCGCACCGAGCGCCTTGGCGATCTGGATCGCCGTGACGCCGATGCCGCTCGAGCCGCCCTGGATCAGCAGCGTCTCACCCTTTTGCAGGCGGCCGCGGTCGAACACATTGCTCCAGACGGTGAAGAAGGTCTCGGGCAGCGAAGCTGCATCGATGTCGCTCCACCCCTTGGGCACCGGCAGGCATTGCGCCACGGGCGCCACGCACAGCTCGGCATAGCCGCCACCGGCGATCAGCGCACAGACACGGTCACCAACCTTGAAGCCCGCCTCGGCCAGCGCCGCAACGTCACCCGAGACGATCTCGCCGGCCACTTCGAGGCCCGGCAGATCGGAAGCGCCCGGCGGCACGGGGTAGTGCCCCTTGCGCTGCAGCACGTCCGGGCGATTGACGCCACTTGCCGCCACACGGATCAGCAGTTCGCCCGCACCCGCTACCGGGTCGGGACGCTGCGCAACGCGCAGCACCTCGGGGGCACCGTACGAAGTGATTTCAATGGCTTTCATGGTCTTTCGGCCTCCAACGCCCGCAGATGGGGCGAAGCTTGATGTTCAAAAGATAGCAACGGCAGCCGGAGGACCGCCGTTGCGCCCTTCTTACTCCTGAGGCTCGCGCGGGGCTTGTTGCTGCTGCTCGCCGGCCGGAGCCTGCGGCTGCTCGTTGCGCGGCTGCTGTTGCTCGTTGTTGAAGCGCGGTGCGCGCTCGCCACGGTCACCACCGCGGTCGCCGCGATCGCCACGGTCACGGCGCTCGCCACGGTCACCGCGGTCTTCGCGCGGCGGGCGCTCGCTGTATTCCATGCCGGCCGGACGCTCGGTCAGGGCCTTCATGGACAGCTTGACGCGGCCCTTCTCGTCCGTTTCCAGAACCTTGACCTTGACGATCTGGCCTTCGCTCAGATAGTCGGTCACCTTCTCGACGCGTTCGTGCGCAATCTGGCTGATGTGCAGCAGGCCGTCCTTGCCGGGCAGCAGGTTGATGAGCGCGCCGAAGTCCAGGATCTTGGTGACCGGGCCTTCGTAGACCTTGCCGATTTCAACTTCGGCCGTGATCTGCTCGATGCGCTTCTTGGCCAGCTCGGCCTTTTCCGGATCGGTCGAAGCGATGGTGATGGTGCCGTCTTCGTCGATGTTGATCGTCGTGCCGGTTTCTTCCTGCAGGCCACGGATGACCGAGCCGCCCTTGCCGATCACGTCGCGGATCTTCTCGGGGTTGATCTTCAGCGTGGTCAGGCGCGGTGCGAAGCTGGAGACTTCGGCCTTGGCCTCGCCCATGGCTTCCTGCATCTTGCCCAGGATGTGCATGCGCGCTTCCTTGGCCTGCGCCAGTGCGACCTGCATGATTTCCTTGGTGATGCCCTGGATCTTGATGTCCATCTGCAGCGCGGTGATGCCGTTGGTGGTACCCGCAACCTTGAAGTCCATGTCGCCCAGGTGATCTTCGTCGCCCAGGATGTCGGTCAGCACCGCGAAGCGGTTGTCTTCCTTGATCAGGCCCATGGCGATGCCGGCCACGTGCGCCTTCATGGGCACGCCGGCGTCCATCATCGAGAGGCAGCCGCCGCAGACAGAAGCCATCGACGACGAGCCGTTCGACTCGGTGATTTCCGACACCACGCGAACCGTGTACGGGAATTCTTCCTTGTTCGGCAACACGGCGACGAGCGCGCGCTTGGCCAGGCGGCCGTGGCCGATTTCGCGGCGCTTGGTCGAGCCCATGCGGCCCACTTCGCCGGTGGCAAAGGGAGGCATGTTGTAGTGGAACAGGAAGCGGTCTTCGTATTCGCCGGCCAGCGCGTCGATGCGCTGTGCGTCGCGTTCGGTGCCGAGCGTGGTGATGACCAGCGCCTGGGTTTCACCGCGCGTGAACAGCGCCGAACCGTGGGTGCGGGGCAGCACCGAGTTGCGGATTTCGATGGGGCGCACGGTGCGCGTGTCGCGACCGTCGATGCGGGGCTCGCCCGACAGGATCTGGCTGCGCACGATCTTCGATTCGATGGCGAACAGCAGGTCACTGACCTTGCCGGAGTCGAACTCGGCGCCTTCGGCCTTCAGTGCCTCGAGCACACTGGCGTTGGCTTCGCGCAGGGCTTGCGTACGGGCTTGCTTGCTGCGAATTTGATAGACGGCGCGCAGCTTGTCTTCGGCCAGGCCCTTGACCTTGGCGACGAAGGCTTCGTCTTCGGCGGGAGCCTTCCAGTCCCACACCGGCTTGCCGGCGTCGCGCACGAGTTCATGGATTGCGTTGATGGCGATGTTGGCTTGCTCGTGGCCGAACACCACGCCGCCCAACATGATTTCTTCGCTTAGCTGCAGGGCTTCGGATTCGACCATCAGCACGGCGGATTGCGTGCCGGCGACGACGAGGTCCATCTGCGAATCCTTGCGAGCCGTCTGCCCCGGATTCAGCACGTACTGGCCGTTGATGTAGCCCACGCGGGCTGCACCGATCGGGCCGTTGAACGGCACGCCGGAGATCGACAGCGCGGCGCTCACGCCGATCATGGCGGCGATGTCGGCATCGACTTCGGGGTTGAGCGACACGGTGTGGATGACCACATGCACTTCGTTCAGGAAGCCTTCGGGGAACAGCGGGCGGATCGGGCGGTCGATCAGGCGGCTGGTCAGCGTTTCGTGTTCGCTGGGCTTGGCTTCGCGCTTGAAGAAGCTGCCGGGGATCTTGCCTGCGGCATAGGTCTTCTCGATGTAGTCGACGGTCAGCGGGAAGAAGTCCTGGCCGGCCTTGGCCGACTTGGAGGCAACCACGGTCGCGAGGATGACGGTGCCGTCGATGTCGACGAGCACGGCGCCGCTGGCCTGGCGGGCGATTTCACCCGTTTCCATGACGACGGTCTTGTCGCCCCATTGGAACGACTTGGTGACTTTGTTGAAGAGGCTCATGTTTTGCTCCTGTTTTGATAGCGGACTACACAGAGTCCGCAAGAGACGGAGGCTTCTCAGAACACGATGCCATTCCAGCGAAGCTCGGGGCGAACTTCATTGGAATGACACAGCTTCGCTCTGTTTGGGCACTCCGAAAGTGGATCGCGAAGTAAAAAACGCCTGAGCTAGCGGACTAACCCAGGCGTTTTTTCATGCGATTCGATTTACTTGCGCAGACCCAGCTTGGCGATCAGCGCGGTGTAACGGTCGGCGTCCTTGGACTTGAGGTAGTCGAGGAGCTTGCGGCGGCGGCTCACCATGCGCAGCAGGCCGCGACGGCCGTGGTGGTCCTTGGCGTGCGTCTTGAAGTGGGGGGTGAGCTCGTTGATGCGGGCGGTCAGCAGTGCGACTTGCACTTCGGGGCTGCCGGTGTCGTTGGCGGCGCGGGCGTTGTCCTTGACAACTTCTGCCTTGATGGAGGCTGCGATCATGTTGATTTCCTTGTTCCGGGATGTTTGACTTGCGGTGTGCGCTGGAACTGCACCCACCGTGCGCCTTGCGGCATGCAAAGCTTTGGAATTATAGCCCGACCGTCCTGATCGGGCTTTCAGGCCCCCTTGAGGGCCTTCCATCGAGCGAAGCCAGCCCCACGGCGCCCAGCACGCAGGCTGCCCCGCCGATCTGCGCCAGGCTGATGCTTTCGCCCAGCCAGAGCGCGGCCAGCGCCAGCGCCGAAACCGGTAGAACGGCAGTGAAAAGCGCCGCCTCGGCCCCGCGCAGCCGGGAAGATCCGGCAAACCACAGCACGAAGCCCAGCACCGTCGGCACCAGCGCGTAGTAGGCGACGCCAGCCAGCGCCTCCGCCGGCAAGGGGTGCTCCCAGGCTCGCTCGAACAGCGCCGGCACCAACGACAGGAGCAACCCGAAGGCCGTCATCAGCGTCGACAGCGCCAGCGGACGCACCGGCACCCGCAGGCGCTTGTTGAGCAGGATGAACATCGCCTCGCAAACCACCGCGCCCAAAACCAGCAGGTTGCCGATCAGCGCCGCCGGGGATTTTGAGTCCCCCGCCGAAGCCTGGCTCGCCCCGGGCCAGCTGATCGCCAGCACCCCCGCCGTCGCCAGCACGATGCTGCCCACCAGAAACCGCCCCGGCCGCTCGCGCAGCGCAATCACCGCCACCAGCGCCGCCACAGCCGGCAAGGTGCCCGCCACCACGCCCGCACTGGCTGCCGGCGCCCAGCGCACGCCCAGGATCAGCAGCACGGTGTAGCCCACGCTCCCCAGCCCCGCCTGGCACACCAGCAGCGCCAGATCCCGCCGGCCGGGCCGCGGCCACGGCGTGCGGGTCAGCCGCAGCAGCACAAGGAACACCGGCAGCGCCATCGCGAACCGCAGCGCGGTCGCGGTGAACGGCGGCAGCCCGCCCGCGATGACCTTGCTGGCCACCACCGTGCTGCCGACCGTGACCATCGCCAGCGCGCACAGCGCCATCCCCTTCAACCGTTGCGACAACATGCAGAGCCTTTCGCTTTCGAGAAAAGCCCGAGCTTCGCGGCCCCGGCGCGCCGCGTCTTGAACGAAATTGCAGCCGGCTCAGCCCTTGCCGGGTTGTTGTTCCGCCAGCCAGTTGCGCAACCGCTCCACGCCCTTCACCAGCCGCTGCGGGTCTTTCGACGCAAAGCACCAGCGCAGCCAGCCCTGCGCTTCAGGTGCGAAGGCGTTGCCCGGCGCGAGCCCCAGGCCCGCCTCTGCCACCAGCCGCTTGGCCACTTCGAGCGAATCGCCGAAGCCTTCGAGCCGGAAGAAGGCGTACATGCCGCCCTTGGCCGAGGCCACCTGCACGCCCGGCAGCGCCGCCAGCAGCGGCACCAGCGTGTCGCGGCATTGCTTCAGGTGCGCCACCACGCGCGGCGTGATCTCGCTCGTGTGCTCGATGGCGGTGATGGCGGCGCGCTGCGTGAACACGCTGGCGCACGAGGTGTTGAACTCGATCAGCTTGCCGATGCCGTCCACCATCGACGGCGGCAGCACCAGCCAGCCGAGGCGCCAGCCCGTCATCAGGAAGCTCTTCGAGAAGCTGTGCGTGACGACGAGGCGGTCGTCAGGCTTCGAGATGTCGAGGAAGCTCGGCGCGCAGCCATTGGGCGTCGGCTCGTAGTACAGCCGCTCGTACACCTCGTCGGCCAGGATCCATGTGCCGGTCTGGCGGCAATGGTCGAGCACGGCCTGCTGCTCGTCGCGCGTCATGGTCCAGCCCGTGGGGTTGTTCGGCGCGTTGACGATCAGCAGCTTCGTCTTCGACGTGACCGCTGCGCGCAACGCGGGCAGGTCGAGCGTCCACTGGCCCTTCACCGGCACCAGCGACAGCGTGCGCACATGCGCGCCCATGATCGCGGGCTGCGCCGTCAGGTTGGGCCACACCGGCGTCACGGCGACCACTTCGTCGCCCGCATCGACCAGCGCCTGCACCGCGAGCATCAGCGCGCTCACGCCGCCCGAGGTGACGGCGATGCGCGAGGCATCGACCGCCGGATGCAGCCCGCTGGTGTAGCGCGCGATGGCTTCGCGCAGTTCGGGCAGGCCGAGGTTGTGGGCGTAGAAGGTTTCGCCCCGCTGCAGCGACTCGATGGCCGACTGGCGGATCACCTCGGGAGTGACTTCGTCGCTTTCGCCGAACCAGAAGGCCAGCACGTCGTCGCGGCCCATGCCGGCATTGGCGACTTCGCGGATCTTCGATGCTTCGAGGTTGTGGATGGCTTCACGCATGTCTGGTTGTCCTGTTCATCATCGTCATCAAGGTCTCTTCATCTTGCACGAGGTCGGCAGCTCGGCGCGCTCGGGGGCGATGGTCTTGACCACCCGAAAGCCGTAGCCGGAGCCTTCGACGTCGAACTGCACGCCCGGCCTGCCCTGCCTGTCCATCACGCCGACCACGAGCTGCTGCTGGAACTGGTGGTCCGCAGCGCGCATGCGCCCGCGCTGGCCGTACAGGCTCACGTCGGCCTGCTCCAGCGCGCGTGCCACAGGCACCGCGTCGACACTGCCCGCGCGTTCGATGGCCTGTACGAGCGCTTCGATCATCAGCGCCAGCCGCATGTGCACATAGTCTTCGGCTGGCTTCGGAAAGCGCGCGCGGAAGGCGCGGTAGAAGGCTTCGGACTGCGTCGTCTGCACGTTGGGCAGCCAGTCGGCCACCGCGATCACGCGTCCGATGCCCGCATCGCCGATGGCTGCGGGCGCACCGAGCGCATTGCCGTAGAAGGTATAGAAGGTGCCGTTGAAGCCCGCTTCGCGCGCCGCCTTCACCAGCAGCGTGAGGTCGTTGCCCCAGTTGCCCGTGACCACGGCCTGCGCACCACTCGCGATGATCTTGGTGGCATAGGGCGCAAAGTCTTTCACCTTGCCCATCGGGTGCAGTTCGTCGCCGACGATCTCCACGTCGGGCCGCTGTGCGCCAAGCTGCCGGCGCGCCTCGCGCAGCACGGCCTGGCCGAAGCTGTAGTCCTGTCCGATCAGGTAGACGCGCTTGAGCGCTGCGTCGTCCTTCACCACGTCCATCAGCGCGGCCACGCGCATGTCGGCATGGGCGTCGAAGCGAAAGTGCCAGAAGCTGCAGCGCTCGTTCGTGAGCACCGGGTCGACCGCCGCGTAGTTGAGGAAGATCACGCGCCGCGACGGGTCGCGCTCGTTGTTCTTGTCGATGGCATCGACCAGCGCCGCGGCCGTGGCCGACGAGTTGCCCTGCAGCACGATGCGCGCGCCGTCGTCCATCGCGGCGCGCAGCGCGGAGAGCGCTTCTTCGTTCTGCCCCTTGCTGTCGTAGCGGTCGAGCTGCAGGGGCCGCGCGCCGCCGGGCAGCTTGATGCCGCCGCGCGCATTCACGCGCTCCACCGCCCACAGCAGATTGCGGAACACGGCCTCGCCGGTGTTGGCGAAGGGGCCGCTCATGCTTTCGATGAGTGCCAGGCGAATGGGCGCAGGTGGCGATGAAACCGATGCTTGTGCCAGCGCGGCGAAGGGCCTCGCGCATAGCGCCAGCGCCGCGAATTTCAAGGCCTCGCGACGCCAAATAAAGGGGGGATTCATTGTCTTGAAACGCGTGCCGCGGGGCCTAGATGAGGTGTCAAGCGGCACTCACGATTGAACGGCCGCGCAGTGTAAGGGACACACATTCCTTGTCCCCATTGTGTTGATTCAGGAGTTCTTCATCATGTTTTTCGCCCCCACCCTTCGCACCGCCCGCTTCGCTCCCCGCGCCTATGACCGCTCGTTCGAACGCTTCGTGAACGATGCCTTCGCCGGTGCCCGCCGCTCGCCGCTGGTCGAGCAGGACGACAAGAGCTGGACCCTCTCGCTCGACGTGCCGGGTTTCACGCGCGAAGACCTCGCGATCAGCATCGAAGGCGCCGTGCTGCGCATCGACAGCAAGGCCGAAGCCAAGCGCCAGTTCAAGGCCGCCTACGAGCTGCCGCAGGACATCGACGTGGCCACCAGCGAAGCAAAGCTCGAGAACGGCGTGCTCACGCTGAAGCTCGGCAAACTGGTCCCCGTGAGCCAGGCCACTCAGTTACAAATCAACTAATTTGGCCTATGCCCACAAGAGGAAAATGTTAGTTAAGGCCTCGTTTTGACTTTAAACGAGCACCTTATTCACAATAGCGCTAGATAACGTCACATGATGTGACGTTTTCTTAGAACTTTCTTCTTCGTGGGCGTCTCGTAAACGCACCGAACTCGCTACGGTGCGGTTCGGGTGCCCCAAAGGCACCATGAAAACGCACCTTCAATCCGCCAACCCCAACGAACAATCCGACACGCTCCTGGTGTTCCTGCCCGGGGCGTACCTGAAGCCCGACGAGTTCGAGCGCGAAGGGTTCATCGCAGCTGTGCGCGAACGCCATCTGGCGGCCGACTCCCTGTTGGTGGACGCGGATGTTTCCTACTACTACGAACAGACGCTGAGCGATCGCCTCCACACCGAGGTCATCGAGCCGCAGCGCGCCAAGGGCTACAAGTCGATCTGGCTCGTGGGCATTTCCATCGGCGGCTTCGGTGCGCTCATTCACGAACTGGCGCGGCCGGGGTCGGTGGACGGCATCGTGGCGCTCGCGCCCTACCTGGGACGCCGGGTGCTCGGCGCGGAGATCAAGAAGGCCGGCGGCCTGCGCACCTGGCAGGCGCCTACCGGGCCGCAGCCCGACGAAGAGCCCGACCGCAAGCTCTGGCCCTTCTTCCAGCAGTACCTGGAAGCCCAGCCGTCGCAGAACCTGCCGCCGCTGTACCTGGGCTTCGGGCTCGACGACCGCTTTGCCAGCAACCACAAGCTGCTGGCCGACGCCCTGCCGCCGGGGCGCGTCTTCACGACCGAGGGTGGCCACGACTGGCCGCAGTGGCGCCAGCTGTGGCGCAATGTGCTCGACGTGCTGCCGCTGCCGGCAATCGGCCGATCAAAGCAACTGCTTACGCAGTCTCCGGTAGCGAAGCCATGGGCCATCGCGGCCTGACGTCGAAGGCATAGCGCTCGCTCGCCTGCGACAGCCCTGACTGCAGCCGCATTGCCGCAGCCATGGCGATCATCGCGCCGTTGTCGGTGCACAGGTGCAGCTCCGGGTAGTGCACGCGCACCTTGCGCTTCGCGCACGCAGCGTTCAGCTGTTCGCGCAGATTCCTGTTGGCTCCCACTCCTCCCGCCACCACCAGGCGCTTGAGCCCGGTCTGGTCGAGCGCGGCAAGCGACTTCTTCAGCAGCACCTCGACGATGGCCGCCTGCGTGGACGCTGCCAAGTCGGCCTTGTTCGCTTCGAGCTGGTCGCCGAGTTTCTTGGCCTGCGTGAGCACGGCCGTCTTCAGGCCGGCAAAGGAAAAATCGAGATCGCCGCTGTGCAGCAGCGGCCGCGGCAGCTTGAAGGCCGTGGCACTGCCGCCTTCGGCCAGCTTCGCGAGCCACGGCCCGCCGGGGTACGGCAGGCCCATGAGCTTGGCGCTCTTGTCGAAGGCCTCGCCGGCTGCGTCGTCGATGGTCTCGCCGAGCAGCTCGTAGCGGCCCACGCCGTCCACCCGCATCAGCTGGGTGTGGCCGCCCGACACGAGCAGCGCGACGAACGGAAACTCCGGCGGATCGGCGCTCAGGAACGGCGAAAGCAGATGCCCTTCGAGGTGATGCACGCCCAGCACCGGCTTGCCCAGCGCCACGCCCAGCGCACAGGCCACGCCGGCGCCCACCAGCAGCGCGCCCGCCAGGCCCGGCCCGCGCGTGTAGGCCACCACGTCGATCTCGCCCAGCGTGCGGCCGGCTTCGGCCATGACGGCTTCGGTCAGCGGCAGCACGCGGCGTATGTGATCGCGGCTGGCCAGTTCAGGCACCACGCCGCCGTAAGCCTGGTGCATGGCGATCTGGCTGTGCAGCGCGTGCGAAAGCAGCAGCGGCAGCGCGTCGCCGTGCGACTCGACCAGCGCCACGCCGGTTTCATCGCAGGATGATTCGATTCCCAACAAGAGCATGCCGCCGAGTGTAGGCGGCGCCCTCCCCCGGCACCCGCGAAGGGGCAAACGGAGGCGCTCTCCACTCCCCGAGGCACGGATGTTGCGTTGACCATGCCAGAGCCCCGCGCCCTCCCACCATGAAATCCGGACTGAGTTTTCTGATCGCTGCCCGTCGCTGCGAAATCGACGAGCTGGATCAGCTCGCCCGCACCAGCGAACTGGTGAGCCTGATCGGCCGCCTCGTCCACGCGCTGCAGCGCGAGCGGGGCATGTCGAACATGTTCCTCACCTCTCGCGGCGCCCGCTTCGCCGACCAGCGCGGCCCGCAGATCGCCGAATGCATCGCGCTGGAGCAAGAGGTGCGCGCCGGCTTCGACCAGCTCGAGGCCGACAACCACCGCGGCGCGGGCGCCGGCAACAGCGCGCGCCTGTTCAGCCGCATCGCATGGGTGCTCCCCGGGCTGGACGCCCTGCCCGGCCTGCGCCGCCGCATCGATGCGCTCGAACTGAAGCCGGCGCAGTCCACCGCCGCGTTCGCCAAGCTCGTCGCCGGCCTGCTGTCGGTGGTGTTCGAGGCGGCCGACGGCGCCACCGACCCCGAGATCTCGCGCCTGCTGGTCGCGATGTTCAACTTCATGCAGGGCAAGGAATTCGCCGGCCAGGAGCGCGCCTTCGGCTCCGCCGCGCTGGCGCTGGGCCGCAGCGACGAGGCGCAGCGCCTGCAGTGGCTGCACCTGATCGAATCGCAGGAGCGCTGCTTCCAGGTGTTCACCGATTTCTCCGGTGAGGCGGTGCTCGCGCTGTGGCGCAACAGCCAGCCCGATGCCGAAGTGGCCGAGCTCGAACGCATCCGCCGGCGCGGCGCCGCCTCCACGCCGGCTGACGTGCCGCTCAGCCAGGCCTGGTTCGACTGCTGCACCCGCCGCATCGACGCCATGAAGATCGTCGAAGACCGCCTGGCCGCCGACCTGCGCGCGCTGTGCGAGCGAAAGACCGTGCAGGCGCGCAGCGAGCTGCAGGAATACCGGCAGTTGCTCGACACGCTGGCCCCGCAAGCCGGCGCCCTGTTCTTCGACGACGCCGATGCGCAGTCGGCCGCTCCCGCCCAGTTCGGCCGCCATCTCGAACGCTCGGTGCTCGACATGGTCCAGGAACAGTCGCACCGCCTGCAGGCCATGAGCGACGAACTCGAAACCGTGCGCGCCTCACTCAACGAACGCAAGATCGTCGAACGCGCCAAGGGCCTGCTGATGGCGCACCGCCGGCTCAGCGAAGAAGACGCGCACAAGATGCTGCGCCAGACCGCCATGAACCAGAAACGGCGGCTGGTCGACGTGGCCGAGTCGATGCTGGCAATGGCCGACTACCTGCCCATGCTCGACCGCGCGCCGCCGCGCTGAAGCGGTCCGGACCGTTCAACTTGGTGCAGTGCACAACAACCGTGCCATCCGGCGCTTCCCGGCCTGATCGGGCCCTCTCCCATGCTGTGCGGCCGCACCCCGCTACTTTCTTGATAGCAGCTCATGGCACCTGAAGGCTGGCACACCGCTTGCAAGCAATAAGTTCGTAGGCCCCTCAATGGGTCTTCAGGCAGGCGGCACCCAACGGCGGGTGTCTCCCACCGAACCGGACAAAGGCGTCCCCATCCCGCAAGGGCTCGTTTTCGAGCAGCCCCTGCGCGGTGCGGACGCCTTTTCGTTTTTGTCTTTCTTGTTTGTTTGTCTTCAACCGGAGCCCCGCCCCATGACCGACCTGCTCAAAACCCGCCTCAGCCGACGCCGCGTATTGCAAGCCGCTGCCATCGGCGCCGTCGGCATCGACCCGGCGCTGCGCGCCGCCGTCTGGGCCCAGGGCTCGGACAAGCCCGAGAAGGAAGAAGTGAAGATCGGCTTCATCCCGCTGACCGACTGCGCCAGCGTGGTGATGGCCTCGGTGCTCGGCATCGACAAGAAGTACGGCGTGAAGATCGTCCCCAGCAAGGAAGCCAGCTGGGCCGGCGTGCGCGACAAGCTGGTCAACGGCGAGCTCGACATGGCGCACGTGCTCTACGGCCTCGTCTACGGCGTGCACCTCGGCGTGAGCGGCCCCAAGAAGGACATGGCCGTGCTCATGACGCTCAACAACAACGGCCAGGCCATCACGCTGTCGAAGAAGCTCTCGGACAAGGGCGCGGTCGATGCGGCCTCGCTCGCCAAACTCATCGCCAGCGAGAAGCGCGAATACACCTTCGCGCAGACCTTCCCCACCGGCACGCACGCCATGTGGCTCTACTACTGGCTCGCCTCCGCCGGCATCGACCCGTTCAAGGACGTGAAGAACATCACCGTGCCGCCCCCGCAGATGGTGGCCAACATGCGCGTGGGCAACATGGACGGCTACTGCGTGGGCGAACCCTGGGGCCAGCGCGCGATCATGGACGGCATCGGCATCACGGCCATCACCACGCAGGACATCTGGAAGGACCACCCCGAGAAGGTGCTCGGCACCACGGCCGAGTTCACCAAGAAATACCCGAACACCGCGCGCGCCGTGACCGCCGCCATCCTCGAGGCCGGCAAGTGGATCGACACCGGCCTGCAGAACAAGAACAAGATGGCCGAGACCATCGCCGACAAGAGCTACGTCAACACCAGCGTGGACGCCATCAACCAGCGCATCCTGGGCCGCTACACCAACGGCCTGGGCAAGAGCTGGGACGACCCCAACCACATGAAGTTCTACAACGGCGGCGCCGTGAACTTCCCGTACCTGTCGGACGGCATGTGGTTCCTCACGCAGCACAAGCGCTGGGGCCTGCTGAAGGAACACCCCGACTACCTGAAGGTGGCCACCGAGATCAACCGCATCGACATCTACAAGCAGGCTGCCGCAGCCACGCAGACGCCGGTGCCCAAGGAAACGATGCGCACCAGCAAGCTGTTCGACGGCTCGGTCTGGGACGGCAAAGACCCGAAGAAGTACGCCGAGTCGTTCAAGCTTCATGCATAGGGAGAACAACATGGTCAGCGCAGTCTTTCACTCGCCGCTCGAAGCGACCACCGCGCAGGTGACGCAAGTGGCCCCTTCCGTCGCCGCCAGGCCGGCAGCCCCCAAGCCCGCACCCGCCCCGGCGCCCGAGCCCCGGGTGCGCACGCCCATCGACCTGCGCGCCTTCTGGATGCGCGTGCTGCCGCCGCTGGCGGGCTTCGGCCTGCTGCTGCTGATCTGGGAAGTGGTGGCCATGAAAAGCACCACCGGCTTCCCCACGCCCGCAGCCACCTGGCAGCAGGCCGTGACGGTGTTCAGCGATCCGTTCTACAGCAAGGGCCCGAACGACCAGGGCGTGGGCTGGAACGTGCTCTCGTCGCTGCAGCGCGTGGCGCTGGGCTTCGGGCTGGCGGCGCTGGTCGGCATTCCGGCCGGCTTCGCGATCGGGCGCTTCGAATTTCTCGCGCGCATGTTCAACCCGCTGATCAGCCTGCTGCGCCCGGTGTCGCCGCTGGCCTGGCTGCCCATCGGCCTCTTGGTGTTCAAGGGCGCCAACCCGGCGGCCATCTGGACCATCTTCATCTGCTCGATCTGGCCGATGGTCATCAACACGGCCGTGGGCGTGCAGCGCGTGCCGAGCGACTACATGAACGTGGCCAAGGTGCTGAACCTCAGCGAATGGAAGATCCTCACCAAGATCCTGTTTCCCGCCGTGCTGCCCTACATGCTGACCGGCGTGCGCCTGGCCGTGGGCACCGCGTGGCTGGTGATCGTGGCGGCCGAGATGCTCACGGGCGGCGTCGGCATCGGCTTCTGGGTGTGGGACGAGTGGAACAACCTCAACGTCGCCAACATCATCATCGCGATCTTCGTGATCGGCATCGTCGGCCTGGTGCTGGAGTTCGCGCTCATCAAGCTCGCAACGGCATTCACATTCGAAGAGGTGAAGTCATGATCGACGACAGCAAGTACATCGAGATCCACGGGGTCGAGCAGGCGTTCAAGACGCCCAAGGGCCGCTTCGTCGCGCTGCGCGACGTGAACCTGAACGTGGCCAAGGGCGAGTTCATCACGCTCATCGGCCACTCGGGCTGCGGCAAGTCGACGCTGCTGAACCTGATTGCCGGGCTCACCACGCCCACCGAGGGTTCGCTGCTGTGCGCCAACAAGGAAATCAAGGGCCCCGGCCCCGAGCGCGCGGTGGTGTTCCAGAACCACTCTCTGCTGCCCTGGCTCACCTGCTTCGAGAACGTGTACCTCGCGGTCGAGCGCGTGTTCGCAGCCACCGAAAACAAAGCGCAGCTGCGCGCGCGAACCGATGCGGCGCTGGCGCTGGTGGGCCTCACGCCCGCCGCGCAGAAGCGGCCCGGCGAAATCTCCGGCGGCATGAAGCAGCGCGTGGGCATTGCGCGCGCGCTGTCGATGGAGCCCAAGGTGCTGCTGATGGACGAGCCCTTCGGCGCGCTCGACGCCCTCACCCGCGCCAAGCTGCAGGACGAGCTTCTGGCCATCGTGCAGAAGACGCACAGCACCGTCGTCATGGTGACGCACGACGTCGACGAGGCAGTGCTGCTGAGCGACCGCATCGTGATGCTGACCAACGGCCCTGCCGCCACCATCGGCGACGTACTCGCAGTGAACCTTCCGCGCCCGCGCAACCGCGTCGAACTGGCCGAAGACCCGGCCTATGTGCACGCACGCAAGGCGGTGATCGATTTCCTCTACACGCGCCAGGCGCACGTGGAGAAGGTCGCGGCCTGACGCTGCGCCCGCGCCAGCACAACCGGCGTCAGGACATGATCACTTGCAGGCTGTGCTCGTACGACGCCGTGAGGCGCTCGAAGGTGTCGACCAGCGCGTCGCTGGAACGCACCAGCGTGGCACGGCCGTCGGCGCTGTCGAGCGTGCGCACGCCACCGACCAGCCGCAGCCATTCGTCGCGGGCGCTGGCCAGCGCGGCGCGGATCTCGGTGGTGCTGAGCGGCGCGTGCTCCAGCTCGAGCAATGCGGCCTCGAACTCGGCCATGGTCGGCACCAGCCGCGCGTTCGCGGCCTTCTCTTTCAGCGCGGCGGCCAGCAGCGCGTCCTTGGCCAGCCGCTGCGCACGCATGCGCTGCCGCCCGCAGATGTTGACGATGCGCAGCGCGCGCCGCGCGCCCGAGGTTTCGAGCGCCTCGGTCAAGGCCTCGGCGGCGCAGAGCAGCACTTCCGCGCGCTGGTCGATATCGGCCAGCCCCGCGGCCGTCGGCCGCGCGGTCAGGGCAGTGGCCAGTCCGCTCCACGCGGCTTGCGCATCCCCCAGCGCCTGCGCACCAGCCGCACCGAGCCCGAGGGTCGCCAGATGATCGAGGTTCTGCTGCACCCGCTCGGCCGACTGCGTGCGCAGCACCCGCGCCCGCTGGGCGTCGATGTTGCCCAGCAGCTGCGCCGCCACGCGCACCAGCCGCTGCGAAAGCATGCGCAGTTGCCCGGCGCGGTTGATCGCGTCGGCCCACTGCGCCGCCTCGATGACCGAGCGCGACACCTCGCCCAGACGCAGGTTGGCATGCATCGCAGCGCCGCGCAGCAGGCCGAAGGCTTCGTCCTCGCCGATGCCGCGCGCGGACATCAGCAGGCCCTTGGCGCGGTCGACCCACTTGCGCTCGTCCATGCGGGTGCGCAGGCTCTCCAGTTCGGTGCGCAAAGTGGCCTCGCGCTGCCAGCGCGATTGGGCGCGGGCGGTCAATGCGGCGAGCGATTCGGCATCGACGGCATCGGCCTGCATCCACGCGTGCACGCCGAGTGCGACCAGTTCTTCATGCTGAGCACCGTTCAACGGCGCACTGACCAGGCTCAGCGCACACGGCGGCAGGCCGGCCCACATGCGCAATTCGTCGAGCAGCGCGGGCGTGGGCAAAGGCAGGCAGATCAAGGCCTGCCGGGGGGCCAGCGCCTCGACCTGCCGCGCGAAGCTGCCGCAATCCGCGCAGCCGAGCACGTCGAGACCGGCGCCGGACAGCGCCCGCGCAAGCGCCTCGGGCAACACGAGGCCGGCGGGTTCATCGGGCAGGACTACGAGAAGGGACATCTTGGGGAAGCGGTGTGGGAACGCACCGCGAGCATAGGCCACGCCCGCGCGAACTCGCAGGCACGCCTCTTGCATGAAACGGAGCGCGGTGTAACGAAGCACCGCTTTGGTGATGAGGCTGCAGGCTCCTGCAGCCGGCCCGGCAATTCACACGCCGTGCACACCCCCACGCCGACAGCGTCCGCTGCCGGCACTCCGACCCCAACCCCGTCCGTCGACACGACCTCTCCAGGGTCGCGCCGCGGCTTTTCGCATCTTTGAACGCCATGTCCAGCTTCAGGAATTTCTTGCAATCAGGCCACAGCCCGACACTGTTCGCGGCCTTCCTGTACTTCTCGTTTTCCTGCTGCATCTGGGTGCTCAACGGCGCCATGGCGCCGTTCATCGGCGAAACCTTCAACCTCTCGCCCGCCCAGAAGGGCCTGATGCTGTCGGTGCCGATCATCGCGGGCGCGCTGATGCGCTTTCCGCTGGGCATCCTCTCGCAGTACATCGGCCGCAAGAAGGCCACGCTGGTCGAAATGGCGCTGATCGCGGTGGCGATGCTGTTCGGCTTCTTCTTCGTCGAGAGCTTCAACGACCTGCTCGCCATGGGTGTGCTGCTGGGCATTGCGGGTGCGAGCTTCGGCGTGGCGCTGTCGCTTGGCTCGGGCTGGTTCCCGCCGCAGCACAAGGGCCTGGCCATGGGCCTTGTGGGCGCGGGCAACGTGGGCACGGCGGTGTCGGTGCTGGTGGCGCCGCCGCTGGCGAACTGGCTGGGCTGGCAGGCGGTGTACGGCGTGGCCGCCGTCGCCATCCTCATTCCGATGGTCGTGATGGTGGTGTTCGCCAAGGAGCCGCCGGACGTGAACGCTCATTCGAGCTTCCGCGAGCACATTGCCTGCCTGTTCGAGAAAGACGGCTGGGTGTTCAGCCTGATCTACGGCGTGACCTTCGGCGGCTTCATCGGCCTCACCACCTTCCTGCCCTCGTACTACTACGACCAGTTCGGCGTGAGCAAGGTGCAGGCCGGCCAGCTGACCATGCTCGCGGCCTTCATGGGCGCGGCCGTGCGCGTCGTGGGCGGCTGGATCTCCGATCGCTGGGGCGGCGTGAACACGCTGACGGTGGTGCTGCTGGTGGTGGCCGTAAGCCTTGTGCTGGTGGGCTTCTCTTCAGGCTCGCTGGCCGTCACCACGCTGGTGCTGATCGTCTGCTTCGCCGCACTGGGCGCGGGCAACGGCGCGCTGTTCCAACTGGTGCCGCTGCGCTGGCCTACGAGCACGGCGGTGGCCGGCTCGATGATCGGCGAGATCGGTGCACTGGGCGGCGGCCTCGTGCCCAACGCCATGGGCCTGTCGAAGCAATACCTGGGCAGCTACATCTGGGGCTTCGTGTTCTTCGCGGCGCTGTCGCTGGTGATGCTGGGCGTGATGCGCGTGATGCAGATCCGCTGGACGCGCACCTGGGCCGAAAAGGGGGGCCGTGCACGCGTCACGACGCCGCACGCAGCTGCCCCCCACATTCGCAAGACGGCACGCTCATGACACGCCCCGCCGTCTTCCGCTCAACGTGGCAAGAACAGCAGCCACACGATGAGCAGCACGTTGAACAGCACCGACACGCCGAGCGCGAGCTGGTAGAGCGCGAGCGGGTCGCGGCGGATCAACGGCGTGGCGGCGGGCGCGTTCACAGGGCGGGAGGCGCCGCGCTCCAGCGCGAGCAGCAGCTCCTCGGCGGTTTCGAAGCGCTCGCGCGGATCGCGGGCGACAGCCTTGCGCACCAGATGGTCGAGCCAGATCGGCACGTCGGGGCGGATGCGCGAGAGCGCGACCGGATCGCGCCGGTAGCGCGCCACCTGGTAGGGCTCGATCTCGCCGTAGGGCAGATGGCCGGTGAGCCACTGGTACAGCGTGACGCCGAGCGCGAACAGGTCGCTGGCCGCGTCGGCGGTGCCGCCCTCCTCCCACTGCTCGGGGTTGATGTAGCTGGGCGTGCCGGCATGCAGCTCGCGCTGGGCCGTGCCTTCTCTTCCGGACAGGGCCACGCCGAGGTCGAGGATGCGCCAGCGCCCGTCGTCGCCCAGGTGCAGGTTGCCCGGCTTGATATCGCGATGGATCACGCCCTGCCGGTGCAGCCGGCCGAGCGCACGGCTCAGCTCGATGCCGGCGGCCACCACCTCGGCCACCGCGCCGCGCGCGTTCGCCTTGCGCAGCTGCTCCAGCGTGCGCCCGCCATGCCAGTCGAACACGATGTACAGCGCGCTCGCGTTCTCGGCGCGCTCGTGCACACGAACGAAACCGCTGCCGCCAATACCTCCGACGCGCAGCCCCAGCCATGCCTCGTGCGCCAGCATCGCGCGTTCCTGCGGATCGCCGGCACGCGAGGGATGCAGCGTCTTCAGCGCGACCAGCTCGCGCGTCTGCGGATGCCGCGCCTGGTACAGCAGGTGCACGCCGGTGTCGGCCACCAGCGCGGTGATGGCGTAGCCATCGAGCACGTCGCCCACCTTCAGCGCGGGCGGCGGTGCGAGCCGGCGACCGTCGCCGAGTTCGTCGTCGAGCTGGCGCGCATCGAGCCCCACCACGCGGATGACCAGCGCGGTCGCGTTGTCGCGCGAGCCGGCGTCGAGCGCCGCGTGCACCAGCGCCTCGCTGGCCGCTTCGGCATCGCCCTGCAGGGCCAGCGCGGCCACCTGCTGCGGCTTGAGCACACCGTGCACGCCGTCGGAGCTCAGCACGAAGCAGTCGCCCACGCGCACGTCGCCCTGGGCGTAGTCGACGCGCACCTGGTCGTCGAGGCCGATGGCGCGCGTGAGCCGGCTGCGCATGTCGGGGTGGTCGAAGGCATGGTCCTGCGTGAGCGGCACGGCCGGCCCGCCGCCGGCGCGCACGCGCCAGGCGCGCGTGTCGCCCACGTGCGCCAGCGTGTAGCTCTGGCCGTGCAGCACCAGTGCGGTGAGCGTGGTGAGCGCCGTGCCGCCGTCCTGCTTGCTCTGGCGCCGGCGGTTGTGGTCGGCCAGCCAGCCGTTCTGCGCGCCGATCAGGCGGTCGAGCGCGGCGGTCGGCTCCCAGGTGGCGGGCGTGGCGAAGTAGTCGGCCAGCAGGCCCATCACCGTGGTCTGCGCCGCTTCGCGGCCGTGCCCGCCGCTGGACACCCCATCGGCAATGGCCGCAATGAGGCCGCGGGCCTCGTCGCCCGGCGGCGCATGCACTGCACCGGCGAAGTCTTCGTTCAGCTCGCGCGGTCCGCGCTGGCTGCTGTAGCCGATGTCCACTTCAAAGCTCATGGCGCGATTCTGAACGCGCGCCGCGGGCGCTCCTTTGCTTGATTTCCCTGAAAGGCCCAGCCCCATGAAGAAAATGAAACTCGTGATGGTCGGCAACGGCATGGCCGGCGTGCGCACGCTCGAAGAGTTGCTGAAGATCGCGCCCGAGCTGTACGACATCACCGTCTTCGGCGCGGAGCCGCATCCCAACTACAACCGCATCCTGCTGTCGCCGGTGCTGGCGGGCGAGCAGACGGTCGACGAGATCGTGCTCAACAGCTGGGAGTGGTACACGGACAACAACATCACGCTGAACGCCGGCAAGAAGGTGGTGGAAGTCGACCGCGTCAAGCGCGTCGTGCGCGCCGTGGATTCGCAAGGCGATGTCACCGAGGCTGCCTACGACCGCCTGCTGATGTGCACCGGCTCCAACCCCTTCATGCTGCCGGTGCCCGGCAAGGACCTGAAGGGCGTGATCGCCTACCGCGACATCGCCGACACCGACTACATGATCGAGACCGCGCGCACGCACAAGAACGCGGTGGTCATCGGCGGTGGCCTGCTGGGCCTCGAAGCCGCCAACGGCCTGATGCTGCGCGGCATGAACGTGACGGTGGTGCACGTGATGCCCTGGCTGATGGAGCGCCAGCTCGACGACGTGGCGGGCAAGCTGCTGCAGAAGTCGCTGGAAGACCGGGGCCTGAAGTTCCGGATCGGTGCACAGACGCAAGACCTCGTCGGCGACAGCGACGACGGCAAGGGCGGCCGCGTCAAGACCATCCGCTTCAAGGACGGCACCGAGGTGGCTGCCGACCTGGTGGTGATGGCCGTGGGCATCCGCCCCAACGTGGAGCTGGCTGAGAAGATGCGCCTGCACTGCAACCGCGGCATCGTCGTCACCGACACCATGCAGACGGTGACTGACGCGCGCATCTACTCGGTCGGCGAATGCGCGGCTCACCGCGGCATTGCCTACGGCCTGGTCGCGCCGCTGTTCGAGCAGGCCAAGGTGGCGGCCAACCATCTGGCGCAGTTCGGCATCGGCCGCTACCTGGGCTCGCTCACCTCCACCAAGCTGAAGGTGACGGGTATCGACCTGTTCTCGGCCGGCGAGTTCATGGGCGGCGAAGGCACTGAAGAGATCGTCATGAGCGACCCCTTCGGTGGCGTCTACAAGAAGCTGGTGATCAAGGACGACAAGCTGGTGGGCGCCTGCCTCTACGGCGACACGGTGGACGGCAGCTGGTACTTCAAGCTGCTGCGCGACGGCCGCAGCGTGCACGACATCCGCGACAAGCTCATGTTCGGCGAATCGAACATCGGCGACACCGGCCACGAGGGCCACAACAAGGCCGCGACCATGCCCGACGACGCCGAGGTCTGCGGCTGCAACGGCGTGAGCAAGGGCACCATCTGCAAGGCCATCAAGGAAAAGGGCCTGTTCACGCTCGACGAGGTGAAGAAGCACACCAAGGCCAGTGCCAGCTGCGGCTCGTGCACCGGGCTGGTCGAGCAGATTTTGATGTTCACCGCCGGCGGCGACTACTCGGCCACGCCCAAGAAGAAGGCCGTGTGCGGCTGCACCGACGCGAGCCACCAGGACGTGCGCGACGCGATCCGCAAGGAGCACTACCTGACGCACGACGAGGTGTATCGCAACCTCGGCTGGCGCACGCCCAACGGCTGCGCCACCTGCCGCCCGGCCATCAACTACTACCTGATCAGCACCTGGCCGAAGGAGGCCAAGGACGATCCGCAGAGCCGCTTCATCAACGAGCGCAGCCACGCCAACATCCAGAAGGACGGCACCTACTCCGTCATTCCGCGCATGTGGGGCGGCCACACCACGCCCGACGAGCTGCGCCGCATTGCCGACGCGGCCGACAAGTACAAGATTCCGACTGTCAAGGTCACGGGCGGCCAGCGCATCGACCTGCTGGGCGTGAAGAAGGAGGACCTGGAAAACGTCTGGAAGGACATCGGCATGCCCAGCGGCTTTGCCTATGCCAAGTCGCTGCGCACGGTGAAGACCTGCGTGGGCAGCGAGTGGTGCCGCTTCGGCACGCAGGACTCCACGCAGATGGGCAAGGACCTGGAGCGCGCGCTGTGGGCGATGTACTCGCCGCACAAGGTCAAGCTGGCTGTGTCGGGCTGCCCGCGCAACTGTGCGGAAGCCGGCATCAAGGACGTGGGCGTGATCGGCGTCGACTCGGGCTGGGAACTCTACGTGGGCGGCAACGGCGGCATCAAGACCGAGGTCGCGCAGTTTCTCGTGAAGGTGAAGACGGCCGAAGAAGTGATGGAGTACTCGGGCGCCTTCCTGCAGCTCTACCGCGAAGAGGGCTGGTACCTGGAGCGCACGGTGCACTACATCGGCCGCGTGGGCCTGGACTACGTGAAGAAGAAGATCCTCGACGACGCCGAAGGCCGCAAGGCGCTGTGGGAGCGCCTGCAGTTCGCGCTCGACGGCGAGCCCGATCCGTGGTTCGAATCGGCGCAGGCTTCGGTCGATGTGCGGCAGTTCACGCCGCTGACGGCGCCGATCGACACCCACCAGACCGCCTGAAAGGAGACACCATGAGCGATTGGAAAGTCATCTGCCGCATCGACGACATCCCCGTGCTCGGCGCCCGCCGCGTGGCGCGGCCTGCCGGCGTGGACGTTGCCGTGTTCCGCAACGCCGAGAACGAGGTGTTCGCGCTGCTCGACCGCTGCCCGCACAAGGGTGGCCCGCTGAGCCAGGGCATCGTGTTCGGCACCAGCGTGGCCTGCCCGCTGCACAACTGGGCCATCGGACTGGACGACGGCTGCGCCAGGTCGCCCGACGAAGGCTGTACGCCGAAGTTCGCCGTGAAGGTGGAAGACGGCGTGGTGCACCTGGACGCGGGCGAACTGGCCACGCACGCCATCGAACTGGAGCGCCCGGTCGCCGGCCCGAAGCCGTTCGCGGTGCTGACGGTTCTGCCGCTGGAATAACCCATGACGCTTGAGACCCGCTCCACCTGCCCCTACTGCGGCGTCGGTTGCGGCGTCATCATCGAATCGCAGGGCAGCGAAATCACCGGCGTGCGCGGCGACCCTGACCACCCGGCGAACTTCGGCCGGCTGTGCACCAAGGGCTCGACGCTGCACCTCACGGCCAGCGCCACGGTCACGCGGCAGACGCGGCTGCTGCAGCCCATGCAACGCCTCGCGCGCGCAGAAGCGCCCACCGCGGTGACGTGGGACACCGCGCTCGACAACGCCGCCGGCAAGTTCGCGCAGGTGATCCGCGACCACGGCCCGGACTCGGTCGGCTTCTATGTGTCCGGCCAGCTGCTCACCGAGGACTACTACGTCTTCAACAAGCTCGCCAAGGGCCTGATCGGCACCAACAACGTCGACACCAACTCGCGCCTGTGCATGAGCAGCGCCGTGGCCGGCTACAAGCAGACGCTGGGCGCCGACGCGCCACCGGCCTGCTACGACGACCTGAAGCATGCCGACTGCCTGTTCATCGTGGGCAGCAACACGGCGTGGGCGCACCCCATTCTTTTTCGCCGCATCGAGGACGCGAAGGCCGCGAACCCGGCGCTGAAGATCATCGTGGCCGACCCGCGCCGCACCGACACGGTCGAGATCGCCGACCTGTTCCTGCCCATCCAGCCCGGCACCGACGTGATGCTGTTCAACGGCATGCTGCACCTGATGCTGTGGGAAGGCTGGATCGACGCGAAGTACATCGCGGCGCACACCAACGGCTTCGACGCATTGAAGGCCACGGTGCGCGAATGCACGCCGGACAAGGTCGCGCAGGTGTGCGGCATCCCGAAGGAAGACCTGCTCGAGGCAGCGCGGCTGTTTGCCACGTCGCCGGCCACGCTGAGCCTGTACTGCCAGGGCCTGAACCAGTCGTCGAGCGGCACGGCGAAGAACGCTGCGCTCATCAACCTGCACCTGGCGACCGCGCAGATCGGCCGCGCCGGCGCGGGTCCGTTCTCGCTGACCGGCCAGCCCAATGCAATGGGCGGGCGCGAAGTCGGCGGCCTCGCCAACCTGCTGAGCGCGCACCGCGACCTGGCGAACCCCGATCACCGCGCCGAAGTGGCCGCGCTGTGGGGCGTGCCCTCGGTGCCCGAGAAGCCGGGCAAGACGGCGGTCGAGATGTTCCAGGCCGCGGCCGACGGCGAGATCCGTGCGCTGTGGATCGCCTGCACCAACCCGGCGCAGTCGATGCCCGACCAGGCCACGGTGCGCCGCGCGCTGGAACGCGCCGAGTTCGTCGTGGTGCAGGAAGCCTTTGCCACCACCGCCACCTGCGCCTTTGCCGACCTGCTGCTGCCCGCCACCACCTGGGGCGAGAAGGAAGGCACCGTGACCAACAGCGAGCGCCGCATCTCGCGCGTGCGCCCGGCCGTGCCGGCGCCCGGCGAGGCGCGCAACGACTGGTCGATAGCCGTGGCCTTCGCGCACCGGCTCGAAAGGCAGTTGGGTCGCGCGTTCACGCTGTTTCCGTACGAGACCGCCGAATCGGTCTGGAACGAGCATCGCGAGTCCACGCGCGGGCGCGACCTCGACATCACCGGCCTGAGCTACGCGATGCTGGAAATCGCCGGCCCGCAGCAGTGGCCGCTGAAGGAAGGCGAAAGCACCGGCCGCGTGCGCCTCTATGAAGACGGCGTGTTCCCCACGCCCGATGGCCGCGCCCGCTTCGTCGACACGGTCTACAAGCCGGTGGCCGAAGCCCGCGAGGCCCGCTACCCTTTCTCGCTGAACACCGGCCGCCTGCGCGACCAGTGGCACGGCATGAGTCGCACCGGCACCGTCGGCCGCCTGTTCGGCCATGTGTCGGAGCCGGTGGTGCAGATGAACGCGCAGGACATGGCGCGCCGCCAGATCCGCGAAGGCGACCTGGTGCATCTGACGTCGAAGCGCGGCTCGATCATGCTGCCCGCGCGTGCCAGCGCCGAGGTGGGGATGAGCCAAGCCTTTGTGGCCATGCACTGGGGCGAGGAGTACCTGAGCGGCTGCTCGTCGAACGGCACACGGCTCGCGGGCATCAACGCGCTGACCACGCCGGCCTACTGCCCGACCTCGAAGCAGCCCGAGCTGAAGCACACGCCGGTGAAGATCCTCAAGGCCGAGCTGCCGTGGTCGCTGCTGGCCATGGCCTGGCTGCCCGATGGCGACGCGCTGGCCGCGCACCGCGCGCTGCAGCCGATGATGGCGCTGTTTCCTTTTGCGACCTGCGTGCCGTTTGCCGGCAACACGCAGGGCGCCGAACGCAGCGGCCTCCTCTTTCGCGCCGCTGCGCACGACGCACCCGACGACGCGCTGGTCGAGAAGATCGAAGCCCTGCTCGGCCTGCAGACCGCCGACACCCTGCGCTACGCCGACCGCCGCCGGGGCCAGCGCCGCTCGGCCCGGCTGGTGCGCCGTGCCGACGGCAGCGCGGGCCTCGAAGCCTTCCTGCTGGGCGGCGACACCAGCGCCGAAACCTGGATCTCCACGCTGCTGCGCGAGGAACTGCCGGCGCAAAGCTACGGCCGCCTGCTGCTGTCGCCGGGCTCGAAAGCGCCGGTGGCGGTGCAGTCGCGCGGCAAGACGGTGTGCACCTGCTTCAACGTGGCGGACGTGGCGATCCAGACCGAACTGGGCCGCTGCACCGGCACCGCCGACGAGCGGCTGGCCAAGCTGCAGGGCGCGCTGAAGTGCGGCACCAACTGCGGCTCGTGCATTCCGGAACTCAAGCGCATGGTGCGGGCGACGCCGGCCGAAGCGATGGTGGAAGCCCCATGACAGCCCTGTGCATAAGCCGAATGACATTCCGGCATAAGCGTTGCAGGACAATCCGCCTACCCATGGGAATCAGCCAATACATCAAGGAAATCGGCCGCGGCGCGCGAGGCGCCAAGCCGCTCACGCGTGAACAGGCCACCGACCTGTTCGGCCAGGTGCTGGACGGCACCGTCACCGACCTCGAAATCGGCGGCTTCTGCCTGGCCATGCGCATCAAGGGCGAAACGCCCGAGGAAATGGCCGGCTTTCTCGATGCCACCCATGCGCGGCTGAACCGCATTCCGGCGGGCGACCGGGCGCTGGTCGTGCTGCCCAGCTACAACGGCGCGCGCAAGCTGCCGGTGCTCACGCCGCTGCTGGCGCTGCTGCTGGCGCGCGAAGGCCTGCCGGTGCTGGTGCACGGCAGTGCGAGCGAAACTTCGCGCGTGCTGGCGTCGAACGTGCTCTCGGCGCTCGATGTTCCGCCCATGACCGCCATCCGCCCCATCGCCAACGGCGAAGCGGCCTTTGCGCCCACCGAACTGCTGAACCCCGCGCTCAAGCGCCTGCTCGATGTGCGCCGCGTGGTCGGCCTGCGCAACCCGGGCCACAGCGTGGTGAAGCTGATGCAGCCCACCGCCGGCCCCTGCGTGGTGGTGGCCAGCTACACGCACCCCGAATACGCCCGCACCATGGGCGAGACCTTCGAGCTCACGGGCATGACCGCCCTGCTCTCGCGCGGCCTCGAAGGCGAAGTAGTGTCCGACCCGCGCCGCACCGCGCAGATCGACGGCTTCGTGCGCGGCGTGCGCACCGAACTGCAGGCGCAGCAGGCCGGCACCACTGCCGAAGTGCCGGGCCTGCCGAAGGAAATCGACGTCGCCACCACCGCCGACTACACGCGCCGCGTGCTGGCCGGCGAGCTTCCCGTGCCCGAAGCCATTGCGGCGCAAGTCAGGCACATCACGCAACTGGCATCCCACGCATGAACAACGACACCCCCTCCTCCCTCATCACCGGCCGCTGCACGCTGGTGGGCGCCGGCCCCGGCGACCCGGAGCTGCTGACCGTCAAGGCCGTGAAGGCAATCCAGGCCGCGACGGTGCTGCTGGTCGACGACCTCGTGAACGACGAGATCCTGGCCTACGCCCGCCCCGGAGCGCGCATCGTGCACGTGGGCAAGCGCGGCGGCTGCAAGAGCACGCCGCAGGCATTCATCGAGCGGCTGATGATCACCGCGGTGCGCGAAGGCGAGACCGTGGTCCGCCTCAAGGGCGGCGACCCGTTCATCTTCGGCCGCGGCGGCGAAGAAGTGGAGCACCTGCGCGAAGCCGGTATCGAATGCACCGTGGTCAACGGCATCACCGCCGGCCTGGCGGCCGTGACCGCGCTGGGCGTGCCGCTCACGCACCGCGACCATGCACAGGGCGTGGTGTTCGTCACCGGCCATGCCAAGACAGGGGCCGGTGCAGCCGAGGACCCGACCGACTGGCGCGCGCTGGCCGCGACGGCGTACAACGCGCGGCTCACGCTCGTTATCTACATGGGCGTGTCGGGCGCCGGGCACATCGAACGCGAACTGCTGCAAGGCCTGCCGGGCGACACGCCGGTGGCCGTCATCCAGCATGCGAGCCTGCCGCACCAGCGGCACATCGCGACCACGCTGGGCAACCTGCAGAACGGCATCGCCGAGGCCGGCCTGGCCAGCCCGGCGGTGATCGTGGTGGGCGACGTGCTGCGCGGACTGGCAGCCGCCGAGGTACCGGTGGACGCGGACAAGTTCGGTACCTGATCGGCACCTGACCAGGGCGAGGACAGCACGAGCGGCACGGGCGCCGCGCACCACAACGTGGCATGGATCGTGCTGAGCCATCGGCAATGAATGCCGTCGCCACGCCCGAACCCGCCGCAGTCGAGATCGTCGCGCTCACCAAGCGCTATGCCCCCGGCACACCGGCCGCCGTCGACCAGATAGACCTGCGCATCGCCAGCGGCAGCTACTGCTGCCTGCTCGGCCCTTCGGGTTGCGGCAAGAGCACCACGCTGCGCATGATCGCGGGCCACGAGTCCGTCACCAGCGGCGACATCCTGCTGGACAACCGCAACATCACCGACCTGCCCGCGGCCGCGCGCGGCACGGCGATGATGTTCCAGAGCTTCGCCCTCTTCCCGCACCTCTCGGCCACCGACAACGTGGCCTTCAGCCTCAAGATGAAGGGCGTCGGCAAGGCCGAGCGCCACAAGCGTGCCAACGACCTGCTCGAACGCGTCGCGATGGGCCACCTGGCCAACCGCAAGCCCGGCGAGCTTTCCGGCGGCCAGCAGCAGCGCGTGGCGCTGGCGCGGGCACTCATCACCGAGCCGCGCGTGCTGCTGCTCGACGAGCCACTGTCGGCGCTCGACCCCTTCCTGCGCATCCAGATGCGCGCCGAGCTGCGGCGCTGGCAGAAGGAACTGGGCCTGACCTTCGTGCACGTGACGCACTCGCAGGAAGAGGCGATGGCGCTGGCCGACACCATGGTGGTGATGAACCACGGAGTGATCGAGCAGGTCGGCTCGCCGCACGCGGTCTACAACCACCCGGCGAGCGAGTTCGTGGCGCGCTTCATGGGCGGCCACAACGTGTTCGACACGCCGGCCGGCCCGATCGCGGTGCGCAACGACCGCATGCGGATCGCCGCGGCTTCGGAGGGCGACGCGGCTGGCACTGCCCTTGCCGCCACCGTTACCGACGTCGAATACCAGGGCACCTACGTGCTGCTCGGCCTGGCGCTCGAAGGCGCCGCCGCCGGGCGCCAGAACGTCTCTGTGCTGCTCGGCGAAGCCGCTTTCCTCGCGCGCCCCTATGCGCACGGCGAGGCGGTGCGCCTCTCATGGGCCGAAGCCGACGCGCGCGTGCTCGGCCCCGGCGTCAAGCCACCGGGCGAGCGGGCTTCGGCGCCCGCCAACGCCGGGGCTCGCCAGCGCGACGACACGGCCGCGCTCGCCATGACCCTGTGAGCGCATCCGCAACCTGCTTCTCTTTTTCCTGCGTTCGTTTCTTTCCACTTTTTTCTCTGGAGACTCAGCCATGACCGATTCCATCGACTCGTCCAACGGCGTCAAGCGCCGCACCCTCCTGCAAGGCACCGCCGGCATCCTGGCCACGGGCATCGCGCCCTTCGTGCATGCGCAGGAAAAGATCGTGCTGCGCTACCTCGGCACCGCGGTGAACCAGGACAAGGCGATTGCCGAAAAATTCAAGGCCGACACCGGCATCGAGATCCAGTACGTGGCCGTAACCACCGACGACGTGACCAAGCGAGCCGTGACCGCGCCCAACAGCTTCGACCTGATCGACACCGAGTTCTTCTCGCTCAAGAAGATCGTGCCGACCGGCAACCTGAAGGGCATCGACACCAAGCGCGTGAAGAACGCCGACAAGATCACCTCGCTCTTCACCAAGGGCGAAGTGGCCGGCAAGAAGGTCGGCAGCCAGGGCACGGCGCCGGTCAAGGTGATCTATCTCGAGGGCGAGAAGAGCAAGGTCTTCGCGAAGTCGGCCACGCAGTTCATGTCGCTGATTCCGACCACCTACAACGCCGACACGCTGGGCATCCGGCCCGACCTGATCAAGCGCCCGATCTCTTCGTGGGCCGAGCTGCTGAACCCCGAGTTCAAGGGCAAGACCGCGATCCTGAACATTCCGTCGATCGGCATCATGGACGCCGCGATGGTGGTGGAGGCCAAGGGCATCCACAAGTACGCCGACAAGGGCAACATGACCAAGGCCGAGATCGACCTGACGATCAAGACCCTGATCGAAGCCAAGAAGGCCGGCCAGTTCCGCGCGCTGTGGAAGGACTTCAACGAGTCGGTGAACCTCATGGCCTCGGGCGAGGTCGTGATCCAGTCGATGTGGTCGCCCGCCGTCACGGCCGTGCGCAGCAAGGGCATCGACTGCACCTTCCAGCCGCTGAAGGAAGGCTATCGCGCCTGGGCCTCGGGCTTCGGGCTGCCGGCCACGCTCTCGGGCAAGAAGCTCGACGGCGCCTATGAGTTCATCAACTGGTTCCTCGACGGCTGGGCTGGTGCGTACCTCAACCGCCAGGGCTACTACAGCGCCGTGCTCGACACCGCCAAGACCAAGATGGAAGCCTACGAGTGGGCCTACTGGATGGAAGGCAAGCCCGCCGCGCAGGACATCAAGAGCCCGCAGGGCGACGTGATCGCCAAGGCGGGCTCGGTGCGCGACGGCGGCAGCTACGAACAGCGCATGGGCGGCATCGCCTGCTGGAACGCCGTGATGGACGAGAACGAGTACATGGTGCGCAAGTGGAACGAGTTCGTCGCGGCCTGACCTTCGACCTGAGCCTGTGAGCGCTCCTTCGACCAGCGCGTCCGTCGCCACCACGCCCGTCCATGCTGTGAAAGCATGGTGGCAGGCGGCGCCGTTCGCGCTGGTGTTCCTGCTGTTCTTCCTGGTTCCGCTGGCGCTGGTCGCGATGGTCAGCCTGTGGAATTTCAACGAATACGAGCTGATCCCTGCGGTCACGCTGCGCAACTACCTGAGCCTGTTCGAGGGCTGCTCGCGCCTCACCGATAACGGCGACCTGTGCGTCACGCTCAACACCTACCTGAGCACGTTCAAGTTCTGCGTGCTGGTGTGGGGCATCACGCTGCTGATCGGCTTTTCGGTTGCGTACTTCCTGGCGTTCCACGTGCGCTCGTCGACCATGCAGACGGTGCTGTTCGTGCTGTGCACGGTGCCCTTCTGGACTTCGAACGTGATCCGCATGATCTCGTGGGTGCCGCTCTTGGGACGCAACGGGCTGGTCAACCAGGCGCTCATGGGCCTGGGCCTCGTGAACCAGCCTGTGGAGTGGCTGCTGTTCTCCGATTTCTCGGTGGTGCTGGCCTTCGTGCACCTCTACACGATGTTCATGATCGTGCCGATCTTCAACAGCATGATGCGCATCGACCGCTCGCTGCTCGAAGCAGCCAGCGACGCGGGCGCCTCGGGCTGGCAAACGCTGTGGAACGTGGTGGTGCCGCTGTCGCGCACCGGCATCCTGATCGGCTCGATCTTCGTCATCACCATCGTGATGGGCGACTTCGTCACCATCGGCGTGATGGGCGGCCAGCAGATCGCCTCCATCGGCAAGATCATCCAGGTGCAGACCTCGTACCTGCAGTTTCCGCTGGCTGCGGCCAACGCGATGATCCTGCTGGCGGTGGTGCTGATGATCATCTGGGGGCTGACACGGCTGGTCGACATTCGAAAGGAGCTCTAGGGTGACCCTGGATTCTTCCGTTCTGTTTGGGGTGCGTCGTTCGGGGCGCGCTCACGCCCTGAAGGAAAAATACAAATGAGCCAACGCATAGGCGAACAACGCAGCCCCGGCTTCTGGCCTCTCGCCACGGTCTTCGCCCTGTTCGTGCTGTTCCTCTACGGCCCGATGATCACGATCTTCGTGCTCAGCTTCCAGGGCCCCGAAGGCGGCCTGACGTTTCCACTGCGCGGCGTCTCGCTGCACTGGTTCTACAAGCTGGCTGAAGGGCTGGGCACAGTGGACATCGGCGCGGCCTTCAGGCGCTCGCTCGCGCTGGGCGCGGTGGTGATGGCCTTCACTGTCGTGCTGTCGGTGCTGGCAGGCCTGGCGTTCCGCAAGAAGCTCGCGGGCAGCAACGCCCTGTTCTTCGTTACGGTGGCCAGCCTCATCATGCCGTCGATCATCATCTCGCTCGGCATCGGCCTGCAGTTCCGGCTGATCGACACGGGCATCAAGAGCGTGCTGACGGCGATGGACGCGACCACGCTGCTCGAAGGCTACGGCACCGCGCTGGGGCTGTTCAGCTCAGCCCTCGGCGCGCACCTGACCTGGACCCTGCCCTTCGGCCTGCTCATCATGTTCGCGGTGTTCAACCGCTTCAACCCCGCCTACGAGGAAGCCGCACGCGACCTCGGCGCCACGCCGTGGCAGACCTTCCGCTTCGTGGTGCTGCCGCTGATCGGCCCGTCGATCGTGGGCATCGGCATGTTCGGCTTCACGCTGTCGTGGGACGAGATCGCCCGCACCTCGCAGGCCATCGGCGACGTCAACACGCTGCCGCTCGAGCTGCAGGGCCTCACCTCGACCGTCACCACGCCGTCGATCTATGCGCTGGGCACGGTGACCACCGTCGTGTCGCTGCTCGTGATGGCCGTGGCGCTGGGCTCGGCCGCGCTGCTGCGCCGCAGGGCTGTGCGGCCCAGGTGAGATTTTTCCTACAGCCGCCTCTAAAATCGCGCTCCAACACAAAGTACAAGCGAGAGAGGCGGGCATGCTGGACATCGACAAACTCAACGAATTCACCCATAACCACGGCGAACTGCGCCGTGGCCAAGGGCTGGTCACAGGCACCATCGCGCTGAGCCTGGCCATCCTGTGCTTCCTCGGCGTGCTGGCCTTCCACTTTCCGCAGTACCTCACCACGCCCGAGCTGCGCAAGAGCTACAACGTCGACGTGATGCGCTACATCCTGCTGGCGGCGCTGGTCATTTCGGGTGGGCTGTCGCTGGTCAACATCATCTTCAACCGCTCGCGCTGGCTCTCGTCGGCGGCGTTCCTGCTGGTGGTGGCGTCGGCGCTGCTCGGCGGGCACAAGGTGCCGGTGCACGACTTCGCGGACAACACGCCGTACATCGGGCTCGACTGGTTCATCCTCGACCTGCTGGGCTCGTCGCTGATCTTCATCTTCATCGAGAAACTCTTTGCGCTGCGCAAAGACCAGCCCGTGTTCCGCGAAGAGTGGCAGACCGACTTCCATCACTTCGTGGTGAACCACATGATCGTGGGCTTCGTGCTGCTGGCCACCAACCTGATGGTGCACAAGCTCTTCGGCTGGGCCGCCAATGACGGCATTCGCGGTTGGGTGGGCAACCTGCCGTTCTGGGCGGGGCTGCTGCTGATCGTTCTGGTGGCCGACCTCGTGCAGTACTGGACCCACCGCGCCTACCACGAGGTGCCGGTGCTGTGGCGCCTGCACGCGGTGCACCACAGCGTGAAGAGCATGGACTGGATGGCGGGCTCGCGCCAGCACATCCTGGAGCTGCTGATCACGCGCACGCTGGTGCTGGCGCCCATCTATGTGCTGGGCTTCAGCAAGGACGTGATCGACGCCTACATCGTGGTGGTGGGCTTCCAGGCGGTGTTCAACCATTGCAACGTGAGCGTGCGGCTCGGTCCGCTGCGCTACCTGATCGTGACGCCCAACTTCCACCACTGGCACCACAGCCAGGACCAGGAAGCACTCGACAAGAACTACGCGGCGCACTACGCCTTCCTCGACTACATCTTCGGCACCGCGGTGAAGAGCACCAAGCTCTGGCCCGAAAAATACGGCGTGCTGGGCGACTACGTGCCCAACGGCTTCTTCAAGCAGCTGAAGTTTCCGTTCATCTGGAAGGGCTGATGCGCGCCGCGTTCAAGACCGCCGCGGTCGTCGTTGCCGCGGGCGCAGCCCTGCTGCTCACGGCCTGCGCCACCCGCATCGACCTGCCGACCAAGGATGCCGGCTTGCGCCTGCGGGTGCAGAGCTCGGTCATCGCGCCGGGCAACGGCGGCGAACTCATCGCGGCCGATGCGCTGGAGCCCGGCGACATCCTGCTGACCTCCATCGCCACGGTGAACTCCTTCGGCATCCGGCTGGGCACCTTCTCGCCGGTGAGCCACGCGGTGCTGTACCTCGGCGACGGCCAGATCGCCGAAGCCGTGGGCACCGGCGTGCGCGCGCGGCCGCTGGCCGATCTGGTCGATGAAGAGCAGATGGTGGTGGCCTTTCGCGTGCCGGGCGTCGACGAAGCCGGTGCCGGGCGCATGCGCGAATGGGCGCTGTCGCAGGTCGGCGCGCGCTACAACACCGTGGGCGTGCTGCTGAACGCGCCTTTCGTGCTGAACCGGCGCCTGTGCGAACTGCCGCTGGTGCCAAGCGCGGTCAGCAGCTACTGCGTGAGCGGCATGGCGATGGTGCAGCTGGGTGCGAGCCGCGACGACCAGTTCTTCTGCTCGCAGTTCGTGCTCGAGGCCTACAAACAGGCTGGCCTGCCGATCACCAGCGCCGACCCGCGCTGGGTGAGCCCGTCCGACCTGCTGCACATGCGCGAGGGCGACGTGCCTTCCATTGCCGCCACGCAGCCGCTGCGCTACGTGGGCCACCTGAAATACAACCCGCCGCCGCTGCTCGCGGCAGACGGCCCTTGAGCGCGGCAGCTTCATCGCGCTTCGACGTCGTCGTGATCGGCGCCGGGGCTGCCGGGCTGTTCTGCGCCGGCGTGGCGGGCCAGCGCGGGCTCAGGGTGCTGGTGGTGGACCACAGCGAAAAGGTGGGCGAGAAGATCCGCATCTCAGGCGGCGGGCGGGCCAATTTCACGAACCGCGACCTCGACGTGCGCGCACCGCAGCGCCACTTCATCGGCGACAACCCGAATTTCTGCCGCTCGGCGCTGTCGCGCTATGCGCCGCAGCAGTTCATCGAGCTGGTGCAGAAGCACGGCATCGCCTTCCACGAGAAGCACAAGGGGCAGCTGTTCTGCGACGGCTCGTCGCAGCAGATCGTCGACATGCTGCTGGCGGAATGCGCGGCGGGTGGGGTGGAGCGGTGGCAGCCGTGCAAGGTCGGGAAGATTGCGTTTTCTGGCGCTGACGCCGATGGATCGGGTGCTGGCAGCTATCAAATCGAGAGCGATCGCGGGCTGATCGAAACGCCGAAGATCGTGGTGGCCACGGGCGGCCTGTCGATCCCGCAGATCGGTGCCAGCGACTTTGGCTACCGCCTTGCGGAGCAGTTCGGCCTGCGCCTGGTCATGCCCCGTCCGGCACTGGTGCCGCTGACCTTCGGCGGCGAAGGCTGGGCGCCGTATGCCGAACTGGCCGGCCTGGCGCTGCCGGTGCGCATCGAGACCGGGGCGAAGAAGGAAAAAATGGCCTTCCTCGAGGACCTGCTCTTCACCCACCGAGGCCTGTCGGGCCCGGCGGTGCTGCAGATTTCGAGCTACTGGAAGCCCGGCACCCCGCTCACGCTGGATTTCGCGCCCGGCGTGAACGTGGCAGAGGCGCTGGGCGAAGCCAAGCTGCGCTCGAAGAAACGCATCGCCAACGAACTGGCCACGCTGGTGCCCTCCCGGCTGGCCGACGCCTGGGTCGGGCAGGATCCGGCGCTGCAGCGCCCCGTCAACGAAGCTGCGGACAAGGCGCTGGCGGCCCTGTCGGAGCGCATCGCCCGCTGGCAGATCACCCCCAGCGGCACCGAAGGTTACAAAAAAGCCGAGGTCACGGCCGGCGGTGTCGACACCCGCGACCTGTCGTCCCAGACCATGGAATCGAAGCAGCCGGGCCTGTATTTCATCGGCGAAGTGGTCGATGTGACCGGCTGGTTGGGCGGATACAACTTCCAATGGGCCTGGGCGAGCGCCCACGCGTGCGCAACCGCGCTATAATCGCGGGCTAACTCTTGGCCTCCCCTCAACGGCCGCAAAAAGTTTTCAGTTGAGGAACCCCGGCTTGGGGCCTCGATCTCTCCAGGCCAAATTCATTTCAACGATTCATCAATGACCACCATCCGCGTTAAAGAAAACGAGCCCTTCGACGTCGCACTGCGCCGTTTCAAGCGCACCATCGAAAAGCTCGGCCTGCTGACCGACCTGCGCGCCCGCGAGTTCTACGAAAAGCCGACCGCCGAGCGCAAGCGCAAGAAGGCCGCCGCGGTCAAGCGCCACTACAAGCGCGTGCGCAGCATGCAGCTGCCCAAGAAGCTGTACTAAGCAACACCCAGGGCGGCCGGCTCCAGACGAAAGTCAGCACCGCCGCCCCGTTGCCTCAGCCGCGCCAGGGAAACCTGCCGCGGCTTTTGTTTTTTCCGAAAGGTTGCCGAATGACTCTCAAAGAACAAATCACCGAAGACATGAAGACGGCGATGCGCGCCAAGGACTCCGAGCGCCTGGCCACCATCCGCCTGCTGCTCGCGGCCCTGAAGCAAAAGGAAGTCGACGAGCGCGTGGAACTCGACGACACCATGGTCGTCGCCATCGTCGACAAGATGGTCAAGCAGCGCAAGGACTCGATCGCGGCCTTCACCACCGGTGGCCGCCCCGATCTGGCCGACAAGGAAGCTGCCGAGATCAAGGTGCTGGAGGCCTATCTGCCCCAACGCATGAGCGCCGATGAAACGGTGGCCACCGTGAAGGCCATCGTGGCCGAGCTGGGCGCCAGCGGCCCCGGCGACATGGGCAAGGTGATGGGCGTGGTCAAGACCCGCCTCGCCGGCAAGGCCGACATGGGCCAGGTCAGCGCAGCGGTCAAGGCCGCTCTGACGGGCGCCTGATGATGAACAGCACCGGCAGCAGCCCCTCCGCCACGATCCCCAAGGCCTGCGCCTGCATGGTTGACGCGCGGGGCCGGCTGCTGGTGTTCCGCCATCCCGAGGATGGCAACATGCAGCTGCCCAAGGGCACCATCGAGCCCGGCGAATCGCCTGAAGTGGCGGTGCGCCGCGAGCTGCTCGAGGAATCGGGCCTCGACTACACCGGCCCGCTGCAATCGCTGGGCACGCTGCACCGCGAATGCGAAGCCGGCGTCGAAGGCAACACGCACCGCCACCCGCAGCTGTGGCACCTGTTCCTGATGCGCGCCCAAGGCGCCCTGCCTGAAACCTTCACGCACATGGCCACGGGCAGCCCTGAAGAGGAAGGCCTGGTGTTCGCGTTCCGCTGGCTCGAAGCGGGCGATGCACTCGATGACTTCGCCCTGCCCTACCGCCAGACCATCGAGCGCGTTCGCGCTGCCCTGCTGCTGGCAGCCTGACTTCGGCTCACAGCCCGGCGCGCGCGGCCATGTAAAGCCCCAGCAGCGCCAGCCCGATCAGGAAGCAGCGCTTGAACACCGCCACCGAAAGCCGCTGCCGCAGCCAGGTCCCGAGCACCATGCCGCCGATGGCCGGCACCAGCATCGCGATCGACCCGCCCATCGCCGACATCGGGTAGCCCCCGTTCCCGACCAGCCCGATGGCCAGCACCACCGTCGAGGTGGTGAACGAGATCCCCATCGCCTGGATCAGCGAATCGCGCTGGAACCCCAGCGCCTGCAGGTACGGCACCGCCGGCACCGCGAACACCCCGGTCACCGCCGTCACCAGCCCCGTGACGATGCCCACCAGCGGCCCCATCCAGCGCGCCTGCGCGTCGGTCACGTGAAGCTGCCGCCCGGTCAGCCCCCAGACCGCGTAGACGACCAGCGCCACCCCGAGCGCGAACGAAGCCCAGGCCCCCGCCGGCACGCCCAGCCACAGCGCCCCGCCCAGCGTGCCGATCACCACCCCCACCTGCATGCCGCCGATGCGCCGCAGCACCGGCATGAGGGTCGCGCGCGGCCCGGTCTGCCAGATGTTGGTGACGAGCGACGGCACGATCAGCAGCGCCGCGGCCTGTACCGGCGACATCCACAGCGCGAGCAGCGCCATCGACACCGTCGGCAGCCCGAGGCCGACCACGCCCTTGATCACCCCGGCCAGCAGGTACACCGCCGCGGCGGCGGCCCAGAAACTCGTTGTGTCGATCGAATGCGTCATCGGGACACGACTCTGCCGACGAAGCCGGCCTCTGGAAATCGGGCATTCGCAGAGGTAGCCTCAGGCTGCGGCTGAGGCTCCTGGTGCACACTCCGCCGAACCATGCGATTCGATCTCACCGACCTGCGGCTCTTCCTCAACGTCGTCGAAGCCGGCAGCCTCACCGGAGGCGCCGGGCGCTCGCACATGACGCTGGCCTCCGCCAGCCAGCGCGTGCGCGGCATGGAAGACGCGCTCGGCAGCCCGCTGCTCACCCGCCACGCGCAGGGCGTGCGCCCCACCGAGGCCGGCCGCACGCTGCTGCACCACGCGCGCGTCGTGCTGCAGCAGATGGAGCGGCTGCGCGGCGAACTCGGCGAATACGGCCAGGGCCTCAAGGGACACGTGCGCTTCATGTGCGGCACTTCGGCGCTGACCGAGCACCTGCCCGAGGTGCTGAGCCGCTTTCTCGCCGAGCATCCACGCATCTCGGTCGACCTCGAGGAACGCCCCAGCCCCGACACGGTGGACGCGCTGCGCGCCGGCCTGTGCGACATCGGCATCGTCTCGGACGCCATCGACAGCGAAGGCCTCGAATGCCACCCCTTCCGCCGCGACGACCTCGTGCTCGTGATGCCACGCGGCCACGCCCTTGCCGGACGCCGGCGCCTGCAGCTGGCCGATGTGGTCGACAGCGAATTCGTGGGCCTGCCCGCGGACAGCGCGCTGCAGCTGCTGATCACCCAGCATGTGCGTGCGCTAGGCAAACACCTGGCTTACCGGGTGCGGGTGCGCAACTTCGAGGCCGTGTGCCGCATGGTCGAGTACGGCATTGGCGTCGGCATCGTGCCGCAGACCGCGGCCGAACGTTGCGCCCGCTCGATGAAGATCGCGCGCGCCTCGCTCGCCGACAAATGGGCCGAGCGCACGCTGATGGCTTGCGTGCGCTCGTCGGAAGACCTGCCGCTCAACGCCCGGCGCATGCTCGAGCACCTGATCGCGCCTCCGGAAGAAGCTACGAGGAAGTGACGGGCTCCCCAAACTCGATCTGGATCTTCACGTCGGTTGCGCGCCCCGCCGCGGCTTCCTCGAAGGCCTCGATGCCATCTTCGAACGCGAAGGTGCGCGAGATGAAGGGCTTCACGTCGACCTGGCCCGACGCGATCAGCGCCAGCGCGCGCGGGAAGATGTTGGCGTAGCGGAACACCGACTCGATGCGCACTTCCTTCGCCTGAATGGCCACGATGTCGAAGGCAACCTTGCCAGCGGGTATGCCCACCATCACGAGGCAGCCGCCGGGGCACAGCAGCTCGAAGATGTCGTCGAAGGCGCGCGCGCTGCCGCTGGCTTCGAACACCACGTTGGCGCCCCAGCCGTCGGTCAGCGACTTCACGGTGTCGGCGAGCTTGGTGTTGCGCACATCGACCGTGGTGACGGCCGGGTTGTCCGCAAACAGCGCCAGCTTCTCGGGCACGAGGTCCGCGAGGATCACGCGCGCCGCGCCGCCCGCAAGTGCAGCCAGCGCCGTCATCGCGCCGATGGTGCCCGCGCCGATGACCACCGCTACGTCGCCCGGCTTCAGCGCCGCCTTCTTCGCGGCCTGCAGGCCGATGGCCAGCGGCTCGACGATGGCGCCCTCGCCGAAGCTCACGTTGTCGGGCAGGCGGAAGGTGAAGGCCGCCGGGTGCACCACGAAGGGCGTAAGACAGCCGTGGATCGGCGGCGTCGCCCAGAAACGCACGGCAGGGTCGAGGTTGTAGATGCCTTCGAGCGTGGCGCGCGAGTCCATCTGCGGAATGCCGGGCTCCATGCATACGCGGTCGCCGGGCTTCAGGTGCGTGACTTCCGCCCCCACCTCTGCCACCACTCCCGAGGCTTCGTGGCCCAAGATCATTGGATCTTCCACCACATAGGGGCCAATGCCGCCGTGCTGGTAGTAGTGGACGTCGCTGCCGCACACGCCCACGGTGTGCATGCGGATCTTCACGTCGCGCGGCCCCATGTCCAGGGGAAGGTCTACGTCGCGCAGCCTGAGCTCGTGCGCTTTTTCCAGAACCAGTGCTTTCATTTCTTTGCGTCCTTGAAGGGGTGTTTGGGTGTGTCAGTGCGTCAATGCAAAGGGGTGTCGGTGCGCAGCAGCGAGGCACCGGTGTCGATGTCGAACAGGTGCACCTGCAACGGATCGGCCACGAAACGCACCGCATCGCGCAGCCGCGGGCATTGGGCCGAGGGCATCAGCGCGGCGATTTCGCTCTCGCCCTGCCCGAAGCTCACCAGCACCTCGTTGCCGAGGTACTCGATGAGCTGCACCTCGCCGGCAAAGCCCCCTCCGCGACCGCCTTGCGTGTCGACCTGCAGGTGCGCGGGCCGCACGCCCAGCGTCACGCGCTCGCGGCCTTCGAGTGCAAAGCGGCGCGCGTCCACAAGCACGGTGCCCTCGCGGCCCGCCAGCTCGAAGTAGCCATCGGCGTCACGCACCATCATCTCGACCAGATTCATCGGCGGCGTACCGATGAAGCCGGCCACGAAGGCCGAGCGAGGCCGCTCGAAGATCTCGCGCGGCGAGCCGACCTGCTCGATGCGCCCGTCGCGCAGCAGCACGATGCGGTCGGCCAGCGTCATGGCCTCGTGCTGGTCGTGCGTGACGTACACGGTGGTGGTCTTCAGCGCCTGGTGCAGCCGGGCTATCTCGATGCGCATGTGGTTGCGCAGCTTGGCGTCGAGGTTGGACAGCGGTTCGTCGAACAGGAACACCTTGGGCGTCTTGATCATGGCGCGCGCAATCGCCACGCGCTGCTGCTGGCCACCCGACAGCTCGGTGGGCCTGCGCTGCAGGTACCGCTCCAGGCCCAGTGTGTCCGACACCTCCTTGATGCGCGCATCGATCTCGGCTTTGGGCACCTTCAGGCGCTTGAGGCCGAACGCGATGTTGTCGCGCACGCTCATGTGCGGATAGAGCGCGTAGTTCTGGAACACCATGGCAATGCCGCGCTCCTGCGGCGGCAAGTCGTTCACGCGCTGGCCGCCGATCAGCAGGTCGCCGTCGGAAATATCTTCCAGCCCTGCGAGCATGCGCAGGATGGTCGACTTGCCGCAGCCCGAGGGGCCCAGGAACACGACAAACTCGTTGTCCGACACGTCGAGGTCGAACTGGTGCACGACCTGCGTGTCGCCATAGCGCTTGATGATGTTGTGACAGCTGATTGCGGACATGTTGTTCTTCGAGGGAAAGGAAATGATCTGGCTCATGCTGCGTCGCGCTTGCGCTTGAAGGCGGCGTTGAGGAAGCCGCTGAGCACGCCGACCATCAAGAGCGGTGGCAGCGACAGCAGGATGACCGAGGCATTCAAGATGCCCCACGGCACGTCACGCCCGAGCTGGCTCAGCTCCGAGGCAACGATGGGCAGCGTCTTCGCGTCCGAAGTGGTGAGCATCAGCGCAATGAGAAACTCGTTCCACACCAGCACGAAGCCGAAGGCGATGGCGCCGACCAGCGAGCGCGCGGCAATCGGCAGCGCCACCTTGAAGAAGATCGCGTAGGGGCCGTAGCCGTCGACGCGACCCGCCTCTTCCACCTCTTTCGGCACCGCCTTGAAGGCGGGTATGGCGAGCCAGATCACGGTCGAGAGCGTGAGCAGCGTGTAGGTGACGATCAGCGCGAAGCGCGTGTCGTACAACTCCAGCTGCAGCCAGATCACCATGAGCGGAATGGCCACGGCCACGGGCGGCAGGAAGCGCATCGACAGCACGAAGAACTGGATGTCGTCAGCCCAGCGCAGCGGATAGCGGGCGAGCGCATAGGCAGCCGGCAGCCCGAGCACCGCGCCGGCAATCACTGCCGCGCCCACCACCACGATGGAATTGAGCAGCCCCTGCGCCACGGCCTCGCGGCTCAGCACGTAGACGTAGTTCTCCAGTGTCGGCGTAAAGAAGATCTTCGGCACTGCCGAGACGATGTCCACCCGGTTCTTGAACGAGTTGAGAAAGGTCCAGAACACCGGCACCAGTGCGGAGAGCCCTGCGGCGACCAGCACCAGCCGGGCTAGCAGCGTGCTTGGGGAGAACGGGGGTTTCTTTTTTGGCAAAGCGCTCATTTCGGTCGCGTCCATTTCCAGATGTAGGTGAACGCCACGGTCGAGGCGACCATCATCAGCACAGCCATGCTCGACGCGTACGAGATACGCCCAGACTCGATGAAGCCCTGCGAGAAGGCGTACATGTCCAGCGTCTCGGTGGAGATGCCGGGCCCGCCACGCGTCATCACGTAGATCAGGTCGAAGGCACGCAGCGACTCGACCATCTTCACGAACGTCAGGCTGATGAGCGGCGCCTTCAGCATCGGCAGCGCGACGTACGCATACACCTCCCAGGTCTTCGCATGGTCCATGCGCGCGGCCTCGAAGGGCTGTGGCGGCAGCGTCTCGAGCAGCTTCAGCACGATGACCGCGAAGAACAGCCCCCACTGCCACACGTCCACGAACGCCACCGTCATCAGCGCCGTGAGCGGGCTGGCCAGCAGGTCCAGCGGTTCGCCGGTGATCGCCTTGTACGGATACGTCAGCAGTCCGAACAGCGGATGAAAGGCGAACTTCCACACGAAGGCGGCCGACACGCGCGGCAGCAGCACGGGCACGATGAACAGCATCGACAACACGTTGCGCCAGCGCGCGGTGGTGCACTGGAACAGCAGCACACCCAGCAGCACCGCGAGCCCCATGGTCGCGCTGACCGTCAGCACCTCCCACACCAGCGACACCCGCACGGAGTTGAGAAAGCGCCGGTCGGAAAACAGCTGGATGTAGTTCGACAGCCAGACCCAGCTGGAATCGGCCTGCCCGAGCTCGCGGTCTTGCAAGGAGATGCCGATCGCGAACAGCGTCGGCACCAGCGCCAGCACCGCGAGCACCAGCAGGCCCGGCCCGATGAAGACGACCGGCAGCCTTGTCTTTTTTCGTTTCTCCCTGGCGGCCATCACTTCTTGCGCCGTGCGATCAGTTGCTTCGCGTAGGCGTCGAGCTCGTCGAGGCCGGCCTTGATGTCGGTGCGCGAGCCGGTGATCAGCTCTTCGAGAATGATCCCCCAGCGGTCGCCGAGATCGGGCCAGGCGGCGTCCTGCCAGAAGTTCACGGCCGTGAGCTTGCCGGTGTCGGCCAGCGCCTTGCCGAGGTCGGCGCCGTAGCGCTTGGCGAACTCGGGGCTGCCCAGCACGCTGGTGCGGTTGAGCTCGCCGAACTGGCCTTCGGCGAGGCGGCGCTGCTCCTGCTGCTTGGAAGTGGCCCAGGCGACGAACAGGCCCGCGCACTTCTTCGCCTCCTCGGTCTTGTTGGCCTTGGCCCCGATGGCCAGCCCGTGGCCGTAGCCGCCGCCGGTCAGCGGCGTGGGCGGCGGCAGGTAGGCAACCTTGCCGATCACGGTCGACATCTTGGGGTCGAGCGCGTTGCCGGCCAGCGGGGTCGACTCGATCAGCATCGCCACCTTGCCCGCGAGGAAGGCGCCGGTGGCCTCGTCCCAGCCGCCGGTCTTGGTGCCGGGCGCCGAGTACTTGAACAGGTCGAGGTAGGTCTGCGTGGCCTTCACCGCGGCGGGCGAATCGAACACGGGCTTGTCGCCATCGAACCACTGGCCGCCGTAGCCGCGGAAGAACGGCATCCAGCGCCACACGTTGGCACCCGAACCGCGCTGGCCGCGCAGGGCCACGCCGTAGATGCCGTGGGCCGGGTCGTTGAGCTTCTTCGCGGCTTCGGCGAATTCCTCGAGCGTGGTGGGCGGCTTGATGCCGGCCTTCTCGAGCAGGTCCTTTCGGTAGACCAGCAAGTCGCCGCCACCGGTGAGCGGCGCAAACCAGGCCTGGCCGTCGAAGGTGGCGACCTTCTGGCGGCCGGGGTCGAAGTCGGCGTAGTCGTAGTCGGCCGGGTAGTACCTGGCAAGCGGCACGATCCACTTCGACTGGGCGAACAGCGGCACGTTGGCCTCGTCGACGTAGTACACGTTGTACTTGCCGACGGTCGAGGCGTCGGCGCGGGTCTTGGTGCGGCGGTCGTTCTCGTTGAGGTTGTCGATGCTGAACGACGCGCCGCTCAGCGCCTTGAACTCGTCCTTGTACTTTTCCAGCAGGGTCAGTCCGTCGCGCGGCTGGGACAGCACGCGCACATCGTCCTTGCAGGCCTGCTGCGCCTGCGCATGGCCCGCTGCGGCCAATGCCGCCAGCAACAGTGCGCCGGCCTTGATGCAGCGCGTGGCTCGGTTCGTCATCGTTCGTCTCCTGGTCTTGTTTGTGAAGGGCTTGCGAGAGGGACGAAGCGTATGCAGCCGTGGGCCGGCGCTGCGTACACGCGCGCCGGTGGACTGGTACTTCGATGACCAGCGGGCTTGGGGTTTTGCCGGGGGTGGTGTGCGAAATCGCCAATCGGTTGCAATGTAAAACCAGATAGATAGAATTCGCGTGGTTTTGTTTTGAAACCGAGAACGCCGAAAGCAGAACGTGCAGCGACCGGCCGATCGCCAATCGCCCCAATCCACCCCTTTCCGGAATCCGCCATGACCCACTACCGCACCGCCACCATCGACGGCCTGAACATCTTCTACCGCGAGGCGGGAGACCCGGCGCTGCCGCCCCTGCTCCTGCTGCATGGCTTTCCGGCCTCCTCCTTCATGTACCGGGAGCTGATCGAACGGCTGGCCCATCGCTTCCACGTCATCGCACCCGACTACCCCGGCTTCGGCCACAGCGATGCACCATCGGTCGTCGAGTTCAGCTACACCTTCGATCGCCTCGCCGACGTCGTCGAGAAGTTCACGGAACAACTCGGCCTGAAGCACTACGGCCTCTACATGCAGGACTTCGGCGGCCCGGTGGGATTCCGGCTGGCCAGCCGCCACCCCGAAAGAGTGAGCTTCCTGGTCGTGCAGAACGCCAACGCCTACGAAGAAGGCCTGCCGGACGATTTCTGGGGCCTGGCCCGCGAGCTGTGGAGGGACCCGTCGCCGGCCAACTACGCCAGGATCCGCGAAGCCGCCATGTCGGACGCAGCCCTGGAATGGAACTACACCCACGGCGTGAAAGACGCGGCGCGCATCAACCCCGACAGCTGGCTGCTGCAACGCGCCCTGCTGGCCCGTCCCGGCAACAAAGACGCAATGGCGGCCCTGCTGCACGACTACGGCCGCAATCTCTCGCATTACCCGGCTTGGCAGGCCTACTTCCGCCAGCACCAGCCGCCGACGCTGGTCGTATGGGGCGCCAACGACGTGATCTTTCCACCGTCGGGCGCGTATCCCTACCAGCGCGACCTACGGCAGATCGATTTCAAGCTGCTCGACACCGGCCATTTCGCGCTCGAAGAACTGGGCGAAACGATCGCCGCCCACATCGAGCGCTTCCACGACGCCCTGCGTGCCTGACGGCAGGGCATCGCCATGCAATTGAACATCGATGCGGCCGCGGCCCGTGATGCGCAGACACGGACTGCCACGCCACAGATAACAGCCGCGATGGCGCTGCTGTTCGCAGTCGCCTGCGGGCTGGCCGTGGCCAACGTCTACTACGCCCAGCCGCTGCTGGACACGCTGGCGGCCACCTTCGGCATCCGCCCCGCCACGGTCGGCATCGTGATCACCATCACCCAGGTCGGCTACGGCCTGGGGCTGCTGCTGGTCGTTCCGCTGGGCGACCTGATCGACCGGCGGCAGTTGATCGTGGGGCAATCGTTGCTGTCGGTGATCGCCCTGCTCTGCGTTGCGCTGGCGCCCAGCGCGGCGGTCCTGTTGCCGGCGATGGCCGCCGTGGGCCTGCTGGCCGTCGTGACGCAGGTGCTGGTCGCCTACGCCGCACTCATGGCCCCGCCGGGCGAGCGCGGCCGCGTGGTCGGCATCGTCACCAGCGGCATCATCGTCGGCATCCTGCTGGCGCGGGCGGTGTCGGGCACGCTGTCCGATCTTGTCGGCTGGCGCTCGGTGTATTTGGTGTCGGCCGCGGCCACGCTGGTCGTCTCCGGCCTGTTGTGGAAGGCGCTCCCGCGACGCGCACTGCCCTCGGTGCGCATTTCGTACCTGCAGCTGATCCGGTCGGTGTTCACGCTCTTCGCCGAAGAGCCTGTGCTGCGCATCCGTGCGGTGCTCGCGATGCTGATCTTCATGGCCATCACGATGCTGCTGACGCCGATGGTGCTGCCGCTGACGGCGGCGCCGTTCTCGCTGTCGCACACGCAGGTGGGCCTGTTCGGCCTGGCGGGCGCGGCCGGCGCCATGGGCGCTGCGCGCGCGGGCCGCCAGGCGGACCGGGGCCGCGCACAGCGCACTACCGGCATCGGGCTGTCGGTGATGCTGCTGTCTTGGGCGCTCATCGCCATGCTGCCGTGGTCCATCTGGGCGATGGTGGTCGGCGTCGTCACGATCGACTTCGGCCTGCAGTCGGTGCACGTCGCCAACCAGAGCCTGATCTACCGCGTGCGCCCGGAAGCCCAGAGCCGCCTGACCGCCGGCTACATGATCTTCTATTCCATCGGCTCCGCCACCGGATCGATCGTCTCGACGATGCTGTATGCACACGGCGGCTGGAACATCGTCTGCCTGGCCGGGGCCCTCACCAGCGGCCTGGCACTGGCGTTCTGGGCCATGACCCGGCACCTGACGCCGCAGGATGCCAGCCCCTGATGAGCTTCAGCACCGGGAAGCTCAGGCCGTGGTGGCGAGCGGCGTGTTCTGCGCGGTGCGCAGGCCGAAGCGGTCCTGCGCCTGCTGGCGGTAGGCCGAGGGGGTCATGCCCTTGAGCTGCAGGAAGCGCCGGTTGAAGTTCGCGAGGTTCGCGAAGCCCACCTCGTAGCAGATGTCGCTCACAAGCCGGTCGGAGGTCTGCAGCATCTCGCAGGCCTTGGCGATGCGCAGCCGAGTGACGAAGTCGGTGAAGGTGGCGCCCATGTGCTTGTGGAAGTAGCGCGAGAAGCTGCTTTCGGCCATGTTGGCCACGGCGCACACGGCCGGCAGCGACAGCTCTTCGGTCAGGTGCTGATCGAGGTAGTCGAGCACGCGGCGCATGCGGGTGTTGGCGCTCGGGTCTTCGCTCGCCGTGCCTGTGGTGTTCGAAATCTGGCGCCAGTCGGGCCAGCGGGCCAGCTCGTGCAGCAGGCCGATGAACTCCGCCAGCCGGGCCATGCCCTCCTGCGCCTGCACGCGCAGGAAGCGTTCGCGCACCAGCGCGTGGATGCCGAAGAACTCGATGCCGAGCTTTGCGCGGTCGAGCATCGGCAGCACCGCCTTCAGCTCCGGGAACAGGTCGGTGCCCTTGCGCAGCGGCTCGTCGCGAAAGTGGATGACCATGCTGCGCTCGGCTATGCCCTCGGGCGGCACGTCGTGCGAAATCCAGGTATGGGGCAGCCGGGCGCCCACCAGGGCCACGTAGCCGGGCTCGAAGCGGCCGATGTGGTCGCCGACGAAGGCGTCACCGCTGCTGCGGTTGATGCACTGCAGCTCGTATTCGTCGTGGTAGTGCCAGCAGTCGAAGGGCCAGGGCACGCCGTGCTGCAGGCAGCGCACCGAGCTGCCGCCCGCCGGCTCGAAGCCGAGCCTCGGGTCGCGCAGCAGTTCGTGCTCGAGTTCCGGCTTGCGCGCTGCGTTGTGTCTCATGGTTCTGTGAGCCTTCGCGCGGTGGCCGGCGGTGCTTTCTCAGCTGCCGGCGATCTTCATCCGGTTCACCAGGACCGATCCCGTGGTCTTGGCGCCGAAGGTGTAGGCATCGGCCCCGATGGCCTCGATGCCCATGAGCATGTCTTTGAGGTTGCCGGCGATGGTGATCTCCTGCACCGGGAAGGCGATCTTGCCCTTCTCGACCCAGAAGCCGCTGGCGCCGCGCGAGTAGTCGCCGGTCACGTAGTTCACGCCCTGGCCCATCAGCTCGATCACGAACAGGCCGGTGCCCAGCTTGGCGAGCATGGCGTCGAGGTCGTCGGTGTGCTTGGTCAGGCGCGAGCTCAGCGTCAGGTTGTGCGAGCCGCCGGCATTGCCGGTGGTCTTCATGCCCAGCTTGCGGGCCGAGTAGGTCGAGAGAAAGTAGCCTTCAAGGCGGCCGGCATCGACCACCTTGCGCGCCCGGGTGGTCACGCCTTCGTCGTCGAAGGGCGAGCTGCCCTTGCCGCGCAGCACGTGCGGGTCTTCGGCCACATCGACGTGCTTGGGCAACACGGGCTTGCCCAGCGAATCGAGCAGAAAGCTGCTCTTGCGGTACAGCGACCCGCCGCTCACAGCCTGCACCAGCCCGCCCAGCAGGCCCACGGCCAGCGGCGACTCGAACAGCACCGGGCATTCGGTGGTCTTGATCTTGCGCGACTTCAGGCGGCTGAGCGCCCGTTCGGCGGCGTAGCGGCCCACGGCCTGCGGGCTGGCCAGTTCATCGGCCGAGCGCATGGAGCTGTACCAGGCGTCGCGCTGCATGTCGTCGCCCTTGCCGGCGATGGGCGCCACCGAAATGGAATGCCGCGAGCTGGCGTAGCCACCACGGAAACCGTGCGTGTGGGCGCTGAAGAAGTGGCTCTGCTGAGCCGAGACGCCCGCGCCCTCGCTGTTGGTGATGCGCTTGTCGGTCGACAGGGCCGCTTCTTCGCACTCCAGCGCCAGCTTGGCGGCCTGTTCGCTCGTCACGTCCCAGGGGTGGAACAGGTCGAGTTCGGGGTGCACCTTGGCGATGTCTTCCTCGTCCGGCAGGCCGCTGACGGGGTCTTCGGCCGTAAAGCGGGCGATGTCGTAGGCCGCCTGAACGGTCTGCTTGATGGCCCCTTCGGAGAAGTCGGAGGTGCTGGCATTGCCGCGGCGGTGGCCCACGTAGACCGTGATGCCCAGCGACTTGTCGCGGTTGCGCTCGACGTTCTCGAGTTCGCCCTTGCGCACCGACACGCTCAGGCCGCAGCCCTCGGAGGCCTCGGCCCCGGCGTCGGTGGCACCGAGCTTTTTGGCATGCGCCAAGGCGGTGTCGACCAGGTTTTCGAAGAAGGAGCGGCTGTAGGCGAAGCCGGAATCGGCGCGCGAGGAGGATGTCGTCATGTGGTGGCTATGATACTTGCGCCCCCTGTTTCACGTTTTCTCCCCAGCTTCCCACCGCGTTGCAACGCCGCACGGTGCGGCCCAGAATCCACTCCATGTCCCGCAAACCCAAAAAAGGCTATTTCGTCCGTGGCCAATTCGTTGCCGAAGGCAGCGAACTCGACCTTGAGCTCAAGCGCGAGCTCAAGGGCACCGACGAAGCCAGCCGTACCGACCTCAAGCGCGAAAGCGACGAGCTGCAGAAGCTAGGCACCGAGCTGCTCACGCTGCGCGCCGGCCTGTTCGATACGCTCCAGCTCGACGAAAAACTGGTCGACGCCATCGCCGAGGCCAAGCGCATCACCAATTTCGAGGGCAAGCGCCGCCAGATGCAGTTCATCGGCAAGCTCATGCGCAAGCTCGAGCCCGAGGTGCTGGAGGCCGTTAAACAAGCCCTGTCCGAGCAAAGCATCGCGCCGGCCGCTGAAACCGCCGCCCTGCACGAGGCCGAGCGCTGGCGCGACCGGCTGATTGCCGACGACGACGCCCTCGGCGGCTGGATAGAAACCCACCCCGCCACCGATTCCCAGCAGCTGCGCGCCCTGGTGCGCCAGGCCCGCAAGGACATGAAGACCGGCCCGGCCGGCGAAGCGCCGCGCCAGGGCAAGGCCTACCGCGAGATCTTCCAGCTGGTGCGTGCCCAACTGGCGGTGCACGGCGGAGCCGACCACGCGGCAGCGGCCGCCGCCCAAGACCGGGAAGAGGACGCATGAGTTCGTTCGACCCGGTCCGCATCGGCATCGTCTCGGTCAGCGACCGTGCCTCCAGCGGCACCTACGAAGACAAGGGCCTGCCCTCGCTGAAAGAGTGGCTTGGCCGGGCGCTGAAGAACCCCATCGAATTCGAACCCCGGCTGATCCCCGACGAGGCCGACCGCATCAGCGCCACGCTGATCGAACTGGTCGACGCCGGCTGCTCGCTGGTGCTGACCACCGGCGGCACAGGCCCCGCCCTGCGCGACGTGACGCCCGAGGCCACGCTGGCCGTGGCCCACAAGGAAATGCCCGGCTTCGGCGAGCAGATGCGACAGATCAGCCTGCGCTTCGTGCCGACGGCGATCCTGTCGCGGCAGGTGGCGGTGATCCGCGACAAGAGCCTGATCATCAACCTGCCGGGCCAACCGAAGTCGATTGCGGAAACGCTCGAAGGGCTGAAGGACACCGAGGGCATGCAGGTCGTGCCGGGCATCTTCGCGGCGGTGCCCTACTGCATCGACCTGATCGGCGGGCCGTACCTGGAGACCGACGACACGGTCTGCAAGGCTTTCAGGCCCAAGTCGGCCATCCGCCCGCCGCGCTGAGCGTCTACTTGACCAGCGTGAGCAACGGCACGCCCTTGTCCTTGACCATCGTCACGAGGAACTTTGCGGGCTTGGTGGCACTGGCGTTGCGGCCGACCGTGTGAATGTCGGCCGGGCCTTCGTAGAAAGTCTGGCCGGGGGTCAGCGTGACCTCCTTGCTGCCCTTCACGCCCATCACGATCGATCCCTCGAGCACGTACACGAAGGCGTGGGCATCGTGGCGGTGGACGGGATCGATTGAGCCTGGCGGAAAGTCGACAACGAACGTGACTGCTTCCTTGCCGGGCATGTCCGCCAGATCCTTCGTCATGAGCATGGTCACGGCGGCTTCGGGGGCCGCCAGGGCGGGCATCGCGACGAACGTGCCGAACGCGAGGCCCAGGGAAATGCAGGTTTTCTGAAAACGGGTCATGGGTTGCCTTTCAGGCCAGCGCACGCTGTGCAAGCCAGTCTTCGAAGCGGATCGTCCCGAGGCGCGGGGCGTTGCCGGGCGTCAGCGACCGGTCGTCGAGCTGCACGCCGAAGTAGCTCGCCCCGGCATCGGTGACCACCGGCCGCTTGTCGCCGGTCGCCGCGAACAGGCGACGCACCAGTGCATCGAGCGGCATGGCCTGCGGGCCCGCGATCTCGATCCGGCCCCGCGCGGGCGGCTCGGCCACCACGGCGGCGAGCGCGGCCGCAACGTCGTCCGCCGCCATCGGCTGTATCAGCGCGTTCGACAGCCGGACTTCGCCGCCCCGCACGCTCCCGTCGGCGATACCGGCCACGAATTCGAAGAACTGCGTGGCCTGCACGATGGTCCAGGGCACGGGCGAGGCCTCGATCAGCTCTTCCTGGCGCTGCTTGGCGCGGAAATAGCCACTGGCCAGCAGGCGATCGGTGCCGACCACCGACAGCGCTATGTGATGCGTCACGCCGGCTTCCGCCTCGGCGGCCAGCAGGTTGCGCCCAGCGGTGTCGAAGAACCGGAGCGCCGGCTCGTCCTCGAACGAGGGCGAGTTGGCCACGTCGACGACCACATTGGCGCCCGCCAGCGCGGCCTTCAGGCCTTCGCCGGTGAGCGCGTTGACGCCCGTCGAGGGCGACGCGGCGTTGACCTCGTGGCCTGCATTGCGCAGGCGCGTGGCGAGCTTGGAGCCGATGAGGCCGGAGCCTCCGATGATGACGATCTTCATGGTTGATTCCTCGGTGGATGGAGTCAAAAAGAACGCCCCCCGTGGACGTCCATGCGAGAAAGACGTCCAGCGGGGGGCGTTTGTGACACCGGGACCGAAAAATCCCGGGAATCGACCGATCGAGCCAGCTAGGTGGCCGCTACCGCAGGCCCGAAGCCATGGCTCTCGGCCGCCTGTTCGCAAGGCACGCGTTCGACCTGCACGGTCGAATGGTGGATGTCGAAGCGCTCGGCCAGCAGGGCACGCAACCGCAGCATCAGCGGCGCCATGTCATCCACATCCGGCGTGCACACCACGTGCACGCTCAGGCTCACCTTGCCGCTCGAGAGTGCCCATACATGCAGGTCGTGCAGGCTGGCGACGCCTTCGCTGCCCAGCAGCGCACGCTCGACCTCGGGCAGGTCCACGTCGTCAGGCACGCCTTCGAGCAGCACGTTCAGGCTCTCGCGCAACAACCGCCAGGTGCGCGGCAGCACCCACAGGCCGATGGCGACCGCGATCACCGAATCGACCCACGCCCAGCCGGTGAAGCGGATCACCAGAGCCCCGACGATCACGCCGATCGAGCCCAGCATGTCGGCCCACACCTCCAGGTACGCGCCCTTCACGTTGAGGCTCTTGTCCTTGCCTGCCGCGAGCAGCCGCATGCCGATCAGGTTGACGACCAGCCCGCCCACGGCCACCAGCAGCATCATGGTCGACTGGATCTCGGCCGGCGTGGAGATGCGCCGCCAGGCCTCGTACAGCACGTAGATAGCCACGAAGAACAGCAGCACCGCATTCAGCACCGCCGCCAGGATCTCGAAGCGGTAGTAGCCGAAGGTGCGCCGCCTGTCGGCGGGCCGCTTGCCGATCCAGATGGCGGCCAGCGAAATTGCCAGCGCCACGGTGTCGGTGAACATGTGGGCTGCATCGGACAGCAGCGCGAGGCTCCCCGACACCAGCCCGCCGACCACCTCGGCCACGAGGTAGACCGTGGTCAGCAGCAGCGCCCAGCGCAGCGCTTTCTCGTTGCCGCCTACAGTGTGTGAATGCTCATGTGCCATGGGAGCCTTGCAATGCAGGATCGAGTGGCGCGCCATGAACCTGCTCCTGCACTTCTTCCTCTTCTTCATCGCGCCGGTGCGCAATGCGGTAGAGCAGCGGAAGCACCAGCAGCGTCAGCGCGGTCGACGAAAGAATACCGCCGATCACCACCGTGGCCAGCGGCCGCTGCACTTCGGCGCCGGTGCCGGTGGCAATGGCCATCGGCACGAAGCCCAGCGAGGCGACCAGCGCCGTCATCAGCACCGGCCGCAGCCGCGTGAGCGCGCCTTCGCGTATGGCAGCGTCCAGCGGCAGGCCGCCTTCGCGCAGGTTGCGGATGAACGAGATCATCACCAGCCCGTTGAGCACCGCCACACCCGACAGCGCAATGAAGCCCACCGCCGCCGATATCGACAGTGGAATGCCGCGCATCCACAGCGCCACGATGCCGCCCGTGAGCGCGAACGGAATGCCGGTGAACACCAGCAGGCCGTCCTTGAGGTTGCCGAACATCGCAAACAGCAGCGTGAACACCAGCAGCAGCGACACCGGCACCACGATCTGCAGCCGCTGCGTGGCCGAGGCGAGGTTCTCGTACTGGCCGCCCCACACGGTCCAGTAGCCGGTGGGAATCTTCACGTTGCGCATGGCCTCCTCTGCCTCGGCCACGAAGGAACCGAGGTCGCGACCCCGCACATTGGCGCTCACCACGATGCGGCGCTTGCCGTCCTCGCGGCTCACCTGGTTGGGGCCAGGCGCGATGTCGAGCGTGGCCACCTCGCCCAGCGGGATGAAGCTGGTGCGCTGGCCTTCGGCGCCCGCGCCCTTGGGCAGGGCCACGGGCAGGCGCTTGATGGCTTCGAGGTCGGTGCGCAGGTTCTCGGGCAGGCGCACGATGATGTCGAAGCGACGGTCGCCGTCGAACAGCGTGCCCGCCTCGCGCCCGCCTACCGCGGTGGAGATCGCGTCCTGCACGTCGCCCACGTTGAGGCCGTAGCGCGCGGTCTTGTTGCGATCGATGTTCACGGTGAGCATCGGCAGGCCGGTGGTCTGCTCGACCTTCACCTCGGCCGCGCCGGCGATCTTGCCCAGCACGCCCGACACCTCGGCGGCCGTCTTGTTCAGCACGTCCATGTCGTCGCCGAAGATCTTCACGGCCACGTCGCTGCGCACGCCCGAGATCAGCTCGTTGAAGCGCAGCTGGATGGGCTGCGAGAACTCGTAGTTGTTGCCCGGCAGCTTCTCGACTTCTTCCTGCACAGCTGCAAGGAGTTCGTCTCGCGTGCGACGAGGCTTGGGCCACTCACTCTCGGGCTTGAGCATGATGTAGCCGTCGGAGATGTTCGGCGGCATCGGGTCCGAAGCAATCTCCGCTGTGCCGGTGCGCGCAAACACGCGCTCGATCTCCGGAAACTTCGCCTTCAGCGTGCGTTCGAGTTGCTTCTGCATCTCGACCGACTGCGTGAGGCTGGTGCCCGGAATGCGCAGCGCCTGGATGGCGAAGTCGCCTTCGCTCAGGCTCGGCACGAACTCCGTGCCCAGGCGCGTGGCCAGCAGGCCCGACAGCACCACCGCCACGGCGGCCAGGGTAATGACCAGCGGCTTGGCCGCCATGACGCGCGCCAGCAGCGGCTCGTAGCCGCGCTTGGCCCACACCATCAGGCGGTTTTCCTTCTCGCTGACCTTGTTGCCGATGAACAGCGCCACTGCCGCGGGAATGAAGGTGATCGACAGGATCATCGCGCCCAGCAGCGCAATCACCACGGTGAAGGCCATCGGGTGGAACAGCTTGCCCTCCACGCCCGTGAGCGCAAAGATCGGCAGGTACACGATCATGATGATCAGCTGGCCGAACAGCAGCGGCCGGCGCGCCTCCTGCGAGGCCGCGAACACTTCGTGGAAACGCTCGCTGCGCGTCAGCGGCCGCCCCTTGTGCGCCTGTGCATGGGCCAGCCTTCGCACGCAGTTCTCCACGATCACCACCGCCCCGTCGATGATGATGCCGAAGTCCAGCGCCCCCAGGCTCATGAGGTTGGCACTGACCTTCTGGTTCACCATACCGGTGAAGGTGAAAAGCATCGACAGCGGAATCACCAGCGCGGTGATCAGCGCCGCGCGGATGTTGCCGAGGAACAGGAACAGGATCGCGATGACCAGCACCGCGCCCTCGAACAGGTTCTTCTTCACCGTGGTGATGGCCTTGTCGACCAGCACGGTGCGGTCGTACACCGTCACCGCCTTCACGCCGGCGGGCAGCGTGCGGTTGATCTCCTGCATCTTCTTGTCGACCGCCTGCGACACGGTGCGGCTGTTCTCGCCGATCAGCATGAACACGGTGCCCAGCACCACCTCGCGGCCGTTGTCGGTGGCCGCGCCGGTGCGCAGTTCCTTGCCAATGCCGACCTCGGCCACGTCCTGCACGCGCAGCGGAATGCCGTTGGCGTTGCCGAGGATGACGTTGCCGATGTCTTCCGCCGACTTCACCTGCCCCGGCGCGCGAATGAGGTACTGCTCGCCTCGCTTCTCGATGTAGCCCGCGCCCACGTTGGCGTTGTTGCGTTCCAGCGCGGTGACGAGGTCGGTCATCGTGAGGCCGTGGGCCAGCAGCTTGGCCGGGTCGGGCGCGATGTGGAACTCCTTGGCATAGCCGCCGATGGAGTTGATCTCGGTCACGCCCGCCACGTTGCGCAGCTGCGGCTTGATGATCCAGTCCTGGATCTCGCGCAGGTCCGTGGGCGAATAGGGCTTGCCGTCGGCCTTCTTCGCGCCCTCTTCCGCTTCGACGGTCCAGAGGTAGATTTCGCCGAGGCCGGTCGAGATGGGCCCGATCACCGGCGAGATGCCGCCGGGCATGCTCTCCCGCGCGGATTGGATGCGCTCATTGACGAGCTGCCGCGCAAAGTAGATGTCGGTGCCGTCCTTGAAGATCACCGTGACCTGCGAAAGACCGTAGCGCGATAGCGAACGGGTCTGCTGCAGGCCCGGCAAGCCCGCCATGACGGTCTCGATGGGGTAGGTCACGCGCTGCTCGGCCTCCAGCGGGGAGTAGCCGGGCGCGGCGGTGTTGATCTGCACCTGCACGTTGGTGATGTCGGGCACGGCGTCGATGGGCAGCTTCTGGTAGCTGAAGATGCCGAGTGCCGCCATGCCGAGCACGGCAAGCAGGATCAGCCAGCGCTGCTCGATGGAGAAGCGGATGATGCGTTCGAACATGCGGGCTTCCTCAGTGGGTGTGCGTGGCCGAGCTCTTGCCCTGCTGCGACTTCACGACGAAGCTGCCGCTGGCCGCATAGGGCGCGCCGGGCTTCAGGCCGCTCACGATCTCGATGCGCTTGCCGTCGCTGCGCCCGGTCTGCACGTGCTGCGGCAGGAAGCCGCCGGGCACGCGCAGGAACACGGTGGGCTTGTCTTCCACCGTCTGCACCGCTTCGGCCGATACGGTCACGGGGGCATCCGTCTCGGAGGCCACCAGCTCGACATTCACGAACAGGCCCGGGCGCCAGATGCGCTGCGGGTTCGTCAGCGTGACACGCGCGGTGGCGGTGCGCGTCTGCGCGCCGATCAGCGAGCCCACGTACGACACCTTGCCGGTCGCGGTCTGGTCGAAGGCGCTGGAGCGGATGCTCACCGGCTCGCCGATGCGCACCAGGTTCAGGTTGTTGGCGGCCACGCTGATCTCGGCCCACACGGTCGATAGATCAGAGATGGTGAAGACGTTGACGGCCTCGCCCACCGATTCGCCGAGCGAGATGTGCTTTTCGACCACCATGCCGTCGAAGGGCGCGCGCAACTCGTAGCGGCCCAGCGCCGACGAGCCCGGAGTGGCACCGAGTGCCAGCAGCTTCTGGTTGGCATTGGCCACCGCGATCTGCGCTTCCTGCATGGCCTGCTGGGCCTGCAGGTAGTCCTGTTGCGGGGATATCTTTTCTTCCCACAGCTTCTTCTCGCGCTCGTAGGTGGAACGGGCCAGCTCCAGCCGGCGCTGTGCCGATTGCAGCGCGCTGCGTTGCTCCGACAACGAAGGGCTCGAAAGCACCGCCAGCACCTGGCCGCGCTTGACCTCCTGGCCGAGGTCGGCCGATACGCTGTCGACCACGCCCGCCACGCGCGGCACCACGTGGGCCGTGCGGTCCTCGTTGAACTTGATTTCGCCGGGCAGTTGCAGCGACGACTTGATGCGCGCAGGGCCTGCGCTCTCGATGGTCATGTCGGCGGCCTTGACCTGCTCGTCGGTGAAGGCGATCTTCTCTTCGTCTTCCTTGTGCTCCGACGTTGCGGCTTTTTCCTTGTCCTTGCCTTCCTCGTGGTGCTCGTTGTCGGCATGGCCCTTGGCCTCGCCGTGATCGTGGTCGTGGTCCTTGCCCTCTTCCTTGGCTTGCTTGCCGCCTTCTTCGTGATGCTCGCCGTCGCCGTGCCCGGCAGCTTCCGAATGGCCGGCCGCTTCGGGCTTGGCGGGTGATGTGCGCAGGATCATCGCGCCCGCGCCGAGGCCCAGCACCAGGACAACCGCGATGGCGATCCATTGCTTCTTGCCGACGCGCTCGGCGAAAGGTTTGCGTTCTTCGGTGTTCATGATGTGTGGAGTTCCTTGCTTGCTTGTCAGCGCGCGACGGGTGGTGTCGCGGCAGAGATGTCGTTGCCTTCGTTGCCCAGCAGTCGGTCGAGGTCACCGGCGGCGCGGTGCGCGTCGGCGAGTGCCAGCAGGTATTGCGCTCGCACCTGGAACAGCGTGCGCTGCGCGTCGAGTGCTTCCAGGAAGCTGAACTTGCCCAGCTCGAAGCCCTTGGTGGCGGCCTTGTAGGCGGTCTCGGCGCCGGGCAGCGCGTCGCGCTGCAGCGTTTCAGCGGTGGCGCGCGCGGAGCGCAGGCGCTCCGAAGCTTGTGCGACATCGGTGCCCAGCTGCAGCTCGGCAGCGACGAGGTCATCGCGCGCCTTCTCTTCGCGGCTCAGCGCCTCGGCCACGTTGCCGCGGTTGGTGTCGAAGATCGGCAATGGAATCGACAGGCCCACGACCACCTGGTTGCGCCGGCTGCTGCCGGTTTCGCCTTCGGATGCCGGCACACGCTTGGCGCCGAGCGACACGGTCACGTCGGGGATTCGCTTGGCCTGCTCCAGGTCGGACAGCGCCTTGCGCCGCTCGACTTCAAGCCGCGCCTGCTGCACCACGGGCGCCGCGCCCAGGCGGCTGGCCACGTCCTGCACCGGTGCCGGCAGCTGGTCGACAGCGCCATCCACCTGCGTGAAGCGCGGGTTCGGGTTGCCCCACAACGCGGCCAGCTGCTGGCGCGACGAGCGCAGCGTGCCCTCGGCCTGCAGCAACTCGACGCGGATGCCGGCCTCGGCCACGCGCGCCCTGGTTTCTTCCAGCGGCGAGACCTTGCCGGCGGCCACGCGGTTGGCCGCTGCGCGGGTGGCTGTCTGTGCAAGGCTCACCGAGTCCTGCGCGAGCCGCAGGCGCTCCTGCGCGGTGAGCACGTCGAAAAAGGCGGTGACAGTCGTCGCGCGCACCTCGGCGCGGCGGCCTGCCAGCGCCGACGCGGCCTGGTCGCGCGCGCGTTCGGCCGCCGTCACGCGGGCCGCGCGCTTGCCACCCAGTTCGAGGGGCTGGCTCAGTTGCAGCGTGGTGGTGCGGTTGTCGCGGCGCAGGTCTTCCACCTGCGCGTCGAGCGTGGGGTTGGGCCAGGCGCCGGCCTGGACGATGGCGGCCTCGGTAGCCTCCTGCTCGCGGAACGCGGCAGACAGGCCGGGGTTGGCCTGCAACGCCATTGCAACGGCGTTGCGCAGGGTCAGCGGGCCCGCGGGCTCCAGAGTACGGGCAGCTACGTTGGACTGCTGTGAATACGGGGTGCCGGCAGCGGCCGGCACTGCGACCTGTTGTGAAAAAGCCGGGGGCGCCGCCATGGCCAACATGGCCAGCGGCACGAAGAGCGTGCGCATCGAATTCTCCTGGGTTGCGAAACAACGGACGGACGAATTCGGCGAGAAGAGCTCAGCTGATGATGGGGATCAGAGGGGGTTGTGTTCTCTCGCCGAATCAGAGGGCGAGAGACCAGTCGGGACGGACCGGAACGTCGGAGATGTGCGAGGCAAAGCGCTCGGCAGGCATTGCGCGCAGGGCCTGGGCCACGCGCGCCGCAGCCAGCACCGGCGCCACCGAAGCATCCGCATGCTGGGCATAGCCTGCATGGCAGATCGCGCATTCGCCGACCACTGCATTGGGCTGGGTGCTGGAGTTTTTCTGCGCGCCCTCGCCGCTGTGGCTGCGGTCGGTGCCGCGGGTTTCGCTTTCGTGGTGGCCCCAGTGCTCGGGCTGCGTATCGCGCTCATGCTGGCAATACGCCGATGCCGACGCCCAGCTGAACTGGAACGGCAACAGGACGAGCAGGAAGATGAGGAGCCAGCGGCGCATGGAGGCAAAAAGTATATCGACGGCCTGCGGCGGGCATTCCGGCAATGGCCCTGCAAACTGCAGGCCCGGCGCAATGTATGACACGGGGGCAGGGGTTTGTCCGTCAATAGGATTACCGAAACGTAACCCGCTTATTGAAAGTGCTTCGATACCATGCGGCAATGAGAATACTTGTCATCGAAGACGAGCCCAAACTAGGCGACTACCTAAAAAAGGGGCTGGAGGAGAACGGTTACGTCGTGGACATCGCCCGCGACGGCATCGAGGGGAGATACCTCGCCACAGAGGGGGAATACGCATTGGTCCTGCTCGACGTGATGCTCCCCGGCATCGACGGCTTTGCCGTGCTGCAGGCCATCCGGCGCACAAAGAACGTGCCCGTGCTGGTGCTCACGGCGCGCGACAAGGTCGAAGACCGCGTGCAGGGGCTGCAACAGGGCGCGGACGACTACCTCGTCAAGCCCTTCTCCTTCTCCGAACTACTGGCCCGTGTGCAGGCCCTGCTGCGACGCGGCAAACCGCAGGAATCGACCGTACTGCGGCTGGCCGACCTGGAGGTCGACCTCCTCAGCCGCAAGTGCGTGCGCAACCGCACGCGCCTCGACCTCACGGCCAAGGAGTTCACGCTGCTGCTGGTGCTGCTGCGCCGACGCGGCCAGATCCTGTCGCGCACCACGCTTGCCGAGCAGGTGTGGGACATGAACTTCGACAGCGACACCAACGTGGTCGAAGTGGCCATCCGGCGCCTGCGCAGCAAGCTCGACGACCCGTTCGAGGTGAAGCTGCTGCACACCGTGCGCGGCATGGGCTACGTCCTCGAAGACCGCTCCTGGTCTTGACCGCCCGGCCTTGACCGCCCGGCCGCACTCACTCCAGAGCCGCTTGTCGCTCTGGTTCGCCGCGCAGACCCTGTTCGGGCTCAGCGTGATCTGCTTCGCCATCTACCTCGTCACGGCCTGGAGCTTCGGACAGAAACAGGAAGAGGAGCTCAACCAGAAGGCAGTGCTGGTGGAGCACCTGCTCAAGGAGGCAGAGAAAGGCGGGGACCTCGTCTTCCTGCGGCACAAGCTCGACGACTTCTTCTCGATGCAGGACGACGTGAGCCTGTCGATCTCGCATGCGGGCAAGCAGCTTTTCCAGTCCAGCCCCACGGCCGGCGGCCGCTGGATGCGGCGCGACCTCGTGGTGCCCTGGCAGCAGAGTGGCCTGACGACGCAGCTGCAGGTGCAGCTCGGCGTGAACACGGCACAGGAAGCCCGCCTGCTGGAGCGGCTCGGATGGACGCTGCTGGGCGCCGTCGCGCTGGGCACGGCGCTGGTCTCGCTCACGGGCATGTGGCTGGTGCGGCGCGGCCTGCGCCCGCTCAAGGCGCTGGCCCAGCGCACCGCTGCAATGGCGCCCGACAAGGCCAACCGCCCCATCGACGCGATGGACTTCGCCGAAGAACTGCGCCCATGGATCACGCAGTTCAACGCGTTGCTGCTGCGGGTGCAGCGCGCCTACGTGCAGCTCGAATCATTCAACGCCGACGTGGCGCACGAGCTGCGCACACCGCTTGCCAACCTGATCGGCTCCACCGAACTCGCGCTCACACGCCCGCGCAGCAACGAGGAGCTGCAGACCGTGCTCGCCTCCAACCTCGAAGAGATCGGCCGGCTCTCGGGCATCGTCACCGACATGCTGTTTCTCTCGCAGGCCGAGCGCGGCGCGCCGATGCGTACGCGGGCGGTGACGAGCCTGGCGGTGCAGGCCGGCGACGTGATCGACTTCTACGACGCCATGCTGGAAGAAGCCGGCCTGCGTGCGGAAGTGAAGGGCGACGCCATGGCCGACGTGGACGCCGCGCTTGTCCGACGCGCGCTCTTCAACCTGCTGGGCAATGCGATCCGCTTCGCGGCGCCGGCTTCGACGATTCGCATCGAGATCGGGGTAGAGAGCGACGATGAATTCGCAGTCGCGGTCGTCAACCGTGGCGAGCCGATCGACCCCGCCGCCCTGCCCCGCCTGTTCGAGCGCTTCTACCGCGCGGCGCAGGCGCGGGACGGTTCGACCCGGCACCACGGCCTGGGTCTGTCCATCGTGGAAGCCATCGCGCGCATGCACGACGGGCGTGTATTCGCCGTCAGCCAAGGCGGCGAGACGCGCATCGGATTTACTGTGCGGCGCGGCGGCAGCGACTAGGGCTTGGCGTGCGCGGCATCTGCCGCAACCGCTGCCTTGCGGCCGATGAACAGGTTGATCAGCGGCCCCGTCATCGCCGTGGTCACGAGCGCCATCACCAGCAGCATCGTGAAAAGCTCCGGGCCGATCAGCCCCGCGTCAAGGCCGATCTTCATCACGATGAGTTCCATCAGCCCGCGCGCATTCATCAGCGAGCCGGTGGCCAGGCTGTCGCGCCAGCCATAGCCCGCCATGCGCGCGCCGGCTGCGCCGCCGGCGATCTTGCCGACGGTGGCGACGCCCACGATCAGCAGCATCGCGCCGAGGCTCGCGCCCGAGAAGGCGTTGGACGTGGTGCCCAGCCCCGCCAGCGCGAAAAACAGCGGCATCAGCACGACGATGGAGATCGGCTCGATCCGCTCGGTGAGCGACTTCAGCAGCCGGTCGTCGCGCGGCAGGCAGGCGCCGAACAGGAAGGCGCCGAACACCGCGTGCAGGTGCAGCCACTCGGTGACCAGCGCCGTCGCCAGCAGGCCGAGCATCAGCGCCGCCATCACGGTGGTCGATGGTTCGCCCTCGGGCGCCTTGGCGCGCAGCAGCCGTGCGAAGGCCGGCTTGAGCCCGAAGAACAGCGCCAGCAGCACAACCGCCATGCCCAGCGTGGTCTTGAGCAGGCCCTGGTAGCCCTCGCCCGCGCCGACCATCGCGACCACGAAGGCCAGCAGGATCCAGGCGAACACGTCGACCACGGCCGCAGCGCCCAGCGACAGCTGGCCGAAGGGCGTGCGCGTCATGCCGCGGTCTTTCAGGATGCGCGCCATCACGGGGAAGGCCGTGATCGACAGCGCCGCCGCGATGAACAGCGCAAACGGCCAGAAGCCGACGCCGGCCGGCGCAAGCGTGGGATGCAGCGCCGGCGCAATCGCGATGCCCAGCGCCATTGGCACAACCACGCTCAGCACACCCACGTAACCCGCCGAGCGAAGCTGCTCACGCACGCCCTGCGACGCCCGCAGCTCCAGGCCGACCACGAACATGAACAGCACCAGCCCCAGCGTCGACAACGATGAGAGCCCCTGCAGCGACTCCTTGGAGAACAGCTGCGCGTGCAGCGAGGGAAACAACGCGCCCATGACGACCGGCCCGAGCATCAGCCCCGCCGCCATCTCGCCGACCACGCCGGGCTGCCCCACATGGCGAAGCACCCACCCGCACAAACGCGCGGTGGCCAGGATGACGATGAGCTGCAGCAGGAGCGAAGTGACGGACATCGAGGGGTTGGAATCGGTGAAGAAATTCGGCCGATGTTAGTTCGAAGCCGCGTCGTCGAGCCAGCGGTTGGCCCACTGGTTCAGCGGCGTGAGGCGCTTGACGAGTTCGCTGCCCGACTCGGTGAGCACATAGCCCGCGTCGGCAAGCTCGACCACGCCGACGGCGCGCAGCTCCTTGAGCCGGTCGTTCAGCACCGAGGGCGACATGTCGTCCGTGCTGACGCGCAGCGCCCTGAAACTCTGCGGCAGGCCGTCGCGCAGCTCCCACAGGATGCGCAGCGTGCCCTTGCGGCCGAGCTGCTCCAGCAGCCGCATGATGGGTCGGCGCGATGCCGTGGGTTGTGCGTCTTCCATGCCGAATCCTTCGAATGACTGATTGGCGAGTGTACGTCCTTGCGCTACGCATTTCGTAGCGATAGACTGCGCCCGATCGCTACGCTTTCCGTAGCGACTTCATCCACTTCACCGAAGGAATCACCCATGGCCGAGACAGCCGCGAACCGCGCGCCGAGGATCCCCCCACTCGAAGCCCCCTACCCCGAACCCATCGGCGAACTGCTCACGCGCATGACGCCGCCACAGGCGCCCGAAGTTCTCGCGCTGTTCCGCGTGATGGCCGTGAACCCCGCGCTGGCCGAGCGCACGCTCGACCTGGGTCGCTACCTGCTCGGCCGCAAGGCCGCCATCAGCCTGCGCGAACGCGAGATCGTGATCCTGCGGGTCTGCGCCCGCTGCGGCGCGGAGTATGAATGGGGTGTGCACTGGACAGGCTTCGCAGACGCGGCCGGCTTCAGCGAGACCGATCGGCGCGTGATGGCCTCGCCAGACGGAGATCTCTCATTGCTCGCGGCGCGCGATCGGCTGCTGGTGTCGATGGTCGACCAGCTGCACGACACCAGCGACGTAGACGATGCGCTCTGGGAAGCCTTGAACGCACACTGGAGCCACGCGCAGCTGGTCGAGCTGATGATGCTCGCGGGCTGGTACCACTCGGTGAGCTACGTGTGCAATGCAGCGCGCGTGCCGCTGGAGAAGTGGGCAGCGCGCTGGTAAGGCCGACAGCAACGACCTATTTCGGCGCGCGCATCAACCGCAGCCCGTTCGCCACCACCAGCAGGCTCGCGCCCATATCGGCGAACACCGCCATCCACATCGTCGCGCTGCCGAACACGGCGAGCACGAAGAACACGCCCTTGATGCCCAGCGCGAGCGTGATGTTCTGCCACAGCACCGAATGCGCGCGGCGCGAAAGGCGGATGGTCTCGGGGATGCGGCGCAGGTCGTCGTTCATGATGACCACGTCGGCCGCTTCCATCGCGGTGTCGGTGCCGGCCCCACCCATCGCGAAGCCGATGTCGGCCTGCGCGAGCGCGGGGGCATCGTTGATGCCGTCGCCGGTCATCGCGGCCGCGCCGTAGCGCTGCTGCATGGCCTTGATGGCGTCGAGCTTTTCCTCGGGCAGCAGGTTGCCGCGCACATCGTCGATGCCGGCGTGGGCGCCGATGGTCTTTGCCGTGGCGGTGTTGTCGCCGGTGAGCATCACAGGCACGACGCCCAGGGCGCGCAACTCCGCCACCGCTGCCTGCGACGATTCCTTGATGGTGTCGGCCACGGCAAACAGCGCGAGCACGGCCTTGTCCGATGCGAGCAACGTGACAGTGCGGCCCGCTTCTTCATGGCGCTTCAATTCGGCTTCGAGCGACGGCGTGCACAGGCCACGTTCCTCGATCAGGCGGTGGTTGCCGAGCATGTAGGCCTGCCCCGCGTGCGTGGCCTGCACGCCGCGGCCGGGCAGCGCGGTGAAGTCGCCGACCTCGTCTCGCTGCCCCTTCAAGCCTTCGGCAATGGCCTTCGACACGGGGTGATCGGAGCGGCCCGCGATGCTGGCGGCAATGGCGAACACCGTTGCCTCGTTGCCCGATGCGTCGATCAGCACGGACTCCACAAGCTTCGGCTTGCCTTCGGTGATCGTGCCGGTCTTGTCGAGCGCCACAGCCTTGAGCTTGCGCGCTTCTTCGAGATACGTGCCGCCCTTGATGAGGATGCCGCGCCGCGCGGCCGATGCGAGCGCACTCACCACCGTGACGGGCGTGGAGATCACCAGCGCACACGGGCATGCGATGACCAGCAACACCAGCGCCTTGTAGATGGCCTGCAGCCAGGTCCAGTCCATGAACAGCGGCGTGAGCGTCGCGACGGCCAGCGCCAGCACGAAGACGGTGGGCGTGTAGATGGCGGCAAACCTGTCGACGAAGCGCTGCGTCGGCGCGCGCGAGCCCTGCGCCTCTTCGACCGCGTGGATGATGCGCGCGAGCGTGGTGTTGGCCGCCACGGCCGTCACGCGGAATTCCAGCGCGGCAGTCTGGTTGATGGTGCCTGCGAACACGGCGTCGCCGATGGTCTTGTCGACCGGAATGCTCTCGCCCGTGACCGGTGCCTGGTCGATGGCGCTGATGCCGGCGGTGACAATGCCGTCGAGCGGCACGCGTTCGCCGGGGCGGATGCGCGCGATGGCGTCGAGTGCCACGGTGTCGGCCATCACAGTCTTCCAACTGCCGTCGGCCTGCTTCACCTCGGCCTGCTCGGGTGCAAGCGCCAGCAGGCTCTGGATGGCGTTGCGCGCGCGGTCCACGGCGCGGGCTTCGATGAGCTCGGCAATCGCATAGAGCGCCATCACCATCGCGGCTTCGGGCCACTGGCCGATGATGAAAGCGCCCGTCACGGCCACGGCCATCAGGGCGTTGATGTTGAGGCGCCCGCGCACCAATGCGCCGAAGCCCTTCTTGTAGGTGTCGAGTCCGGCAAGGCCTATGGCGCCCAGCGCGAGCACCATCTCGGCGGCCATGAAGCCCTTGCCCTCGAGCCCCATGAAGGAGATCGACTCGGCCGCGATGGCCAGCACCAATGCGGCGACGAGGCGCGCGAGGCCCATGCTCATGCCCGCAATGCGCGCCGGCGCGACGGGTTTCGCGCCTGTCGCTTCGACTACAGGCTCGGGCTTGAAGCCGGCCTTGCGGATTGCATCGAGCGCCAGGGGCAAGGCAGCAGCGTCCGCCGTGATCGCCATCGTGCGTTCGCCAAGGCGAAAGCGCAGACCCTGGACACCGGCTACCGGCTCCAGCGCGCGGCGGATCTCGGACTCTTCGACGGCGCAATCCATCGTGGGAATGCGAAAGAGCAAGGCGCCCTTCGGGATGTCGGCCGTGTCGACGACGGCTGGCGACGAGCCGCAGACCGGATTGCCGCAGCAGGAGGTTTCGGCCGGAGCATGCACATGCGTGTGTCCGTGCGCATGGCTGTGACCATGGTCGTGATCGTGCGGGTGAAGGGCCGGAGTGACCGGGTTCAAAGTGGTCTGATTCGTCATGGAATCGATTGGAAACCCTGAAGCAGGTGTAGAGTCAACCGCTCATTTCCACTCGTACATTTGCCGCATCATGAAAATCGGTGAACTGGCCAAGGTCGCGAACACGCCGGTCGAAACCATCCGGTACTACGAGCGCGAGCGACTGCTGCCCGAGCCCGCGCGCACCGACGGCAACTACCGTATCTACGACGAAGACCACGCCCAGCGCCTGGGTTTCATCCGCCGTTGCCGCTCGCTGGACATGACCCTCGACGAGATCCGCAGCCTGCTGAAATTTCGCGACGCACCACAGGAAGACTGCGGCGAGGTCAACCAGCTGCTGGACGACCACATCGGCCACGTGGCCGCGCGCATCACCGAGCTCAAGACATTGGAAAAGCAGTTGAAGGCGCTGCGCCAACAGTGCTGCGGCCCCGAATCGGCAAGCGCCTGCGGCATCCTGCAGGAGCTGGACACCGCCGCGCTCGCACCCGAAACCTTCAGCCAGCACGCAGGCCACGTGCATGGGGCGCTGCACGCGCCCGCCAAGCGCGCCGGCTAGTCAGGCCGGCCGGCCGGGCTCGCTATTTGCCGATGAGCTGCGTGAGCTTGTCCGCCTCGAAGCTCTCGTCGCGCGCCGCGTCGCCGGGCACGCAGTCCTTGGTGCCGGGCTGCGCCGACAACTTCTCGATGGCCTGCCACAGCAGCGCGATCTGGTGCTCCTGCCCTGATGCGCTGTCGACCAGCCCGCGCAGCGCCTGGCTCAGCGGATCGTCGTCCTGCGTGATGCCATAGGCCGAGAACTTCTGCGGTTCGGCCACATCGGCGCTCTCGTCGGTCTTCGACGGGATGATGCGTGCGGGAATGCCCACCGCCGTCGCCCCTGCCGGCACCGGCTTGATGACCACCGCATTGCTGCCGATCTTGGCGCCGTCGCCGACGACGAACCCGCCCAGCACCTTGGCCCCCGCGCTCACCACCACATTGCGCCCCAGCGTCGGATGCCGCTTGGTGCCCTTGTAGAGCGAGGTGCCGCCCAGCGTCACGCCCTGATAGATGGTGCAGCCGTCGCCAATCTCGGCCGTTTCGCCGACCACCACGCCCATGGCATGGTCGAAGAACACCCGCTCGCCGATCTTGGCCGCCGGGTGAATCTCGATGCCGGTCATCCAGCGCGCCCAGTGCGCGATGAAGCGGGCGGGCCACTTGAAGCCATGCGTCCAACAGGCGTGTGCCCAGCGATGCAGCACCACGGCATGGAAGCCGGGGTAGACCGTGATCACTTCCCAGGCGCTGCGGGCGGCCGGGTCGCGTTCGAGGATGCACCGGATGTCGGCGCGCAGTCGAGAGAACATCGCTGCCTTTTGTCGTTATATCGATATGGGGCGGGCAGTCTATAACCCGCCGTCATCGCTTACAGGCGATAAGGTTTTAAAAGGCTACGAGCCTCGCGGCGGGCGGGTGGCGTCGCTCATGGCCTTGGCGATGCCGCGCAGGATGTGGATCTCTTCCGGTGTGGGCTGGGCGCGGTTGAAGAGCTGCTGCAGCCTCGGCATGAGCTTCTTGGGCGCCTCTGGGTCGAGAAAGCCGATCTCCACGAGGGAGCGCTCCCAGTGGTCGAGCATGCCGGCCACCGCCTGCGCATCGGCCGCCTGCACCGGGTTGATGGCCTCGCGCACCTCGTAGCCGCCGAGCGCCAGCCGCCACTCGTAGGCGACCACCTGGATTGCCGCACCCAGGTTCAGCGAGCCGAACTTCGGGTCGGTCGGGATGCTCAGCGCCACGTTGCAGCGGTAGACGTCTTCGTTCCGCATGCCGAAACGCTCGGAGCCGAACAGGAAAGCCACGTGCTGGTCGCCCTGCTTCGCCAGCGGCTCCAGGTGCTCCCGGGGCGTGCGGGTGGGCGGGCCGAAGTCGCGCGGGATCATGGCCGTGGCGCACAGGTGGGTCACGCCGTCCAGGGCTTCATCCAGGGTTTCGACGATGCGAGCGTTGGTCAGCACGTCGAGCGCACCGCTCGCGCGCTGGATGGTTTCCTCGCGCCGCAGCACGTTGGCCCAGCGGGGCGCCACCAGCACGAGGTCGTCGAAACCCATGGTTTTCATGGCGCGGGCGGCGGCGCCCACATTGCCAGCGTGGCTGGTCTGGATCAGGATGAAACGGGTGCGCATGGCGGGTTTGGAGACACTAACGGGCGGAGCCGGTAAAATGCCCGATTCTCGCCGCCCGCATCGCCGGGTCGCCTCCGGGGGACCAACCCCACCGTTCTTCTCACAATCCAGAATGTCGTCCCCCAACCTGCATCCCATGCTCAACGTGGCCGTCAAGGCCGCACGCGCCGCCGGCGCGATCATCAACCGCGCCGCCCTCGACGTCGAGGCCGTGCGCATCTCCCAGAAGCAGGTCAACGACTTCGTCACCGAAGTCGATCACGCCAGCGAAAAAGCGATCATCGAGACGCTGCTTGGCGCATACCCGGGGCACGGCGTCCTGGCCGAAGAATCGGGCACCGAATACGGCGCCAAAGACTCCGACTACGTCTGGATCATCGATCCGCTCGACGGCACCACCAATTTCATCCACGGCTTCCCGGTGTACTGCGTGTCCATCGCACTGTCGGTGCGCGGCAAGATCGAGCAGGCCGTGGTCTACGACCCCACCCGCAACGACCTGTTCACCGCCACCAAGGGCCGCGGCGCCTACATGAACGAGCGCCGTATCCGCGTGTCGAAGCGCACCCGCCTGAACGAGTGCCTGATTTCCACCGGCTTCCCGTTCCGCACCGGCGACAACTTCAAGCAGTACCTGGCCATCATGGCGGACATGATGCCCCGCGCGGCCGGCCTGCGCCGCCCCGGCGCCGCTGCGCTCGACCTGGCCTACGTGGCCGCCGGCTTCACCGACGCATTCTTCGAAACCGGCCTGAACCCCTGGGACGTGGCCGCGGGTTCGCTGCTGGTCACCGAGGCCGGCGGCCTCATCGGCAACTTCACGGGCGAGCCCGAATTCCTCGAACAGCGCGAATGCCTGGCCGGCGCCCCGCGCATCTATGGCCAGCTGGTGCCGCTGCTCGCCAAGTACTCCAAGTTCGCCAACGTCGACGACAAGCTGCGCGCCAGCGACCGCGTGCGCGCCGTGTCCGCCTCGACCAAGTCGAACGCGGACGATGCCTCGGCTGACCTCTACGCCCGCAGCACCGTGGTCGACTTTGCCGACGAAGCTGCCGAAGGCGCCACCCCGGCCACGGCCGAAGCGAAGCCCGCCCCCCGCAAGCTCACGCGCGTGCGCCGTGACGCGCCCGCCAACGGTGCCTCTCCGCAGTCTTCCCAGCCTTCCCAGCCCCGCGAGGGCGACGCTTCCGCCAAGTGACGATGCTGGGGCCCAACGCCGCGCCCCGCGTTCGTGCCGCTCTGCGCATTGCGCTGAGCCACTACGTCGCGAGCGGGCTCACCGTTGCTCTGGGCCTGCTGTTCATCTCGGGCGGCATCCACTTCTGGCTCGGCACCATCGCTGCCTCGGCCGCCGCCACCGGCGTGATCGTCACCGCGCCGCCCGACCTGCCCGGCCCGCGCCGCGGCAAGTTCTTCCAGATGCTGCCGGCGCCGCTCATCGGCCTGCCGCTGTTCTTTGCCGTGCAGATGCTGCACACCGCGCCAATCCGCCTCGGGCTGCTGCTGGTGCCCGCCACCTTCATGGCCTTCCTGGCCATGGCCTGGGGCAAGCGGGGCATCCCGATCGCGATCGCGGTGATGTTCTCGATGGTGTTCTCCATGGCCACGCCGGCGCCCACCGGCATGGTCGACGCGCTGGAGCGCACCTGGCACTTCGGCCTGGGCGCGGGCCTGTACGTGATCTGGGCCACGCTCGCCAACCTGGCACTCAACGGGCGCTTTCGCACCCAGTCGGTAGCCGACGTGCTGTATTCGCTGGCCGCGCTGATGCGCACCGAGGCCAGCCAGTTCCTGCCGCAGGACGAAACCCGCGACGTGCGCGACACCCCCGCGCCGGTGCTGGGCCAGCTGCTGCGTGAACAGGCCGCGCTGGCCGACCAGCTGCAGGCCACGCGCGACATCGTGCTCGAATCGCCGCGCACCCCGCGCCGCCAGCGCCTGGCCGCCATGCTGGTGATCGTGCTCGAAATGCGCGACCAGCTGCTGGCCAGCGAGCTCGACCTCGACACCCTGCGCGCCCACCCCGCGCACGCCGAGGCGCTGATCGAAATGCGCTGCGTGCTCGAAGAACTCGCCGACGAAACCATCGCGCTGGCCGACGCCCTCATGATGGGCCGCCACCCCGAGGCCGTAGCCGACCGGCGCCCGCGCCTCGCGGCCATCCACGTTTCGGCCGACGACAGCGCAAACATGCACGGTGGAGGCGGCGGCCACATCGGCCCCACGGCTGCCATGCTCGCGCGCGGGCTGGCCAGCCGCATCGGCCACATCAACGACGAAGTGCTGCGCCTGTCGGCCATGGCGCGCGGCGATGCCGAGCCCAACCTTGCCGTGGTGCGCGCCAACTGGCAGCTGTTCGTGAGCCCGACCGACTGGTCGTTGCGCCCCTTCCTCACGCTGTGGCGCTGGGACCAGCCGCCGCTGCGCCACGCCATCCGCGCGGCGCTGGCCATTGCCGCGGGCTACGCCATCGCCGTGTCGATGCCCTGGGGCTCTCACGACTACTGGATCCTGCTGACCATCGTGGTCGTGCTGCGCGGCAGCCTCTCGCAGACGCTGGAGCGGCGCAACGCGCGCGTGGCCGGCACGCTGCTGGGCTGCGTGCTCGCGGTGGGGTTGCTGTCGGCGCACCCGTCGGCGCTGATGCTGCTGGTGATCGTGACCGTGGCGCAGGCCATTGCGCACAGCTTCGCGGTGCGGCGCTACCTCATCACCGCCGTGGCGGCCACCGTGCTCGGCCTGGTGCAGGCCCACATGCTGAACGTGGGCGTGGCGCCCATCTTCGCGCTGTTCGAGCGCATCGCCGACACGCTCATCGGCGCAGCGCTGGCCTGGGGCTTCTGCTACGTGCTGCCCTCGTGGGAGCGCACGCAGATTCCGGCGCTGGTGTCGCGCGTGCTCACCGCGCAGGCCCGGCATGCGCGCCTGGCGCTCGGCCTGGGCCAACTGCAGGCCATCGACAGCAGCCCCGAGCTCGAATGGCGGCTCGCGCGCCGCGAGGCCTACGACAGCCTCTCGGCGCTGGTGCAGGCCACGCAGCGCTCGCTGTCGGAGCCGCGCGCGGTGCAACCGCCGCTGGAGCCGCTCGAACACCTGCAGGCCCACAGCTACCAGCTGCTCGCGCAACTGAGCGCGGTGAAGTCAATGCTCGTGCTGCGGCGCGACCGCCTCACGCCGGCAGAGGTCGAGGGCCCCATCAGCCGCACCGCGCAACGTATCGAGGCGGCCATCGGAACCACTCCCACCACCGGCCCCTCTCACCCCGAGAGCGCCGGCTCGACCACCGTCGGTGGCCCGATCCCCCTGCCCGACCCGTTCGACAACGACATCAGCCCCTGGCTGCTGCGCCGGCTCGACCTGGCCACGGCCCTGGCCACGCAGCTGCGCGACGACGCGGCGCGAATTCTTCAACCCCTGAACGAGACAACAGCAGCCACGACGACCACCGCCTGATGACCAAAGAGATACTTGCCCACCCCTGGTTCGGCACATGGATTGCCATCCTCGTCGCCATCCCGCTCGCTCTTCTGGTTCACCGCATCGGCGGCCTTGTCCTGAAGCGCATCACCCGCCCCGTACCCACGGTGCACGCGATGGTGATCAACTGCAACGCGCCGGCGCGTCTGGTGCTGCCGCTGGTTGCGCTGCTGCTCATCTTCCAGGCGGCGCCTGACGACCTGCGCTTCATCGGCAACGTTCGCCACCTCAACGGACTGCTGCTCATCGCCGCCGCCACCTGGCTCACCGTGAAGGCCATCAGCGGTTTCGCCGACGGCGTGCTGGCGCAGAACCCTTCCGACATCGCCGACAACCTGCAGGCCCGCCGCGTGCTCACGCAGACCCGCGTGCTCGCGCGCACCGCCATGACAGTGGTCGTGGTGGCCGGCGGCGCGATGATGCTCATGACCTTTCCCGGCGCGCGGCAGGTGGGTGCTAGCCTGCTGGCCTCGGCCGGCGTGATCGGCATCGTGGCCGGTCTTGCGGCCAAGCCGGTGTTCAGCAACCTCATCGCCGGCCTGCAGATTGCGCTGGCGCAGCCGATCCGCATCGACGACGTGCTGGTGGTCGAGGGCGAATGGGGCCGCGTCGAAGAAATCACCGGCACCTTCGTCGTCATCCGCATCTGGGACGACCGGCGCCTGATCCTGCCGCTGACCTACTTCATCGAGAAGCCGTTCCAGAACTGGACGCGTCACTCGGCCCAGCTGCTCGGCTCGGTCTTCATCTACGTCGACTACGGCATGCCGCTCGCGCCGCTGCGCGAAGAGGCAGAGCGCATCGTGAAGGCCGCGCCCGAGTGGGACGGCCGCTTCTTCAACCTGCGCGTGACCGACGCCACCGAGCGCACCATGCAGGTCCGCGTGCTCTGCACCGCCGCCACCTCGGGGCTGGCCTTCGACCTGCGCTGCAGCGTGCGCGAGGGGCTGATCGATTTCATGCAGCGCGAGTACCCGCAGTTCCTGCCGAAGACGCGCATCGCGAGCGAAGGCAACCAGGAGCGCGAACACCAGCAGGCTGTGGCCTGATCCGGCCTTGAAGCCAGAGCAACCGCCCCCCGAACGGCACTCCGCGCTCACGCGGGCCCTGCTGTACGGCTTTGCGCTGCTGTGCCTGGTGCTCGGTCTCATCGGCGTCGTCGTGCCCGGCATGCCGACAACGGTGTTCATCCTGATGGCCGCATGGGCCGCCGCCCGCAGCTCGCCGCGGCTGCACGCCTGGCTGCTGAATCACCGCCTGTTCGGCCCGCTGCTGCACAACTGGGCCAACGGCCGTACCGTGAGCCGCCGCGCCAAGTGGAGCGCGACGGCAACGATGGCGGTGTGCGCGGTGATCGTTTCTTTCACCGCACACCGCACCTGGCTCGCCGTACTGGCCATCGCGTGCATGGCGACGGTGCTGGCGTGGCTGTGGTCGCGGCCACTTCCGCCACCGTAAACGCTGCGATCAGGGATCAGCGCCTGCGGCGCATCGCAGGAAGCGCGAGGTTCGTGAACGCGCGCAGCAGCCACTCCACCGGCCCGTAGACGAAGCGGCTCATCCACCAGCGGCTCAGCACCAGCTGCGCCGCGAAGATCGCGAAAGCAATTGCCGTGGCCGCGAGCGGGCCGACCGTGCCGATCCAGCGCAGCCCGTACGCCAGGAAGAGCCATGCGCACACCAGCGACTGCATCAGGTAGTTGGTCAGCGCCATGCGCCCCGCCGGCGCCAGCAGGCCTTCGAGCACGTGACCGCGCGGCGTCTGCATCAGCAGCACCAGGCCAGACGCATAGGCGGCGGCAAGAAAAGGCGCGGTCAACAGCGTGGCTGCGAGGCCGTAGAGCTCGCGGACGGCGTTGTCCAGCCGTATCGACGGAAAGGCATACACCAAGGCCCCCGGCAGCCCGATGGCCAGCCCCCAGAACAGCAGTCGCCGGAACAGCGCACGATGCGCATCGGCATTTGCGAAGAGCCCGCGCCGCCCGGCGATGAAGCCCGCGAAGAACATCGCCAGCGCCGTCGGCGCCTGCACCAGCCCCGTGACCCACCAGATCTGCGACAGCTCGCGCAGGTGCTGGACGATCACCGTGGCGGGCGTTCCGCGATAGGCCCCCAGTGCCGCAGCCGCCTCGCCGTAGGCATTGCGCATCGTGTCCTGCGGAATGCCGGCCAGCGCCCACAGATACCCCATGCCGGCCCAGAGCAGCGCCGTCGCCAGCACCAGCCCGACCGCGCAGCGCGCGAGGAACACATCGCTGCGCCGCCGCAGCATCAGCAGCACCGCGCCCAGCACCGCATAGGTGGTGAGGATGTCGCCGTGATAGAGCACCACAGCATGCAACAGGCCGATGACCCACAGCGCCCCCAGGCGCCGCAGCAGGCGCGGCGCGAAGGGCTTGCCGTCGCGCTCGGCCGCGCGCATCTGCAAGGTGAAGCTGTAGCCGAAGAGAAAAGAGAACAGCAGGTAGAACTTGGTCTCGAACACCAGCGTCCTGACGAGCAGGGCCGCGCGCTCCAGCGCCGATTGCGCCATCGGGTCGGGCACGCCAACGCCGTAGTAGGTCGAGGAAAAGCTCGCGATGTTCACGACCAGGATGCCCAGCAGCGCGAAGCCGCGCAGGGCGTCGACCAGCGACTGGCGTTCGGGGTCGACTTTTCTCATGAGTCCACCATTAGACCAAGCGGCCGATCTGCGATTCAAAAGCCCCTTGATCTCGAACGCCCCGCTCGGCTTGAGCACTGCGGCGCACCGTGGCACGATCCGCCGGATGACCAGCAGACCCACCGCTGCGCAGCAACTGCGCGACCTCGCACGGCTGCGCCGCGTTCGCGACCGGATCGACCGCGAATACGCGCAGCCACTGGACCTTGAAACGCTCGCCCGCGACGCGGGCATGTCGGCCGGGCACCTCAGCCGCCAGTTCCGCATCGCCTACGGCGAGCCGCCCTACGCCTACCTGATGACGCGGCGCATCGAGCGCGCCATGGCGCTGCTGCGCCGCGGCGACCTGAGCGTTACCGAGGTCTGCTTCGCGGTCGGCTGCGGGTCGCTGGGCACCTTCACCACCCGCTTCAGCGAACTCGTCGGCATGCCGCCCGGCAGCTACCGGCGCCAGGAAGCGAGCGCGACCGAGGGAATGCCTTCGTGCGTGGCCAAGCAGGTGACACGACCGATCAGGAATCGAGAAGCGCCGGCCCCGGAGCCGCAGCTAGCATCGCCACCCCTGCCTACCTAGCACTATCGCCATGAACATCACCATTCACTCGACCTTCCTCCCGCACGACGACCCGGAAACCTCGCTGGCTTTCTACCGCGACACCCTCGGCTTCGAGATTCGCAACGACGTCGGATACGGCGGCATGCGCTGGATCACGATCGGCCCCGCAGGCCAGCCCGGCATTTCGATCGTGCTGTATCCGCCGGCCGCCACGCCCGGCCTCACCGACGACGAGCGCCGCACCATCGCCGAGATGATGGCCAAGGGCACCTACGCCACGATCCTGTTTGCCACCAAGGACCTCGACGGCGCCTTCGCGCGGCTGCAGGCCGCCAAGGCCGAGATCGTCGAAGAGCCGACCGAACAGCCCTACGGCGTTCGCGACTGCGCCGTGCGCGACCCGGCGGGCAACATGATCCGCATCCAGCAGCTGCGCTGACCCACCACCCGAAAGACGGAGACACGGAGACACGATGAGCAAGGCCCCAAAGAAGGACTCGAAGTACTCGAAGGACACGCAGAAGAACGCACCCCACGCCGCCGACCACCACGACCTGATTCGCGTGCAGGGCGCCCGCGTGAACAACCTCAAGGACATCAGCGTCGAGCTGCCGAAGCGGCGGCTGAGCGTGTTCACCGGCGTCTCGGGCTCGGGCAAGAGTTCGCTGGTGTTCGGCACCATCGCCGCGGAGTCGCAGCGGCTCATCAACGAAACCTACAGCGCCTTCGTGCAGGGCTTCATGCCCACGCTGGCGCGGCCCGAGGTCGACGTGCTCGACGGCCTGACGACCGCGATCATCGTGGACCAGGAGCGCATGGGCGGCGACCCGCGCTCCACCGTCGGCACCGCGACTGACGCCAACGCGATGCTGCGCATTCTCTTCAGCCGCCTCGGCAAGCCGCACATCGGCTCGCCCAGCGCCTTTGCATTCAACGTGCCATCGGTCAAGGCGACCGGCGTCATCACCGTCGAACGCGGTGCCAGCAAGACCGTGAAACAAAGCTTCAACCGCACCGGAGGCATGTGCCCGCGCTGCGAAGGCCGGGGCGCCGTTACCGACTTCGACCTGACCGCGTTCTACGACGACAGCAAGTCGCTCAACGAGGGCGCACTCACCATTCCCGGCTTCAGCATGGAGGGCTGGTACGGCCGCATCTTCAACGGCTGCGGCTTCTTCGACCCCGACAAGCCGATCCGCAAGTTCACCAAGAAAGAGCTCGACGCCCTGCTCCACAAGGAGCCGACCAAGATCAAGGTCGATGGCATCAACCTCACCTACCAGGGGCTGATTCCGCAGGTGCAGAAGTCTTTCCTCGCGAAAGACGTCGATGCCATGCAGCCGCACATCCGTGCCTTCGTGGAGCGCGCGGTAACGTTCAGCACCTGCCCCGAGTGCGAAGGCACCCGGCTCAGCGAGGCGGCCCGGTCTTCGAAGATCAAGAAGATCAACATCGCCGATGCCTGCACCATGCAGATCAGTGACCTGGCCGAATGGGTGCGCGGCCTCGACGAGCCATCGGTGGCGCCGCTGCTCGCCAAGCTGGCACACACGCTCGACTCGTTCGTGGAAATCGGGCTCGGCTACCTGAGCCTCGACCGGCCCTCGGGCACGCTCTCGGGCGGCGAGGCGCAGCGCACGAAGATGATTCGCCACCTCGGCTCCTCGCTCACCGACGTGACCTACGTCTTCGACGAGCCGACCATCGGGCTGCACCCCCACGACATCCAGCGCATGAACAGCCTGCTGCTGCGGCTGCGCGACAAGGGCAACACCGTGCTCGTGGTGGAGCACAAGCCCGAGGCCATCGCCATCGCCGACCACGTCGTCGACCTCGGCCCCGGGGCCGGCACTGCCGGTGGCACCGTGTGCTTCGAGGGCACTGTCGAAGCACTGCGGGCCAGCAACACTCTCACCGGCCGGCACCTCGACGACCGGGCCGCTCTCAAGAAGAAGGTGCGCAAGCCCACGGGCAAGCTGCCGATCCGCGGGGCAAAGACGCACAACCTGCGCAACGTGAGCGTCGACGTGCCGCTCGGCGTGCTGGTCGTGGTGACCGGCGTGGCCGGCTCCGGCAAGAGCTCGCTCGTGCACGGGTCGATTCCTGCTGGCGCGGGCGTGGTGTCGGTAGACCAAGGCTCGATACGCGGCTCGCGGCGCAGCAACCCTGCCACCTACACCGGGCTGCTCGACCCGATCCGCAATGCGTTCGCAAAGGCCAACGGCGTGAAGCCTGCGTTGTTCAGCGCCAACTCCGAGGGCGCCTGCCCCGCCTGCAACGGCGCGGGCGTCATCTACACCGACCTCGCGATGATGGCCGGCGTTGCCACCACCTGCGAGGAGTGCGAGGGCAAGCGCTTTCACGCCTCGGTGCTCGAGCATCACTTCGGCGGGCGCGACATCAGCGAAGTGCTCGCCATGTCGGTGACTGAAGCCAAAGAGTTCTTCGGCGCTGGCGATGCACGCACGCCGGCTGCGCACGCCATCCTCGACCGGCTGGCCGACGTCGGGCTCGGCTACCTCAGCCTGGGCCAGCCGCTCACCACGCTGTCGGGCGGCGAGCGGCAGCGGCTCAAGCTGGCAACTCACATGGCGGAAAAAGGCGGCGTCTACGTGCTCGACGAGCCGACCGCCGGCCTGCACCTTGCCGACGTCGAGCAACTGCTCGGCCTGCTCGACCGGCTGGTAGATGCAGGCAAGTCAGTCATCGTCGTCGAGCACCACCAGGCGGTGATGGCGCACGCCGACTGGATCATCGACCTCGGCCCCGGCGCCGGGCATGACGGCGGCCAGGTCGTGTTCGAAGGCACGCCTGCTGACCTCGTCGCCGCCAGCTCCACCCTCACGGGCGAGCATCTCGCGGCCTACGTCGGCGCCTGAGCGGGGCGCTTCTTGCGCGGCGCAGCAGGCTTAGGCCGCTGCGCACCCACCGCGCTCGCATAAGCCTTCACGGCCCATTCGCGCAGCACGTGCGGGTCGTCCATCGCATCGACCGGCGCCTGGTAGTAGCTCGCCACCTTGACGTTCGAGACGCGCGTGGCATACGTGAAAGGCGTCGCCCCGATGCGTTCGAACTCCGGGCGGGTGGTGTCGTCCACTACGCAGGTAGAGCGTGCTCTTCATGACGAAGGCGAACTGCACGCCCTGCATGACCAGCCCGAAGCCGCCGAAGAAGCGCTTGACCTCGATCGGGCCCATCGCATGCAGCGACTCGGCCAGCTCGAGCGCACGCTCACGCGACGGTTCGGATTTTGTTGGTGCGGTTGTAGCTCCTTTTGCACGGCTCATGCGACGGCCTTGCGTCGCGGGTCCGTCACGGGAAAGCCACCATGCACTTCGAGCAGCCGGAGCAGCGCTTCGGAGCTGTGCGCCCTGGCCCAGTCCTTTTCTGAATCGGTAATACCCACGGCATGAAGAAAGTCGAATTGACCCGAGGCCAGCTGCGCCGTGGCGGGATAGTGCTTCGGCTCCGCCAGCACGACGCAGCGCAGGCCGATGGCGCCCTTCTCGCGGATCACATCGCCAATGGGGATGCGGCCGCCGTAGTCGAGCAACGGTTTGTCTTCGCCGAATTGCCCGTGCGCGAGCAGCACGTTGTAGGCCAGCAGCCGGCGCAGCAGCTTGATCGGCCACTGGTCCTTGGGCTGCGAGGGCACTTCGATGACCAGCTCGGAGCCCAGCCACGAATATTCCTCGGGGTTGTAGTCGGCAGGCTCCGTCTCCCAGGGCGTCGATCCGCCCGAAGTGACGTAGAGCCACGAGTTGCGCGCGGGCGTCGGCTCGAACTCGAACACGCCGAGATGCAGCCAGCGCGGATCGACGTTTTCGGCGCCCAGCGACGTGAAGTCGTCGTGGTCCAGCACGAAGATGCCGTTGTGCTTTTCACCGAACAGCTGCGGGTAAAGGGTCTCCTCGCGGTAGGCCCAGACTTCTTCCAACGAACTCATCGGCTGCTCCTCCTCTGTATGTCCATGCCGGCGAGAGCATAAGCGTGAGACCGGACAGACGCCACCGGCATTAAGGACTAGAGTGCCCCACGCGGATGTCTTTCTGCGCATCACCGAAAGGACTCCCATGACACACACCAGGCCTTGCGATGGCTGACGCCGCCTTCTTTCACGACGCTTCGGGCACGGTGCGCTTTTCGGTGGCGGTGGAAGGCCACGACGTGAACGCGAGCATCGGAAGGGAAACCCTGCGCTATCACTACCGCACCGGCGAAGACGCCGACCCACTGAACACCTACGGCCTTCATGCCCAGGAAATCGACGCGGCCGTGCGGCGCCGGCTGGCACAGGGCTCGATGGAGCCCGTGATGCTGCGGGAAAACGACCTCAAGGCTCCCGCCTAGGGCCTCAACTCTTTCGCTTGAGCACGATCTCGCGGATCGTTGCGAGCAGCAGCCGCGCGCCCTCCCCCAGCTCGCCGCTGCGGCGCACCGTGAACCCGACCGGGCCTTCGGTGCTCGACGTGTCGATGGCCACGCGCTTCAACTCGCCGCGCGCGATGAAGCCTTCCACCGCTCCTTGCGGCGCGAACCATACTGCGTCGCAGCGCTGCAGCAGCCCCACCACGAAGCTCGTGTCGGTCGCCTCCACCAGCCGATTGGGCAGCGCGAGGCCCTGCGCGATCAGGAAGGCATCGGCCGTGTGCCTGATGAGCGTGCCCGACACCGGCAGCACCAGCGGGTGCGCGGCCAGCGCGTCGAGCGTCGGCTTGCGCCGTGACGCGAGCGGATGGCCGGGGCGCACCACCAGCAGCAGCGGCTCGCTGAAGAGCTGTTCGAAGGCCAGGTCAGCCATCGCCGAGGCCTGCGCGAGGCGGCCGAGCACGACGTCGATTTCGCCCTGGCGCAGCTGCGTCATCAGTTGAGCATTGGTGCCGCTCATCACGCGCACGCGCAGCGCGGGGTGCGCTTCGTTCAGCAGGGCGACGGCCTCGGGCAGCAGGTTGGCCACCATGTTCGGCAAGGCGCCGACGGCCACGCGCAACTGGTCGGCCTCGGGCTGGTCCATGGCCAGGCCCATGCCTTCGCGCAGGCCGCGCAGGGCAGAGACGGCATGGCGCACCAGCACCTCGGCGGCCGGTGTGAGCTCCACGCCGCGGCGGCGGCGCAGCAGCAGCTGGCGACCGACGATCTCTTCCAGCTCGGCGATGGTCTTGGACACCGCCGGCTGCGTGAGCGACAACGCCTCGGCCGCGCGCACGAGGTTGCGCTCCTGCGCCACCATCACGAGGCATTGCAGATGGCGCAGCTTCAGGCGCGCAAAGTTCATGGCTGACATGGGGCTTTCCTTGAGCGAGCGGCCGTTTGAATATAACCATCAGGAATACCTGGCAGAAGAGCTTTCAGTTGTGCCGGTGCTCCCAGCCTCCTAGAGTTGCCTCCAACAAGGAGACAAACAGAGACATGACCACCGGTTCACCGAAAGCCTTCGGCGGCACGCGCCGCCTTGCCTTTGCCATCACTACCTGCGCGGCACTCGCCCTTGGCACCATCGCCCCCCACGCCACCGCAGCCGATGCGCCCTACCCCACCAAGGCGGTGAAGTTCCTCACCAACTTCCCGGCGGGCGGCCCCATCGACATCCTCGGCCGCGCGCTGGCCGACGCGCTGCAGAAAGACCTGAAGCAGCCCTTCATCGTCGACAACCGGCCCGGCGCCGGCGGCAACATCGGTGCCGACCTGGTCGCCAAGAGCCCGGCAGACGGCTACACGGTGCTGCTGGGCATCGACAGCACCTTCACCATCAACCCGCACCTGTACGCGTCGATGCCCTTCGCGGCCAAAGACCTGAAGCCGCTGATGATCTTCAGCTCTTCGGGCCTGAGCTTCGGCGTGGCCCCGGGCGTCAAGGCGAAGACGCTGCCCGAGTTCATCGCGCAGGCCAAGGCCGAGCCGGCCACCTTCAGCTCGGCCGGCAACGGCAGCCCCGGCCACATTGCCGCCGAGATCTTTGCAACCGAAACGGGCGCGAAGATCACGCACGTGCCCTACAAAGGCAACTCGCCGGCCGTGCTGGCGCTGATGGGCGACGAGGTGCAGGCTGGCATCCTCGCCACGCCGGGCCTGCTGCCGCAGGTGCAGTCGGGCAAGCTGCGCGCGCTGGCCGTTACCGGCAAACAACGCTCGCCGCTGTTGCCGCAGGTGCCCACCGTGGGCGAACTGGGCCTGAAGGGCCTGGAGTTCGAGGTGCTCTATATCTCGATGGTGCCCGCCGCCACGCCCGAACCGGTGATGCAGACGCTGCGCGCCTCGCTGCAGAAGGCGATGGCCCTGCCCGAGGTCAAGGCCCGGCTGGCCTCGCTAGACATGGTGCCGCTCGGCGAAACCGGCAGCGCGGCCAGCGAGCACCTGGCCGCCAGCCGGGCGCGCTACGGCCGCATCGTCAAGGCAACCGGCATGAAGGTGGACTGATGAGGCCGGTGTTGTCGCGGGGTAAACCCCCGCAATGGTTGATTTGATCAATCGAACGCAGCGTCTTCAGAATCGTCCGCAACCGCGAGCCTCGCGGTCACACTTACTGGTCACCGCCCGACCGACCGAAGACGACGACAAGGACTTGCCCATCATGCTGCCGACCTCCCTTTTCACCCGCCGCGCCGCCGGCCTGCTGGCCATTGCCGGCTTTGCGGCAGCCTTCGCCCCCCAGGCAAGCGCCCAGGCCAAGTTCGACACCCCCCTGCACATCGTGGTCGGCTACGCTCCCGGCGGCGCCACCGACCGCGTGGCGCGCATCGTGGGCGACAAGCTCGGTGCAAAGCTGGGCGTGGCGGTGGTGGTAGACAACAAGCCCGGCGCGGGCGGCCGCCTTGCGGCGCAGCAGGTGAAGATCACGCCCGCCAACCAGAACGTGCTGATGCTCGCCAACCCCGCCGTGATGATCGTCGCGCCGCTGGTCTTCAAGGACAACAACTACGACCCAGAGCGCGACTTCGTGCCCGTGTCGTACGTCAACGACTACAACTTTGCGCTGGCCGTCTCGCCCAGCCTGCCCGTGCGCGAACTGAACCACCTGCTCGCGTGGATGCGCGCCAACCCCACGCAGGCCAACGTGGGCGTGCCGGCCACCGGCAGCCTGCCGCACTTCTTCGGCCTCATGGTCGGAGAAAAGGCCAACGTGCAGACCCAGGTGATCGGCTACCGCGGCTCGGCCCCGCTGCTGAACGACCTGATCGGCGGGCAGGTGCCCATTGCCGTCGACACCGAAGACGTGGTGGTGCCGCAGCATGCGGCGGGCAAGCTGCGCATCCTGGCGCTGTCGGGCGCCAAGCGCTCGCCCTTTGCGCCGAACGTGCCCACCTTCAAGGAAGCCGGCCTCGACCTCTCCGCCACCGGCTGGAACACCTTCTTCGCGCCGAACAGCATGTCGAAGGACAAGGTCGAGCGCCTGTCCAACCTGATCCGCGAAGTCATGCAAGACCCCGACACGCAACGCAAGTTCAAGGACTCAGGCATGACGCCGGTGGTGAGCACGCAGGCGCAGACCGCCGCCATGCTCAAGGCCTACCGCGCGCAATGGGCGCCCGTAGTGCAGAAATCGGGCTACCAGCCCTGAACCCCTTCAAGAAGAACGTCAAAGAGACATGAGCACAAGACCCAACATCATCTTCATCGTTGCCGACGACCTCGGCTATGCCGACCTCGGCTGCTACGGCGGCCGCGATGCCGTGTTCGGCCCCGTGTCGCCCGTGCTCGACGGCCTGGCCGCCAACGGCCTGAAGCTCACGCAGGGCTACGCGAACTCGCCCGTGTGCTCGCCCACGCGCTTCGGCATGATCACCGGCCGCTACCAGTACCGCCTGCGCGGCGCCGCCGAAGAGCCCATCAACAGCAAGAGCCGCGGCAGCACCACGCTAGGCCTGCCCACCGACCACCCCACCCTGCCTTCATTGCTGAAAGCCAGCGGCTACCAGACCGCGCTCATCGGCAAATGGCACCTGGGCTACCCGCCCACCTTCGGCCCGCTGCGCTCGGGGTACGACGAATTCTTCGGGCCCATGTCGGGCGGTGTCGACTACTTCACCCACTGCGACTCCACCGGCCGCCACGACCTGTGGCTTGGCGAGGAAGACAAGCAGGAAGAGGGCTACCTCACCGACATCCTCTCCAAACGCGCGGTCGAGTATGTGGAGCGCATGTCAGAGCAGGAAGCGCCCTTCTTCCTGAGCCTGCACTACACCGCCCCCCACTGGCCGTGGGAAACGCGTGACGACGCAGCCAAGGCGCCCACCGTAAAGGACAACCTGTTCGACCTGGCCGGCGGCAACATTCATGTGTACCGCCGCATGATTCATCACATGGACGAAGGCATCGGCTGGATCATGGCCGCGCTGCAAAAGCACGGCATGGCCGACAACACGCTGGTGGTGTTCACCAGCGACAACGGCGGCGAACGCTTCTCGGACAACTGGCCGCTGGTGGGCGGCAAGATGGATTTGACCGAAGGCGGCATCCGCGTGCCATGGATCGCGCACTGGCCTGCGGTGATCGGCAAGGGCGGCGAGAGCACGCAGCTGTGCATGACCATGGACTGGTCAGCCACCATGCTCGACGCGGCCGGGGTTTCATCGCATCCGGACTATCCGCTCGACGGCGTGTCGCTGATGCCCGTGCTGAAAGACGCGAAGCACAGCTTCCGCCGGCCGCTGCACTGGCGCATGAACCATCGCGGGCAGGAAGCGATGCGCGATGGGGACTGGAAGTATCTGAAGGTGGACGAGAACGAGTACCTGTTCAACATTCCTGCGGATGAGCGCGAGCGGGCGAATCTTGGGAAGAAGGAGCCTGAACGACTGGCTGCAATGCGGGCGGATTGGGCGGCTTGGAATGCGACGATGCCTGCTATTCCGGAGGATGCGACGGTTAGTTTGGGGTATTCGGTCAAGGATATGCCGCAGAGATGAGGGGCAGCAGCAAGGTCATGCGTGAGATCGTTAGAAGGACCTGCATGCGGCTTCCAACGACGCACAAAGACCACTGAGTATGAGCTGATGGACGTGCTCGAGTTGTGTCTTGATAGATCGTGGTAATCAGACAGCGCAACCACGGAACCTCGTCGAGTAACTACTTAAGACTGATTGTCGATATGTAGGTCGCCGCCCACGATTGCGCGTGCGGGTAAACCATTGGCGTAAACCTGGAAGCTGCTGTTCACAAAAAGAAACAACGTCTGCATAATTGGCTCGCCTAGCATTTGTTCAGCTTCGGCTGAGCCGGGTCGCGGGTTGCGATCCGCCTTTTATTTTTACCTTACGGCGAAGGAGTCCAACTCGGATTCCCGCCAGTCGGCAGGAAGTCCGAGTTGGACTCCTTCGACGCTCTATGTAGGCAAGTCGTATGCGCAATCTCTTCTACGAAAATAGTGCGGTTGGCATCAGACTTAATGAATTTGGGCTGTCCCTAAAGGACAGCCCTTCTTTTTTGTCCCGATCCAAGCAGCTTATTTTTTTGTGCGGCGCAAACCAAGCCCCAAATACTCCATCACAACGGCGCGCAAATTTAAGAAAATTTATTCATCAAATATCACCGGATTACACGGTCATTTATGCCGAAGGAATTTTCAATGAAATCAAAAAATTTGGTCCGCAAAAAAACGTCCTCGACCTTGAGCATAGAATTTCCGATGTTGCAGACAAGGTAATAATAATTTTAGAAAGCGAAAGCGCCTTCTGCGAGTTAGGTGCATTTGCGCATGAAAAATTGCGCCACAAATTAATCGTAGTTAATAACGCCAGATTTGAACACAGCGAATCCTTCATAAACACCGGACCAATTGCCGCAATGAAAGAGGCAAAATCTCCCGTGATGTGGTATCCGATGGCTTCCAATGGAATTAAAGTATCGGATGGCATTGGAGCGATATTTAAGGATCTGGAAGCTGCTCTTACTCATCAGCCAGTCGATGGCGGCCCCGTTAATTATGAGACTCTTGGCGATTTACGCATGAACAAGATCAGTCTCTATTTTTTGCATGATTTGGTATTACTGTCTGGGCCTGTAAGCTATAAAGAGCTAATATCGTGCCTGATCTCATTATTTGGGCAAAAAAGCTTTGATGCCGCGAGCAGTCTGCTCGCTGTTCTCAGGGAGGCAGGACTTGTTGCAGATATCTCGGCAAGCAAATCAACCCCCAATTTGCTTCCCATCTATGAAGCTGTGACGACTGACTTTTTCCTCAGATATAAATATGACGTCTACGCGTTGATGGCAGCATTTCGCGTTTTCCATCAGAAGCGCAGCCCTCAGCGATTTGCATATGAATAACGTAGTCTCCAAAATCTCGGGCGACTTAAAAATACCTGTCGCAGCATTAGAAATTGCGATCAGGCTGGCCAAAACTCGCTGCCGAAAATTTTCAATCCCAAAGAAAAATGGGGATAGGCGACTGATCATTCAACCCTCGGTAAAGGTTAAGCCAATTCTTTCGTGGCTGAGCCTAAACGTGCTTGACTTGCTCCCAGTACATTGCGCGGCCACTGCTTTCAGAAAAGGGAAATCAATTCTTGAAAATGCCTCCACGCACAAAGAAGCGAACTATTCTGTTCGACTGGATTTAAAAGACTTTTTTCCCTCAATCGAATCTAAAGATCTTTGGCGAGTCATGCTCGAGTCTCGTCATCTACTTCCAGAGTGGTCAATTAAAAAGGACGCACTTCGGCTTATTTCCGATGTTTGCTTTGATCAAAATGATCGGCTTCCTATTGGCTACTCGACATCGCCAGCGATTGCAAATATCGTGATGCATCGTATCGATGCGGTGCTTTCCAATGCTGTGATGGATGATTCGCGTTTTGGCGCTGCGGCCATAACTCGCTACGCGGATGATTTCGTTTTTTCGACGAATAAACGGGGAGCCTGCAAAGAATTTGTCGGGTTGCTTCACGACGTCGTAAAAACGACAAGCAGCCCGTCGCTTCAAATTAATGAAAACAAGACCCGTTATATGAGTCGCGCTGGCGGCTCGACAATAATTACTGGTCTTAGAGTGAACAATTCAGGCGCCGTAGTCGTTCACGGAGATTACCGCGATCACGTCCGGCTTCTTCTCAAGCTATTTGATTCCGAAAAATTGGCACATGACCAAGTGCCTCAGCTAGTAGGCCATCTTGCCTACATTGAGCATGTTGATCCCGCGTTATTTACCAAGCTCTCATTCAAACACTACAAAAGAATAGAGGAACTTCGGTCTTTGCGGCCGGTGGAATAAATTTTCGCTGCGCGATCCAACCGGTGCTCCGGCGCCCAGCTCACCGCCCGCATTCCAGTCGTACCGAAACACACGAGGGACAAGCCGCCGCTCGTCATACGCATGCAGCAGCAGCCCGCCTCCGCCTTCCACGCTAGATCCGCAGCGATCCAGAGCATGCGATCCGGGTGTCCCTTGTTTCCTCGAATCACCGTTGCTGTCGCCATAGCAACAGCACAGCAGCGAGTTCAGTCGCGCCAGTTTGATTTCTCGAAGCGTAGAACAGTAGGAAAACACGTGCCTAAGTTGAAGTCAGAGCGACATCATTGGTGGCCTCGGTGCGTATCCCGTAAATGGTCGGCAGCAGACGGAAAGATTGGTTGGATCAAACCGGATGGCACCGAGATTCGAGTTCCACCCGATCAACTGGGGCTCATCAACAATGGACATCACGTGAAGCTCGCCTCAGAAGCGGCAGACTCGACGCCTTGGGATTTCAGTTTCGAGAAGGAGTTCGATGCAGCCGACAACAACTTTCCGTCGTTGATCACTTGGCTCGAAAGCCTCGAAAGAAAGTCTTCGGACTCTTCCGATCCTGCCACTAGGTATCTCGCTCAAACCGCCACTGATGAACAGCTGTGCGCATTCACCGAAAGCGTGGTTTCGCTGGCTGTGCGTAGCCCTGCGACTCGTGAAGCATCAGTAGTATTTGCGGAAGATCTGCGAGGTCCTTTGGCATCCAGCGAGCGCAATGCACTCATCGGATTGAACATACGCAGCTATCAACGGACTATCGCCGACAGTATTGGTGCAACTGCAAAATTCGTAGTTCTATTTTCACCAAAGAAGGAATTTATCTACGGCGACGGGTTCTTCCATAACCTCAAGGCTTTGACTGTCGCTCCGCGCAACCCAAAGTTGTTAGTTCCGATTACGCCCTCGATGAGTGTGATCATTAGCAGGCCTCGGTCCTTCAGGGCTTCTCCTCGCCTATCAACGGTAGTGCTCCGCGAGCTGGAGGTGGATCAGTGCAATCACGCCATTCAAGTCTATTCGCGCAAGGCACTTTTCTATCGATCGGAGAGGCCTCTGCTTGATGACGCGTTTCTGAAAGACGAGCATCGCATATACGCCCACCCTGACAACCCGATAGATGAATTGATCAGCGGCATACCTGGTGTTAGCCGTATGTGATGAGCAACAAAATAGAAAACAAGTAGAGCTATCGAGGTACAGCCAAAAACCAACTCAGCTACCGAAAGAGTTCTTCAAAAACCTCTTGAAGTTCGCTAAGGCGTCCAGTCGCTAGCGGTCTGCCCAGCGCTACAGCTTCGCCAAGATTCGTGACTAAACCCGAGGCTGCAATCGCTCGCTCCGGTTTAGATCCCGAAGTCGGGGCATCGGTCGGATAGTAGTCTTCGATAGCGCCACGAGCGAGAACACAGATCCCTTCGGCTCGCAATGCGTCCAAGACCGGAATCAACGCTGCGGCAGCGTCTGCGTCCGCTTCGCAGGCCTGTATGCGCGCCGTCTCTTGCTCCCATGTAAACAAGTCATCCAACAGTGCCAATGCCTCGTCGTTAACTTGGCGAGAAGCTTGAATTGCACGAAGGGTTCCTTTCACGATGTCGTACTTCGCCTTCCAAGACTCTTGCTGAACCCTTGCTTTGATCTGACGGGCTTTAGGCTCTGCAACCATGCCTAGCACAGCGATTCTGGTGTCTATCTGGCGAAGCATTGTCTGCCGGAGAGCGGCGATATCGGCGCTGGCACCAAGATGCTGATACCCCTCGAAGAGCGCATCAAGATCCGCGACCACCTTAATCTCAATACCGAAAGCGGAGAAGAATCTTCTGAACTTCGCGAAGTTTCCCTTACCTGATACACGGACAAGCGCGACGTTTCTTTTATCGAAGTCCCAATCCGGGTTCAGTATCTTGGCAACATGCCGACAATAAGCGTCATCTGACTCTCCTTCAAAAAGAATCACCCGTTGGCTGAAGAATGCAGCATCAGCATTCTCAAAGCGAGCTAGCTGAAATATTTCTGCGTTCGCAGGGTCTAAATCAAAGTTAACCGGATAGAGAACTCCTTCAGGTTTCGCCTCCGCTACTGCTCGCTTAGCAATACGTACGAACGCAGCGGTCACTCCCGGCGCAAAGAACAACGGCGAGTGCGTCGTTAACGTGACTTGATGTGTACTTGCAATGCGCGCCAATGTGTTGAACAGAACTCGCTGCGACTTTGGATGCAAGTAAAGCTCTGGCTCTTCGAAAAGAAAGAACAAAGGTCGTGAAACCGCGCCCTCATTCGGGTCTGCCTGCCCTTGCTCTTCTAGGTGAAGAACATATGCCTGCAGGAGTGCGAACGTCAGCGACCTCTTGATGCCATCACCCTTGTTCTCTATTAGGTCGCGCGAGCCGTCATCGATATAAATCTGAGCAGTGCTCAGAATGGTCTTTAGTTCCGGAGGTGGTATGTGGAGTTGCACTCTAACGCTAGGGAAATTCTCTCCAAGGAGAGATTCAACACGCGACTCAAGAGCTCGCACTTTGGGATGCCGTTGATCTACTACTCGATCCCCTTCAGTCACACGATTAAACAACGCATTCAGTATCGACAGTGATCGCTCTACATCTTCCAAATCTGGTGTCATGTCTTCGAGCAGTAGAGACAGCAGTCGTCCGAAGGATGTCGACTGCGTCGTCTTGAGGTCATCACTGAGGTTCTTGACTGCAGGGATGTAGATTGCCTCGGGCAACAACATCGAGATAGACGGTGCAATTCCCGAAGGCAAAGGCCCTTCGATCATTTCCATCTCTTCCCTTGGCAGTTCCTCGACCCTTTGCTGCAGAAATGCTTTAGCCGTCGCGAGTGTAGGAAAAGTCTCTGGCATCACTGTTATGAACTCGGGATACACCCGAGCGACGGTCTCTCGTATCGCCGCGCCTCTTAGCCCACCGAGCTCAGCATCAATGGTTTCCTGTCGAAAGCGAACGTCTCGCGGAACTAGGCGATACGCGGCGACTTCAACTCTTTCTGCTGCCCTGTAGCGGACGCACAGTGTCAAAACCTCGTTGACCACGATAGCCCCAATCCTCGCTCTGTGCTCAAGGGCCAGCCTAGCGAGATGCCTTTCACTCACATCGGTGAAGCGAACAACGAATTCAACTGGCTCTGTTGGATCGTAAAAGTGACTCAGCGGCAACTGCGCTGGACGATTTAGAGCAGTAACAACTGCCTGAAGGACTGAAGACTTTCCTGCGTTGTTCTCTCCTACCAAGCAGCCAAACCGAGTCGGTTCAAACACCTGATGACGCAGGCTCTTAAAGTTGGAGATGGTTATTTTCTCAAGCTTCAAAGTGACCTCCCTCGAAGGCAAAGGGCAACCTGACGGCAACTGGAAACGCCGCTATAGCTATGCTCGCCGCTTTCCAAGCCATCTTTCGACCCGTACCTTTGTGGTGCTCCCCTGCACTACGGTAGCGAAGTGCAAGGTCCTGGGCATCCCCTCTTTGTGGGATGCCCAGTTGAAGCTGACTGGGGCGCTAGCGCTTCGCCCTACCCCAACCTGACCTGCCCGGTTTCTCCGAGACATTGATTTCTAGGAAGATGGCTCCCGCCCGAAGAGGAGCCCATGAAGAAGAGT